>NZ_JASHAQ010000001.1:0-161483 GCF_047465035.1 Streptococcus infantis
TTACTCAAAGTTAAGTGACGATAGCCTAGGAGATACACCTGTACCCATGCCGAACACAGAAGTTAAGCCCTAGAACGCCGGAAGTAGTTGGGGGTTGCCCCCTGTGAGATAAGGAAGTCGCTTAGCTTTAATCCGCCATAGCTCAGTTGGTAGTAGCGCATGACTGTTAATCATGATGTCGTAGGTTCGAGTCCTACTGGCGGAGTATGTAAACGTTCTAAGGAACGTTTTTTTATTTATCTTTCAGGGGTCATCTTGATCCCTTTTTTATTTAGCTCTTTATTAATATTTAATATCTTTTATAAGTTTGTTAGATTTGAATGTTTCATTTTAGGTATTTTTAATAGGTCTTATAAGTAATTCTTTAATAGATTTTGTGGTGTTGTAATCAATCTTCAGATAAGTTTTTTATTATAAAGTAGACTACCATATTCCTACAGTGATTTCTTTTCATTATAGAAATTTTAGATCTTTTTTGAAATGTAGGATTGTTGAGCTGAACTGTTAATTTTTTTATCTGTTATTTATTTAGATATTCATTATAGTACATGATAGAAGTATTCTCCCAGCTTTTTTTATTTTTTTGTTATACTCATTTTATCAATAGAAATGGAGTTAAATAAAATGATTGAACAGATTTATGAACAATATCTTGATTTTTATGATGTTATTGAAAAGGAATATAGTTATTTAGTAGATAATGATTTAGAATGGGAAGTTTTTCATCTTCGATTTTTACTCTATTATTTAGTTCGGTATAAGCTTGATATTATGCATCCTTTATTTTCTTACCACTATAGAGCTTGCTACCGTTTGTACATTGAACAGCTATTGATTTCAAATGACTGAGTTGGGGGATAATTTATAATTTTCATATTTCCGAACGATTTTATAATTTTTTATTTTCATAATATAAATTTACAATATTTTTTTAATATTAATTTTCTAATTTTCTCTAATTCCCTAATGTTTCTGGTCTTTGGTCTTGAAAAAAAAGAGAATCTTTATTATAATAAATTGTAAGATATAATTGCAGGTGAGATTCCTGCCATGTATGTGAGAAAGGAAGAGCCTAAGGGCTCAGACAAGATTATGACTTCAGTTGTTGTTGTAGGTACCCAGTGGGGTGATGAAGGTAAAGGGAAGATTACAGACTTCCTTTCAGCTAATGCAGAAGTGATTGCACGTTACCAAGGTGGTGATAATGCTGGTCACACAATTGTGATTGATGGAAAGAAATTTAAGTTGCACTTGATTCCTTCTGGAATTTTCTTCCCTGAAAAAATTTCTGTCATTGGGAATGGGATGGTTGTAAATCCTAAGTCACTTGTGAAAGAGTTGAGCTATCTTCATGATGAAGGTGTTACAACAGATAATCTACGTATTTCTGATCGTGCGCATGTTATTTTGCCGTACCACATCGAGTTAGACCGTCTGCAAGAAGAAGCTAAGGGTGAAAATAAGATAGGTACTACTATCAAGGGTATTGGGCCAGCTTATATGGATAAGGCTGCTCGCGTTGGGATTCGTATTGCGGATCTTTTGGATAAGGAGATTTTCCGTGAACGTTTAGAACGCAATCTTGCTGAGAAAAATCGCCAATTTGTAAAATTGTATGATAGCGAACCTATTTCATTTGATGATATTTTTGAAGAATATTATGAGTATGGCCAACAAATCAAGCAATATGTAACAGATACTTCTGTTATCTTGAATGATGCACTTGATAATGGCAAACGTGTTCTCTTTGAAGGTGCACAAGGGGTCATGTTAGATATTGACCAAGGTACTTATCCATTCGTTACGTCATCAAACCCTGTTGCTGGTGGTGTGACGATCGGTTCAGGTGTTGGTCCAAGCAAGATTGACAAGGTTGTAGGTGTATGTAAAGCTTATACAAGTCGTGTTGGTGATGGTCCATTCCCAACTGAATTGTTTGATGAAGTGGGAGAACGAATTCGTGAAGTAGGTCATGAGTATGGTACTACAACAGGTCGTCCACGTCGTGTAGGTTGGTTTGATTCAGTGGTTATGCGTCATAGTCGCCGTGTTTCTGGAATTACGAATCTTTCTTTGAACTCTATCGACGTTTTGAGTGGTTTGGATACAGTTAAAATCTGTGTAGCTTATGATCTTGATGGTCAACGTATTGACTACTATCCAGCTAGTCTTGAACAATTGAAACGTTGTAAACCTATTTATGAAGAATTACCAGGTTGGTCAGAAGATATCACTGGAGTACGTACTTTGGAAGATCTTCCTGAAAATGCACGTAACTATGTTCGCCGTGTTAGCGAATTGGTTGGTGTTCGTATCTCTACTTTCTCAGTAGGTCCTGGTCGTGAACAAACAAATATTTTAGAAAGTGTTTGGTCATAAGAGATTTTTTAAGATTTGTTTAAGATAGTTCAGTTATACTATAGACAGTTACAAGAAGACCTCCTAACTTGTTGTAACAAATATCCTAAACTTTTCTTTTTCATAATAATCTCCCTATAAAGTCACCACATTCGGTGGCTTTTTTTATGTAGTGAAACATGGTATAATGATAAAATTGATGATAGTCAGTGAAAATTAAAGAGTAAATTAGTTATGAATCGATAAAAATATTATTTTGAAGCTGCAGATGTTAGTATTACATTAATGCTAAGGGAATTCTGATATATTTGGAAGAGATTTTAAAAGATAATAAGCAGGAAAAGAGAGAAACTATGGATTATACAGTTGAAGAAAAAGAAGCATTTATGAGAGAGGCCTTGAAGGAGGCAGAGATTGCTTTAGAGCATGATGAAATCCCAATAGGTTGCGTAATTGTAAAGGATGGAGAAATCATTGGTAGGGGCCACAATGCACGTGAGGAGTTGCAACGTGCGGTCATGCATGCGGAAATTATGGCCATCGAGAATGCGAATCTGAGGGAAGAGAGCTGGCGTTTGTTGGACTGCACACTTTTTGTGACCATTGAGCCTTGTGTCATGTGCAGCGGGGCGATTGGGCTTGCCCGTATCCCAAAGGTAGTCTATGGGGCTAAAAATCAGAAATTTGGTGCAGCTGGAAGTCTGTATGATATCTTGACAGATGAGCGTCTTAATCATCGTGTAGAGGTTGAGACGGGCATTTTAGAGAGTGACTGTGCTGGCATTATGCAGGAATTTTTTAGAAATCGACGGAAAAAATAATTTCTCTTTTAAAATCTTTGGGAATGTGGTATAATAACTAATGGAGCAACAGTTCTGCGTGAAGCGGGTCAGGGGAGGAATCCAGCAGCCCTAAGCGATTTGAATTGTGTGCTCTTTTTTTGTGCTTTAAAGAAAATAGTTTAAGTGTGGCTAAAAAAGAATGAGTTTGTTAATAAAGGGGAAAATAAGTGACATTTGAAATATCTTTAAATTTTTTTGTATGATTTTATTGTTTGCTTTTTGATAGGACGCTTTTCTTTATTTTATATAGAAGATTTTTCGTGCTTTTTTCGAATAAATAAGATAAAATAGCCTAGAATGAAAGATTAAAAAGAGGGAAAATATGAAAATTCGTGGTTTTGAATTAGTTTCTAGTTTTACAGATGAGAGTTTGCTACCGAAGCGTGAGACAGCACATGCAGCTGGTTACGACTTAAAGGTTGCTGTGCGTACGGTCATTGCTCCAGGTGAGATTGTCCTTGTTCCGACAGGGGTCAAGGCTTATATGCAACCGACAGAAGTGCTTTATCTCTATGATCGTTCTTCAAACCCTCGTAAGAAGGGCTTGGTTTTGATTAACTCTGTGGGTGTCATCGATGGGGATTACTATGGTAATCCTGGGAACGAGGGACATATCTTTGCACAGATGAAAAACATTACTGACCAAGAAGTGATTCTTGAAGTTGGGGAACGCGTGGTTCAGGCTGTCTTTGCTCCATTTTTGATTGCGGATGGCGATGCGGCAGATGGTGTTCGGACCGGTGGATTTGGATCAACTGGGCACTAAGATGAAGATTATCTTTGTACGTCACGGGGAGCCAGATTACCGTGAGTTAGAGGAGCGTTCCTATACTGGATTCGGGATGGATTTGGCGCCCTTATCAGAGGAGGGAAGACAGCAAGCTCAGGAACTGAGCAAAAATTCTTTGCTACACTCAGCTGATCTACTAGTTTCTTCTGCAGTCACAAGAGCTTTAGAGACTGCTAGCTATGTGGCTTGTGCTACTGGACTTCCTTTGAGAGTGGAGCCATTATTGCATGAATGGCAAGTCTATGAAAGTGGCGTAGAGAATTTTGAAAAAGCTCGTACTCTGTTTCTAGGAAATAATGGGGAGTTATCTCCTAATAGTCCTATTCAATATGAGACAGCTGAGGAAATGAGGTCTCGGTTTCTAGACTCTATGCGCAAGTATCGAGACTATCAGACAGTCGTTGTTGTCACTCATCGAATGCTCATGCGCCAGTTTGTGTCAAATGAGAAGATTGATTTTTGCCAAGTGATTGAGTGTGAGATAGAGATATAGAAAGAAGCACAATTAAATGAGCTATAAGGATTTTCAAGCTTTTACCGCAGAAAATTGTCAAGGGTATAAGAAGGTGTCTGAGATTAGTATTGGAGGTTTTCTTTACTTGGCTTTTCTTCCAGTAGACTATCAAAAAATCCTTTGCATTTCTTCAGAATATATGTCCATCATCGATAGTGAAAAAAGTCAAGTCACTCTAATAGATGGGGATTACGATGAGATAGAGTTAGTAGCTATGTGTGAAGGTTACGATTCTCCTATCCCTATCGCTGGACAATATGGTGGAAGCCTTCCTTTGTATAATGGTAAAGACATCCGAGTGACAATGGATAAAGACCAATCTGAAGAATATCCGATTTTAACCATTTATTGGGAAGAGAATAAAGAAACTAGGACTCAAATTTATAAAGGTTATTTACCCTATATTTTTGGATTTAGTCCTGATGGGGAGTATTATGTCCATGTGGATGATGGTGGACTGATTGTTCTGAAAAGAAATAGTTACTGATTTGGAAAATTAATAAGAGATTTTAAAAATGAAAGGATTAGAATCATCGCAAAGAAAAAAGCGACATTTATATGTCAGAATTGTGGATATAATTCCCCTAAATATTTAGGACGTTGTCCAAACTGTGGGTCTTGGTCTTCTTTTGTTGAGGAAGTCGAGGTTGCAGAAGTCAAGAATGCGCGTGTGTCCTTAACAGGTGAGAAAACCAAGCCCATGAAACTGGCTGAAGTGACCTCCATCAATGTCAATAGAACCAAGACTGAGATGGAGGAGTTCAACCGAGTTCTTGGTGGAGGTGTAGTACCAGGAAGTCTTGTCCTTATCGGTGGGGATCCTGGGATTGGGAAATCAACTCTGCTCTTACAAGTCTCAACCCAGCTGTCTCAAGTGGGGACAGTCCTCTATGTCAGTGGGGAGGAGTCTGCTCAGCAAATCAAGCTACGAGCAGAGCGCTTGGGTGATATTGATAGTGAGTTTTATCTCTATGCTGAGACCAATATGCAGAGCGTGCGGGCAGAAGTAGAGAGAATCCAGCCAGACTTCCTCATTATCGACTCTATCCAGACCATCATGTCTCCTGAGATTTCTGGAGTTCAGGGTTCTGTTTCCCAGGTACGTGAGGTGACTGCAGAACTCATGCAGCTGGCCAAAACCAATAACATTGCCATCTTTATTGTCGGGCATGTGACCAAGGAAGGAACCTTGGCGGGACCTCGTATGTTGGAGCATATGGTGGATACGGTGCTTTACTTTGAAGGGGAACGCCACCATACCTTCCGTATCTTGAGGGCGGTCAAAAACCGTTTTGGTTCGACAAATGAAATTGGGATTTTTGAGATGCAGTCAGGTGGCTTGGTTGAGGTGCTCAATCCTAGTCAAGTTTTCCTAGAAGAACGTTTGGATGGAGCGACTGGCTCATCAATCGTTGTGACCATGGAAGGAACCCGTCCTATTCTTGCGGAGGTTCAAGCCTTGGTAACACCGACTATGTTTGGTAATGCCAAGCGGACTACAACAGGCCTTGATTTCAATCGTGCTAGTCTGATTATGGCTGTTTTGGAGAAACGTGCAGGGCTTCTCTTGCAAAATCAGGATGCCTATCTCAAATCAGCTGGTGGTGTCAAATTGGATGAGCCTGCCATTGACTTGGCTGTTGCGGTTGCCATTGCTTCGAGTTACAAGGATAAACCAACCAACCCTCAGGAATGTTTTGTGGGAGAGTTGGGCTTGACTGGAGAGATTCGGCGTGTGAATCGTATCGAGCAGCGCATCAATGAAGCAGCAAAACTTGGATTTACAAAAATCTATGTACCAAAGAATTCTTTAACTGGAATCAAACCACCTAAAGAAATTCAGGTGATCGGAGTGACCACTATTGGAGAAGTCTTGAAGAAAGTATTTTCCTAATAGTCTTACTCAGTTTTAGATTGCAAAACACTTTATAGCCAATATTTATTAAAAACAAGGAGGAATTTCTGATGAAATTTTCTATGGACAGTCATATGCAATTTCCTTTGGTAGAGTTGTCACTCAATCAAGGAGAAACCGTCTATATCCAGCGAGGTAGTATGGTCTACCACACGCCTAACGTAAGCCTCAATACCCAGCTCAATGCCAGCGGTTCTGGTTTGGGACGTTTTGTCAAAGCTGTAGGACGTTCAATGGTTTCTGGCGAAAGCACCTTCATTACTCAAGCAGTTGCAGAGTCTGACAACGGCAACCTTGCTTTAGCACCAGATACTCCCGGTCAAGTGATTGCTCTTGAACTAGGTGAAAAACAATATCGACTGAATGATGGGGCTTTTCTAGCTCTTGATGGTACAGCTTCCTATACTATGGAGAGTCAGTCTATTGGTAAAGCTCTGTTCGGAGGGCAAGGAGGTCTCTTTGTGATGACTACCCAAGGTCAGGGAACTCTCTTGGCCAATGCTTTTGGCTCTATCAAGAAAATTGAGCTACAAAACCAAGAAATAACCATTGACAATGCCCATGTGGTGGCTTGGAGTCAATCTTTGGACTATAATATCCACTTAGAAAATAGCTTCTGGCAGTCTATTGGTACAGGCGAAGGAGTGGTGAATACCTTCCGAGGAACTGGTGAGGTCTACGTACAAAGTCTCAATCTTCAGAGCTTTGCAGGATCGCTCAATAAGTATATCCAAAAAGGTTCATAAAAATAAAACTAGGACAGAAGCCCAAGCTAGAAGCTGGATGTCTCTGTCCCAGTTTTTTTATATGAAGGTTGACAACTGACAAGACAAAGAAAAGATGGTAAGATAGGATATAAATAATTTGGTGTTCAAATTATCTTAAAAGTAAGAAAGTGTGTTGTCATGTCGTATTTTGAACAGTTTATGCAAGCCAATCAGGCTTATGTTGCCCTGCATGGGCAGTTAAATCTGCCAATCAAGCCAAAAACAAGAGTAGCCATTGTGACTTGTATGGACTCACGTCTGCACGTTGCACAAGCTTTGGGGTTGGCTCTGGGAGATGCTCATATTTTGCGGAATGCGGGTGGTCGAGTGACGGAGGATATGATTCGCTCGCTTGTGATTTCCCAGCAACAAATGGGAACAAGAGAGATTGTGGTTCTTCACCATACAGACTGTGGTGCTCAGACATTTCAAAACGAAGAGTTTCAAGAACATTTAAAAACAGAATTAGGGGTTGATGTCTCGGGTCAAGATTTTCTTCCCTTTCAAGATGTTGAGGAGAGTGTTCGTGAGGATATGCAGTTACTTCGAGAATACCCATTGATTCCAGATGATGTGGTTATTTCAGGGGCTGTTTATGATGTGGATACAGGTAGTATGAGAGAGGTCTACTAACGTTTCCTTTTTGAGTTCCTATCTTCCCATGAGATAGAATGTCTAAGTTGTCACATTTCAGCTTGAATATAAGGAATATAAATGAGCACAAGGCAAGGGTATAAATGTCTACTATTGTCTTATTTTTTATTGAAAAATCAAGAAAAAAGCGCTACAATGGTAGTTGGAAAAATGTTGTGAAAAAACACAAGTGATACATAAATACTGGAGGAAATCATGTCTTTTTCTGATTTAAAGCTGTTTGCCCTTTCTTCAAATAGAGAATTGGCAGAGCGTGTGGCGCAAGAGATTGGGATAGAGTTGGGAAAATCGACTGTACGTCAATTTTCAGATGGAGAAATTCAAGTTAATATCGAAGAATCGATCCGTGGGAAACACGTCTTTATCCTACAATCAACTAGCTCACCTGTAAATGACAATCTGCTAGAAATTTTGATTATGGTAGATGCTTTGAAACGCGCCAGTGCAGAATCTGTCAACGTTGTTATGCCTTACTATGGCTATGCACGTCAGGATAGAAAGGCGAGAGCGCGTGAGCCAATCACTTCAAAACTTGTGGCAAATATGCTTGAAGTGGCTGGAGTGGATCGTTTGTTGACGATTGACTTGCATGCTGCACAGATTCAGGGATTTTTTGATATTCCTGTCGATCACTTGATGGGTGCTCCTTTAATTGCAGACTACTTTGAGCGTCGTGGCATGGTTGGTTCTGACTATGTGGTTGTCAGTCCGGACCATGGTGGGGTGACTCGTGCTCGTAAATTGGCAGAGTTTTTGAAAACTCCGATTGCCATTATTGATAAACGTCGTAGCGTGGACAAGATGAATACCAGTGAAGTGATGAACATCATTGGTAAGGTAGAAGGTAAGACTTGTATTTTGATTGACGATATGATCGATACAGCTGGAACTATTTGCCATGCGGCGGATGCTCTTGCAGAAGCTGGTGCTGTCGAAGTTTACGCAAGCTGTACGCACCCAGTTCTTTCAGGGCCTGCTATGGACAATATCCAGAAATCAGCGATTAAAAAATTAGTTGTTTTGGATACCATCTACTTACCAGAAGAACGTTTGATTGATAAGATTGAGCAAATCTCTATTGCTCACCTTCTTGCGGATGCTATCGTCCGTATCCACGAAAAACGTCCTCTATCTCCATTATTTAGTATTGAGAAAAAAATCTAACGAATTCATTGGATAAGACAAAACTCCTAACAAAGTGATAGACCTTGTTGGGAGTTTTTTGGTAGCAGAATTCTGCAAACCCTTTCAAAATATGCTATACTGATGAAAAAGGAGGATTTTTATGACTCAAGAATTTATCAATCCAAGTGATGGTGTGATTCGTCAGTATCTAGCAACTAGTAAGACTCTAGCAGTAGTGGGCTTGTCTGATCGTGAAGAAACAACTAGCAATCGAGTGACAAAGGAAATGCAGGCTCGTGGCTATAAAATCATACCAGTAAACCCCAAGGCTGCAGGTGGTGAAATCTTGGGAGAAAAGGCTTATGCCAGCCTAGCTGAGATTCCTTTTCCTGTAGATATCGTTAATGTCTATCGTCGTAGTGAGTTTCTACCAGATGTGGCACGAGATTTTCTCAAGGCTGATGCTAAGATTTTCTGGGCGCAACTAGGACTTGAAAGTCTAGAAGCGGAAGAAATCTTGTGTGCTGGAGGTTGCAATGATATCGTGATGAACCGTTGTATTAAGAGAGAACATACACGCTTAATTCTTGAACAATAAAAAGGTAGCTTGCGGGCTACCTTTTGTCTTAGAAAATACCGATGAGTGTTTGCATACCCAGGCTAGTCAGGATGATGGCAATCCAGCAGAAGGCACCAAGAAGAATGGATTTACCGCTGGACTTAATCATAGCAATGAGATTGGTTTTGAGACCGATAGCGCTCATGGCCATGATGATGAGGAATTTAGATAGTTGTTTGAGAGGTGCAAAGAAGCTACTGCTGACACCGAAGGAAGTAAGGATGGTGGTTAGCAGGGAAGCTAGGATGAAGTAGAGAATGAAAACAGGGAAGATTTTTTTAAGTTTTACTCCTTGGTTGTTGCCTCGTTGATGACTTTGCCAGTAAGAGAGGAAGAGAGTGATAGGGATAATAGCTAGGGTACGGGTCAATTTGACGATAGTAGCAGACTCAAGAGTGTTTGTGTGGTAAAGACTATCCCAGGCGCTGGCAGTGGCTGTTACAGAGGAAGTATCATTGACCGCAGTACCTGCAAAGAGGGAGAAGCCCTCATTTGATAGGTGAAGCCAGGTTCCTAGGGTTGGGAAAATAAGCGCTGCTAAGACATTGAAGAAAAAGATAACAGAGATGGATTGGGCGACTTCTTTTTCCTTGGCATGGATGACGGGAGCTGTCGCTGCAATGGCAGAACCTCCACAGATAGAGGAACCAACACCGATCAAGGTAGCTAGTTTTGTATCTAAATCAAAAAAGCGTTGGAAAAGATAAGCTACAATCAAGGCTATAGAAATGGTAGATAGAATGACAGGAAGGGAAGATTTTCCTACTGCAAAAACTTGAGAGATATTGAGTCCAAACCCAAGCAAGATAACAGCATACTGAAGCAATTTCTTGGAGCTGTAAGTCAAACCAGCATCTAGTTGTTTATAGGAAGTGAGAAATGGGTGGAGAATCATGCCAATAAAGATGGCAAAAACAGGAGCTCCTACAACAGGCAGAAAGCCTCCTAAAACCCAAGAGATGATAGAAATGATCAGACAGGCTAACAGTCCTGCCCAATTTTTTGATAGAAATGACATAAAAACCTCCGAAAATAAATACTCCTTATTATAATCTTATCTCGGAAAAAAGTAAATAGAAAGCCTTTGGAAGGCTAATTCTGGATGTAATTTTGCGGTCAGAGAGCTTTTGTAGTATAATAGACATATGTTCTTTAAGCAAGGAGGGTATCTATGGACTTAACCAAGCGATTTAATAAACAATTAGATAAGATTCAAGTTTCCTTGATTCGTCAGTTTGACCAGGCTATTTCAGAGATTCCTGGAGTCCTGCGGTTGACCTTGGGAGAACCAGATTTTACAACGCCAGATCATGTCAAGGAGGCTGCAAAGCGAGCCATCGATCAAGACCAATCCTACTATACAGGGATGAGCGGTTTGTTGACCTTACGCCAAGCAGCTAGTGATTTTGTAAAAGAAAAGTATCAGTTGGACTACAATCCTGAAAATGAAATCTTGGTTACAATTGGTGCGACAGAAGCTTTATCAGCTACTTTGACAGCCATTTTGGAGGAAGGAGACAAGGTTCTCTTGCCAGCTCCTGCCTATCCTGGCTATGAGCCAATAGTTAATCTAGTTGGTGCAGAGATTGTCGAAATTGATACAACTGAAAATGGTTTTGTTTTGACGCCTGAGATGTTGGAAAAGGCAATTTTGGAGCAGTGGGACAAGCTCAAGGCAGTTATTCTCAACTATCCAGCCAACCCTACAGGAATCACTTATAGTCGCGAGCAATTAGAAGACTTGGCAGCTGTTTTACGTAAGTATGAGATTTTCGTAGTCTGTGATGAAGTCTACTCAGAATTGACCTATACAGGGGAAAATCATGTATCGCTGGGTACTATGCTGAGAGATCAGGCCATTATCATCAATGGTCTATCCAAATCCCATGCCATGACAGGTTGGCGTTTAGGTTTTATCTTTGCACCAGCAAACTTTACAGCTCAACTCATCAAGAGTCACCAGTACTTGGTCACTGCCGCAAACACCATGGCTCAACACGCAGCGGTAGAAGCTTTGACAGCTGGTAAGAATGATGCGGAACCTATGAAGAAGGAATATATCCAACGTCGGGACTACATTATCGAGAAGATGACTGCACTTGGTTTTGAGATTATCAAACCAGATGGTGCTTTTTATATCTTTGCTAAGATTCCAGCAGGCTATAATCAAGATTCCTTTGCTTTTCTGAAGGATTTTGCCCAGAAAAAGGCTGTCGCCTTCATCCCAGGTGCTGCATTCGGTCAGTATGGAGAAGGCTATGTTCGCCTATCTTATGCAGCTAGTATGGAAACTATCAGGGAAGCTATGAAACGACTTGAGGAGTACATGAGAGAAGCATGATTCAATCGATTACGAGTCAGGGGCTAGTACTTTACAATCGAAACTTTCGAGAGGATGATAAGCTTGTTAAAATCTTTACAGAACAGGCAGGCAAGCGAATGTTTTTCATTAAACACGCTGGGCAATCCAAACTGGCTCCTGTTATTCAGCCCTTGGTGTTAGCTCGTTTTCTCTTGCGCATCAATGATGATGGACTCAGTTATATTGAGGATTATCATGAGGTGATGACCTTTCCAGGGATCAATAGTAATCTCTTTACCATGGCTTATGCGACCTATGTGGCAGCCTTGGCTGATGCGAGTTTGCAGGATAATCAGCAGGATGCTCTCTTATTTGCTTTTTTGCAGAAGACATTAGAGCTGATGGAAGAGGGTCTGGATTATCAAGTTTTGACTAATATTTTTGAAATTCAGATTTTGACACGGTTTGGGATCAGTCTTAACTTTAATGAGTGTGTTTTTTGCCATCGGGTGGGTCAGGCCTTTGATTTTTCTTTCAAATATGGCGCTTGCTTATGTCCTGAGCATTATCATGAGGATGAGAAACGTTGTCATCTGAATCCAAACATTCCCTATCTGCTCAATCAATTTCAAGCTATTAACTTTGAGACTTTAGAGACTATTTCTCTCAAGCCTGAAATCAAGCAAGACTTGCGCAAGTTTATGGACCAGATTTACGAAGAGTACGTCGGGATTCACCTAAAATCAAAGAAATTTATTGATTCCCTAGCCGATTGGGGACAATTACTAAAAGAGGAAGACAAATGAAAAAAATCGCAGTAGATGCAATGGGTGGCGATTATGCACCTCAAGCTATTGTAGAGGGAGTCAATCAAGCCCTTGCTGACTTTTCAGATATTGAGATTCAACTTTACGGAGATGAAAGCAAAATCAAGCAATATCTAACAGCTACAGAGCGCGTTAGCATTATCCATACTGATGAAAAAATCGACTCAGACGATGAGCCTACAAAAGCCATCCGTAAGAAGAAAAATGCCAGCATGATATTGGCGGCCAAGGCTGTTAAGGATGGAGAGGCAGATGCAGTTCTTTCTGCAGGCAATACAGGTGCTTTGCTTGCGGCCGGATTTTTCATCGTAGGTCGTATCAAGAATATCGATCGACCAGGGCTTATGTCAACCTTACCAACAGTTGATGGGAAAGGTTTTGATATGCTAGATCTCGGTGCCAATGCAGAAAACACAGCCCATCACCTTCATCAATATGCCATCCTAGGTTCTTTCTACGCTAAAAATGTTCGTGGAATTGCAAAACCACGAGTTGGTTTGCTTAATAACGGGACAGAGAGCAGCAAGGGAGATCCACTCCGCAAGGAAACGTATGACTTGCTAGTAGCTGATGAGAGTTTGAACTTTATCGGTAATGTGGAAGCACGTGATTTGATGGATGGCGTTGCTGATGTAGTCGTAACAGATGGTTTCACGGGAAACGCTGTGCTCAAATCCATTGAAGGTACAGCCATGGGGATCATGGGCTTGCTAAAAAATGCTATCACAGGTGGCGGTTTGCGAGCTAAATTAGGTGCTCTTCTTCTTAAGGATAGTCTTAGAGGTTTGAAAAAGCAACTCAACTATTCTGACGTTGGAGGTGCAGTCTTGTTTGGTGTCAAGGCGCCGGTTGTCAAGACTCATGGATCAAGTGATGCCAAGGCTGTGTACAGTACGATTCGTCAGATTCGTACCATGCTAGAAACAGACGTAGTTGCTCAAACTGCGCGTGAATTTTCAGGAGAATAATATATATGACAGAAAAAGAAATTTTTGACCGTATCGTGACCATCATCCAAGAACGTCAAGGAGAAGACTTTGTAGTCACAGAGGCCTTGAGCTTGAAGGATGATTTGGATGCTGATTCGGTAGATTTGATGGAATTCGTACTAACCATTGAGGATGAATTTGGAATCGAAATTAGTGATGAAGAAATCGACCACCTCCAAAGTGTGGCAGATGTATTGAAAGCCATTAAAGATAAAATCTAACATAAAGCAACATGCAAGTCATGTTGTTTTTTTATTTCTCGAAAAAAGATAAGATGTTGAAGTTTTATAGTTGATACTCAATGAAAATCAAAGAGCAAACTAGGAAGCTAGCCGCAGGCTGTACTAGAGAACGTCAAGGTGAAGCTGACGTGGTTTGGATTTGATTTTCGAAGAGTATGAGTTTACGAATAAAGAGATGAGCAGAAAAAAGGAGGATTGCTGATGTATGTGACAGGTCTTTATCCGTGGTTGATCAAGTGGTTTTTAAAATAAATTTGATTTAATTGTTTATTTTAAAATGATTTCTCGAATATATAAGTGAGAAGAAAAGGAAGGAGATTGCTTCATGTTTATGCCAATCATGTATCCATGGTTAATTAAGTGGTTTTTAAAATAAATTTGATTTAGCTGTTTATTTTAAAATGATTTCTCGAATATATAAGTGAGAAGAAAAGGAAGGAGATTGCTTCATGTTTATGCCAATCATGTATCCATGGTTAATTAAGTGGTTCTTAAAATAAATTTGATTTAGCTGTTTATTTTAAAATGATTTCTCGAATAGACAAGTGAGAAGATAAGGAAGGAGATTAGAAATGATTATTTCAGTTATTTATTCAATTTGGCTTTTAAAATGGTTTAAAGGTTAAAAATAACAAACAAAAAACTATAAAAATAAAGGAGGAAACAAATGACAAACTTTGACAAAATGGAACAGAACTTTGTAGCTCTTACAGAAGAAGAGCTAATGGAAGTGGATGGGGGGTCGGTTACCGCCGTAGTTGTAGGAGGTGTCTTACTAATTGGTGGTATTGCTTGGGGCTATTTTATGTAATAATAAGGAGAGAAAAAATGAATTTAAATAAATGGACAGAATTGACAGAAGAAGAATTGATGAATACAGAAGGTGGATCAATTACCATAGCCACGGTTGGTGCAGGATTGGCAATTTTCCTTGGTGGTCGATTAATTGGTCAAGATTTAAAACGTAAATTTGGATAGAAGTGAACTTGTATGAAAAATCTAAAAAATGTAATGGGAGCCTTTTTAATTATTTTTGGAGTGCTTTGTATATTGGGGGATTTACATGTAATCACCTTTAATGTTGAAAAATATTTCCAAACAGAGTTATTTGTTCCGATGCTTATTTTGATGATGAGTTATTTAGATTCAGGTAAAGACAAGGTTTAAAGAGAACTATTATTAGTATGTGGCAAATGCTATAGAATAATCATCTTTTAGTTGTTATCAATGAAATAAGAACTAAAAAAATGGAGAAATAAATGAATATCTCAGAAGAATGTGCGGCTATAATTATATCAGCCTCAGGAATAGTAGGACTTTTGGTTGGAGTAGCTATTGGATTAGCTAGTATTATTTAAAAAGGAGTAGATGAAAGATGAAGAAACTGGATGAAAAATTTGCTATTATGACAGAGGAAGACTTGGCTGTAACTAAGGGAGGTTTCATTGTTACTACTTCTACAGCAGTGGCTTGGGGTGTTTTAGGAGTCGTTACCTATATGTATGGGCGTCATTTGGGAAGTAGACGTTAATTTAAAAATTTGTGGCAAATCGTAAAAGAAAATCAAGTATGAATCGCAACACTGATCTCAATACATTGTTACCATAGTTCCTTTGGTGGCAATGGGTCTCAATCTCGTACTTCATGTAATTCGTACAGGTTCGTTGTTATCCTTTGATTGGAAATGGTATTTAGTTGGATTGATTGCCTCAGGCTATTTTGGGATTTTTTGCAACGATTTGTCAAAAAATAATCCAAACTATAAATGATGAATCTGAATGAAAAGATTTTGTGCGTGTGAATGGCGGAAAAACTCTGCCATTCTTGTCAGATAAATAGGAGTCTGCTATGAAAAAATTTTTATTGGGATTTGCTGAAGGTTATTTTATCGTGTCAGTCATTATCTATATTGTAACGTATTTGATTCTGAAAAAACCGATCAATACCTTGTTTTATCTATAAGCCTATCCAATTCTGCTTGGGTTGGTTTATGTAGGATATAAGTACAAAACAAAAGAAAGTAAGATTGGAAATTGATGGAACATCAGATTGGGGTTTGAGATGAAAGTCGTTCAAGTGTTACAAAAAGCTTGGCTAGAGTTTACTGTATGCTGCAGTTCGATGGTTTATATCATTGTTAGAATAGTCGCTGATGTAAACAAAATAAATCTACCTGAATGGTTTGAAAATTTTGACATACCTACAATTTCACTATTCTTGATGGCATTTATTTTACTTTATAGAAGTGAAGAAAAATATGATAAAGGATGATAAAATGAATCTGAACTTTGTGGCTCCAGTATTAGGGCAATCTTGGGGAATATTGGGGTGTTAAGCTGATGAACTGTTGTCTGATTTTAGTTAGAAAGATATTCGTATGTTTAAAAAAGAAGTGATATTATTAGGGCTGCTTCTGCTAGTACGTATTGTACTTTCTATCATGCAAGTTTTAATGGATTTTAAACTATTGCTAGGAAAGTATAGTGTAAATTTCATGGAACTTTCAGATTTATTCTCTTATCCCCTACTTTTTTTAATCATTTACATAGCGGTAAAATATCATGCTATCCAGAAAATAAGAGGTAAAGAAGATAATCAGGATGGCAATAAATAAGACTTAAAAAATTTTTCTAACATTCCTTTTCTTATTTCTGATGAATCTTTTGCTTTTTAAAGTACTTGCTGGTCTAAGCTTTAAGGTGACAATGAGTGAAAAAACTATCTTGTACCACCCTTGTTTTCATTATATGATTGACAAAAAATTGGAAAAGGTAAGAAATATTAATCATTATATTTTCTAGGTAGGACGTTTGTTCTACCTATTTTTATTTAGGAAAAAGTGCTGTTCAGGTGCAGTTATTGTTTTTTTAGAAATAATTTTCTTTTTGCTTCTTTGTTTGTATAAAATAATCTTACAAAGTTTTCTTTGGAGATTGTTAGGAAAAGGAGTAGGATATGAAATTTGGGAAACGTCATTATCGTCCGCAGGTGGATCAGATGGACTGCGGTGTAGCTTCATTGGCCATGGTCTTTGGTTATTATGGTAGTTATTATTCTCTGGCTCACTTGCGAGAGTTGGCCAAGACGACCATGGATGGGACTACGGCTTTAGGCTTAGTCAAGGTTGCTGAGGAGATTGGTTTTGAGACGCGAGCAATAAAGGCGGACATGACCTTGTTTGATTTGCCGGATGTAACTTTTCCTTTTGTGGCTCATGTGCTTAAGGAAGGGAAAATGCTCCATTATTATGTGGTGACTGGGCAGGACAAGAACAATATTCATATTGCTGATCCAGATCCTAGTGTTAAGCTGACCAAGATTTCTCGTGAGCGCTTTGCTAAGGAGTGGACAGGGATCACTATTTTTATGGCACCATCTCCGACTTATAAGCCTCATAAGGAACAAAAAAATGGCCTTCTCTCCTTTATCCCTATATTAGTGAAACAGCGAGGTTTGATTGTTAATATCGTTTTGGCGACCCTCTTGGTAACCTTGATTAACATTGTGGGTTCTTATTATCTTCAATCAATCATTGACACTTATGTACCAGATCAGATGCGTTCAACCTTGGGCATTATCTCAATAGGGCTAGTCATCGTTTATGTTCTTCAGCAAATCTTATCTTATGCTCAGGAGTATCTCTTGATTGTTTTGGGGCAACGCTTGTCCATTGATGTGATTTTGTCTTATATCAAGCATGTTTTTCATTTGCCCATGTCCTTTTTTGCGACACGACGGACAGGGGAAATCGTGTCTCGTTTCACGGATGCAAATAGTATCATTGATGCGCTGGCTTCGACTATTCTGTCAATCTTTTTGGATGTATCTATTGTCTTGATTATTTCAGTAGTTCTATTTTCGCAGAATAGCAATCTCTTTTTCATGAGTTTACTAGCTCTTCCTATCTACACAGTGATTATCTTTGCTTTTATGAAGCCCTTTGAAAAGATGAATCGGGATACCATGGAAGCCAATGCGGTTCTGTCTTCTTCTATCATTGAGGACATCAATGGCATTGAGACCATCAAGTCTTTGACCAGTGAAAGTCAACGTTACCAAAAGATTGACAAGGAATTTGTGGATTATCTAAAAAAATCTTTTACCTACAGTCGGGCAGAAAGTCAGCAAAAGGCTCTGAAAAAGATTGCCCAGCTCTTGCTCAATGTTGGCATTCTCTGGATGGGGGCTCTCCTAGTTATGGACAATAAGATGAGTTTGGGCCAGTTGATCACCTATAATACCTTGCTTGTTTATTTTACAAATCCTTTGGAGAATATCATCAATCTGCAAACCAAACTTCAGACAGCGCAGGTAGCCAATAACCGTCTGAATGAAGTTTATCTGGTTGCATCTGAGTTTGAGGAAAAGAAAACAGTCTCAGATTTGAGCTTTCTAGAAGGAGATCTGACTTTCAAGCAGGTTCACTACAAATATGGCTATGGTCGAGATGTCTTGTCGGACATCAATCTGACTATTCCACAAGGCTCTAAAGTGGCTTTTGTGGGAATTTCAGGATCAGGTAAGACGACCTTGGCTAAGATGATGGTTAATTTTTACGATCCAAGTCAGGGGGAGATTAGCCTGGGTGGCATCAATCTCAATCAGATTGATAAAAAGGCTCTGCGCCAGTATATCAACTATCTGCCTCAGCAACCCTACGTTTTTAATGGAACGATCTTGGAGAATCTTCTCCTCGGAGCTAAGGAGGGGACGACCCAGGAGGATATCTTGAGAGCAGTGGAGTTGGCAGAGATTCGGGAGGATATTGAGCGCATGCCACTGAATTACCAGACAGAATTGACTTCGGATGGAGCGGGCATTTCAGGTGGGCAACGTCAGAGGATCGCTTTGGCGCGTGCTCTCTTGACCGATGCGCCTGTCTTGATATTGGATGAGGCGACTAGCAGTCTGGATATTTTGACAGAGAAGCGAATCGTGGATAATCTCATGGCTTTAGATAAAACCTTGATTTTCATTGCTCACCGCTTGACCATTGCTGAGCGGACAGAGAAGGTTGTTGTCTTGGATCAGGGCAAGATTGTCGAAGAAGGAAATCATGCCGATTTGCTTGCACAGGGTGGCTTTTATGCCCATTTGGTGAATAGTTAGAGAGGAGAAAAGATGCAATCAGAATTTTTAGAAAGTGCGGAGTTTTATAATCGTCGTTATCATAATTTTTCTAGTTATGTGATTTTTCCGAGTTTTATCTTGTTTTTGTTTCTGCTAGTCTTTTCAATCTTTGCACAAAAGGAGATAAGCTTGACAGCTGGGGCTACTGTCGAACCTAGTCGCATCCTTGCCAATATCCAGTCAACTAGCAACAATCGCATTATTGCCAATCATTTGGAAGAAAATAAGTTGGTCAAGAAGGGAGAACTTCTCGTTCAATACCAAGAGGGAGCAGAAGCAGTGCAGGCTGAGAATTATGCTAGTCAGTTGGAAATGCTCAAGGATCAGAAGGTTCAAATGGAGTATTTAAAAGCAAGCCTTCAAGCAGGAAGTGATCAATTTCCAGAAGCAGACAAATTTGGCTATCAGCATAGTTTTTTAGATTATCTAAATCAAGCTGCTAGTCTGCGGAGTCAGGTTGAGCAACAAAATGCTAGTATATCATCTCAAAATGCAGCAGCCAGTGGTAGTCAGGCAGAATTAGGCAATATCATTGGCGAAACCCAGTCCAAAATTAAAGAATATCAGCAAGCCAAGTCTGCCATTCAGGGTGATGGACACTTAGAGAGTGATCATCCAGCTTATGCTATTTATCAGTCTTATCAGTCAACAAAAGAGCAGGGATCGGAATCCAAACAGCAGGCCCTATCTCAAATAGATGCTCAAATCACTCAGTTGGAGTCAACTCTTGCAGGTTATCGAGTACAGTATGCAGGTTCAGGAGCCCAGCAAGCTTATGCATCTGGATTAGGAAGTCAGTTGGAGTCATTAAAATCTCAGCAACTAGCCAAGGTAGGTCAGGAATTAACGCTCTTGGATCAGAAAATTCTTGAAGCGGAGTCGGGTAAAAAGATTCAAGGGAATCTTTTAGAGAAGGGGAAAATTACAGCAACAGAAGATGGTGTTCTACATTTGAATCCTGAGCATAGTCGATCTACCATCATTCCAGAAGGAACGATCCTCGCTCATCTTTTTCCGCAGTTGGCTAAAGAGAGGAAGGCAAAACTAACAGCTTATATCAGTTCTAAGGAAGTTGCTGGTCTCAAGCATGGAAATGAGGTACGATTTACAACGGTAACGGATGCCAATAAGCAGCTAGTGTTGACATCCAAGATTACCAATATCGATACCAGTGCGACTCAGACAGAAAAGGGTAATTTCTTTAAATTAGAGGCAGAGACGGATTTGAATGCTGAACAAGCAGAAAAACTTCGTTATGGACTTGAAGGTCGTTTGACTATGATTACAGGTAGGAAGAGTTTTTTACGCTACTATCTTGACCGCTTTTTGAAACGAGAATAAGGTTCGCATTCTAATTCAAATCAATCTTAGAAAATCGCAAATGAAAATTCGTTTGCGATTTTTCTGTACTTTTTCAGATATGATATCAAATATAGTTCGTGAAATATTTGATTTTTAGTATCTGTTGTGTTAGAATGATGTAAAGTAATACGAAAGGCGAACAAAAAATGTCCAGTAAACTTATTTATACGGGAAAAGCTAAAGATATCTATACTACAGAAGACGAAAATGTGATTAGGTCGGTCTACAAGGACCAGGCCACTATGCTGAATGGAGCTCGCAAAGAGACCATAGAAGGTAAAGGTGTGCTAAATAATCAGATTTCGTCTCTTATTTTTGAAAAATTGAATGCTGCGGGTGTAGCTACTCACTTTATCGAACGTATCTCTGATACAGAACAACTCAACAAGAAAGTGAAAATCATTCCTTTGGAGGTTGTTCTTCGTAACGTGACTGCAGGTTCTTTCTCAAAACGTTTTGGCGTGGAAGAAGGTTTGGACTTGAAAACTCCTATCGTTGAATTTTACTACAAGAACGATGATTTGGATGATCCATTCATCAATGATGAGCACGTCAAGTTCCTAGATATTGCTAACGATGAGCAAATTGCTTATATCAAGGAAGAAACGCGTCGTATCAATGAATTGTTGAAAGATTGGTTTGCACAAATTGGTCTTCGCTTGATTGACTTCAAATTGGAATTTGGCTTTGATAAGGATGGCAAGATCATCTTGGCAGATGAATTCTCACCAGACAATTGCCGCCTTTGGGATGCTGAAGGGCACCACATGGACAAGGATGTTTTCCGTAGGGACTTGGGCAGTTTGACAGATGTGTACAAGGTTGTGTTAGAGAAATTGCAGGGCTTGAAGTAACCTGTTTGAAACGGAAAAACTTCGTCTTCAATAACTTATTTGAATAGAAATAAAGGAACTAAAATGGATAAACGTATTTTCGTTGAGAAAAAAGCTGATTTTCGTGTCAAATCTGACTCTTTAGTAAAAGAATTACAGCATAATCTTCAGCTGAAAACCTTGAAGGATCTTCGGATTGTTCAGGTTTACGATGTCTTTAATTTGGCAGAGGACTTGTTTGCGCGTGCGGAAAAACATATTTTTTCTGAGCAGGTGACCGATACTGTTTTGGATGAAGCGTCTGTGCAAGCAGACCTTGCTAACTATGCTTTCTTTGCTATCGAAAGTTTGCCTGGTCAATTTGACCAACGTGCAGCATCTTCACAGGAAGCTTTGCTTTTGCTTGGTAGCTCAAGTGATGTAACGGTGAATACAGCGCAACTTTACTTGGTTAACAAGGATATTGATGCGAATGAATTGGAAGCTGTCAAAAACTACCTCTTGAACCCAGTAGATTCTCGTTTTAAAGATATCACTCTTGGCATTGCGAAACAGGATTTCTCTGAGTCTGATAAGACCATTCCAAGTTTGGCTTTCTTTGAAACTTATACGGCAGAAGATTTTGCTAAGTATAAGGCAGAGCAAGGATTGGCCATGGAAGTGGATGACCTTCTCTTCATTCAAGATTACTTCAAGTCAATTGGACGTGTGCCAACTGAGACTGAGCTTAAGGTTTTGGATACTTATTGGTCTGACCACTGCCGTCACACAACTTTTGAGACGGAGTTGAAGAATATCGACTTCTCAGCTTCTAAATTCCAAAAACAATTGCAAGCGACTTATGACAAGTATATTGCCATGCGTGATGAGTTGGGACGTACCGAAAAGCCTCAAACCTTGATGGATATGGCGACTATTTTTGGTCGTTATGAGCGTGCCAATGGCCGCTTGGATGACATGGAAGTGTCTGATGAAATCAATGCCTGCTCTGTTGAAATTGAAGTGGATGTCAATGGTGTCAAAGAGCCATGGCTTCTCATGTTCAAGAACGAAACCCACAACCACCCAACGGAGATCGAACCATTTGGTGGGGCTGCTACTTGTATCGGTGGGGCCATTCGTGACCCATTGTCAGGTCGTTCATATGTTTACCAAGCCATGCGTATCTCGGGTGCTGGCGATATTACAGCTCCGATTTCAGAAACTCGCGCTGGGAAATTGCCACAACAAGTGATTTCTAAAACAGCGGCTCACGGTTATTCTTCATATGGTAACCAAATTGGTCTTGCAACAACTTATGTTCGTGAATACTTCCACCCAGGTTTTGTTGCTAAGCGTATGGAGCTAGGTGCTGTTGTCGGTGCGGCTCCTAAGGAAAATGTTGTCCGTGAAAAACCTGAAGCAGGTGATGTGATTATCTTGCTCGGTGGTAAGACTGGACGTGATGGTGTCGGTGGTGCGACAGGTTCTTCTAAAGTTCAAACGGTTGAATCTGTTGAAACAGCTGGTGCTGAGGTTCAAAAAGGGAATGCCATCGAAGAGCGTAAGATTCAACGTCTTTTCCGTAATGGGGAAGTAACACGTCTGATCAAGAAATCAAATGACTTTGGTGCTGGTGGTGTCTGTGTGGCTATCGGTGAATTGGCAGATGGTCTTGAAATTGATCTAGACAAAGTGCCATTGAAATATCAAGGCTTGAACGGTACAGAAATTGCCATTTCTGAATCTCAGGAACGTATGGCTGTAGTGGTTCGTCCAGATGATGTAGATGCCTTCATTGCAGCATGTAATAAAGAAAATATTGACGCGGTTGTCGTTGCGACAGTGACTGAAAAACCAAATCTTGTTATGCACTGGAATGGCGAAACCATCGTTGATTTGGAACGTCGTTTCCTCGATACAAACGGTGTACGTGTAGTTGTGGATGCTAAGGTAGTTGACAAGGATGTCAAGCTTTCAGAAGAACGTCAAACATCTGCCGAAACCCTTGAAGCAGATACGCTGGAAGTCTTGGCTGACCTCAACCATGCTAGTCAAAAAGGGTTACAAACCATCTTTGATAGCTCAGTTGGTCGTTCAACTGTTAATCACCCACTTGGTGGTCGTTACCAAATCACACCAACTGAAGCTTCCGTACAGAAATTGCCAGTTCAACATGGTGTGACAACAACTGCTTCTGTTATGGCGCAAGGGTTCAACCCTTATCTAGCAGAATGGTCTCCATATCATGGTGCTGCATATGCAGTCATCGAAGCAACAGCTCGTTTGGTTGCTGTTGGTGCAAACTGGTCTAAGGCTCGTTTCTCTTATCAAGAATACTTCGAACGTATGGATAAACAAGCAGAGCGTTTTGGTCAGCCAGTAGCAGCTCTCCTAGGTTCTATCGAAGCTCAGATTCAGCTTGGCTTGCCATCTATCGGTGGGAAGGACTCTATGTCTGGTACCTTTGAAGAATTGACAGTACCACCAACCTTGGTTGCTTTTGGGGTTACAACTGCAGATAGTAGTAAGGTCCTTTCTCCAGAATTTAAAGCTGCTGGTGAAAATATCTATTACATCCCAGGTCAAGCTTTGGCACAAGAAATTGACTTCGATCTGATCAAGTCTAACTTTGCTCAATTTGAAGCCATCCAAGCTGATCACAAAGTAACAGCAGCATCAGCTGTCAAATATGGTGGTGTCCTTGAAGCCCTTGCCCTTGCAACATTTGGTAACCATATTGGTGCCACTGTAACCCTTGAAAATCTTGAGACTGCCTTGACAGCCCAATTGGGTGGATTCGTCTTCACATCTCCTGAAGAAATTGCAGGTGTTGCCAAGATTGGACGAACAGTAGCTAACTTTACACTTTCTGTCAATGATGTAACGCTTGATGGACACAAACTTGACAGTGCCTTCCAAGGTAAATTGGAAGAAGTTTACCCAACGGAATTTGCACAAGCAACTGAGTTGGAAGAAGTACCTGCTGTGGCATCAGATGCTGTGATCAAAGCTAAAGAAACAGTTGAGACACCAGTGGTTTACATCCCAGTATTCCCAGGTACGAACTCTGAGTACGATTCAGTTAAGGCTTTTGAAAAAGAAGGTGCAAAAGTCAACTTGGTACCATTTGTAACACTGAACGAAGAGGCTATTGTCAAGTCTGTTGACACCATGGTTGACAATATCGAAAAAGCAAATATTATCTTCTTTGCAGGTGGTTTCTCAGCAGCGGATGAACCAGATGGATCAGCTAAATTTATCGTTAACATCTTGCTTAATGAAAAAGTACGTGCAGCCATTGATAGCTTCATCCAACGCGGTGGTTTGATCATTGGTATCTGTAACGGATTCCAAGCCCTTGTCAAATCAGGTCTTCTTCCATATGGTAACTTTGAAGATGCAAGTAGCACGAGTCCAACCCTCTTCTACAATGATGCTAACCAACACGTGGCTAAGATGGTTGAGACACGGATTGCCAATACTAACTCACCATGGCTTGCTGGAGTAAAAGTTGGTGACATCCATGCCATCCCAGTATCACACGGTGAAGGTAAGTTTGTTGTGACTGCTGAGGAATTTGCAGAACTTCGTGACAATGGTCAAATCTTTACCCAATACGTTGACTTCGAAGGCCAACCAAGCATGGATTCAAAATATAATCCTAACGGATCTGTGAATGCAATCGAAGGTATCACAAGCAAGAACGGTCAAATTATTGGTAAGATGGGTCACTCAGAACGTTTTGAAGACGGTCTCTTCCAAAATATTCCAGGAAATAAAGACCAACATCTCTTTGCATCAGCGGTTAAATACTTTACTGGAAAATAAGATTTACAGTTTTTCTAATAGATAAGCATCAGTGAATGTAAAACCAAGTAGATGTAACTTGCGATAATTGCAAATGATTTGTTATTGCGAGTGAAACGAGCTTCTACCGTATCATTCTGCTGTAGTACTACTGAAGGAATGATACACAAATAAAAATTAGGTATATAAAATGACATACGAAGTAAAATCTCTTAATGAAGAATGTGGTGTTTTTGGTATCTGGGGTCACCCAGACGCTGCCAAATTGACCTATTTTGGACTCCATAGTCTTCAGCACCGTGGTCAGGAGGGGGCAGGAATCCTCTCCAATGACCATGGACAATTGAAGCGTCATCGTGATATGGGGCTTTTATCAGAAGTCTTCAAAAATCCTGCTAATTTGGATAAATTGACAGGAACTGGAGCGATTGGACACGTGCGTTATGCGACTGCGGGAGAAGCTTCTGTAGACAATATCCAACCTTTCCTCTTCCGCTTTCACGATATGCAGTTTGGTTTGGCTCATAACGGGAATCTGACCAATGCAGAATCTCTCAAGAAAGAATTGGAACAAAGAGGAGCAATCTTTAGTTCGACTTCTGATTCAGAAATCTTGGCTCACTTGATTCGCCGTAGCCACAATCCAAACCTGATGGGTAAAATTAAGGAAGCCCTCAGTCTTGTTAAAGGTGGTTTTGCTTATCTCTTGATGTTTGAAGATAAGTTAATTGCAGCGCTTGATCCAAACGGCTTCCGTCCTCTGTCAATCGGGAAAATGGCCAATGGAGCAGTTGTCGTTTCCTCTGAAACTTGTGCCTTTGAAGTCATCGGTGCTGAGTGGATTCGTGATGTGAAACCAGGCGAGATTGTCATTATTGATGATAGTGGCATCCAGTATGACAGCTATACAAACGATACTCAGTTGGCTATCTGTTCCATGGAGTATATCTATTTTGCCCGTCCCGACTCTAACATCCATGGTGTCAATGTTCATACGGCTCGTAAGAGAATGGGAGCTCAATTGGCACGTGAGTTCAAGCACGAAGCTGATATTGTAGTTGGGGTACCAAATTCCTCACTCAGCGCAGCTATGGGCTTTGCGGAAGAGTCTGGGCTACCAAATGAAATGGGTCTTATCAAGAACCAATACACCCAACGGACCTTTATCCAGCCGACTCAAGAATTGCGGGAACAAGGAGTGCGAATGAAGCTCTCTGCTGTATCTGGTGTCGTGAAAGGCAAACGTGTGGTCATGATTGATGACTCTATCGTGCGAGGAACAACATCTCGTCGTATTGTCCAACTCTTGAAAGAAGCGGGGGCATCAGAAGTTCACGTTGCCATCGGTAGTCCTGCTCTTGCCTATCCATGTTTCTACGGAATTGATATCCAGACACGTCAGGAGTTGATTGCGGCTAATCATACCGTTGAGGAAACTTGCCAAATCATTGGTGCGGATAGTCTGACTTATCTTTCTATTGATGGTTTGATAAACTCTATTGGTATTGAAACAGATGCGCCAAATGGCGGTCTCTGTGTCGCTTACTTTGACGGTGACTACCCAACACCTCTCTACGACTATGAAGAAGACTATCGTAGAAGTTTGGAAGAAAAGACTAGTTTTTACAAGTAGGCGGCAGATTCTCCATTAAAGAAAAGGAAAAAACAAATGACAAATAAGAATGCATACGCTCAATCTGGTGTGGATGTTGAAGCGGGTTATGAAGTTGTTGAACGAATTAAAAAGCACGTGGCTCGTACGGAGCGTGCAGGTGTCATGGGAGCTCTGGGTGGCTTCGGTGGCATGTTTGACCTTTCAAAAACAGGTGTCAAAGAGCCTGTTTTGATTTCAGGGACTGACGGTGTTGGAACCAAGCTTATGCTGGCTATCAAGTACGACAAGCACGATACTATTGGTCAGGACTGTGTGGCCATGTGTGTCAACGATATCATCGCTGCAGGTGCAGAACCTCTCTACTTCCTTGACTATATCGCAACTGGAAAAAATGAACCAGCTAAATTGGAACAAGTCGTTGCTGGTGTGGCTGAAGGTTGTGTACAAGCAGGTGCAGCCCTCATCGGTGGGGAAACTGCTGAAATGCCTGGTATGTACGGTGAAGATGACTATGACTTGGCTGGTTTTGCTGTTGGTGTTGCAGAAAAATCTCAAATCATCGACGGTTCAAAAGTAGCTGAAGGAGATGTGATTCTTGGACTTGCCTCAAGCGGTATCCACTCAAATGGTTATTCACTCGTGCGTCGTGTCTTTGCGGACTATACAGGTGAAGAAGTTCTCCCAGAATTGGAAGGGAAGAAACTTAAAGACGTTCTTCTTGAACCAACTCGTATCTACGTCAAAGCAGCTTTGCCGCTCATCAAAGAAGAATTGGTCAATGGGATTGCCCACATCACAGGTGGTGGTTTCATCGAAAATGTACCACGTATGTTCGCTGATGACTTGGCTGCTGAAATTGATGAAAGCAAAGTACCAGTCCTTCCAATTTTCAAAGCCCTTGAAAAATATGGTCAAATCAAACACGAAGAAATGTTTGAAATTTTCAACATGGGTATTGGTCTCATGCTTGCGGTGAAACCAGAGAATGTGGAACGTGTCAAAGAACTTCTTGACGAGCCTGTTTATGAAATCGGTCGGATTGTCAAGAAGACAGATACAAGTGTGGTGATAAAATAATGGCTAAAAAGATTGCTGTTTTTGCCTCTGGCAACGGCTCAAACTTTCAGGTGATTGCAGAACAATTTCCAGTAGAATTTGTCTTTTCAGATCACCGGGATGCCTATGTACTTGAGCGTGCAGAAAAGCTAGGGGTTTTATCTTATGCCTTCGAACTCAAAGAGTTTGAGAACAAGACAGACTACGAAGGAGCCATTGTTGAGCTCTTAGATGAACACCAGATTGACTTGGTTTGTCTCGCAGGTTACATGAAAATCGTCGGTCCAACCTTGTTAGCAGCTTATGAAGGCCGTATCATCAATATTCACCCAGCTTATCTCCCTGAATTCCCAGGAGCCCATGGTATTGAGGATGCTTGGAATGCAGGTGTGGACCAGTCTGGCGTGACTATTCACTGGGTGGATTCTGGTGTGGATACTGGTAAGGTTATCAAACAAGTCCGTGTGCCACGCCTTGAAGGTGATACCCTTGATACTTTCGAGACTCGCATCCACGAAACAGAGTACAAACTTTATCCAGAAGTCTTGGATAGTTTGGGAGTAGCACGCAAATAAGGAAGTGCTAGAGCTGAAAAGGAATTTTCGACTGTAGCAGAGAAAGAACTTTTTTAAAAAGGAAAAGAAAGAACATGACTAAACGCGCACTAATTAGTGTCTCAGATAAAGCGGGCATTGTTGAATTTGCCCAAGAACTTAAAAAACTTGGTTGGGATATCATCTCAACAGGTGGTACCAAAGTTGCCCTTGATAATGCCGGTGTTGATACCATTGCCATTGACGATGTGACTGGTTTCCCAGAAATGATGGACGGTCGTGTCAAGACTCTCCATCCAAATATTCATGGCGGACTCTTAGCTCGTCGTGACTTGGATAGCCACTTAGAGGCTGCTAAGGAGAACCAAATTGAGCTTATTGACCTTGTTGTGGTCAACCTCTACCCATTCAAGGAAACGATTCTCAAACCAGACGTGACGTACGCGGATGCGGTTGAGAACATCGATATCGGTGGGCCATCTATGCTTCGTTCAGCAGCGAAAAATCATGCCAGCGTAACGGTTGTGGTAGACCCTGCTGACTATGCTGTTGTTCTTGACGAATTGGCAGCCAAGGGCGAAACCTCTTATGAAACTCGCCAAGGTTTGGCGGCTAAGGTTTTCCGTCACACAGCAGCTTATGATGCCTTGATTGCAGAGTATTTCACAGCTCAAGTGGGTGAAGCAAAACCTGAAAAACTCACTCTGACTTATGACCTTAAACAACCAATGCGTTACGGTGAAAATCCTCAACAAGATGCCGATTTCTATCAAAAAGCCTTGCCAACGGACTATTCGATTGCATCAGCGAAACAGCTTAACGGTAAGGAATTGTCCTTTAACAACATTCGCGATGCGGACGCTGCTATCCGTATTATTCGCGATTTCAAAGAACGCCCAACGGTTGTGGCTCTCAAACACATGAACCCGTGCGGTATCGGTCAAGCTGATGACATCGAAACTGCTTGGGATTACGCTTATGAGTCTGACCCAGTGTCTATTTTTGGTGGTATTGTTGTTCTCAACCGTGAGGTGGATGCTGCGACAGCTGAGAAGATGCACGGCGTTTTCCTTGAAATCATCATTGCACCAAGCTATACGGATGAAGCGCTAGCTATTTTGACCAACAAAAAGAAAAACTTGCGCATTCTTGCCTTACCATTTGACGCACAAGATGCTAGTGAAGTGGAAGCAGAATACACAGGTGTTGTCGGTGGACTCCTCGTTCAAAACCAAGACGTGATCAAAGAAAGCCCAGCTGACTGGCAAGTGGTGACCAAACGCCAGCCAACGGAGACAGAAGCAACCGCTCTTGAGTTCGCTTGGAAGGCTATCAAGTACGTGAAATCAAACGGTATCATCGTAACCAACGACCACATGACACTGGGTGTTGGCCCAGGTCAAACCAACCGTGTGGCTTCTGTTCGTATTGCCATTGACCAAGCCAAAGATCGCCTTGACGGTGCTGTCCTTGCTTCAGATGCCTTCTTCCCATTTGCGGATAACGTGGAAGAGATCGCCAAAGCAGGTATCAAGGCAATCATTCAACCAGGTGGGTCAGTACGAGACCAAGAGTCTATCGAAGCTGCTGATAAATACGGCTTGACTATGGTCTTCACAGGCGTGAGACATTTTAGACATTAAGAAAATATTGATTTTCACCAAATTAATTTTATTGTATATCAGTATTCATGATAACAAATTGTTGAATATTGTAAAAGCGCTCAAGTCAAAGCAGAGCGCTTTTACAATATTATTAAAATTATATAGTTAATTTCTACAAATTATATAATTGAAATGTTATAATGTTATAATGTATATTGTATGGAGGATTAATTATGTATAAGTACAAAATGTTAGAGCATGTTTTAGATTCTATTTGTTTAGAAGCTCCAGAAAATCTGAAAAGATATAAGGAAGACAGTGATTCTAAGAAACTTCAGGCTAGATCATTAGCTTATATCCATTTACTTTTAAAAGCAAAATTTAATCTTACGTCTTTTGATGAAAGAGAAAGATATATTACTGATGGAGGATACGACGGAGGAATAGATGCGTATTATATTGATAAGGAAAATAAAATAATCTATTTTATTCAATCTAAATATCGCAATACTGAGGAAAATTTCTCAACTAAACCGATAAGTGTAAATGAAATCGTAAAAATGGAAGTCTCTAGAATCACTGATGGAGAGGAGACAGATTCTAAGGGAAATAAATATAATGGTAAGATATTAGGATTAATTAGAAATCTACAGGAATTGGACCAGATTGCTAGATATGATTTTAAAATCATTCTATTAGCAAACGTAGATAATGATATTGAAAAAGTATTAGATAGGATATTAGATTTTCCATATGAAATTTATAATTATAAAAGAGCATACGAGGAGCTAGTCTTTCCTATCTTGAGAGGCACTTGTCATAGGGCTACTGATATAACAGTTAATTTAAATCTAACATCTAGAAATTATACAATGGAGTACGAAGTAGAGGACGGGGAATTAAGCACTAATGTTCAACTCTTTTTCGTACCGACTATAGAAATCGCTAAATTGATGAGTGTACATAAAAATGCCATTTTAGAATATAATCCTAGAAGTTATTTAGGGTTATCAAGAAATCCCGTTAATAAAGCTATCAAGGACCAGATTGTCAATGAGAATAATAACATGTTTTCATTATTCAATAATGGCATTACAATATTATCTGACCAAACAGAGGTAACTTCTAAGACAGGAAGAAAAGGGGTAGGGCAGCTTATTCTAAAAAATCCACAAATTGTGAATGGAGGTCAAACTGCACATACTTTATCAGTTATTTATGAGGATTCTAATTATAGTGAAGACATCTTTAAGAATAAAGAAGTTTTGGTGAAAATTATTACCTTTGATGAAAATTTGAAGGATGAAAGTAGGAAGTTAAGTTTAATTGAACAGTTATCACAAGCTACAAATACTCAAAGCAAGATTGTGGAAGCAGACAGAAGATCAAATTTAGAGATTCAAATTGATCTGCAACGCTATTTATTCAATAAATTTGGCTATTGTTATCATAGAAAAACGGGTGAGTTTAATCAAGGAATAAGTAAAAAGTATCTATCTAATGATCAAATTATTGAGAGAGATATTTTTATTAGAGTTGCCTATGCAGTCAATGGGAGCGTTGCTGAAGCCAGGAGATCTGGTGAAGAACGTTTGTTTAAAAATGAAAATTTTGAAAAATTTTTAAATACTTCAATTGGGGATGAGGGTTATGATAAATTGTTCTATTCTTTTATTGTTCACAAGTATTTATCAAAAATTGAGAAGAATCCTTCAGAAAAAGATGATAAGTATTCTACTAAAAATTATGGTAATGCGATAAGATACGGTAAATTTGCAATTGTATATGTAGTCTCTCAGAAGATAGAAGAATTAATTAATAAAAAAGAGATCTCCGAAAAAATTGTCAGAGAGTTAACAGATAAAGTCCTTAATCAATGGAAAGAATTCGAAAATAAACAAATGAGAAAGGATAGCAATAGTCGTTACTTTACTAAGATTATTGACGATAAAGGAGTTACTAATTTTGAAAACAACTTTGCAAACTATTATAAAGGAACTACTATAGATTCTGACCTGTCAAGTTATGAATTTAATTATCGATAGTAGTATTTTCACTTACAATACTTAAAAAATTTTTTAATTTCCAAAATCTTTCATGAGGCAACCCTAGTTGTTGCCTTTTTATGTGTGAAGTTAGAAGTTCACTAATGCTGATAAATACGGCTTGACCATGGTCTTCACAGGCGTGAGACATTTTAGACATTAAGAAAATAAAAGGGAAGAAAATAGTTTCTTTCCTTTTTTTGCTTTAAAAGCGAAACGAAACAAGATTAAAACGAACGTTTATGGTATAATATTAGTAAATAATTCGCAAAAGAGGTTGAGAGATGAAACTGTTGGTTGTCGGTTCTGGTGGTCGTGAACATGCGATTGCCAAAAAGTTGTTGGAGTCTAAAGACGTTGAAAAAGTTTTCGTAGCTCCTGGAAATGACGGAATGACTCTAGATGGTCTGGAATTGGTAAATATCTCTATTTCCGAACATTCTAAATTGATTGAGTTTGCAAAAGCCAACGATATAGTTTGGTCCTTTATCGGGCCAGACGATGCCCTTGCGGCTGGGATTGTGGATGAGTTCAATGCAGCTGGTCTCAAAGCCTTTGGTCCGACTAAAGTTGCGGCTGAGCTTGAGTGGTCTAAGGATTTTGCTAAGGAAGTCATGGTCAAATACGGTGTTCCGACAGCAGCCTATGGGACCTTCTCAGATTTCGAGGAAGCCAAGGCCTATATCGAAGAAAAAGGCGCTCCAATCGTCGTCAAGGCAGACGGTTTGGCCCTTGGGAAAGGTGTTGTCGTTGCGGAGAAAGTCGAGCAAGCAGTCGAAGCTGCTCACGAGATGCTCTTGGACAATAAATTCGGTGACTCAGGTGCGCGTGTGGTTATAGAGGAATTCCTTGACGGGGAAGAATTCTCTCTTTTTGCTTTTGTCAATGGTGACAAGTTCTACATCATGCCAACGGCTCAGGATCACAAACGTGCCTATGATGGCGACAAGGGCCCTAACACGGGCGGTATGGGAGCTTATGCGCCAGTTCCTCACTTGCCACAGAGCGTGGTTGAAACGGCGGTTGACACCATTGTCAAGCCAGTCCTTGAGGGAATGATCCAAGAAGGTCGTCCGTATCTTGGTGTCCTTTACGCAGGGCTTATCTTGACAGCAGATGGACCGAAAGTTATCGAGTTCAATGCTCGTTTCGGAGATCCTGAAACGCAAATCATCTTGCCTCGCTTGACATCAGATTTTGCACAAAATATCACTGACATTTTGGAAGGCAAAGAGCCAGCCATCACTTGGACGGACAAGGGTGTGACACTAGGCGTGGTTGTAGCTTCAAACGGCTACCCAATCACTTATGAGAAGGGGGTCAAACTTCCAGCCAAGACAGAGGGTGACATCATCACTTACTATGCCGGTGCCAAATTTGCTGAAAATGGACAAGACCTTCTTTCAAACGGCGGACGTGTCTACATGCTGGTCACAACAGCAGACACCGTTAAAGAAGCACAAGAAACCATCTACCAAGAACTCTCCCAACAAAACACAGAAGGCCTCTTTTACCGAACAGATATCGGAAGCAAGGCAATTAAGTAAAGATATAAGAATAACGCGACGAAGTCGCTAAATACGATAATGGTCGTTTGATTTGCGAGCATTAGCGAGCTAATATAGAGCAATCACCGCCGTTGTGAAAGAACGATTGGATGATAAGCCAATCGTTCAGGGAAATCGGAAGAGCTTGGGCTTCCGATTTAGGCATGAGACACCTTTGGTGGCTGCTGCCGTCCCTCACAACTTAAGGTGATTGAAAAAAGAAAGGAAAGAAAAGGAAAATTATGACTAAACCAGTAATTTCCATCATCATGGGCTCAAAATCCGACTGGGCAACCATGCAAAAAACAGCAGAAGTCCTAGACCGCTTCGGTGTAGCCTACGAAAAGAAAGTTGTTTCCGCACACCGTACACCAGACCTCATGTTCAAACATGCGGAAGAAGCACGTAGTCGTGGCATTAAAGTCATCATCGCTGGTGCGGGTGGCGCTGCCCACTTGCCAGGGATGGTTGCTGCAAAAACAACCCTTCCAGTCATCGGGGTACCTGTCAAATCACGTGCCCTTAGTGGCGTGGACTCGCTCTATTCTATCGTACAGATGCCAGGTGGTGTGCCTGTCGCAACTATGGCTATTGGTGAAGCGGGTGCTACTAACGCTGCCCTCTTTGCCCTCCGTCTCCTCTCAGTAGAAGACGAAACCATCGCGACTGCACTTGCTAATTTTGCTGAAGAGCAAGGAAAAATCGCAGAGGAGTCTACAAATGAGCTCATCTAAAACAATCGGAATTATTGGTGGCGGTCAGCTTGGTCAGATGATGGCCATTTCTGCTATTTACATGGGTCACAAGGTTATCGCGCTGGATCCTGCAGCGGATTGTCCGGCCTCTCGCGTAGCGGAAATCATCGTGGCTCCCTATAACGATGTGAACGCCCTTTGTCAGTTGGCGGACCGTTGTGATGTCCTCACTTATGAGTTTGAAAATGTGGATGCCGACGGTTTGGATGCTGTTATCAAGGATGGGCAACTCCCTCAAGGAACGGACTTGCTCCGCATTTCTCAAAATCGCATTTTTGAAAAGGACTTTCTCTCAAACAAGGCCAAAGTCACCGTTGCACCTTACAAGGTTGTGACTTCAAGTCAAGACTTGGCAGATATCGACCTATCGAAAAACCATGTCCTCAAGACGGCGACCGGTGGTTACGATGGCCATGGTCAGAAGGTCATTCGTTCGGAAGCAGACTTGGAAGAAGCCTATGCACTAGCTGATTCAGCAGACTGTGTCTTGGAAGAATTCGTCAACTTTGACCTTGAGATTTCTGTCATCGTGTCAGGAAATGGCAAGGATGTGACAGTCTTCCCAGTTCAGGAAAATATCCATCGTAATAACATCCTGTCTAAGACCATTGTGCCTGCTCGCATTTCAGAAAGTCTAGCTGAAAAAGCCAAAACTATGGCAGTTCGAATCGCAGAACAGCTGAATCTATCTGGAACGCTCTGCGTGGAGATGTTTGCGACTGCTGATGACATCATCGTCAATGAGATTGCCCCGCGCCCACACAACTCTGGGCACTACTCTATCGAATCCTGCGACTTCTCGCAGTTTGATACCCATATTCTGGGTGTTCTGGGAGCACCATTGCCAGTCATTAAACTCCATGCGCCTGCTGTGATGCTCAATGTTCTCGGCCAGCACGTCGAGGCTGCTGAAAAATATGTCGCAGAAAATCCAAGCGCCCACCTTCATATGTATGGTAAAATAGAAGCAAAGCACAACCGCAAGATGGGACACGTGACATTGTTTAGTGATGTGCCAAATGAGGTTGAGGAATTTGGGAAAGGGATTGATTTTTAGTGGATATGTTTTTTAAAAATGAACACGGTTATTTTAATTGGCAATCTGTATTAGCGATTGTAAGTATTCTTGGCTTTTTATGGGGGATTTATATCTATGTTGATAAACGAAAATCGAAGGTACAAGAACGAAAAATACAAAGTCAAGTACAAAAACAAGAAAAATTAACGGAACCTTATAACGAGTTAATCAGGATAATATCTTTATTTCCTAATAAAACGCCCTATGATGTTATGACTAACCTACCGTTTTCGCCAGTATTTAATCGTGAAGATTTCGATACGGTAAATAGAATTTTAGAAATTCAGATTAAGGAAGATTATCGAAAGAGATTAGAGCGAGAAAATCTTAACTATCAAGATGCAGAAGATATCAAAACAGAAATTCGGAATAGAGAATACTATATCAAGGAAATAGAAAAAATTAAAAATCAGTATTTTTTAGCTAAGAAAGAATATGAACGATTTAGAAGTACCGATAAGATTATTGAATTGTATGCCAGTCAAGACGTAAAAAATTACTTAGTCGAGTTTGATGTTACTTGGCACAATGCTTTTATTTCAGGTAGACCTTTAGAATATAACGATGGTAGAAACAATAAATTGGATGATATTCGTTGGGAACTTGAACAAGTCATAAGGGCTGATCTAGGTATTATTTAAAGGGGAGACAATGATATGATTCAAATCATCGTTAATGCATTTATTGAAAAGGAGAAGACTGGAGCAGTTGTCGAAGTTTTATATGCTAGTAGTGATCAAGAAAAAGTGAGAGCTAAGTATGAAGAGCTAGTAGCTCAGTACTCAGAAAACTATTTGGCAATTTATGATTTACCGTTGAATACAGATTTAAATACACTCGACCACTATCCATCTGTGTGGATTGGGAAAGAGGAGTTTGAAGGAGAAGTGGAATTTTAGGGAATAGATATGAAATTTGAGGTGGAGTTATTAACTAAAAATATTAGCATTACTAAACTTGAAGAATTATTTCTTCGCTCAGAAATAATTAGTATTACTTCTGACAGCCAAGATGAAGTTGATGATAAGTATGTAGAGGAACACTCAAATAAATATAAGTGTATTTTCAAAGGGAATGAATTTATAATAAATATCCAACAATTTCAAACTGGACTAGTTAAAATTATACTTAGCTATGAATACAGCAAGTCTAAATTAAGTTCAGCAGAAAAATTTCAGGTTTTCTTTTCAAAATTTAGAGAATTTTTAGGAAGAAATCATTTAAAATATTCAATTCTATCTAATAGTTTGTCTATGTATTTTTCGAATAAGCTTTATCCTAAGTTTCAAACGTATGAATCGTTATTACGAAAAATTTTTGTATTAGCTTTGTCTCCACTAGAGGACGAGAATATTGTAAGGATTGTTAAGGAACAGACTAATGATAAATTAGATTTATCAAAAATTCATACAATAGAGCATATTGAAAGACTGCAAATAGCTGAACTCCATTCATTGATATTTGAAATAAATATAAATCCAGTTAATAACCTAACTAATCATTTTAAAAATTTTCAAGACAAAAGCGAATATCATCTGAAACAGATGATAAAAAAAGCTCTCCCAATCACCATATGGGAAAAGCATTTTGCACCATTTACCGATAATGAGAGAGCAGATGTGCTTAAAAACAGTTACAATAGTATTAGAGAGTACAGGAATGACGTTATGCATTTTCACATGCTAACCTACAGGAGTTACAAAAAAATAGATTTGTTGTTGTCAGATGCAATTAAAGAACTAGAAGAGCTTGAACATAGTATGCTTGAGAGATGGGATTTTGAAGCAACTAGGAAACTTACAAATGATATTTTTGATCAGGAGTTTCTGGCTAGTTTATCATCTTTATCTAAAACAGCATCAGAAGTAATTAAACCAGCAATGGATAGGTTTTATATTAACAATATTGATTTTAATAATGCGATAAAATCCATGATGGAAGTATTCCAAAATATTCAAGTACCTAAAATAGATTATGGAGTGTTAAAATCTATTAAAGGGATATCTGATACTATGGGCTTTTAGGTTTACCAACCTCCCTTAATGAACCTAATAGTGAAGATAATAATGAAGAATAAGTCTATAAATTTTGAAGCACAAAATTCTCTAATATGGCTATTATTCCATCTCATCTAATAGTCTTGTTTTCCTTAGGAAGGAGATTGGTCTAAAAATTGAGAATTGCTATTATAAAGAAAAGATACAGGGAATAGATTTTTAATGAAAAATAATTTTTTAGATTTTAGATTGATAAATAATTTGTTGTTGCCATCAATTAATTATGTATCTAAAAATGATTTGAAAAAAAGAGATTTTTTAAGCATTTTATATGGAATTCTTTTTTTAATATTTGCATGCATATTTTTAGTTGTAGTTTATCAGCAGATAAAACCGTTTATTTTACAGCAAGCAGTAGCGTTTGCTAATCTATACTTTATAATAGATGCAATTTTTTCAGGGAAGAGTGAATTTCTACAATATGTACCATCAACTCAGAATGCAGATTCTCTCAAATTATTTTCTGAAATAATTTTTGATGAGTTAGTTTTGCTTTTTAAGATGTCGGTTCCAATGATAATTTCACTGGTTACAATGTTCTTGTTTAAGAAACAAAATTTTGAGTCGAAAGTATTTATTGCAATCTCAACAATTCTAATTTATACTCTAATCTTTGGAGTTTATTTTCAAGCAACGTTAATTATTGTTTTATTTGGTATTTTAATTATTTTTCATCCTATTGGAAATGGTAAATATTATACTGTTGTGCAATATTTAAATTATTTTGAAGATATTCTTTACAATTGGTGGGGTAATAGCACAAAAAATAAAAAGAGTAGAAAGAAAATCATATTTTTAATTATTCTTTTCATAACTATGAGTTATTGTCTGTTTAGATTATTTCCAGTAGGGGTAGGTTTTTCTTTACTTCTAACTTTATTAGTAGTATTTATTATATGGGTCTATACTGGAAGTGCTAGCAAAGAAATGAAATTATTAAAAAAAATATTTATTTATAGTATTTTTTTTGGATTTACTTTAATTGGGAATTTAGAAATTGGTTCTGATGTTTTAAAAGTTCCAGTATTATTTATTACCTTATTCTTTGCGCTAGATCGGATTATTGTATTGTCAAAAGAAATGAAGGAAATAATTGTTGAAAAAAGTATATTGTATTATTATGAATACGAAACTATAGACAAATTACTTTTAATAAAAGAACTAATAAATATTGATATTTTACACGAAGTAGACGTGACTGAATTAGAGTTGGTAAAACAAATAGCTATTAGGATTAGACTGGGTTTCTACCAAGAAGTCCTAAAATTATCGGATATTTATAAGAGCAGAGAGTTTCAAAACTATCGTCAATTTGTAGAAGGAAATATATTTTTCCTAACTTTTGATGAAACAACTTTTGATGATGCGGATTCTTTGAAAACTTCAAAAGAAAGACTGTCCAATATACTTGAATTAGAAGGACAAAATATACGTTTGCCAGAGTTATCTGAAATATATGCAAGAGTATTATTTAAATTAGAGCAATTTGATGATGCTATAGTATATTTTAAGGAAAGTATAATGTATATGAGCGAAGAATCGAGGTTAATGTATATTGAAGCATGTGAACAAGTTGGAGATATTAAACAAGCTGAATATATACGTCGAAACTATTAATGATGGAAATAAAGGAGAAACAAAAAATGATCAACCGTTACTCTCGCCCTGAAATGGCGAATATTTGGAGTGAAGAAAATAAATACCGTGCTTGGCTTGAGGTGGAAATCTTGGCTGACGAGGCATGGGCTGAGTTGGGGGAAATCCCTAAGGAAGATGTGGCTTTGATTCGTGAAAAGGCGGACTTTGACATCGACCGTATTTTGGAGATTGAGCAGGAGACTCGCCACGATGTGGTGGCTTTCACGCGTGCGGTTTCTGAGACTCTTGGTGAAGAGCGCAAGTGGGTCCACTATGGGTTGACTTCTACCGACGTGGTGGACACTGCCTATGGTTACCTCTACAAGCAGGCCAACGACATCATTCGTCGTGACCTTGAAAATTTCACCAACATCATTGCTGACAAGGCTAAGGAACACAAGTTCACCATCATGATGGGACGTACCCACGGTGTGCACGCTGAACCTACAACCTTTGGACTGAAATTGGCGACTTGGTACAGCGAAATGAAGCGCAATATCGAGCGTTTCGAGCATGCGGCTGCTGGTGTGGAAGCTGGTAAGATCTCTGGTGCGGTTGGTAACTTTGCCAACATCCCACCATTTGTGGAGCAATACGTCTGCGACAAGCTTGGTATTCGTGCTCAAGAAATCTCTACACAGGTGCTTCCTCGTGACCTTCACGCTGAGTACTTTGCAGTTCTTGCTAGCATCGCGACTTCTATTGAACGTATGGCGACTGAAATTCGTGGTCTGCAAAAATCTGAGCAACGCGAAGTGGAAGAGTTCTTTGCTAAAGGCCAAAAAGGATCTTCAGCAATGCCTCACAAACGTAACCCTATCGGTTCTGAAAATATGACAGGTCTTGCGCGTGTTATCCGTGGTCACATGATTACGGCCTATGAGAATGTTGCTCTCTGGCACGAACGTGATATCTCTCACTCGTCAGCTGAGCGTATCATCACACCAGATACGACCATCTTGATTGACTACATGCTCAACCGTTTCGGAAACATCGTTAAGAACTTGACGGTTTTCCCAGAAAACATGATCCGAAACATGAACTCTACATTTGGTCTTATCTTCAGCCAACGTGCTATGTTGACCTTGATTGAAAAAGGCATGACGCGTGAACAAGCTTATGACCTTGTTCAACCAAAGACTGCTCAATCATGGGATAACCAGGTCGACTTCAAACCACTTCTTGAAGCAGATCCAGAAGTGACTTCACGCCTCACTCAAGAAGAAATCGACGAAATCTTTAACCCAACTTACTATACCAAACGTGTGGATGAGATCTTCGAACGCATCGGTTTGGGTGACTAATAATCACAATAAAAAGCGAGATTTAATCCCGCTTTTTATTTTATATCAAAAGATTTGAGTTTAATCTTTTTTCTTGCTAAGTCCGTAAGCTGTAAGAGCTGACATAAGACCAGTAGCAATTAACCATTCTGAGCCTTGAGTTCCTGTTTCAGGTAGTTTTTTCTCTTTTGCTACAGGAGCTGGACCTTGAGGAAGAGCTTTGTTTTCCTCAACAGGAACAGTTGCTGGAGCTGGCTCGCTTGGGATTTCTAGTGTTGGTTTTTCTTCAGCGATAGCTGCTTGACCATGTTCATCGCCGACGTGAGTGACAGGGTTGCCAATTTCTACCACTTGAGCGACAGGTTCTTGCGCCACGACACTTGTAACTAATGTTCTAACTTCAGTTCCGTCCGCAGCCGTAGTTACAGAATAGAAATGACTTAGACGACCATTTACACCTTCGGTCACGATACGAGATTGTCCTTTAGGTAATTGATTAGTTTCGCGAGTGATGGTTGTAAATGGAATTTCTTCATTTTGGATGTCAACTCTTGGTTTGTTTTCAGCAATAGTAGCTTGTCCTTTTTCATCCCCAAGGTGAGTAATAGGATTCCCCACTTCAACCACTTTAGTAATCGGTTCTAGGCTTACTTCACTGCTTACTAGAGTTTTAACTTCAGTTCCGTCTGTAGCCGTAGTTACAGAATAGAAATGACTTAGACGACCATTTACACCTTCGGTCACGATACGAGATTGTCCTTTAGGTAATTGATTAGTTTCGCGAGTGATGGTTTTGAATGGAATTTCTTCATTTTGGATGTCAACTCTCGGTTTGTTTTCAGCAATAGCAGCTTGCCCATGTTCATCACCAACATGAGTGACAGGGTTCCCCACTTCAATCACTTGAGCGACAGGTTCTTGCGCTACGACACTTGTAACCAATGTTTTAACTTCAGTTCCATCCGCAGCAGTAGTCACAGAGTAGAAATGGCTACGACGACCGTTCACACCTGCAGTTACTAGACGAGTTTGTCCCTTAGGCAACTGATCAGTTTCACGAGTAATAGTTGTAAATGGAATGTCTTCAGTTTGGACATCTAGTTTAGGAAGTTCCTCAGTTGTAGTTGCTTGCCCCTTTTCATCACCAAGGTGAGTGACAGGGTTGCCAACTTCTACCACTTGAGCGACAGGTTCTACTGTTACCTTAGAATCAAGGAGAGTTTCATGTGCTTCACCATTTTCAGTTACGACAGAAAGGTAATTTGTACGTTCTCCTTTGACACCGACAGTGATGACTTTCTCTTGTCCTGCTGGAAGGTTAGGATTTTCTTTCTTAACAATCTCAAACGGAATTTCTTCTGTCTTAACAAGAAGCTCTGGTCGGTTTTCAACTGCAGCAGCAGTTTCGTTTTCATCAAGACTTCCTGAGTGAGTTGCGGCTGGCTTAAGCCCTAGTCTAGCAGCTTTGAGATTAGCTACAAGTGTGTCCAATTCAGCTTGTTTGTTACGATTGAGGTTGTAGTTAAGAGCGTCTTTAGCAGCCTTGAGAGCGTCGAGGCTTTCTGTGCTATATCCTTCTAAGTTTTCAGGGATTTGAGCAAGTTCTTCGCGTAGCGCTTTGTAGTCAGCACGGAAGTAGTCTTTGTTGTGATCTGCAAAAGCAGTCATGAGTTCAAAGATTTCTTCTTCCTTGTATTCTGCGCTTGGTCTATCAGCCCAGATAGCTAACATACTACCAACAGTAGGTAGATCAACTTCAGGATATTTAGTTGATGCTAGTTGGTTAAATGGAGTTTTTTCAGTATTTTCAATAGCTTTCTTGAGGAAGCCACCACCATCTTCTGGTTTTTGACCGAGAATGTAGTACCAATCTCCATTCGTGTTAAGGAATTTATAGCCTTTGCTTGCTAGATATTGAGGAGACGCAAGGTTGTAACCCCACCAGCCTTTAGACCAGTAAGAGATGATAACGTCTTTATCAAACTCGACATCGTCCTTGTCTTCGTAGTAGAAGCCATCGTTAAAGGCCATTGGTTGAAGACCTTTTTCTTTAGCCATGGCAGCTAGGCTATTAGCGTACTCAGCAAATTTACCGTAGAGGCCATACCACTTGAGGTAGTACCAACCTTGAGCATTGGTAGCGTCATTAGCATACTCATCTGTACCATAGTTAAAGATTTTAGTCTTACCAGCAAAGAAGTCCATGTACTTGCCGATAAGGGCTTTTGTAAAGTTCATCGCTTCTTCGTTTTCAAGGTCCATAGTTGTTTTTGAAACCTTGTCAAAGTTGGCTTGAGGGTTTGCGATGCCTAATTTTTCCATAGCGACAAGCATAGCATCCATGTGACCTGGGCTATTGATAGCTGGGATTAGTCCAATACCTTTGTCCTTAGCATACTGGATAAGCTCAGTGATTTCAGCTTGGTTCAAAGTAGTTCCATTAGGATCGTCGTAGTAAGATTTTGTTCCTTCGATGATGGCCTTTTTCACATCGTCGCTTGCATAAGTCTTGCCGTTTGCTGAGATACTCATATCATCCAAGAGGAAGCGAAGTCCATCATTTCCAAGGAGCAAGTGGAGGTCAGAGTAGCCGAGCTCACTAGCCTTGTCAACGATACGTTTGAGTTGATCTAGAGTGAAGTATTTACGACCAGCATCGATAGAGATTACCTTATTTTTAGCTAGTTTTTCAACTTCGCGTTTAGCATCTTCTTCTTTTTGAGCTTCTGGAGTGAAGGTCAAGTTGCTAACAGCTTCTTGGAGTTTTGCGATCGCTTGATCAATAGTATCTTGTTGAGCACGGCTGAGGTTGCTATCGAGAGAACGGATGTCTTTTTCAGCTTCTTTAACGGTAGCAATACTTTCTTCTGTGTAGCGAGTAAGGTCTGTTGGAACTTCTTTCAAAGCTTGTTCAGCAGACTCGTAATCAGCAGCGAAGTATTCAGCATTTGAGTTTGCAAATTGACGCATGAGTTTGAAGAGACGAGATGGAGAGTAGCGAGCAGATGGAGTATCAGCCCAAGCCGCTACCATCCCACCGATAATAGGAACATCAGCTCCTTCTGTTTTTGGTACAGAAGTAATCGGTGTGCTCTTAATACCGTTCAATCCTTGATCTAGGTTATACCACCCTTGTCCGTCAGCATTACGGCCGAGAACGTAGTACCATGCATCATTAGTGTTGAGGATTTCGTGTCCTTTTTCAGCTAGTAATTTAGAAGAAGCGACATCGTAACCGCCCCAGCCACCAGTCCACATAGAGACGATGATGTCCTTGTCAAAGGTACCAAAACTTGTATCGCTATTATAGTAGATACCGTCGTTGAAGGCCATAGGTTTTAGACCGTGAGATTTGACGATACGAGCTAGGTCATTAGCATAGGCAATGAATTTGTCATAGCCCTTGTCTGGGAATCCATCTTCTGGATACCATTTATAGGCTTGAAGAACGCTCCATCCTTTAGCATCAGTAGCATCGTTAGCGTACTCATCCAAACCGATGTTGAAGATTTCAGATTTACCAGCAAAGTAGCTTGCATACTTGTCAATCAAAGCTTTTGTGAAGGCAACTGCTTTTTCATTGTCAAGGTCGACAGTACGTGCTGATTCTTTGCCAAAGTAGTTGAAGTTAGGCTTTTCAATACCTAGTTCTTTCATGGCATTGAGGATAGCATCCATGTGACCAGGACTGTTAACTGTTGGGATAAGGCCGATACCTTTATCTTTAGCATAGTTAATCAAGTCGGTCATTTGGCTTTCAGTTAGATGATTGCCGTTTGGATCGTTGTAGTAGGCATTTGTTCCGTTTTCAACAGCACGTTTGACATCATCGCTTGCATAAGTCTTGTCCCCTACAGTTAGAGACATATCATCAAGCATAAAGCGCAAGCCGTCATTTCCGACTAGGAGATGAAGATCAGTATAGCCATAGTGTTTAGCTTTGTCGATGATTTCTTTCAGTTGTTCAGGAGAGAAGTATTTACGCCCTGCATCGATTGAAACGATTTTCTTTTTAGCTAGTTTTTCATTGACTTGAGCTGCTCTCTCTGTAGCGACTACAGGAGCTTCAACTTTAGTAACTTCTTTGTTTTCTGCCTTTTCTGGTTCTGGCTGCTTAGCTTCTTCAGTTACTTCTGGTTTTGCTGGAGTTTCTTCAGTTGCAACAGTTTTTTCTACGACAGGTGCAGGAGTAGCTTCAACTTTTGGTGCTTCAGTGTTTGTTACAGGTGTCACTGGAGCTGCAGGAGCTACGGCTTCTGGTGTAGGACTAGTTTCAAGTTTTTCTTCGCTGGCCTGTGGAGACGATTCTCCTGCGGCTTGGATAGTAGGTTGATTCTCTGTTGTAGTAGGTACGACTCCATCAGCGGCAACAGCTTGTGCATGAAAGGCAAAGCCAATCAAGACAGAAGCTGCTCCGATTGCGTATTTACGAATAGAGAAACGCTGTTTATTTTCTGGTTTCATTAAATAACCTCCTAATTCATTGTTTTGGTAGCGTTTTCACAAACTGATTCCATTGTATTATCTGAATCTAGCAAAGTCAAGTATTTTAATAAAATACCTATAAAAAATATAAGAAGTTATTTAATTTGAACTGATTTTAATTTTTACTCTGTTTTTAGTAAAATTTCTCCAAATTATAGTTTAAAGTCATTTGATATTTCCTACTAAAAGCTGGCGTGCTATAATGAAAAACAGAAAAGCCTGAAACAATTGTCTCAGACTTTTAAGTTTAGTGATCGCGATCACATGAGATAAATTTAATCTTATAGAAATCAGAACGTTTGTAAGTTTCAATGTATTCCAACACTTGGCCAGTTGACTCAAGTTTAGTTGTCTTGGTTTGGAGAACAGTTGGGAACTGAGAGTCGATTCCTAGGATAGAAGCAGCATGTTCTGGAGTTGGAAATACAATTTCATTGATTTCTTCAAAATGCTCGTCATTCATGTGAATGTGGTAGTCCAATTTGAAACGATTATAGATAGAACTATAGTATTCAAGATTTGGATAGTTTGCATTGATGTATTGTTCAGGGATATAAGATGTGTGGTAGATATAAGTAACACCGTTAGATTCACGGATACGTTCGATTTTGTAATAAAATTGATCGCCACGCAATCCCAATTTTTCTAAGTAGTTAAGATCGTTACCGCGTTCAATGGAAAGAACAGTGACTTTATCGTCCTTGGTTTCAAAAATTTCTACATCAGAAAATTCTACGAGTTTGTGCTTGCGAGCGCGAGCCACAAAGGTTCCCTTTCCTTGTTGGCGGACAATATAACCGTCTTTAGCAAGGTCGTTTAAGGCGCGAACAACAGTGATCGAACTTACGTCATACATTGCAATCAATTCTGCTTCAGTGTAGAACTTGTCGCCACTTGCAAATTGACCTGAAATGATTTTGTTTTTCAATTCATCTTTGATATATTGATACTTTGGAATTGCCATATTTTCACCTCATTTTTTCCTTCTCCATCTTCGATTTTACCATAAATAGTTTGGAAATGATAGTAAATAATGTAAAAAATAAAATAATAGGCTAAGTGATTGACTTACATATTATTTACGGTTATAAACTCATACATTTATGCTATCTAGATCGAAAATATTTAAGAAAAAAATTTTTTTACAAGAATTTTAGAAAACAATTCAGTAAAAAAAAGAAAAATTTTAAATAATTTTCGAAAAATCTATTGACAAGATGGATTCATTAGTTTATCATTTAATATAACAACAAATGAAAGCGCAAACGGAAAAGTATGGGGTGGTAAAATGACAAGGTTTAAAATTGAGGATGATTTTTACCTAGATGGGAAACCATTCAAAATTTTATCTGGTGCCATTCATTATTTTAGAATTCCTGAAGAAGACTGGTATCATTCATTGTACAATCTCAAGGCTTTAGGTTTTAACACTGTTGAAACCTACGTCGCTTGGAATTTGCATGAGCCAACTGAAGGAAACTTCAATTTTGAAGGCAATCTTAATATTGACAAATTTCTTCAGACAGCTCAGGATTTAGGCTTGTATGCTATTGTTCGACCATCTCCCTTTATCTGTGCAGAGTGGGAATTCGGTGGTTTACCAGCATGGCTTTTAAATAAAGACATGCGAATCCGTTCCTCTGATCCAGCCTTTATAGAAATGGTAGGACGCTACTATGATCATTTACTTCCACGTCTTGTTCCAAGATTGTTGGATAATGGTGGTAACATCCTCATGATGCAGGTTGAAAATGAGTACGGTTCATACGGTGAGGACAAAACCTACTTGCGTGAGATTCGTCGATTGATGGAAGAACGTTCAGTGACTTGTCCGCTCTTTACATCTGATGGTCCATGGCGAGCAACTCTGAAAGCTGGTACCTTGATTGAAGATAATCTCTTTGTGACAGGGAACTTTGGTTCAAAAGCTAACTTCAACTTCTCGCAAATGCAAGAGTTCTTTGATGAGTATGGCAAGAAATGGCCACTCATGTGTATGGAATTCTGGGATGGATGGTTTAATCGATGGAAAGAACCAGTCATCACGCGTGAGCCAGAGGAGTTAGCAGAAGCCGTACATGAGGTACTAGAGCAAGGCTCTATCAACCTATACATGTTCCACGGTGGAACCAACTTTGGTTTTATGAATGGTTGTTCAGCTCGAGGAACTATTGATTTACCACAAGTAACATCTTATGATTATGATGCTCTCCTTAATGAAGCTGGCAATCCAACTGCTAAATACATGGCAGTTAAGGAAATGATGGCGACTTACTATCCTGAGTATCCACAATTAGAACCACTTTACAAAGAGAGTATGGAAGTTGAAAACATTCCACTGGTCGAGAAAGTTTCTCTCTTTGAGACCTTGGGTAGCTTAACAAGTCCAACTAAAAGTCTCTATCCTAAGAAAATGGAAGAGTTGGGACAAAGCTACGGTTATCTACTCTATCGTACAGAAGCTAGTTGGGATGCAGAAGAAGAACGCATCCGTATCATTGATGGTCGAGACAGAGCTCAGCTATTTGTAGATGGTAAATGGGTTGCAACTCAGTACCAGACAGAAATTGGTGAGGACATCTTCTATCAAGGAGAAAAGAAAGCGCTCTCTCGTTTTGATGTTCTGGTAGAAAATATGGGGCGTGTCAATTACGGGCATAAGTTCCTAGCAGATACACAACGGAAAGGGATTCGTACAGGTGTCTGCAAAGATCTACACTTCATGCTGAACTGGGAACACTATCCGCTTCCACTAGATAATCCTGAAAAGATTGATTTCTCAAAAGGATGGACAGAAGGACAACCTGCCTTTTACGCCTATGACTTTGAAGTTGAGGCTCCGAAGGACACCTACTTAGAACTATCTGAGTTTGGTAAAGGGATTGCCTATGTCAATGGCCATCATCTAGGTCGTTTCTGGAATGTTGGTCCAACCTTATCGCTTTATATTCCGCACAGCTATCTCAAGGAAGGTGCTAACCGCATCATTATCTTTGAAACTGAAGGGGAGTATAAAGATCACATACATTTAACTCGTAAACCTACACTAAAACATATAAAGGGGGAAAATTTATGACAATTGTAGGATGCCGTATTGATGGACGTTTGATCCACGGACAAGTAGCAAACCTTTGGTCTGCTAAACTCAATGTTTCACGTATCATGGTCGTTGACAATGAAGTTGTTAATAACGACGTTGAAAAGAGCGGATTGAAACTTGCAACACCACCAGGTGTAAAACTTAGTATTTTGCCAGTTGAAAAAGCTGCAGCCAATATCCTTGCTGGAAAATATGATAGCCAACGTTTGTTTATCGTTGCTCGTAAACCAGACCGCTTCCTTGGATTAGTGGAAGCAGGGGTAGCGCTTGAAGCAGTCAATGTTGGTAATATGTCTCAAACACCAGAAACACGTTCTATCACACGTTCAATCAACGTTGTAGATAAAGACGTAGAAGATTTCCACAAATTGGCGGAAAAAGGTGTTAAACTTACTGCTCAAATGGTTCCAAATGATCCAGTTTCAGACTTTTTGAGCTTATTAAAATAGGAAAAAATTTTTAGGAGGTCATTGTTATGATACAATGGTGGCAAATTTTACTTCTCACTTTGTACTCAGCTTATCAAATCTGTGATGAGTTGACGATCGTTTCTTCTGCAGGTTCCCCTGTATTCGCTGGTTTCATTACTGGTTTGATCATGGGAGATTTGACAACTGGTTTGTTTATCGGTGGTAGCTTGCAGTTGTTCGTACTTGGGGTAGGTACCTTCGGTGGTGCTTCTCGTATCGACGCAACTTCTGGTGCGGTTCTTGCGACTGCTTTCTCAGTTTCACAAGGTATCGAAACTGACCTTGCGATCACTACAATCGCTGTACCAGTAGCGGCACTTTTGACTTACTTCGACGTACTTGGTCGTATGACTACTACGTTCTTCGCACACCGTATTGATGCTGCGATCGAACGCTTTGACTATAAAGCAATCGAACGTAACTACCTTCTTGGTGCGCTTCCATGGGCTGCTTCTCGTGCCCTTCCAGTATTCTTCGCTCTTGCTTTTGGTGGAGAATTCGTACAAGCAGTTGTAAACCTTGTTAAAGAATTCCAATGGGTTGCAGACGGTTTGACTCTTGCAGGTCGTATGCTTCCAGGTCTTGGATTCGCTATCTTGCTTCGTTACCTTCCAGTTAAACGTAACCTTCACTACCTTGCTATGGGATTCGGTTTGACAGCTATGTTGACTGTTCTTTACTCATACGTAACAGGTCTTGGTGGAGCAGTTGCTGGTATCATTGGCACTCTTCCTGCTGACGTTGCTGAAAAAATTGGCTTTGCCAACAACTTCAAAGGATTGTCTATGATCGGTATCTCTATCGTAGGTATCTTCCTTGCAGTTGTTCACTTCAAGAACAGCCAAAAAGTTGCTGTAGCAGCACCTTCTACACCATCAGAAAGTGGGGAAATTGAAGATGACGAATTCTAATTACAAATTAACAAAAGAAGATTTTAATCAAATTAACAAACGTAGCTTGTTCACTTTCCAATTGGGATGGAACTACGAACGTATGCAAGCATCAGGTTACCTTTACATGATCTTGCCACAATTGCGTAAAATGTATGGAGATGGAACTCCTGAGTTGAAAGAAATGATGAAAGTTCATACTCAATTCTTCAACACTTCACCATTCTTCCACACAATCATCGCTGGTTTTGACCTTGCTATGGAAGAAAAAGATGGCGTTGGCTCAAAAGATGCGGTTAACGGTATCAAGACAGGTTTGATGGGACCATTCGCTCCTCTTGGAGATACTATCTTTGGTTCACTTGTGCCTGCTATCATGGGATCTATCGCTGCAACAATGGCTATTGCTGGTCAACCTTGGGGTATCTTCCTTTGGATCGCAGTTGCAGTAGCGTATGACATCTTCCGTTGGAAACAATTGGAATTTGCCTACAAAGAAGGGGTTAACCTCATCAACAACATGCAAAGCACTTTGACAGCTTTGATTGAAGCTGCATCTGTACTTGGTGTATTCATGATGGGTGCTCTTGTAGCAACAATGATCAACTTTGAAATTTCATACAAATTGCCAATCGGTGAAAAGATGATTGACTTCCAAGACATCTTGAACTCAATCTTCCCACGCTTGCTTCCAGCAATCTTCACAGCCTTTATCTTCTGGTTGCTTGGTAAGAAAGGTATGAACTCTACAAAAGCTATCGGTATCATTATCGTGCTTGCCTTGGCACTTTCTGCCTTTGGTAAATTTGCACTTGGAATGGGCGCATAATTTATGACTAAATCATTGATTTTAGTGAGTCACGGTCGTTTCTGTGAAGAACTTAAAGGTAGCACAGAGATGATTATGGGTCCACAAGACAACATTCATGCAGTAGCTCTTCTTCCAGAAGATGGGCCAGAAGATTTTACTGCGAAATTTGAAGCTGCTGTTGAAGGTTTGGATGATTTCCTAGTCTTTGCTGACCTCCTTGGTGGAACACCATGTAACGTGGTGAGCCGTCTGATTATGGAAGGTCGTGACATCGAACTTTATGCAGGAATGAATCTTCCAATGGTGATTGAATTTATCAATGCGAGCCTAACTGGCGCTGATGCAGATTATAAGAGTCGTGCTTCAGAGAGCATTGTCAAAGTTAATGATTTATTGGCAAGCTTCGATGACGATGAAGATGAATAAGGTGTAATAACGGAAATACTGTTAGAACATATTTCATAGAATATAAATGGGAATGGGGCTTACTCCCATTCCCATATTTTAAATAAAAAACAATATAATAATAGATTAGAGGAACTCAATGCTAGATTATACAAAAGAAGAATTGCTTGAGTTGGGAGCAGAAATCACAACTCGCGAAATTTACCAACAACCAGACGTTTGGAAAGAAGCTTTTGAAGCTTATCAAGCACGACGTGATGAAATTGCAGCCTTCTTACAAGGAATTGCTGACAAACATGACTACATCAAAGTTATCCTGACTGGTGCTGGAACTTCTGCTTATGTAGGTGATACTCTGGTTCCTTACTTTAAAGAAGTTTATGATGAACGTAAATGGAATTTTAATGCTATCGCGACAACTGATATCGTAGCAAACCCACAAACTTATTTGAAAAAAGATGTGGCGACTGTTTTGGTATCATTCGCACGTAGCGGAAACTCGCCTGAGAGTGTAGCAACCGTTGACTTAGCAAAAGCTTTAGTTGACGAACTTTACCAAGTAACAATCACATGTGCGGCTGAAGGGAAATTGGCTCTTCAAGCTCATGGTGATGACCGCAACCTCTTGCTCTTGCAACCAGCTGCTTCCAACGATGCTGGATTTGCGATGACTTCAAGCTTCACTTCAATGATGTTGACAGCGCTCTTGGTATTTGATCCGACAGACTTTGCTGTTAAAGCTGAACGTTTCGACGTGCTATCTAGTTTAGCTCGCAAAGTTCTTGACAATGTGGCAGATGTCAAAGAGTTGGTTGACCTAGACTTTAACCGAGTGATTTATCTAGGTGCAGGTCCATTCTTTGGTCTGTCTCATGAAGCACAGCTTAAAATTTTGGAATTGACTGCTGGTCAAGTAGCGACTATGTATGAAAGTCCAGTTGGCTTCCGTCATGGTCCAAAATCTTTGATCAATGAAGATACAGTTGTTTTGGTATTTGGTTCAACCACAGATTACACTCGCAAGTATGATTTGGACTTGGTTCGTGAAGTTGCAGGCGACCAAATTGCTCGACGTGTTGTTCTCTTGAGTGATCAAGCCTTCGGCCTTGAAAATGTGAAGGAAGTAGCACTTGGATGCGGTGGGGTTCTGAATGATGTTTACCGTGTCTTCCCTTACATCGTTTATGGTCAGTTATTTGCTCTCTTGACTTCACTTAAAGTTGGTAACAGACCAGATACACCATCACCTACAGGTACAGTTAACCGTGTAGTTCAAGGTGTCATTATTCACGAGTTTGAAAAATAAGGAGTTATTTATGAGTAAATTAACATTAAGCCCAAATAAACTTGCTTGCATGCAAAAACTCTCAGACGAAAATGGTATTATCTCAGCTCTTGCTTTTGACCAACGTGGTGCTTTGAAACGCCTCATGGCTCAATACCAAACAGAAGAGCCAACAGTAGCTCAAATGGAAGAACTTAAAGTCTTGGTAACAGATGAATTGACAAAATACGCTTCATCTATGCTTCTTGACCCTGAGTATGGACTTCCAGCTACAAAAGCTCTTGATCCAAAAGCTGGTCTTCTCCTTGCTTATGAGAAAACTGGATACGACACAACAAGCACAAAACGTTTGCCAGACTGCTTGGATGTTTGGTCTGCAAAACGTATCAAAGAACAAGGTGCAGATGCTGTTAAGTTCTTGCTTTACTATGATGTAGACAGCTCTGACGAACTTAATCAACAAAAACAAGCCTACATCGAACGTATCGGTTCTGAGTGTGTGGCGGAAGATATTCCATTCTTCCTTGAAATCTTGGCTTACGATGAAAAGATTGCTGACGCTGGTTCTGCAGAATACGCTAAAGTAAAACCACACAAAGTTATTGGTGCGATGAAAGTCTTCTCAGACCCACGTTTCAACATTGATGTCTTGAAAGTAGAAGTTCCAGTTAACGTTAAATACGTTGAAGGTTTTGGCGATGGCGAAATCGTTCATACACGTGAAGAAGCAGCTGCTTTCTTCAAAGCTCAAGACGAAGCAACTAACCTTCCATACATCTACTTGAGTGCAGGTGTATCCGCTAAACTCTTCCAAGAAACTCTTGTCTTTGCCCATGAATCAGGCGCAAACTTCAATGGTGTTCTTTGTGGACGTGCAACATGGGCTGGCTCTGTTGAAGCCTACATCAAAGACGGTGAAGCAGCAGCTCGTGAGTGGTTGCAAACAACTGGATTTGAGAACATTGACGAACTCAACAAGGTTCTTCAAACAACAGCAACTTCATGGACTGAACGTGTAGAAGTATAGATCAGAAATAGAAGAAACGACTTTTGTTAATAAAATATCTATGGTTTCTTGACAAAGGTGTTTGTAAATCATACAATAAAACCATAGAGAGTGAATGCGCTTTCTATGGTTTGTTTACTTAATTGAAATAGAAAAAGGAGAGAAGGATGAAAGCATACACAGAACGTGTATTTGGGAAAGTTGATGGCAAGGATGTCCTCGCTTACCGTTTTGAAACGGAGGCAGGATACCAACTGGAAATCATGACTTATGGAGCAACAATTTTACGCTATGTAACTCCAGATAAGGCTGGCAATTTTGCCAATGTTATCCTAGGTTTTGACGATTTTGAAAGCTATGTGGGCAATAGCCCTAAACATGGAGCGAGTGTAGGTCCAGTTGCAGGTCGTATCGCAGGTGCGACATTCGAATTGAATGGGAAAGCCTATGAACTCGAAGTCAACAATGCTAGCAACTGTAACCACAGCGGCTCAACAGGTTGGGATTCTAGTTTGTTTGAGCTAGTCGAGGTGAGCGACCATGGCTTAACTCTTTACACAGAAAGAACAGACGGGACAGGAGGTTTCCCTGGAAACCTTAAAATCTGGATTAGCTACTATTTGGAAGAAAGTGGAGCCTACGAAGTTAGTTACAAGGTGACGACAGACCAGGATACGCTGGTAAATCCAACCAACCATAGCTACTTTAACTTATCTGGTGATTTCACGCAGACGGTTGACCGCCATGTTTTCCAACTGAATACAGAAGGTATTTATCCAATCGCTCCTGACGGTGTCCCAGCTAAAGCTCCAGATGCTAATCGTGATGTGGTCAAACATATCTACAATGGCGCCTTGTTGAAAGATATCTTTGCAGACAAAGATGAACAAATCCAACTCGTATCTGGTTTGGACCACCCATTTGCTCTGCCTGCAGGACATGATAATGCTGGTTTCCTCTATGACCAGGGTTCAGGTCGTTTCTTACTCTTTAAGACAGAAGCACCTTGCTTTGTAGTTTATACAGCAAACTTTGTGGATGAGAGTGTCATCATTGCTGGTCAGCCAATGATTCAGCACAATGGAATTGCTCTTGAGGCGCAGGCTTTACCAGATGCTATTCATAGTGACCTTAAAGATCAAGTCATTCTCAAAGCAGGTGAAACTTTCACCAGCAAAACTCGTTACGAGCTTGTCGTAAAATAACAAAAATTCTCTGAAGTCATTCGATTTCAGAGAATTTTTTCTTATTCTTCATCTGGTGTGAGAATCATTGGAATGATGATTGGTTCACGTTCAGTATTTTCATAAAGGAATGGTCGAATAGCATTTACGATGGCGCCATTGACAGATTGGATGCTGGCATCTTTGTTTTTCAATGCGATACGAATAGCATTGAAAAGGATACGTTGGCTTTGGCGAATCAAGTCGCCAGATTCGCGCATGTAGACGAATCCGCGACTGAGGATATCTGGACCAGAAATAATCATCTGAGACTTGAAGTCTACTGTTGCGACAGCAAGTACGACACCATCTTCAGATAGATCGCGGCGATCTTTAAGCACAGCTGCACCGATTTCACCTATACGATTTCCATCGACGTAGATATCCTGAGCATTGAAATGACCTGCGATACGAGCAGAGTTTGCAGTGAGGGCAAGCACATCACCATTACTCATGATAAAGATATTGTCCTTCTCTACGCCAGTATCAACCGCTAGTCCAGCGTGGACTTTCTGCATGCGGTATTCACCGTGAACAGGCATGAAGTATTTTGGCTTGATGAGGCGGAGCATGAGTTTTTGCTCTTGCTGGCCACCGTGTCCAGATGTATGGATGTTATTGATCTTACCATGGATAACTTCAACACCAGCTTCTGAAATGATGTTAATTAATTTGTTGACGCTAGTGGTGTTTCCTGGAATTGGGCTAGATGAGAAGATAACAGTATCACCAGGTTGGAGTTGCACCTGACGGTGAGTTCCGTTAGCGATACGAGAGAGGGCTGCCATAGGCTCGCCCTGACTACCTGTACAGAGGATGAGAACCTCGCCTGCAGGATAGTCTTTGATTTCATTTGGTTCGATGAAGGTTCCCTTAGGAGCCTTGATGTAGCCAAGTTCAATCCCGTTAACAATGGCCTTTTCCATAGAGCGCCCAAAGACTGCGATCTTACGCCCGGTCTTAACAGCAGCTTCCGTTGCTTGCTGGAGACGGAAGATATTTGAGGCAAAGGATGCAAAGATGATACGTCCTTCGATACCTTGGATAATCTTCATGATCGACTGGCCGACAACCTTTTCAGAGTTTGTAAAGGTTGGAACCTCAGCATTGGTCGAGTCAGAGAGTAGGCAAAGCACTCCGTCTTCACCTAGGGCTGCCATACGGTGCAAGTCTGCAGGTTCACCAACTGGTGTAAAGTCAAACTTGAAGTCTCCCGTACAAACGATTTTCCCTTGAGGTGTATGGATGACGATTCCCAATGGCTCTGGAATCGAGTGGGTTGTTCTAAAGAAAGTTGCTTTAAGGTTTTTAAAGGTCAACTCCGTATTGTGGTTGATTTCGTGAAGTGTAGCATTGCGCAAAAGTCCATGCTCTTCGAGTTTTCCACGGATTAAGGCAAGGGCCAGTGGACCAGCATAGATAGGGATGTTTGCTTGCTTGAGCAAGAAAGGAATCCCTCCGATATGGTCCTCGTGTCCGTGTGTAATCAAGAGAGCCTTGACGCGGTCGATATTTTCTACAATGTAGGAGTAATCAGGGATAACGTAGTCGATACCAAGTAGGTCATCCTCAGGGAATTTAATCCCTGCATCAACGATGATGATTTCGTCTTGGTATTCGATACCATATGTGTTTTTTCCGATTTCTCCTAGACCACCAATGGCAAAAACGCCGACTTCTTCTGGTTTAAGAGTGTAAGCCATATTAGAACTCCGTAATTTCGAATGCGCCAGTTTCTTTTTCGTAGTCTAGCAGTTTGTCAGACAAGAGTTCGATATACTCGATATTATATTCTGGACGATTTTCTTCGACAAGTTGGCGAGCAGCGATACGTCCTTCAAGTTCTGAACTAGCATCGATGTCTAAGTATAGTGAGCGTGTTGTTTCACGACGTGGGCTACGGTCTTTTGTTTCTTGATAAAAAACTTTGTAAATCATATGTTTCCTTTCTGCTTTCAGGTCAGCTATATTCAAAAATGCTCAGTTTGAAGCTGGTTTGATTCCAGTTCATTTTTTGTCTTTATTGACCTTGATTCGTTACAATTATCTCAATTATAACATAAAAAGGGGAATTAGTAAAAGCAGGAAACATGAAAGTAAGGAGCTTGAAATGGGTTTCATTATACCTTGTATAAGTATTTGAAGACATCCGATGCAAGTGCTATAATAAAGTTAGAAAAGAGGTTTTTCTTGATTAAGGAGGACTAGCTATGCTTGATTTTGTGTTTCACCTATTTGGATGGAAATTCTACATATTGCTACAACTGCTTGGGCTCCTTTTCGTTAGATGATGATTTTGAAATATTTGCCTTTAGAATTGGAGAAAGGAGGCTCTCTATGTTTCAACTAGCTATCGCGATTCGTCTCTTGGTATTTGCTGTTTTTGTTGCCTGTGTTTACGGTGGCAATCTAGTATTTGTTCGGCTGGAACATAGAAAAACAGCTGTACACTGGAAAATTCTCTTTGTAACACTGTATTCCATTTTCCTCCTTCTTGTAACCTATGTGGTTTGGCTTGTATTTTACTTTGGTTTGAATGCTTAAGTACTTGTCCTGTCTGTTTGGCAGGACATTTTTGCTTCAAAACAAAGAAAATTCCCATGCGCCTTCTTTTGTAGTATAATAGTAAACAGACAAAAAGATAGGAATGTGTTATGAAAGTATTAGCATTTGATACGTCTAGCAAGGCTCTGTCTCTAGCCATTTTAGAGGACAAGCAGCTTCTTGCCGAGACGACAATCAATATCAAAAAAAATCACAGTATTACCCTTATGCCAGCCATCGATTTTTTGATAGCTAGTCTAGATTTGACGCCCAAAGATTTGGATCGAATCGTTGTAGCAGAGGGACCAGGTAGCTACACAGGTCTGCGAATTGCAGTAGCAACTGCCAAAACCTTAGTTCACACTCTAAATATCGAGTTAGTGGGCATGTCAAGCCTTTTGGCCCTGGTACCGAACCAACAGCAAGGCTTGGTTGTTCCCTTGATGGACGCACGTCGTAACAATGTTTATGCAGGATTTTACGAAAATGCCCAGCCAGTCTTTCCTGAAGCTCACCTATCTTTCGAGGAGGTCCTAGAGCAAGTCAAGGATGCTGAACGGGTAACCTTTGTCGGTGAAGTAGGAGCCTTTGTGGAGCAGATTCAAGAACAACTACCACAGGCTAACTATCAGGGAACCTTGCCAAATGCAGCGAATCTAGCCCTCTGGGCTTGGGATAAGGAAGCAGACTCCTTGCATGACTTTGTGCCAAATTACCTCAAGCGTGTAGAAGCTGAGGAAAACTGGCTCAAGAATCACACCGAGTCTGGCGAGTCCTACATTAAACGCCTATGATAGAAATCAAACGAATCCAACAGCAACCTGACTTGGCTCAAGCCATCTATGCTGTCATGGTAGATGTATACCCAGTCAGTCCTTGGACTCTGGAACAAATCCAAGCAGACCTGTCCCAAGACCAGACTTGGTATGCTCTGGCTTATGATGGGATAGAAGTGATTGGATTTTTAGCCGTTCAGGAAAATATCTTTGAAGCAGAAGTCTTGCAAATCGCTGTCAAGAAAGCTTATCAAGGTCAGGGAATCGCCTCAGCCTTGTTTGCAACTTTGCCAATAGATAAGGAGATTTTCCTCGAAGTCAGGAAATCAAACCAACGAGCGCAAGCATTTTACAAGAAAGAAAAAATGGCGGACATCGCTGAGAGAAAGGACTACTACCATGATCCAGTTGAGGACGCCATTATCATGAAGAGAGAAATAGATGAAGGATAGATATATTTTAGCATTTGAGACATCCTGTGATGAGACTAGTGTCGCCGTATTGAAAAACGATGACGAGCTCTTATCCAATGTCATTGCTAGTCAAATTGAAAGTCACAAACGTTTTGGGGGCGTAGTTCCTGAAGTGGCTAGTCGTCACCATGTCGAGGTCATTACAGCCTGTATCGAGGAGGCATTGGCAGAAGCAGGGATTGCCGAAGAGGACGTGACAGCTGTTGCCGTTACCTATGGACCAGGCTTGGTCGGAGCCTTGCTAGTTGGCTTGTCAGCTGCTAAGGCCTTTGCTTGGGCACATGGACTTCCACTTATCCCTGTTAACCACATGGCTGGTCATCTCATGGCGGCTCAAAGTGTGGAGCCTTTGGAATTCCCCTTACTAGCTCTATTAGTCAGTGGTGGACACACAGAGTTGGTCTATGTTTCTGAGGCTGGTGATTATAAGATTGTTGGTGAAACTCGTGATGATGCGGTTGGTGAGGCCTATGACAAGGTCGGTCGTGTCATGGGCTTGACCTATCCAGCAGGTCGGGAGATTGACGAGTTAGCCCACCAAGGTCAGGATATTTATGATTTCCCTCGTGCCATGATTAAGGAAGACAATCTGGAGTTTTCATTCTCAGGTTTGAAATCTGCCTTTATCAATCTTCACCACAATGCCGAGCAAAAGGGAGAAAGCTTATCCAAGGAAGACCTGTCAGCCTCCTTCCAAGCTTCAGTCATGGATATTCTCATGGCAAAAACTAAAAAAGCCTTAGAGAAATACCCTGTTAAAACCCTCGTTGTAGCTGGTGGTGTAGCAGCTAACAAAGGATTGAGAGAACGCTTGGCAGCCGAAATCACTGACGTCAAGGTTATCATCCCACCTCTGCGTCTTTGCGGAGACAATGCGGGTATGATTGCCTATGCCAGCGTCAGCGAGTGGAACAAAGAAAACTTTGCAGGCTTGGAGCTAAATGCCAAACCAAGTCTCGCTTTTGATACTATAGAATGAAAAGTCAGCTTGAAGCTGGCTTTTTTGCTAAAATATTTTATAATATGTTAAAAAAGTAAAAAGTTTTTACGAATAGAATAGTAAAGGGAATATTTAAAGGGGAGTTCGGCAATGATTGAAAAACAGGAATTAGGAGAATTTTACAAGGAATTGCGCCTGGCGAGAAAGCTCAAGCAGTCAGATGTGGCTTGTGGTGGACTAACAGCCTCTCAGCTATCCAAGTTCGAACTAGGGCAATCCATGCTGTCTGCGGATAAGCTGATCCTAGCTATCCAGGGGATCAATGTGACCTTTGATGAGTTTGGGCACAAGCTCAACAACTACCAAGAATCTCCACATATGCGATTTGGTAGAAGGATTGTGGATCGCTTTGCCCATCAAGATATAGCTGGCTTAGAGCAATTGTTGAAAGAAATTGAGCAAGAACAGATGGCGCAGACCTATCGTCGTTTGAACTCTATTGTGATTAAAGATGCTATCCATTCACTAGATAAAAGCTATCCGCTAGCAGAGGAGGATAGCGAGTTTTTAACTATCTATCTCTATGCTATCGAATCTTGGACCTGGTTTGAACTCTATATCTTTTGCAATACCATGCCTTTTTTGGGCAACCAAGATTTGATATTTTTATCAACCTCCTTACTCGAAAAATCCAAGGAATTTAAAGAATTGGCACACAATAGACTGTATATGAAAAGTAGCTTTCTAAATATCATCTCAGAGCTTATGGAGCGTAAACTTTTCTCCTACATCCCAATCTTTGAGTCCGCGTTGGAGAGCATACTTCGCCCGTATGATGTTTTTGAGAAATTACTGTGGCAGTTTTTAAAGAAAATGAGTGTTTTCCTTCAGACCAAGGGAAGTAATCAAAAAGAGATTGAACACTTTATCCAATCTCTGCAAATATTAGAAAATCCACAATTATCAGCACTTTTTGAACTACGCTTACAACAATACAAAGCACTTATCGATTAGTTAGAAATCGCAAATGTGAAATTCCTACCAGAAAAAATGTCAAATATGCGAATTTTTAAAATATGGAATTTTTCGTGTTATACTGTCTTCATTCCATAGTATAGGAGAAAAAAGAATGAAAAAGATAATCTCACGCTACTACTTTTTTGTAGCCATTCTACTTGTCATTGCTTACCAGTACTTCAGTGGTCTGGTTTTAAACAATGATTTTACTGCTGGTCTATCTAAATTTGCCTATTATTTTTCGGATATGATGTTGAATTTTCTTGTAGTTTTGCTTGCGCTCATTGTCATGATTCAGTCAGGGAAATGGCAGAAAATCAACAGTAGAAAATTTAAACGATCCTATCTTTTTTATTCCTTTTTAGCTTTTCTTGCTTTATTTATTTGGAATGTCATCAAATTTTTCCTATTCCCACCTACCCAAAATGGACTTGCTTACCAACTCGCTGCTCCAACTTTTACAGGAGCTACGGCATTTTTGATGTATTTTTTCTATCCAGTGATTGCAGGTCCCATTTTTGAAGAGATGATTTATCGTGGATTGGTGATGACCGCTTTGGAAAAAGGGAAAAAATGGGGACTGGACGTGCTTGGTTCTGCTGCTTTATTTGGAATTCTGCATATTAGTGATTATGGTTGGGTCTTGACAGATTTTTTCGTATATATGGGTGGCGGTATCATATTTGCGGTCTTGTTTAGAGTAACAAAGTCTATTTATTGGCCTATTGGACTGCATATAGTCTATAACGGTATCGGGCATATACTTCCTTTGCTGTTTTAGAGGATTTTGATAATCATAAATCAAGGGATGAGTCCTAATCGTGGTGCTTTTGCTTGGGTTGTAGATCCAACAGGTGAGTTGTTTAAGCGTAGTAGAGGATAGATACTATAGGAGTTGATTAAATGAAGAAAATGAAAGAAATGAAATTTCACCTAGCAACTGGCTTGTTGCTTTTGACCTATTACCTCATTTTTAATGTCATACCAGACTTAGATTTTACTGTAGCTTTGTCTGATGAGATCTACTATGTGTTCCAGGTTTTATTGGTACTTATTCTGGGAACTGTATCTACAATTATTTTTGTCAAAAGTGAACATTGGAAAGAGTGCGGTCGCTTCCAGTTTCGTTGGTCTTACCTGGGTGTTTTCATTCTTTCTTTTTTCTTATTATTTGTGTGGGCAAATCTAGCAACTCGTATCTTTCCTCGTACGCAAAATGGAAGTACTGTAGTGGAAGTAGCCACCAGTTTGACAGGAATTAGCTATTTTATTACGCGTGTACTTTACGGTAGCCTTATCGCACCTGTAGCAGAAGAAATCGTGTGTCGTGGTTTTTTGATGACAAGCTTGTCTAAATTTAAAAACTACTATATTGATGTTCTTGTTTCTGCTGCCATATTTGGCGCTATGCATGTTTTACAGCATGGTTGGATAACGACAGATTTCATACTTTACTTTGTAATGGGCTTGATATTTTGCATGATGTTTCGCTGTACACGCTCTATTTATTGGACCATAGCTTTACATGCTTCATGGAATACCTTCTCGCTTATTGTTAGTTTATTGGTGTTTGGATTTTAGAAGGGTGATATATGAAAAAGATAATCTCACGTTACTACTTGTTTGTAGCTATTCTACTTATCATTGCGGACCAGTTCTTCATCCGTCTGGTTTTACACAGCGACTTGGCTGCTGGTCTATCTGATTTTGGCTATTATTTTTCGGATATGATGTTGAATTTTCTTGTGGTTTTGCTTGCTCTTGTTGCCATGATTTGGTCAGGGAAATGGCAACAAATCAATAGCAGAAAATTTAAAGTGTCCTATCTTTTCTATTTCTTTTTAGCTCTTCTAGCTTTTTTTGTTTGGAATTTCGTTACCTTTTTTATTTTCCCGTCCACCCAAAATGAAATTTCTTATCAACTGGATCTTCCTACTTTTACAGGTCCTACTGCATTTTTGATGTATTTTTTCTATCCAGTGATTGCAGGTCCCATTTTTGAAGAGATGATCTATCGTGGATTGGTGATGACAGCTCTGGAAAAAGGGAAGAAGTGGGGACTGGATGTGCTTGGTTCGGCTGCTTTATTTGGAATCTTGCATATCAGTAGTCATGGTTGGGTCTTGACAGACTTTTTCGTATATATGGGTGGTGGTCTAATAATGGCAGTCTTTTTTAGAGTGACAAAGTCTATTTATTGGTCTATTGGACTGCATATAGTTGATAATGCCATTGGTCAAATTCTACCCTTGTTGTTTTAGAGGTTTTTAAGAGTCATAAATAAAGGGAAAAGTCCTAATTGCGGTGTTTTTGATTGGATAAAATGGACTTGGGTACGTTTAGCTGGAAGATGGTGTAACTAAAACTCTAAAGGATCAACGATGAAAAGGAAAGAAACGAAATTTTACTTGACAACTGTTTTGATAATAGCCGCCTATTACTTAATTTTTAATTTTGTAGCAAGGTTAGAATTTGTTAACCAATTATCAGATTTTGGATTTTATGGCTTACAAATTTTATTGATAGCTCTTGAGGGAATTGTTGCTACTGTCATTCTTGTTAAGAGTCAACGTTGGAAAGAGTACGGTCGCTTCCAGTTTCGTTGGTCCTATCTGGGTATCTTCTTTCTTTCCTTTATATTGATGTTTTTGTGGGTAAATATAACGACTCGGATTTTTCCCAGCACGCAAAATGGGAGTGCTATAAAAGAAACCGTAGCCAATTTGACGGGAATTAGTTATTTTGTGACACGTATTCTCTATGGCAGTCTCATTGCTCCTATCGTTGAAGAGTTGGTTTTTCGTGGGCTTCTGATGACAGCATTGTCCAAATTTAAAAAGTATTATGTTGATGTCGTCGTTTCCTCCACACTCTTTAGTCTTATCCATGTTTTACAGTATGGCTGGGTGTTAACAGATTTCATCGTTTATGCGGGAGCAGGTCTCTTGTTCTGTATGCTATTTCGTTATACTCGTTCAGTTTATTGGCCAATGGCTCTTCATATCTTGTGGAATACATTTTTAATCGTTGTTAGTTTACTGGTATTTGGGTATTAAATCTAAAATAGTTTATAAGTTGCATCATGAGACTGGCCACCCAGTCTTTTTCTGTTCTTGTCAATCAGCAGACTTTTTTCTATTTTACGAATATGTTATAATAATGTTTGCTGTGACTGTTTGGAAAGCAGTTGCTGAAGGAATGATTAGTGAGGAAATCTATGAAAGAAAAAGGATTTTGGGAGGGTGTGCAGGCTGCGGTGCCGACAGCTCTGGGCTATGTTAGTATCGGTCTTGCCTGTGGCATTATCGGTTCGCCATATGTGACACCAGTAGAAATGGGCCTGATGAGTCTTTTTGTTTATGCTGGGAGTGCTCAGTTTGCCATGATAGCCTTGATAGCAGTTCAAGCGCCTGTGGCAGCCATTGCCATGACGGTCTTTTTGATCAATTTGCGTCTATTTTTGTTGAGCTTACATGCGTCTACCTATTTCCGTCATACCAGTCTCTGGCACAATATCGGCATGTCCAGTCTTTTGACCGATGAGACCTATGGCGTTTTGATGGGCGAGTTGGTGCATACGGATAAGGTCAATCCTATGTGGATGCACGGGAACAACCTTAACAGCTATGTAGCTTGGTTTGTTGGAACTGTTGTCGGAACTGCTCTAGGTGGACTTCTACCAAATCCAGAAATTTTTGGCTTAGATTTTGCCCTAGTGGGGATGTTTATTGGGATTTTTACTTCCCAGTTTCAGATTATGCAAAAACGGATTCCTTTGCGCAATCTCTTCATAATTTTAGCAGTTGTAGCTGTATCTTTCTTTTTGCTCTTGACGGTTGTGTCTCAGTCATTAGCTGTTCTGTTTGCGACCTTGCTAGGTTGTACCATGGGGGTGGTCTTGGATGGTCAGTAAGTATATTTTATTAGCAATTGTCTTTTCTGGCTTGGTGACTTGGATTCCAAGAATGATTCCTTTTATCCTAGCCAAGTACAAGGGTTTGCCGTCTATCGTAGAGCGTTTTTTGAAATTCCTACCAGTTTCTATTATCTTTGCCTTGATTCTTTCAAGTGTGGTGACAGGAAAAGTTGGAAGTCTCCCGCAGATAAAGTGGTTAGACTTTTTAGCAGTCTTTCCAACGGCTTTTGTGGCCTTTCGTTATCGTAATCTGGTGGGGACCGTTCTCTTTGGGGTGGTCTTGATAGCAGTCCTACGTTTGGTCTTTTAATCAGCCATAAAGAAAACCTATCACAAATATAGAAATCATATAATAGCGTAATTCCTTTTTTTCTGTTAAGATAAGATTGTATTCTATTTTGGAGGAAATATCATGAAAAAAATCGTTAAGTATTCATCACTTGCTGCCCTAGGACTTGTTGCCGCGGGTGTATTGGCAGCTTGCTCAGGTGGTGAAAAGAAAGATGCTGCATCTGGTGAAGCAACATCTGGTAAAAAAGAAATCGTTGTAGCAACTAACGCGTCACCAAAACCATTTAACTATGAAGAAAATGGTGAGTTGACTGGTTTTGAGATTGAGGTTGTTCGCGCTATCTTTAAAGACTCTGACAAGTATGATGTCAAGTTTGAAAAGACAGAATGGTCAGGAATCTTTGCAGGCCTTGACGCAGATCGTTACCAAATGGCGGTTAACAACATCAGCTACACTAAAGAACGTGCAGAAAAATATCTTTACGCAGCACCAACTGCTAAAAACCCTAACGTTCTCGTAGTTAAGAAAGATGATAACAGCATCAAATCGCTTGATGATATCGGTGGAAAATCTACTGAGGTCGTTCAAGGAACAACATCAGCTAAACAATTGGAAGAATACAACAAACAACACGCAGATAACCCAACTGTCCTTAACTATACAAAGGCTGACTTCCAACAAATCATGGGACGTTTGAGCGATGGACAATTTGACTACAAGATTTTTGATAAAATCGGTGTAGAAACAGTTATCAAAAACCAAGGTTTGGATAACTTGAAAGTCATCGAACTTCCAAGCGACCAACAACCTTACGTATACCCACTTCTTGCAAAAGGTCAAGATGAATTGAAATCATTTGTTGACAAACGCATCCAAGAACTCTACAAAGACGGAACGCTTGAAAAATTATCTCAACAGTTCTTTGGTGGTTCTTACCTCCCAGCAGAAGCTGACATCAAATAAGTTTGTAAATCATCCATTCTCTCGTAGGTGGATGATTTTGTAACTTTTAGACATATAGTTTAAAACTATATGTCTGCCTATCTAATAACAATTTGCGAAATCAAATAAAGTGTGAGATACTATTACAGTATTATTTTTAAAGGAGAACGAATCATGAAAATTAAAAAATGGTTAGGCGTAGCAGCTATCGCTACAGTAGCAGGCCTTGCACTTGCAGCTTGCGGAAATTCAGACAAGAAAGCAGACAACACAACTACAGTTAAAATCGCGACTGTTAACCGTAGCGGTTCAGAAGAAGCACGCTGGGACAAAGTCCAAGAATTGGTTGAAAAAGACGGAATTAAATTGGAATTCACAGAGTTTACAGACTACTCACAACCAAATAAAGCAACTGCTGATGGTGAAGTAGACTTGAACGCTTTCCAACACTACAACTTCTTGAACAACTGGAACAAAGAAAACGGTAAAGACCTTGTAGCGATTGCAGATACTTATATCTCACCAATCCGCCTTTACTCAGGTAAAAATGGGGAAGAAAACAAGTACACTAAAGTGGAAGAAATCCCAAACAACGGTGAAATTGCTATTCCAAACGATGCTACTAACGAAAGCCGTGCCCTTTACCTTCTTCAATCAGCTGGTTTGATTAAATTGGATGTTTCAGGAACTGAACTTGCTACAATCGCAAACATCAAAGAAAATCCAAAGAACTTGAAAATCACTGAGTTGGACGCTAGCCAAACAGCTCGTTCATTGACTTCAGTTGATGCAGCAGTTGTAAACAACACTTTTGTTACAGAAGCAAAATTGGACTACAAGAAAGCACTCTTTAAAGAGCAAGCTGACGAAAACTCAAAACAATGGTACAACATCATCGTTGCGAAAAAAGATTGGGAATCATCACCTAAAGCTGATGCAATCAAGAAAATTATCGCAGCTTACCATACTGATGAAGTGAAAAAAGTCATCGAAGAAACTTCAGACGGCTTGGATCAACCAGTTTGGTAATAAACATAGGGAGGTGGGAGAGATTTTTTCCACCTCTTGCTTTTATATAGAGACTAAAGAAAAGGAATATCCACTTGTATTGATTCCAAAGGTACAAGTCCTAGTAGAAAGGTAGAGATAAAATGGTTTTCCCTAGCCAAGAAGAACAAATTGAAAAGTTTGAAAAAGATCATGTAGCGCAACATTATTTTGAAGTTTTGCGGACCTTGATTTCTAAAAAATCAGTCTTTGCCCAACAAGTCGGCCTGAAAGAGGTGGCTCGTTATCTAGGCGAAATTTTCAAGCGTGTAGGTGCAGAGGTCGAGATTGATGAGAGTTATACGGCACCCTTTGTCATGGCGCATTTTAAAAGTTCACGCCCAAATGCCAAGACTATCATTTTCTACAACCACTATGACACCGTACCTGCGGATGGCGACCAAGTCTGGACAGAGGATCCATTTACGCTTTCTGTGCGTGATGGCATCATGTATGGACGCGGGGTTGATGATGACAAGGGACATATCACTGCCCGCTTGAGTGCTCTTAGAAAATACATGCAGCATCATGATGATCTACCAGTCAATATCAGTTTCATCATGGAAGGGGCAGAGGAGTCAGCCTCTGTTGATTTGGACAAATACCTAGAAAAGCACGCAGATAAGTTGCGAGGCGCTGACTTGTTAGTCTGGGAACAGGGAACCAAAAATGCCTTGGAACAGCTAGAAATCTCTGGTGGGAACAAGGGGATTGTAACCTTTGATGCCAAGGTCAAGAGTGCTGATGTGGATATCCACTCTAGCTATGGCGGTATTGTAGAGTCGGCGCCTTGGTATCTGATTCAAGCTTTGACCAGTTTGCGAGCTGCAGATGGACGTATTTTAGTTGAGGGCTTGTACGATGAGGTTCAAGAGCCTAACGAACGAGAGTTAGCCTTGGTTGAAACCTATGCCCAACGCAATCCAGAGGAAATCAGCCAGATTTATGGCTTGGAATTGCCACTTTTACAAGAGGAACGTACAGCCTTTCTCAAACGTTTCTTCTTTGAGCCAGCCCTCAATATCGAGGGTATCCAGTCAGGTTATCAAGGGCAAGGTGTTAAAACGATTCTACCAGCAGAGGCTAGTGCCAAGCTAGAAGTTCGTTTGGTTCCTGGCTTGGACCCGCATGATGTTTTGGATAAAATCCGGAAACAACTAGACAAAAACGGCTTTGATAAGGTAGAATTATACTATACCTTGGGTGAGATGAGTTATCGAAGCGATATGAGTGCACCATCTATTCTCAATGTTATTGAGTTGGCCAATAAATTCTATCCACAGGGCGTATCTGTCTTGCCAACAACTGCAGGGACAGGACCTATGCATACGGTCTTTGATGCCTTAGAAGTACCTATGGTTGCCTTTGGTCTAGGAAATGCTAATAGCCGAGACCATGGTGGAGATGAAAATGTGCGAATCGCAGATTATTACACCCATATTGAATTAGTAGAGGAGCTGATTAGAAGCTATGAGTAGAGATATTATCAAGTTAGATCAGATCGACGTGACTTTTCACCAAAAGAAAAGAACCATCACAGCGGTCAAGGATGTGACCATTCACATCCAAGAAGGGGATATCTACGGAATCGTTGGATATTCTGGAGCAGGGAAATCAACCCTAGTTCGTGTGATTAACCTCTTGCAAAAACCATCTGCAGGTCGAATTACTGTAGACAATGATGTAATTTTTGATGGCAAGGTTACCTTAACTGCGGAGCAATTACGTCATAAACGTCAAGATATTGGGATGATTTTCCAACACTTTAACCTGATGAGCCAGAAAACAGCAGAGGAAAATGTAGCCTTTGCCCTCAAACACTCTGGACTCAGCAAGGAAGAAAAGAAGGCTAAAGTAGCTAAGTTGTTGGACTTAGTTGGTCTTGCAGATCGTGCCGAAAACTATCCTTCACAATTATCTGGTGGTCAAAAACAACGTGTGGCTATTGCGCGTGCCTTGGCCAATGATCCAAAAATCTTGATTTCAGACGAGTCAACTTCAGCTCTGGATCCAAAGACAACGAAACAAATCTTGTCACTCTTGCAAGAATTGAACCGTAAACTAGGTTTGACCATTGTTTTGATTACACACGAGATGCAGATTGTCAAAGATATTGCTAACCGTGTAGCAGTGATGCAGGATGGTCGATTGATTGAAGAAGGTAGCGTTCTTGAAATCTTCTCTGATCCTAAGCAACCATTGACTCAGGACTTTATCTCGACTGCGACAGGTATCGATGAAGCTATGGTCAAGATTGAGAAACAGGAAATCGTAGAGCACTTATCTGAAAACAGCATTTTGGTACAACTCAAGTATGCAGGAGCTTCTACAGATGAGCCACTTTTGAATGAATTGTACAAACATTACCAAGTAACAGCCAATATTCTCTATGGGAACATTGAAATTTTGGATGGTACTCCTGTGGGTGAACTTGTGGTTGTCTTGTCAGGGGAAAAAGAAGCCTTGGCAAACGCTCAAGATGCTATCCGTCAAGCTGGTGTGCAACTAAAAGTATTGAAGGGAGGACAGTAAGATGGCAGAATTGATTAAAGCATACTTACCAAACGTCTATAAGATGGGTTGGTCTGGTCAGGCTGGCTGGGGAACAGCAATTTACTTGACCCTTTATATGACGGTTCTTTCCTTCATCATCGGAGGTTTCCTAGGGCTGGTTGCAGGGCTTTTCCTTGTCTTGACAGCTCCAGGTGGTGTCTTGGAAAATAAAGTTGTTTTCTGGATTTTAGACAAGATTACCTCTATCTTCCGTGCGGTGCCATTTATCATTCTCTTGGCTGTCTTGTCACCCTTCTCTCATCTAATCGTAGGGACAAGTATCGGACCAAATGCGGCTATTGTACCCCTATCTTTTGCAGTCTTTGCCTTCTTTGCTCGTCAGGTACAGGTGGTATTGGCAGAGCTAGATGGCGGTGTCATCGAGGCAGCTCAAGCTAGCGGAGCTACTTTTTGGGACATCGTAGGTGTTTACCTATCGGAAGGTCTACCAGACTTGATCCGTGTGACAACGGTGACCTTGATCTCACTAGTCGGTGAAACAGCTATGGCGGGAGCGGTCGGAGCAGGTGGTATCGGTAACGTAGCTATCGCCTATGGATTTAACCGTTTCAATCATGATGTAACAGTCCTTGCGACACTCATCATTATCCTGATTATCTTTACAATTCAGTTCTTGGGAGACTTTTTGACCAAGAAATTAAGTCATAAATAAAAAAGAGCCAAGTGGCTCTCAGATTGAAGAAAAAGTCAATTTTGGACAATTTTCTTCAATCTTTTTCTTTTACTAGAGAAAATAAAAAAACTCTTAAAAAGAGCATGTTTCAGCATTTCTAAGAGTTTTCAAGATGTAGTAACAAAGCTCCTTTAATTACCGAAAGGGTTTGTCTACCTACTGAGAGCCGTGTGGCTCTTTTTCTATCACATTTTATCTGCGAATTTCTTACTCAGCGCTTGTCCAATAAGGGCACCGAGTAGAGCGCCGATAAGGACGCTTGCTACAAAGAGAAGGATAGTACCAGGGTTAGGCGCGACCATGATGCGATCAATATAGTCCTGAGATTTTCCACGAGCAACTAGGGTTGCTATGTAAGCTTGAGGTGTCAACCACATGAGTAGGATGGGACCTGTAGTACCAAAAGCAAAAACTAGGAAGGAAAGAAGGTTTTTAACCTTATCCTTGTAATGTCCTAGGTGAGCGATGGCATCTGCTACAAGACCGCAGATAATACCTGGCAGAAAGGCTCCAGCACCATGCTTGCTCCCGAGGAAAAAGAGAGCAATTACAAGTCCAATCGTAGTAATCGCTCCAAAACGAGGAACCTTTGCTAAAAGGATCATATAGACGCTACCACCCACAAGAGCAGAAAAAGCAGGGGCGTAAAACATATTTCCAGTGTGGTCGACAAGGTTTCCTAGTAGAACACCCACTCCGATACAGAGAAAGTAGACAAGGGCAGCTACAAGGGTCGTCAAGATATTCTTTTTCATAAATTCTCCTTCGTATATCTGATGTTATTCATTGTATCATGCCTGTGGCAGATTGTAAATGCTGGTTTGGAACTAGTATTTATTAGGAAATGTGGTAAAATAGGAAAAAATAAAAGACGAGTGGTAAGAGGATGAAGAATTTAGGAAAAGTTTTTAAAGAGTTACGAGAATCAAGAAAAATTTCCTTGAGAAAAGCAACAGGTGGACGCTTTTCAGCATCCTTATTGTCGCGTTTTGAAAATGGTCAGAGTGAAATATCTGCTCCAAAGTTAATAACAGCTTTGGAGAATATTCATGCGAGTATGGAAGAATTGTTATTTTTGGCGAGAGGTTTTCATCAAGATGCCTATTCTGAATTTAGAAACAGAATAGTTGAGGCTATTGACCCTCAAGATTTGACATCCTTGCGCACTCTCTACCAGAGAGAGTATCAACAACTTCCTTTTTCAAAAGATAGACAGCAACATATTCTCAATGCTATTTTAATAAAATCCTATATGAAAGCCATTGATGAGACGGTTACATTGACCGCTGAGGAAGAAAGAGTCCTACATGATTATCTATTTTCTGTCGAAATTTGGGGACACTATGAATTGTTGTTCTTTTCTTCCTGCTCTCCGCTTTTATCAGTCCAGCTTTTTACAAAGTACTCTCGAGAAATGTTGCGGAAGTCAGATTTCTTGCAAGGAGTTGGGAAAAATCGAAATATAATGCATACCTTGCTCCTCAATGCTTTTATGGCCTGTATTGAAATTGATGATTTTACCAATGCCCTCTATTTTAAAAAACAAATTGAAAAGAACTTTTTTGAAGAAAATGAAACCTATTTTCGAATAGTCTACCTCTGGGCAGAAGGTTTGCTTGATAGTAAGCAAGGAAGAGCAGAGGAAGGGCAGAGAAAGATGGAGGACGCTATTCGTATTTTCGAGATGATTGGTTGTAGCAGATCTGCTGACTATTATAGAAGCACCATGGAGTGTTGAATATCTGCAACTAGATAAAATAACTTGAAACGATAGGACTGTGAAGATACTTATTAGCATTAGACAAATTCTATCGTTTTCGTTATCAGTTTAGTCTGTTGCATATATTCAAAAATGTCTTCTCGTAAGATTCTTGATGCTATACTAGAGCTACCATAAAAGTAGTATGTGAGAAAGAGAGGAATCTATATGAAACTATTACTAAGAAATCAAGCATACAGAGTTTTGAGTTTATCACGATTTTTCAATGCTTTTGGAGCTTCCATTTTTAATTTAGTGTTTGTGGTCTATGCCTCGACTTTGCCAGAGGCTTCTGTTGCCGTTGCCATGGCGAATGTTGTGATGATGCTTCCAACTCTTTTTACAGTTTTTGTGGGGATTCGGGCAGATTATACCAAGGACAAGGTCAAATGGATGACCTATGTCGGTTTATTTCAGGCGGTTTTATTTTTTCTAGCAGCCCTAGTTGTTCAGCAAGCTAGTTTCTTTGCCTTTTCGACCCTTTGCCTCATCAATGTCATTAGTGATGTAGCCAGTGATTTTGCGGGTGGCTTGCGAATGCCTCTCGTTAAAGAAAAAGTAGCAGAGCAAGATTTGATGGAGGCCTATTCCTTTTCACAGTTTATTACCTACATCTCTGCGATTGGCGGGCAGGCTTTCGGAGTATGGCTATTAGGGGTGTCAACACAGAACTTTTCGCTTGTAGCGGGAATCAATGCCATATTTTTCCTAGTGTCAGCTCTCATTCTCTTTTTAGGAAGGGCTGAATTAAGCTTATCAACTCCACTTGTTGATAGTAAATCACTGAAAAATGAGAAACTTTCTATCAAAGATCAATTTTTAACGATTTACCGAAACCTACGTCTCGTTTTTCTTAAAAGTGGACAGAAAAACTTTGGTTTTATGCTCTTTGCTATCTTGCTTATCAATGCTTTGGGTGGTGCCTTAGGTGGTATCTATAACATCTTCCTTTTAAATCATTCCTTACTGAATTTTTCCTACAAGGATGCCTTGTTTATCTTACAATTGATTACCTTATTAGCAGTTATCATCAGTAGTCTTACGGGAAATGACTATTTTGGGAAGCAATCTCTACCTAGGTTGATGATGTGGGTCACATTAGGAGCCAGTCTAGTTGGTCTATCTAATTTGTTAAACCAAGTCTTGCTCGGGATGCTTTTCGTCTTTTTTACCATGTATGTTTCTGGGAAAATTTCTCCAAAGATTAGTGCTCTGCTCATGAAAAATCTTGCTCCAGAGGTTCTCTCTCGTACCAGTAATTTTTTAGGTTTGTTGTTTACTCTATCTATACCAGTGGGGACAGCCTGTTTTTCACTGGTGGCAGTATGGGATATACAGTTAACATGGGCTCTGTTTGTTGGGCTTTCCTTGCTTGCGATTCTCCTAGCTAGTCTTAATCTCAAACATGAAATTTAGGTGTTCGTCTTCTTTTCACACTGTCCCAATCCCCTCATTTATGGTAAAATAGGACTATTAAGTTATAAAGAGGATTCCCTATGAAATTACAAAAACCAAAAGGAACGCAGGATATTTTACCTGCTGAGTCTGCCAAATGGCAGTACGTTGAAGGCTTTGCGCGTGAAATCTTCAAACGCTACAACTACGCAGAAGTGCGTACTCCTATTTTTGAGCACTACGAAGTCATCAGTCGTTCTGTTGGAGACACAACTGATATCGTAACCAAGGAAATGTATGACTTTTACGACAAGGGAGACCGTCATATTACCCTCCGTCCAGAAGGAACTGCTCCAGTCGTTCGTTCTTATGTGGAAAACAAACTCTTCGCACCAGAAGTTCAAAAACCAAGTAAGTTCTACTACATGGGGCCAATGTTCCGCTATGAGCGTCCACAAGCAGGTCGTTTGCGCCAATTCCACCAGATTGGTGTGGAGTGCTTTGGCTCTAGCAATCCAGCTACCGATGTGGAAACTATCGCTATGGCAGCCCACTTCTTGAAAGAAATTGGCATACAAGGTGTTAAATTGCACCTCAACACTCTTGGAAATCCTGAGAGCCGTGCGGCTTACCGTCAGGCCTTGATTGACTACTTAACACCGCTCAAGGAAACCTTGTCTAAGGATAGCCAACGTCGCTTGGAGGAAAATCCTCTCCGTGTCTTGGACTCTAAGGAAAAAGAAGATAAGGTAGCAGTAGAGAATGCGCCTTCTATTTTGGATTTCCTTGATGAAGAAAGCCAAGCTCATTTTGATGCTGTGCGTCAGATGTTGGAGAATCTGGGTGTAGACTACATCATCGATACCAATATGGTGCGTGGTCTAGACTACTACAACCACACTATTTTCGAGTTTATCACTGAGATTGAGGGCAATGACCTGACAGTCTGTGCGGGTGGTCGTTACGATGGTTTGGTTGCTTACTTTGGTGGCCCTGAAACTGCTGGATTTGGTTTTGGACTTGGTGTAGAGCGCCTGCTTCTCATCCTTGAAAAGCAAGGTGTGGCCCTCCCTATCGAAAACGCCCTAGATGTCTATATCGCAGTCTTGGGTCAAGGGGCAAATGTCAAGGCTTTGGAATTGGTACAAGCCCTTCGCCAACAAGGTTTCAAAGCAGAGCGTGATTACCTCAATCGTAAACTCAAAGCTCAGTTCAAGTCAGCCGATGTCTTTGCGGCTAAGACCCTCATCACTCTAGGTGAGAGCGAAGTCGAAAGCGGACAAGTAACGGTCAAGAACAATCAAACCCGAGAAGAAGTGCAAGTGTCGCTTGAGACAATCAGCCAAAACTTCTCAGAAATCTTTGAAAAACTAGGGTTTTAATGATAGATAAACTGGTCAGGATTTTATTCCTGACCTTTTTCTTTTGCAAAATGACAAAAATCTTAAACTTTTTGACAAAGATAATTGTCAAAAATAAAAAGATATGTTACAATGAAATCAAGTTAAGAAATAAAGAACTAGGAGGGGGCCACATGTGGGTATGGATTTTTTTTCCTTTTCTCGTCTTGATTTATAGTAGTCAATCTAAAAAAATCAAGCGGTTAGAGAAAAGGTTAAAGGTAATCGAAAGAAAAGAGAAAGGAAATATAGATATGTCAAGATTATTGCAAGAATTAATTGGGAAAAAACCAACAATCGTTGGACAAGTGTTTGGAACAAATTTATGGGAAGTTGTGGATGTTGATGAGGAATGGGTCAAACTACGTCATGTTGATAAAAATGGGAAAGAAAAATTCAAGTTGCAACGTATTGAGGATATCCAAGCCGTTGAATTTGATGGAGAGTAGGTGTGTAACATGCAACTAAAAAACCGTCTAAAAGAGCTTCGGGCTCGCGATGGCCTGAATCAAACCGAGCTGGCCAAACTAGCTGGCGTGTCCAGGCAAACCATCAGTTTGCTAGAGCGGGATGAGTACACGCCCTCCATCGTCATTGCTCTGAAGATTGCTCAGATCTTCAATGAGCCAGTCGAGTCAGTTTTTCGCTTAGAGGAGGATGAGTGATGAACAAGTATAAAGTGATTTATTATCTCTGTATCGTTGTGTTTATCGTGAATCTTTTGGCTATGATTGGAAGCCTATTTGGTTGGTTTACAATCGTTGAAAGTAAGTATCTCTTCTGGATAAATTTAGTGCTACTATTAGTCTTTAGATGGGTAGAGAGAAAGATAAAATTCAAAGAGCTCGTAAAAGGAGAAAAGTTATGAAAGAATTTTTAGCAGGTTTTCAAGTCGATACTGAAGACAAAGCACTTGCAGGTGTTTGTGCAGGTTTAGGAAATTATTTTAACATCCAAACCAACATCGTTCGTTTGGTGACGCTCTTCTTGTTTCTCTCTTCGACGGAGATTGGTATTTTAACAGTTACAGCCTATGCTTATCTAGCAGGTTGGCTTGGCAATGAGCCCTTGGGAGATAGAGCGAAAAAAGCAAGAAATCAAGCTATTCTCTTATTTGTTGTTTGTTTGCTTTTGGTGTCGCTTGGAGCAGAAGGTTTGACAGCTATTTTTGAATCAAGTAAAGCCTTTGGTCAATGGTTGGCTGGATTAGTTTAGAGGGAGGATGAAAATGAAAAAGAAACGAATCTTATACTTCTTAGCGATTGGTGTTTTAGGCTATTTTACAGGTATGCTTGCAGGTCGTGCTTGGGCATTGGGCACAAGTTTTAATTTGAATACTCTAGTTCCATGGATTTCAGCATCTTGTTTATTGATAGCTTTCATTAGCATTTTTGTAACTATCTATTTTTTAAAAAAGAGTAGGAAATTCCACTCTTTATATCAAATGGAAATAGATGACGATGTGAATGAAACTTATTATGTGCAAATGTATCGAAATCTTGAGTTCGGTACGATTGCCTTTAACGTTGTCTCGGTTATGACTATACTCGCCTTATTCATCTCTATGAATGAAGTGATGATACTCCATACAAGTTCTATCGTTCTAGGACTTTCTGTCCCAGCTCTTATTTTAGCTGCAGTACTTCAAAAATATCTTTTCAAGACGATTTCGATTGTTCGTCAGTTTGATTTGTCATTCTTCTCTATTCCAAAGGATGTGTTAGATTATGTCAATTCTTACGATGAAGGAGAACGACAAGCTAATTTGGAGCAGAGCTTTCGGATTTTATTCCAATTAAACCAATATGTTTTACCAGGTTTGTATATTTTGATTGATATCGTTTCTGTACTTACAGGAGAAATTCAGTTATTAGCACTTTTAGCCGTAGCTGTTATCCATATTTATATCAATGTGATGCAAATACCTATGGTGAAACGCTATTTCAAATAGGAAAGATCACTGAAACTACTTAAGGTTATTGGCTAGTTTAGATAGAGGTCAGAAAATGAATAATAATCGTAGATGGTTGAGAGTAGTAATGTGTATGTTAAGTGCTTTTGTAGTAGCCTTTGCCTACACTCTTAGAGGGATAGTTGAACAGATTCAAATGGAACAAGTCTTACCTACTATTTATGGAATCGCTCTCGTTATTGGAGGACTTTCCTTTGTTTTAGCCATGTATTATCTTGGTAAAAGTCGCGAAGTTTATACTCTTTACCAAAGGGTGGCAGAGGAAGAAGATAGTGACCAGACCTATGTAAGAGCTTATCGTTACTTGGATTATGGTTCGGTTTCTTCCAATGTTTTGATGATAGCAATGATGACCAGTGGGATTATACTGATTTCTCCGATATTTAAGAATACCTTGCTAATTCTTCCTACTTTTATTCTATTATGCTTATACATTATTGTTGCCAATTACTTGTTGCGAACTATTTTTATCGTTCGACACTATAAACTGTCTGCTTATTACACTCCAAAAGATATTTTAACCTATCTTAACAGTTATGATGAGGGAGAAAAGCAGGCAGAGATGGAGAGTGCCTTTTTAACTCTGTTTAGGCTGGATCAAATTATACTGCCATTGCTCTATATTTTATTGATAGTATTATCAGTTATTTTACGAGAAATACAATTGGTCGCCTTAGTTCTTTTGATTATCATCCATCTTTACATAACTATCGCACAATTAAGAAAAACAAAACGTTATTTCAAATAGGAGAATCTTATGAAAACACTTAAAAACATTGGCTGGTTTGTTCTAGCTTTCTTATCATTTTTGTTTATCTACGGTTTTATTCAGACTTTACCTCTGATTGCTCTTGGTTCAGGTGCACCTATAGTCGGTGTTCTTCCGCTTTATATTTTATTAGCAGGAGCTTTTACCTTCTTAACATACAAGTGGTATAAGACAGGAACTGTTACGATAGAAAAAACGGGCCTTAACAAATACATCTGGTTGCCTGCCTTGGTATGGGCCCTTGCCATTGTTGCTCAATTCTTTTTGCCAAATGATCCATCAGTCAGTCAAAAGATGGTAGAAGAATTGACTCATAATCAACCTCTTTTCTCTTTCTTTATGGCGGTGGTCTTTGCGCCTCTGACAGAAGAGTTAACCTTTAGAGGTATGTTAGCACGCTATGTCTTCCCTCAACAGGATAACATCAAGCAGACAGCTCTCTTTCTTCTTGTAAGTACTATTATTTTTGCGCTTGTTCATTTCCCTACTACTCCTCAACAATTCCTAGTCTATAGTGCCCTTGGTCTTAGTATGGGCTTGGCTTATATCAACAAGGGTGGTCTGGCTTATAGTATGGGATTGCATGCCTTAAATAATTTAATTTCATTTGTGATGATAATGATGCTATAATAGACTCAGGAGGAAGTCATGAAACGAGTGATATTATTAGCAGTGATTCAGGCAGTTGTTCTCTTCTTCATTATTGGAGGGCTTGCCTATGCTTTTAAAGGGGATTTCTTTTATAACTATCTAGCAGTTATCTTTGCACCAATTGCAGGTATTATGCGATTTGCAACAGCCTATGCAACGGAGATTGTTCTCCCTAAAAAGGCTGCAGAGATTGCTGAAAAGCGAAAAAAATAAAGAAATACCAAGTAAAATAAGATCCAGCGAATGACTTTGCTGGATTTTTTCATTTATAGCAGGATTCTTCTCAACTTTTCTGATGATTTTCATGAAGAGCCTGCGCTTTTATGGTAAAATAGTAACAGAATAAAAGAGGAGAGAAAACATGAAACGTAGTATGTATGCTGGTCGTGTTCGTGAGGAACACATCGGACAAGAAATTACCTTGAAAGGATGGGTAGCCCGTCGTCGTGACCTTGGTGGTTTGATCTTTATCGATCTTCGTGACCGTGAAGGAATCATGCAGTTGGTTATCAACCCAGAAAAAGTATCTGCAGAGGTAATGGCAATAGCTGAAAGCATTCGTAGCGAATTTGTCATCGAGGTGACTGGTCAAGTTGCTGCACGTGAGCAAGCCAATGATAAGTTGGCGACTGGTGCAGTTGAGTTAAATGTGACGGCTCTGATAGTGCTTAATACAGCCAAAACAACACCATTTGAGATTAAGGATGGCATTGAGGCGAATGACGATACGCGTTTGCGTTACCGTTACCTTGACCTTCGTCGTCCAGAGATGTTGGAAAACCTTAAACTTCGTGCCAAGGTAACTCATTCTATCCGTAACTACTTGGATGAGTTGGAATTTATCGATGTGGAAACGCCATTCCTTTCTAAGTCAACACCAGAAGGAGCGCGTGACTATTTGGTGCCATCTCGTGTTAATAAAGGGCATTTTTACGCACTTCCTCAAAGTCCACAGATTACCAAGCAGTTGTTGATGAATGCTGGATTTGACCGTTACTACCAAATTGTCAAATGTTTCCGTGACGAGGACTTGCGTGGAGATCGCCAACCTGAGTTTACTCAGGTCGACTTGGAAACGTCTTTCCTTACTGAGCAAGAAATCCAAGATATCACAGAAGGCTTGATTGCGCGCGTGATGAAGGAAACAAAAGGAATCGAAGTAAGCCTGCCATTCCCTCGTATGAAGTACGACGATGCTATGGCTCTTTATGGTTCTGACAAGCCTGATACTCGTTTTGAGATGTTGCTTCAGGACTTGACAGAAGTGGTCAAAGGTGTTGACTTTAAAGTCTTTTCAGAAGCACCTGCTGTAAAAGCCATTGTGGTCAAAGGAGCTGCGGACAACTATTCACGTAAAGATATCGACAAGATGACCGAAGTAGCCAAACAGTACGGTGCCAAAGGTCTTGCTTGGGTCAAGGTTGTTGATGGAGAATTAAACGGACCAGTTGCGAAATTCTTGACTGGTATCCAAGCAGAATTGACTGCAGCACTTGGTCTTGAAGATAAGGATTTGGTTCTCTTTGTGGCTGATACGCTTGAAGTAGCCAATGCAACACTTGGTGCCCTTCGTGGACGTATTGCTAAAGAACTAGGCTTGATTGATCAGGATAAATTTAACTTCCTTTGGGTTGTTGACTGGCCAATGTTTGAATGGTCTGAAGAAGAAGGGCGTTATATGAGTGCCCACCATCCATTTACCCTTCCTCAAGCAGAAACTGCTCATGAGCTTGAAGGTGATTTGGCTAAGGTTCGTGCCATTGCCTATGATATCGTCTTGAACGGTTATGAGCTTGGTGGTGGTAGTCTTCGTATCAACCAAAAAGAACTCCAAGAACGCATGTTCAAAGCTCTTGGTTTCTCAGCTGAAGAAGCCAATGACCAGTTTGGTTTCCTTTTGGAAGCTATGGACTATGGTTTCCCACCACACGGTGGTTTGGCTATCGGTCTTGACCGTTTTGTCATGTTGCTCGCTGGAGAGGAAAATATCCGCGAAGTCATCGCCTTTCCTAAGAACAATAAGGCAACTGACCCAATGACGCAAGCACCATCAACAGTAGCTCTTAAACAACTAGAGGAACTTAATCTACAAGTAGAACAAGATGAAACAAACGAAACTAACTAAAAAGTGGTACCATTATCTTCGCCGCTTTGCTTATCGAGTAAGGATTTTGCGTGTTTTACAAAGTATTTCTCGAGAAAAATACGATGAAAAAATCTCAGCTTCTCTGGTATATGGTTTTCTATCAGCAGTAGCCGTCAATTTCTTTTTCCAACCAGGGCACGTTTATTCAAGTGGTGCGACAGGTTTAGCTCAGATTATATCTGCCCTTAGTAACCACTGGTTTGGTTTTCATTTCCCGATTTCAGTAGCCTTTTATGCCATCAATATTCCTCTCATGATTTTGGCCTGGTATCAAATTGGGCATAAGTTCACGATTTTTACCTTTATCACGGTATCCATGAGCTCGCTCTTTATCCAGTTTGTGCCTGTGGTGGTCTTAACAGAGGATCCCATCATCAATGCCCTTTTTGGGGGTGTTGTCATGGGATTGGGGATCGGCTTTGCTTTACGTCATAACATCTCCAGTGGAGGAACAGACATTGTCAGCTTAACCATTCGTAAGAAGACTGGTCGTAACGTCGGAAGTATCTCTTTCTTGGTTAATGGTACAATCATGTTGATTGCAGGAGTGACCTTTGGTTGGAAATATGCCCTTTATTCCATGATTACCATCTTTGTCTCAAGTCGTGTGACAGATGCAGTTTTCACCAAGCAAAAACGCATGCAGGCCATGATTGTTACTAGCAATCCAGATGCCGTCATTGAGAAAATCCATAATAAATTGCACCGTGGAGCAACCATGATCCATGATGCTGAAGGAACTTATAATCACCAGCGTAAGGCTGTTTTGATTACGGTTATCACTCGTGCAGAGTTCAATGATTTTAAATTAATCATGAAGCAAGTTGATCCAACAGCCTTTGTTTCTGTTTCAGAAAACGTTCATATCCTAGGCCGATTTGTAGAGGTCGAAAACTAAAGATTTCAGGACATCTTCAAATTCCATTAGTGATACCTTGCTCTAGTTTACTAATAGTTATTTGTAACAATGAATAGAACGAAAAACCCAACTCTTGAACACATTGTCAGAGTTGGGCTTTTTTATTTTTCAACGATTTTGTGGGCAATCACTTGACGATAGCAGATTTGACGATTTTCTTTGGTATCGCTGATGATTTGCAGGATGGTTTCAAATGAAGTACGTCCCAGAGAGAGGCTATTGATATCCACATAGGCCGCTAGGTTTAATCTTGGATTAACAGAATCAAAGCTGAGTACAGGGATATTGAGATTGTGATCGTTGAGGTAGTTACAAACACCTTCAGCTAAGAGGCTATCTGTTGTAATGATGGCATCAGTTTGAGGATCATGTTTGAAGAGACGTTTACTAAATTTATATCCCTTTTCTTCAAGAAATTCATCTGCAAAGAAGGTACGTTGACTATCAAGAGGAAGTTTGTGTTCTTGAAGGGCTTGTTCGTAACCTGTTAGACGATCCTGCGTAACGTAGAGTTTCTTGGCTCCACCGATGAAAGCGATTCGATTACATCCTTTCTTAATGAAGTATTCGGTTGCATCAAAACCAGCTTGAATATTATCGTTGTCAACAAGTGGAATAAAAGGGGACAAGGATTTTCCAAGGATGAGGAAAGGAAATTGTTCTTCTGAAACTAATTTTACCAAGGGATCATTTTCTTGGGCATACAAGAAGATAAGACCGTCTACACGCTTTCCATAGACCATCTGTGAAATTGCATTTAAGCGTTCTTTTTCATCTTTTCCAGTTGCAATCTGGATGGCATAGTGATTTTCTGAAGCAACTTGTGCAATACCACGTAGGACAGAAGGAAAGAAAGGATTTTGATAGAAGGCATCGGAGTCGTCTGGAAGAACTAAACCAATGACCTGCGTATAACTACTAACCAAGCTTCGGGCATTGAGGTTAGGATGATAATTGAGCTCTTTCATTGTCTTACGAACTCGTTTTTTAGTCTCATCGCTAATGGTTGATTTATTTTGAATAACACGGGTTACGGTTGAGGGTGAAACCCCTGCAGCCTTGGCCACGTCTTTAATCGTAACAGGCATAATAATCTCCTACTTATGGTAGTCTGGATCACGGAAATGCGTTTTGTAAAAGATAGTGACCAGGTATAGAACAAATAAAATGTTTTGAACAGTAATTAAAGTTGCCATATTTTGGCCTAGGAGACCGAGAATCATGGCAAGTAAGGTTGGTAATCCTAAACAGTTCAAAATGAAATGATAGCACTCTTTATAGCTTTTAAATGAAAAGAGACGTGATTTTTTCGTAAAGTAGAGCAAGAGGCTAGAACCTAGAGAAACGATGAAAAAATTAAGTCCAAAGAGGAAGCTAGAACCTAACACAAGAAAGAGACTAACATAGACACGATTCTGTTGATACCAGTCTTTAGAAATGGCTTGTGTTAAGCTTTCCTTGCTCTGGAAGCTCTCGGTCGTGATCGCATGATAGCGAATACTAGTCAATTCTTTTCCTTGCTTACTGATGACGAGTTGCTCAGGTTCAAAGTTAAGAAGTAGTTCCTCAGGAAAGTTTGCACTAGAAGCGTCTCCGATTTGAACAGAAACTTGATGAGGAGTTGAACCCGTATAGCTTAGCTTCCCGTTATTAATCTGAGTATTTGCAGCTAAATCTTGTACGACATCGTCCGTCAGAGGAGCATAGACATCATCGATGAAGGTTTCTAAAGGATAGGTGTCCTGAGAGTTGTTCTGGATGGCAATAGGAACCATAGACAAGCTAATCAAGAAAATACTGGTAAAAATCAGTTGAAACCAATTTAGACCAAAACGATGAGAGAGGGGCTTACGGAATCCCCAAATACTATTAAAATAAGAAAACGGATATGGTAACATAAATCTCTTTCTATAGGCATTTTTCTATACGAGTATTATATAGAGAAATGTGTTTTATTTCAAGCAGGGGATACGAATCCTTGTTGAAAGTAGACTATTAATAAAATTTATCAACTAACAATGAGGGTATTCTCAATAATCTCTTGTTTCTCACCAGACTATATCAGCATTAGTTCAAAAATGAAAAAGGGTGGCGGGGGTATATTACCCCTTGTCGCCACCGCTTGTAAGTCCTGAAACGAAGTTCTTTTGCAAGAAGAAGAAGAGTGTACAGATTGGAAGAGCGATGAGGATAGCACCTGCTGAGAAGTAGGCAATCTTCAAGTTCTTCGCATTGTTGACGAAGGTTTGGAGACCAACGGCAACTGTAAAGTATTCTTTCTCACGAAGCAAGAAACTAGAGAGGATGTAGTCTCCGAAAGGTCCCATGAAGGCCCAGAGTGCTTGTACCGCAACCATTGGGCGAACGAGAGGGAGAACGATTTGCCAGAAGCGGCGGAAGTGTCCTGCACCATCCAGTTTTGCAGATTCATCGAGAGACATTGGCACGGTGTCAAAGTAACCTTTCATCAACCAAGCGTTCATAGGGATACCACCACCTACATATAGGAAGATGAGGAACCAGCTATGGTTAAGGGCATTTAACATGAGGGCCATAACGAAGAAGGCAGTCAAAGCGGCCATTGTTGGCACCATTTGGATAATCAAGAAGAAGACCAAACTTTGTTTACGAGCCAAGAAGTTGTAACGGCTGTAAGCATAACCAGCAAGCACGATAATACTTGTCTGAACGACCATAGTGATCAAAGCGATGATCAAAGTATTAAGGTACCAGGTACCGTACAAGGTTTCTGTAAAGAGCCCTTTGAAGTTATCAAGACTAAAGTTGACATTGCTGTCGAGTTTAAAGGCCACAACGTTACCAGCCTTGAAGGCAGACATAATCGTGATTAAAAGAGGATAGATAATGACGATTGAAAGTCCGATCAAGTAGAGGTAAGTGAGGGTTTGAGTCAGTCTACGTTTTAGTTTGATTGAGTTATTCATCTTAGACGTCCTCCATATCAAATGCGTGTAGTTTCTTGAAGGCAATCATAGAAATAGAGATGACGATGATTGAAATAATCAAGGTAACAGCTGCCGCCATAGAGTATTGTGGAGCTGTACCTGTTGTCAAACGGTAAATCCATGAGATCAAGATATCGGTTGAACCAGCTCCACCACCGACACTACCAGGACCACCACCATTGAAGAGGTACATGATAGAGAAGTTGTTGAAGTTGAAGGTGTATTGGCTAATCAAAGTAGGTGCCGCAACAGCCAAAATCATTGGGAAAGTAATGTTGCGGAATTTTTGCCAAGCGTTTGCACCGTCGATATAAGCTGCTTCATACAAGTCGTTTGGAATAGACTGTAGGATACCGAGAGTAAGGACATAGATATAAGGGAATCCAAGCCAACCTTGCATCATAATCAAGGCAACCTTAGTCCAAGTAGGGTCTGTTTTCCAAGGGATGAGTGCCCCATCGAGGAATGGAAGAACTTTAGCAAAAAGTGGTAAAACTTGAGTATTGATAGCACCAACACTATCGTTAAACATGTTTGAGAATGTCAAGATAGTGATGAAGGCTGGAACTGCCCAAGGCAGAAGGAAGATAACACCAAAGATACGTTTTCCTTTGATGAATGGTTGGTTAGCAATAATAGCTGTGAAGATACCGATTACAATCTGTAAAGTTGATGCAGACAAAGCCCAGATAATAGTCCAAGAAAGAACGGCACCAAAGGCTGAACGGAAGGTACTCAAGCTCCAGATATTTGTGAAGTTGGTCAATCCAACCCAGTCCAACAATTTATTAGGTGGTAAATGTTGGAAATCATAGTTAGTAAAGGCGATCATCAAGGTTACAATAACTGGGAAGATGATGGCAAATGTCATGGCAACGTAAGATGGGATAATGAGCAAGTATGGGAATCCATTTTCATAGATACCTTTAATCATATCCTTAAGTGTCAATGGGACAGGAATGCCATTATTGATACGTTTTGCAATGGTATGAGCATCTTTAATATTGAGAATATAAAATGCTAGATAAACAATTACAAAAATAGAGTGAAATGCACCACGAATCAACATAAAGAGAGAGTTGTCACGGCCAGGTTTTTCACCGAGTGTGATCAAGTTGCTCAATTCAGGTGCTGCAAGTACTATAAAATAGAGGACAAAAGCTAATGTTACAGCAAGGAAGATAAAACCTTTGGCTTTTTGTTTGTTATAGATTTGCCCCAACCCAGGAATCAATGAAAGCAAGGCTGCTTTTCTTGGTTGTTGTTCCATGAGTACTCCTTTCATAAGATGTGAACGTCAAGCTGAGTTCTGTTAATATCTAAAAATCAAGGGGGATAAGTTTTAAATCCCCCTTGAATCAATCAATTAGTTACCAAATTTTTGTTGGATTGTTTCTTTAATCAATGTTACAGCATCATTTGCAGCTGTTTTAGCATCTTTCTTACCGCTTACAGCGTCAAAGAGCATTGTTTTAGCTGGGTCCCAAACTGTTGACATTTGAGAGATGTTTGGCATTGGTTGAGCGTTCTTGAACTGTTTGATAACAGCAGTAGTCAACTCATCGTTTTTACCTTCAGCGTAAGTACGAGCTTCAGTGTTAGCTGGGATTTCGTTTGTTGCATCGTAGAATGCTTTTTGTTGGTCAGTTGAAACAAGGAAGTCTACGAATTTTTGAGCTCCTTCAAGGTTCTTAGTGCTTGATGGGATGATCCAAGCTTTACCACCACCAAAGGCTGCGTAGTTTTTACCGTTTGGAAGAGTTGGGATAGTTGCAACACCGTAGTTTACTTTAGCATCTTTGAATGCTTGAGCTTTCCAAGGTCCATCAATGATAGCAGCTGTTTTACCTTCTTGGAATTGAGTTTGGATCAAGTTTCCAGCACCTTCAGTATCTTGCATACCTTTAGGCCATTTGTCATACCAAGTTTTAGCATAGTTGATACCTGCAATAGCACCATCGTTAGCAAGACCAATATCTTTAGGGTCTTTACCGTTTTGTCCAAACACGTAGGCACCGTTACCAGCAAGAAGTCCATATGCGTAGTAGAAGTTAGTCCAGTCAGCTAGGAAAGCAGTAGTTTTTCCGTCTTCACCAGCGAAGGCATATTTGCTATCTTTAGCAAGTTCTTCCAAGTCAGCAAATGTCTTAGGAGCTTCTTTCACTAAGTCTTTGTTATAGTACATAACAAGTGACTCGATAACGGCTGGAGCCCCATAAACTTTACCACCAACAGTTACAAGAGATTTAGTAGTATCGTCTGTTTTAGCACCGTCACTCAAAGTAACTTCTGAAAGTTGTCCGTCAGTACCAAGGCTACCTACACGGTCGTATGGTGCCATCATGACGTCAGCAGCTTTACCTGATTGGTTATCAAGTGAAAGATTGTCAAGTCCACCTAATTGGTCCCCTGTTTTAATAGTAACTTTTACACCAGCTTCTTTTTCGTAAGCTTTGGCAGCTGATTCTGCAAAAGCTTTATATTGATCTTCAACGTAGAAAGTAATTTCTTTCGCTTCTGATGAACCAGAGTCAGCAGTTTTATCAGCAGTTTTGCTTCCACAAGCTACTAAAAGTAAGCTAGCAAGAGTAGCAGTACCAAGTACAGCTGCGCTCTTCATGAATTTAGTTGACATAGTGTATTCCTCCTAAAGAATAACAAATTTTGATTTCAAGGAAACGCAAACGTTTTCTCTTATGAACTTAGTATAGCACAAACAGAAAACGGTTGCAAGCGTTTTTTGAAAAAAATTTAAAAAGCTTGTAACTGGTTAATCTCTAAAATTGGTTATATAATAGGAAGGAAAGGATGAAATCATATAAATTTCAATTCAAGAATAATTTAAGGGAAACGTTTGCATAGTTTGTAGATGTTTTTGTAGAGGTGAAAAAATAAGAATATAGTTTTTTAAAAAAGCTATAAAGTAAATAAATTGAAAAGTTTTTTGTTGAAACGCTTGCATTTCTTTTTGAAATGGGTTATACTTTACTTGGCGCAAACGTTTGCGCTTGTAAAAATGAAATATTTAACTACAAACACTTGAGGTGCTATTATGAAAAAACGTCAAAGTGGTGTGTTGATGCACATCTCATCACTTCCAGGGGCTTACGGAATCGGATCATTTGGTCAAAGCGCCTATGATTTCGTTGACTTCTTGGTTCGCACTAAGCAACGCTACTGGCAAATCCTTCCATTGGGAACAACTAGCTATGGAGATTCTCCTTACCAATCATTCTCAGCTTTTGCAGGTAATACTCACTTTATCGATCTTGATATCTTGGTGGAGCAAGGTCTGTTGGAAGCAAGTGATCTTGAAGGTGTGGACTTTGGTAGCAACCCAACTGAAGTTGACTACGCTAAAATCTACTATGCACGTCGTCCACTTCTAGAGAAAGCTGTCAAACGTTTCCTTGAAGTCGGAGATGTCAAAGACTTCGAAAAATTTGCTCAAGAAAATCAATCATGGCTTGAACTATTTGCAGAGTATATGGCTATCAAGGAGCATTTTGATAATCTTGCTTGGACAGAATGGCCAGATGCAGATGCCCGTGCTCGTAAAGCTTCAACTCTTGAAAGCTACCGTGAGAAATTAGCTGACAAGCTTGTTTACCACCGCGTAACCCAATACCTTTTCTTCAAACAATGGTTGAAATTGAAAGCATACGCTAACGAAAACCACATCGAGATTGTCGGTGATATGCCAATCTATGTAGCGGAAGATTCAAGCGATATGTGGGCAAATCCACACCTCTTTAAAACAGATGAAAACGGGAAAGCAACTTGCATCGCAGGATGCCCACCAGATGAGTTTTCTGCGACTGGTCAGCTTTGGGGTAACCCAATCTATGACTGGGAAGCAATGGATCGCGATGGTTACAAATGGTGGATTGAACGCTTGCGTGAAAGCTTTAAGATTTACGACATCGTGCGTATCGACCACTTCCGTGGATTTGAGTCTTACTGGGAAATTCCTGCGGGTTCTGAAACAGCGGCACCTGGTAAATGGGTGAAAGGACCTGATTACAAACTCTTTGCAGCTGTTAAAGAAGAACTTGGTGACTTGAACATCATCGCAGAAGACCTTGGATTCATGACTGATGAAGTCATCGAGCTTCGTGAGCGCACTGGATTCCCAGGAATGAAAGTCCTTCAATTTGCTTTCAATCCAGAACACGAAAGTATCGACAGCCCACACTTGGCACCAGCAAACTCAGTTATGTATACAGGAACACACGATAACAACACTGTTCTTGGTTGGTACCGTGATGAGATTGATGATCCAACTCGTGAGTATATGGCTCGCTACACAAACCGTAAAGAGTACGAAACAGTGGTGCATGCTATGCTTCGTACAGCCTTCGCATCAGTAAGTTTCATGACGATTGCCACTATGCAAGATTTGCTAGAGTTGGATGGTTCAGCTCGTATGAACTTCCCATCTACTCTTGGTGGAAACTGGTCATGGCGTATGACAGAGGAACAATTGACTCCTGCTGTCGAAGAAACTTTGCTTGACTTGACTACAATTTATCGCCGTATCAATGAAAATTTGGTAGAATTAAAGAAATAAGACAATAATCAGGAGACAACTAAACATGTTATCACTACAAGAATTTGTACAAAATCGTTACAATAAATCTATCGCAGAATGTAGCAATGAAGAGCTCTACCTTGCTCTTCTTAACTACAGCAAGCTTGCAAGCAGCCAAAAACCAGTGAACACTGGTAAGAAAAAAGTTTACTACATCTCAGCTGAGTTCTTGATTGGTAAACTCTTGTCAAACAACTTGATCAACCTTGGTCTTTACGACGATGTTAAAAAAGAACTTGCAGCTGCAGGTAAAGACTTGATTGAAGTTGAAGAAGTTGAATTGGAACCATCTCTTGGTAATGGTGGTTTGGGACGTTTGGCTGCCTGCTTTATCGACTCAATTGCTACTCTTGGTTTGAACGGTGACGGTGTTGGTCTTAACTACCACTTTGGTCTTTTCCAACAAGTTCTTAAAAACAACCAACAAGAAACAATTCCAAATGCATGGTTGACAGAGCAAAACTGGTTGGTTCGCTCAAGCCGTAGCTACCAAGTACCATTTGCAGACTTTACTTTGACATCAACTCTTTATGATATTGATGTTACTGGTTATGAGACAGCAACTAAAAACCGCTTGCGTTTGTTTGACTTGGATTCAGTTGATTCTTCTATCATTAAAGATGGTATCAACTTTGACAAGACAGATATCGCTCGCAACTTGACTCTCTTCCTTTACCCAGATGATAGTGACCGTCAAGGTGAATTGCTCCGTATCTTCCAACAATACTTCATGGTTTCAAACGGTGCGCAATTGATCATCGACGAAGCAATTGAAAAAGGAAGCAACTTGCATGACCTTGCTGACTACGCAGTTGTCCAAATCAACGATACTCACCCATCAATGGTTATCCCTGAATTGATCCGTCTTTTGACAGCACGTGGTATCGAGCTTGATGAAGCAATCTCTATCGTTCGTAGCATGACTGCCTACACTAACCACACAATCCTTGCTGAAGCCCTTGAAAAATGGCCTCTTGAATTCTTGGAAGAAGTGGTTCCTCACTTGGTACCAATCATCAAAGAATTGGACCGTCGAGTTAAAGCAGAATACAAAGACCCAGCTGTTCAAATTATCGATGAGAGCGGACGTGTTCACATGGCTCACATGGATATCCACTACGGATACAGTGTTAACGGGGTAGCGGCACTCCACACTGAAATCTTGAAGAACTCTGAGTTGAAAGCCTTTTACGACCTTTACCCAGAAAAATTCAACAACAAAACAAACGGTATCACTTTCCGTCGTTGGCTCATGCATGCTAACCCAAGATTGTCTCACTACTTGGATGAGATTCTTGGAGAAGGTTGGCACCATGAAGCAGATGAGCTTGAAAAACTTTTGTCTTATGAAGACAAAGCAGCTGTCAAAGAAAAATTGGAAAGCATCAAGGCTCACAACAAACGTAAATTGGCTCGTCACTTGAAAGAACACCAAGGTGTGGAAATCAATCCAAACTCTATCTTTGATATCCAAATCAAACGTCTTCACGAGTACAAACGCCAACAAATGAACGCTTTGTACGTGATTCACAAATACCTTGACATCAAAGCTGGTAACATCCCTGCTCGCCCAATCACAATCTTCTTTGGTGGTAAAGCAGCTCCAGCCTACACAATCGCTCAAGACATCATTCACTTAATCCTTTGCATGTCAGAAGTTATTGCTAATGATCCAGCAGTAGCTCCACACTTGCAAGTAGTTATGGTTGAAAACTACAACGTTACTGCAGCAAGCTTCCTTATCCCAGCATGTGATATCTCAGAACAAATCTCACTTGCTTCTAAAGAAGCTTCAGGTACTGGTAACATGAAATTCATGTTGAACGGAGCTTTGACTCTTGGTACTATGGACGGAGCTAACGTGGAAATCGCTGAGTTGGTTGGAGACGAAAATATCTACATCTTCGGTGAAGATTCAGAAACTGTTATCGACCTTTACGCAAAATCAGCTTACAAATCAAGCGAATTCTACGCTCGTAAAGCGATCAAACCATTGGTTGACTTTATCGTGAGCGACGCTGTTCTTGCAGTTGGTAAGATTGAACGCTTGGAACGTCTTTACAATGAATTGATCAACAAAGACTGGTTCATGACTCTTCTTGACTTGGAAGACTACATCAAAGTCAAAGAGCAAATGCTTGCTGACTACGAAAACCGTGACGCATGGTTGGATAAAGTGATCGTCAACATTGCTAAAGCAGGATTCTTCTCATCTGACCGTACAATCGCTCAGTACAACGAAGATATCTGGCACTTGAACTAAGATATAAGATTTATACTAATACATTTTGTAAAAAAGCGAGTTTCAATTGAAATTCGCTTTTTTGAATGATGTGGATTTGGATCAATCTTATTTAAAAGGGATAAATCATAGATACAGTGAACGCATAACACTTTCTTTCAGCCTCATGTTTCTTCGTAGTTGATTACCTCACATCCCTTGTATTCGCTTACATAAAGTATTATAATATAATTGTAGGAAAGAAGGTGTTTTTATGTGGAAAAAATATTTTTCAAAATATAAATGGACGGATTTATTTTGGATTTTATTTGTTATTTTGACCTGCCTCTATATTGGTAACCATGATTTGTTTCCTCTCAATCATCAAGAATTCTCTTTTCGTGGTAGCGTTTGGGGTCTGGTACTGGCCTTATATCACTTATTGTTCATTGATAAGTTTGTAATTTCGAATCGAAAATAAAGTTTAGGGCTATGCTTAGCTGTGTACCTTTAGGATTGATTTTTGGAGGAAGATTTTGTCTCTATTATTTATTATTTTAAATTTGTTTATCTTGTACAAGATCTATTCTTTGAGGCGGGAGAAATCGAAATACTTGATTTATACGGCCTATATCATATTTGGGGTAAATGTAATATATGGTATTCAATGGTTATTAAGAGAACTGATTTCAAAGATTTCCGCTTAATGTGTATAGAAACTCCAGTGATTTTTGCATAACAAAACGCATAAGATTAAGGTTTTTGAGTACCTGTTCTTATGCGTTTTCGTAATATTGAGGATTTTCGGTAAGTTTTATACCTTTGGGAAGTCTAGTTTAGAATGCTTTCCCAACCAAAATCTCTGCTTCAATGGTAATCTCTGTCAGTTGGCTCCAGTCAATCTTGCTCTGGTCGATATGAAAGAGGAGAGGAGTCATACTGAGTAGGGCTTGGAGCTGATCTGGTGTGATAGTCTTAGTCAGAGAGGCCGTTTGGTTAGATAGGATGGTAAAGTGTTCCTGGAAATGTTCCTTGATATCTTGGTTAGAATAATCCTTGTTTGTCAGCTGGTCTTGTACCTTCTGACGGATTTCCTTGAGGTGATTTTCAGTTGGAATAACCTTTATCAAGATGCCGTCTTTGGATAAAACGCGACGAAATTCTCCATAATTGGCAGGGGAAAAGATATCAAGTAAGATATCCATGCTGGCGTCTTTTATAGGAAGACGAGCTAAGTCACCAACGAACCAATTGACTGCCCAGTTGGGTTCGCTCTTGGCAGCGATTTGGACAGAATCTTTGGAAATATCAAAGGCATAGAAGGTTTTGTCAGGATGACTTTCTTGTAGTTTGCGAGAATAGAATCCTTCACCACAACCGATATCTAAGACTGTGGTGCTAGTTTCTGAATTTGCTAACAAGTCAGATACAGCCTCTAAGATAGCGTGGTAAAAGCCAGATTCTAGGATTTGTTGGCGGTTTTGAAAGTTTTCCTTGTCGTAGTTGGCAGATTGCTTAATTTGAGGGGCTAGATTAACATAGCCGAATTTCGCCAGGTCAAAAGAATGGCGATTGTTACATTTGAGACTGTTCTCTAGCAGAGTCAGATTTTCTTGACAGATAGGACAGGAAAAGGCAGTCGCAGAAGCAAAACGCTGAAGTTTGGGTTTGAGATTTGTATTCATAGTTTAAGTGTATCAAAAGAGGCAAATGAAAGCAACTTTAGGAGTAAGTAGATGGGAGATTCAGTAGAAATAAAACTAATACTCTTCGAAAATCAAATTCAAACCACGTCAACGTCGCCTTGCCGTACTCAAGTACAGCCTGCGGCTAGTTTCCTAGTTTGCTCTTTGATTTTCATTGAGTATAATTCTCCAATTTATAAAATAAAATTGCTTTTATATCTAAATTGCTATATAATAATGATAAGGAGGAAATAAGTATGTTAAAAGAAGTATTGAGCGTCGCAAAAGTTGCGAAAAAATCATCACTCTTTTTGGGTGGTGTCGCATTTGGTACCCTTGGCTTGAAAATCTTAGCAAGTAAGGAAGCTAAAAAAGGTTATTCTAAAGCTTTGGCTAAGGCTTACAAGTTGAAAGATGAGCTAGATGCATCTGTTTCTGTTGTGAAGCAACATGGAGATGATGTCTTGCAAGATGCCAAATATTTGTACGAGCAAGAGAAAAAAGAAGAGCAATTAGATAGCCTTATAGGGGAATAATATGTCTTTTAAAGTGCTACATAGAGGATACCAACATATCCGACTATCATCTTCTTTTTCACTCACCTTGGATATTCAAGACTATCTTCGTTCCTTGGCGAGAGATGAAAAGGGGATTGAGTCTATCCAGTTTTACATGGATCAACAGCATTTTACTCTACGTATAAAAGAAGGCTTTTCTGTATTAGATAATGCAGAAGCCTTTTTAAAAAGAATTGATAAAGGGAAAGTTTCTGAGTTGATGACTCTTCCCATTCGTAGAGAAGAGAGTGCTTATTCTATTGTTTCAGGTGCAGCGATTAAGCGTGTGCTTTTTCGTAGTCTTGTACCGTTTCCTATTCGCTATATATGGACTTGTTATCAGGCTTTGGGTTATGTTAGAGAAGCCTATCAGACCCTAGTGCGTAAGGAACTAACGATGGAAGTCTTGGACTGTTCAGCGATTTTATTGTCCTTATTTATGAACCAATCCAAGACGGCAAGTAATATCATGTTTATGCTTGATTTGGGGAATCATTTAGATCAGTGGTCTTTGAAAAAAACTGCAACAGATTTAGAACAAAGCCTTCTTGCAAAAGAGAGCGATGTATTCTTAGTACAGGGCGATACGGTTGTTAGTATCAAGAGTTCCGATGTTCAAATAGGAGATGTCTTGGTCTTATCTCAAGGAAATGAAATTCTATTTGATGGACAAGTAGTTTCAGGTTTAGGTATGGTCAACGAAAGTTCCTTGACGGGAGAGAGTTTTCCAGTTGAAAAAAGAGAGTCTGATTTGGTTTGTGCAAATACAGTATTAGAAACTGGAGAGTTACGCATTCGTGTAACCGATAATCAGATGAACAGCCGGATTTTACAACTGATTGAGTTGATGAAAAAATCTGAAGAAAACAAGAAAACGAAACAACGCTATTTCATCAAGATGGCGGACAAGGTCGTCAAATATAATTTCTTGGGGGCTGGGCTGACTTACCTATTAACGGGTTCTTTTTCTAAGGCTATTTCATTCCTATTGGTTGATTTCTCCTGTGCTTTGAAAATTTCTACTCCTGTAGCTTATTTGACAGCTATCAAGGAGGGGTTGAATCGTGAAATGGTGATTAAGGATGGGGATGTTCTGGAAAAATATCTGGAAGTTGATACTTTCTTATTTGATAAGACGGGAACAATCACAACTAGTTATCCTATAGTTGAAAAGGTGTTACCTTTTGGGGACTATAGTGAGGAAGATATTCTCAGAATCAGTGCCTGTCTTGAGGAACATATTTATCATCCTATTGCTAATGCCATCGTCAAGCAAGCTGAGATAGAGGGGATTGAACATGAGGAAATGCATGGGAAACTCCAATATATTGCAAGCAAGGGGATCAAGTCTCATATAGATGGCCAACCAGTTCTTATTGGGAATTATGTCTTGATGCAGGATGAACAGATTCATATCAGTTCAGAACAAAATGCTTTAATTGAAGAGTACAAGAGTCACTACAATCTCTTATTCTTGGCTTATCAGAATGAATTGATTGGAATGTTCTGCATTCATACTCCTTTGAGAAAAGAAGCAAAAGCAGCCTTGGAGAAACTTAAGGCACAAGGGAAAAAATTGATTCTGGCAACAGGGGACACCTTGGTTAGAACAGAGGAATTAGTCAAAGATTTGCCCTTTGATCAGGTCTATACAGACTTGAAACCTGATGGGAAATTTGAGTTAGTAGAGGAACTGCAGAAAGCAGGTCACACTATTTTGATGGTTGGAGATGGATTGAATGACTCAGCGGCTCTAACCCTATCAGATATCGGTGTGGTGATGAATGAGAGTGCAGATATTTCTAAGCAGATGAGTGATATCTTATTGTTAGATAATCGCTTGGATTTCTTCCAAGAGTTGGATTCGCTATCATCATCTTTGCAAACACTCATCAAGAAGAATATTCAAGATACCGTTGTCGTAAATAGTAGTTTGATTGGCTTTGGCTTGTTTAACTGGCTCAGCCCTTCAAATCTTTCTATCTTACATAATCTAACAACCTTACGCATTGTACTGCGTAGCCTGTCTATTAAGGGCTAGGTGGGGGACTATTCACAGCAAAAAGGAGTTACCTTTCTCGAGGGTAACTCCTTTGTTTATAGGTAAATGTTTAACAATTTAGTAAGTCAATACAAAGTATTTCTTCTTACCACGGCGGATAACAGTCAGTTCGTTCTCTAACTTATCTGCATCTCCTAAGACATAGTCAAGGTCTTGGATACGGTCACCGTTGACGTAGATAGCTCCATTTTGTACGTCTTCACGGGCTTGGCGTTTTGAGTTAACCACGCCAGAAGATACAAGAAGTTCAACGATGTTGTGATTTTCGTCTGCTTGTACTTGGTAGTTTGGCACGCCACGAAGTCCTTGTTTAAGCTCTTTGACAGAAAGGTTTTTGATGTTTCCTGCAAATAGTTGCTCAGTGATGTTAAGGGCTTCTTTGTAGGCTTCTTCTCCGTGAACAAGCGTTACGACTTCACGAGCGAGGACTTTTTGAGCCAAGCGTTCGTGTGGAGCTGCTTCAAATTGTTTGCGGATGTCTTCAATCTCATCCAGTGACAAGAAGGTAAAAATCTTCAAGAAGCGAACAGCGTCAGCATCCATGACGTTCATCCAGAACTGGTACATTTCGTATGGAGAAGTCTTTTCAGGATTGAGCCAGACTGCATTCCCTTCAGATTTACCAAATTTCTTACCAGTTGCGTCTGTGATGAGTGGGACAGTGATTACGTGACCAGTCTTGTCAGCCTTACGACGAAGCAATTCTGTACCAGCTGTCATATTTCCCCATTGGTCAGAACCACCGATTTGGAGGGTTACATTGTGCTCTTGGTTGAGGACAAAGAAGTCGTAACCTTGCATGATTTGGTAGGCAAACTCAGTGTAAGAAATCCCTGTTTCAATCCGTTTTTTAACAGACTCCTTGCTCATCATGTAGTTGACAGTGAAGTATTTTCCGATATCACGGAGGAAGTCAATGAAGCTGATGCTGCCAAACCAGTCGTAGTTGTTGACCATGACAGCTTTATTTTCACCATTTTCAAAATCAAGAAAGCGAGAAAGTTGTCCTTGGATAGACTTGACCCAGCCATCTACTGTGTCTTTTGTTTGGAGACTACGCTCAGCATCTTTGAAGGACGGATCTCCGATGAGACCTGTAGCACCGCCAACGAGCGCATAAGGTTTGTGACCTGCTAACTGCAAACGACGACTTGTCAAGATTGCGACAAGGTGGCCTAGGTGAAGGCTGTCAGCAGTTGGATCGTAGCCAGTATAATAAGAAACTTGACCTTCTTCTAGGGCTTTACGCAAAGCTTCTTCATCAGTCGTTTGAAAAATCAAACCACGCTCTTTTAGCTCATCAAAAATGTGCATGTGTCTTTTCTCCTTTTTAAAATATTGTTTCTACCTATTGTACCACAAACTTAGCAAATAACCTAGTAAAATCGGGAAGAAAGTTGCTGCTTGGACTTTTTTGGAAACGAGTGAAATATGGTATAATAGCACTAGCTTATTTTCAGAGAAATAGATAAAAATAGTTGAGAAAGGGGCTGGAAAATGTCTCATATTATTGAATTGCCAGAAGTATTGGCCAACCAGATTGCAGCTGGAGAAGTTATCGAGCGTCCTGCTAGCGTTGTCAAAGAATTAGTTGAAAATGCTATCGATGCTGGCTCAAGCCAGATTATCGTTGAAATTGAAGAAGCTGGGCTTAAGAAAATCCAAATCACAGATAATGGACATGGGATTGCCCACGATGAAGTCGAGTTGGCTCTCCGTCGTCATGCCACTAGTAAGATAAAGAATCAAGCGGATCTTTTTCGGATTCGGACCCTCGGTTTTCGTGGTGAAGCTCTGCCTTCTATCGCATCTGTCAGTGTATTGACTTTGTTGACAGCGGTGGATGGTGCCAGTCACGGGACCAAGCTAGTGGCTCGTGGGGGAGAAGTTGAGGAAATCATTCCAGCGACCAGTCCTGTGGGGACTAAGGTTTGTGTGGAAGACCTCTTTTTCAACACACCGGCTCGTCTCAAGTATATGAAGAGTCAGCAGGCAGAGTTGTCTCATATCATTGATATTGTCAATCGTCTGGGGCTAGCCCATCCGGAGATTTCTTTTAGCCTGATTAGCGATGGCAAGGAAATGACACGAACAGCTGGTACGGGTCAACTGCGTCAAGCCATTGCTGGGATTTATGGTTTAGCTAGTGCCAAAAAGATGGTTGAGATTGAGAATTCTGACCTAGACTTTGAAATTTCTGGTTTTGTGTCCTTGCCGGAATTGACGCGGGCTAATCGTAACTATATCAGCCTCTTCATCAATGGCCGTTATATCAAGAACTTTTTACTCAATCGTGCTATTCTTGACGGTTATGGCAGTAAGCTCATGGTGGGGCGTTTTCCACTGGCTGTCATTCATATCCATATTGACCCTTATCTAGCGGATGTCAATGTGCATCCAACCAAGCAAGAGGTGCGTATTTCTAAGGAAAGAGAGCTGATGGCACTGGTTTCAGAAGCTATCGCAAAGAGTCTAAAGGAACAGACTTTGATTCCAGATGCCTTGGAAAATCTAGCCAAATCTGCGGTTAGAAATCGTGAAAAGGTGGAGCAAACGACTTTGCCACTGAGAGAAAATACGCTCTACTATGAAAAAACGGAGCTGACTAGACCGACTCAAGCTGAGGTGGCAGACTATCAGGTGAACCTGACTGAAGGGAAACAGGATTTGAATCTGTTTGCTAAGGAAACCTTGGACCAGCTGACCAAGCCTGCTAAACTGTATTTTGCAGAGAGAAAGCCTATCAGCTACGACCAACTGGATCATCCTGAGTTAGATATGGCTAGTTTGGATAAGGCCTATGACAAGCTAGAGCGAGAAGAAACGTCAAGCTTCCCAGAGTTGGAATTTTTTGGGCAAATGCACGGGACCTATCTCTTTGCCCAAGGTAGAGATGGGCTTTACATCATAGACCAACACGCAGCTCAGGAGCGGGTTAAGTATGAGGAGTATCGCGAAAGTATTGGCAATGTTGATCAGAGCCAGCAGCAACTCCTAGTGCCCTATATCTTTGAATTTCCAGCGGATGATGCCCTTCGTCTCAAGGAAAGAATGCCTCTCTTGGAGGACGTTGGCGTCTTTCTAGCAGAGTACGGGGAGAACCAATTTATCCTAAGGGAACATCCTATTTGGATGGCAGAGGAGGAAATCGAGTCTGGTATCTATGAGATGTGTGATATGCTCCTCTTGACCAAGGAAGTTTCTATCAAGAAATACCGAGCAGAGCTGGCCATTATGATGTCCTGCAAACGCTCAATCAAAGCCAACCATCGTATCGATGACCACTCAGCTAGACAACTCCTCTATCAGCTCTCTCAATGTGACAACCCCTACAACTGTCCACACGGACGTCCTGTTTTGGTGCATTTTACCAAGTCAGACATGGAAAAGATGTTCCGTCGCATTCAAGAAAATCATACTAGCCTACGAGAACTAGGAAAATACTAAATTTAAGGGAAAACTATGTACGAATATCTAAAGGGTATTATTACCAAAATTACTGCTAAATACATCGTTCTAGAAGCTAACGGCATCGGCTACATCTTACACGTAGCCAATCCTTATGCTTACTCAGGACAAGTCAATCAAGAAGCGCAAATCTATGTGCATCAAGTTATTCGCGAAGACGCTCATCTACTTTACGGTTTCCGTTCAGAAGACGAGAAAAAACTCTTTCTCAGCTTGATTTCGGTGTCGGGCATTGGTCCTGTATCAGCTCTGGCTATCATTGCAGCTGATGACAATGCAGGGCTTGTTCAAGCCATCGAGACCAAGAACATCACCTACTTGACTAAGTTCCCTAAAATTGGCAAGAAAACAGCCCAGCAGATGGTGCTGGACTTGGAAGGCAAGGTAGTAGTTGCAGGAGATGATCTTCCTGCCAAGGTGGCAGTGCAAGCTAGCGCTGAAAACCAAGAATTGGAAGAAGCTATGGAAGCCATGTTGGCATTGGGCTACAAGGCGACCGAGCTCAAGAAAATCAAGAAATTCTTTGAAGGAACGACTGATACAGCAGAGAATTATATCAAGTCTGCCCTTAAGATGTTGGTAAAATAGGAGGTTCCTATGCCCAAACGCTGTGGCTGGGTTAAAATGAACAACCCTCTATATGTAGCCTACCACGATGAGGAATGGGGCCAGGCCCTCCATGATGACCGAGCACTTTTTGAGTTGCTCTGTATGGAGACCTATCAGGCTGGTCTTTCTTGGGAAACAGTGCTCAATAAACGTCAAGCCTTCCGTCAAGCTTTTCATGGTTATTGCCTTCAACGTGTTGCAGACATGACGGATGAAGAGCTGGAAGCTTTGATGAATAATCCAGCTATCATCCGAAATCGTGCAAAGATTTTTGCGACGCGAGCGAATGCCCAGGCCTTTCTACAAGTTCAGAAAGAGTATGGCTCTTTTGATGCTTATCTCTGGTCTTTTGTAGAGGGGAAAACCATGGTCAATGATATCCCGGACTACAGTCAAGCACCAGCCAAAACGCCTTTGTCTGAAAAAATATCCAAGGATCTCAAAAAACGTGGTTTTAAGTTCACTGGACCAGTCGCTGTCTTGTCCTATCTGCAGGCTGCAGGGCTAGTTGATGACCATGAGAATGATTGTGAATGGAAAAATGGAAATAAGTGACGTTAGATGTCTAGAACATCTGAAAGTATAGAAAAAAGCTGAGGCATTCATCTCAGCTTTTTTTATTATAGTCAAAGCGAATGACTTGTTTCTTTGCATCCACATAAGCATGGACGCCAAAGGGCACAATGGCTCTTGGTGCGGCATGACCAACATTCAAATTATAGACAATTGGGATATTGCTATCAATGATATCCAATAGTGCTTCTTTATAGTCGTCATAGAAAGTTTCATCCATAGGTTTCCCGACAAAGAGTCCACTGATAACCTCGAATAGACCAGTGTCCTTCAAAGTCCGCAACATATTTTTGAAGTCATCAGGCTCAGGCTTTTCTTCGCTTGTTTCTAACAAGAGAATCTTTCCTTCCCAGTCACATAAGTCAGGGAAGAGTTTGTACTTTTGGCAGAGCTCCGTGCTGTCTGCGTATCGAGAGTTGTTAAAGATATCGTAGAGAGATTCGAGGCAACCACCGAGGATTTCCCCTTCGAATTGGGCATTTCCTTGCAACAAGTCAAAGCCGGTATTTGCATGACTAATACGAGATGTTCCCAGAGCCTTGGGACTAAAATCAGTTCGTTCCTCATACCAAATGTCACTAGGGCGGATTTCTGATATTCTTCCAGTCTCAATCAATTCTTTAAAGTAGTGAAGGCTATAGTCAAGCATTTCCTTGTCTAATTCACAAATGTCTGCTAGAAATGATTGGCCGTAAAAAGTCTTGATTCCTAGTTTATGCAACATGAGATGGTTCATGGTCGTATCCGAGAAGCCAAGAAAAATCTTTTGTTTGATAACTTTTTCTAGTTGGTCATTTTCAAAAAGATAGGGTAATAAACGATAGGTATCGTCTCCACCGATGGCGCATAGGACCATGTCGATGCTATTATCAGAAAAGGCCTGAATCAAATCCTCTGCACGCGCTTCAGGATGGTCCTTGATAAAGTCTAAGCCTTTTAACGAATGGGGTAAAAAGATAGGATTGAGTCTCAGGTCCTTGAGACGTTGGACACCCAAGTCGACTTCGTGTTTGACAAAGTCTTCTCCGATAATGCCACTAGACAAACTAACAATACCAATAGTAGAAATCATATTTTATCCTCCTAGAAATAAATTGATGCTATTGTATCACAAAAGAAGAGGGGAAACAACAAGAATTAGAATCAGAAAAAGGCTTTTAGATCACGAAAGTAAGCAAAAAAGCAACCGCTCGATGTGGTTGCTTTTTATAGTAGTTGCATTCTTATAGAGCAGTAAGGAAGGTCAGTCCGCCAAGGATAACCCCAGCCGAGTTTGGAATGATTAGAATCCAGTCTTTCTTAGGCTCTTTTGTCCATCCATAAATGACCCAGATTAAGCAAGAAACAGCTGCTGATAAAGGTTGGAATGGTTGAGCTTTGTTCCCTTGTAAATTGGCAAAAATTTGGGGGATGTAGGCTATAAATACAATAATCCCGATAAAGGCACCAATTGAACCGACAATTTGATTAATTCTCTGTTTAGTCATATATATTTCTCCTTATTGCTTTATTAGTATAACAGAAAAACAGCTTGGATTCAAGGGTAAAACCTTGGGATTCTAAGGGAAGACTTTACATTAGAATGTTATTAGAAAATGTGGCTACTTTTCTTTGGAGAATCAAAAAATGATTTGGAACTACAAAAAAGTAGTCTGTCTACAAAACACACTACTTTTATTGTTTATCTTAATATCTAGCAGGTCCTGCACTTGCACTCTTGATGTTGAAACGTTTTTTGAGGTAGAAACGTAGGGCAAGGAGAGCTCCTCCAATCACCAACAAAACAAGTGGTGGGAGACTAATGTTGATGGCTTGTGGAAGGAAGTTACTCAAGAAGAGGATGAAGACCCAAGCAAACATAGTCGCTAACATGACCAAAAGTGATTTCCAGAATGGAGGACGTTGGCTACGGTCAGTATCTGGTCCGTAGTAGCGGTAGATAAAGTGATAGAGAAGGTAAAAGGCAACTCCACCAAAGGCTCCTACACTGATAAGTGTTACCAATCCGTAGGCCACGGGTTGGTTTGAGAAGAAGCTCATCAAGGCGCTAACCACTGCAAACAGTCCTGTAATGAAAAGGGCTGAATCCAACATCATCAATTTTGGATCGTCGTTTTCTTTTGGATGTTCTTTTTCATATTGCTCTTTTTCGCTGAAGCTGTGAGCCCAGTGAGTTGGTGCTCCGTAGATAGAACGAGCTGTCACCCCTTTTGGTTGTTCTTCAAGGATATGAGGAATGACTTCTTCAAGGATGGCCTTGATTTCAGCGTCAGTTTTTCCATCCTTTAGAAATTGCTGGGTTGCAATGTGGATAAATTCTTGGTTTTTCTTGGTTAATTCTTTTAAATCAATCTGTGACATAATAACTCCTGTTTAGAACCATTTTTTATGGATGAGGTAAAGAGTGAGGGAAACACTCATAGCAAAGGCGATGAAGACGATGAGCCAGAAAGCGTGCGGTTCTCCGTTTAAAGGAATTTCATTATCCTTAAAGTTCATTCCGTAGGCTGAGAAAATCATGGTCGGCACAGACATAACGATGGTCACGAGGGCCAAGGTTTTCATGATATTGTTCTGGTTGTTTGAAATGATAGAGGCAAAGGTCTCTGTCATAGAGTGAAGGACGTTTCCATAGATATCCGCCATCTCGATGGCCTGTTGCGTTTCAATCAAGGTATCTTCCAGTAAGTCTTCATCTTCAAGGTATTTCTTGATATTGCTAGTTGCGCTGGTCAATTTTTTAATCACGCGCTCATTTGTCTTCAGAGAAGCTTTGAAGTAGACGATGGTCTTTTCCAACTCCATGAGTTCGATCAATTCTTCGTTTCGAGTAGATTTGTGAAGTTGACTCTCAATCTGCTCACTCTTACGTTCAATCGAACGGAGGGCAGTTAGGTAAATCTCCGCATTGCGGTATAGGATTTGGAAGATGAAGCGCGAACGCATGAAGGTATAGAAATTTCGAAGCCTACGATTGATAAAGACATCAAGAAGTGGGAGAGGCTCCAAACAAGTGGTAATGATAGCTTCTTCTGTAATGATAATCCCCAAGGGAATAGTCACATAGTAGGTCTGGTTATTTCTTTCCTCTGTGATTGGGACGTCTACGATAATCAAGGTGTACTCATCTTCGATGGTGATACGAGACATCTCTTCCGCATCGAGCGGTGCACGGAGGTCTGCGATATCAATATCAAAGGCTGAGGCGATTTCCATCGATTCGCTTTGTGTAGGATTGACGAGATTGATCCAAGTACCTGGCTGGAGCGTATCAATCTCTTTAAATTCAGTTGTAGTTGAGAGAAAGACTTGTTTCATATCTCCTATCCTTTCCTAATCTATTCTGTGTTTAAGTGATTTTTAGCACCGTACTATTATACTACAAAATCGGCTTTTTTGGTAATAGAATTTCACTTTTTTTGGTATAATGGAAAGCAACAATGGACTAGAAAGAAGTAACATGCAAGATAAGATTGTCATCCATGGGGCACGCGCCCATAATTTAAAAAATATTGACGTGGAAATTCCACGAGACAAGCTAGTTGTGGTGACGGGGTTGTCGGGTTCGGGCAAATCCAGTCTTGCCTTTGATACTCTTTATGCAGAAGGGCAACGCCGCTATGTAGAGAGTCTATCAGCCTACGCTCGTCAGTTCTTAGGAAATATGGAGAAACCAGATGTGGACTCTATCGATGGTCTTAGTCCCGCCATTTCCATTGACCAGAAAACGACTAGTAAAAACCCTCGCTCAACTGTAGGAACCACGACTGAAATCAACGACTACCTACGTCTCCTTTATGCTCGTGTAGGAATACCCTACTGTATCAATGGGCATGGGGCTATCAAGGCTTCGTCTGTAGAGCAGATTGTAGACAAGGTTTTGGAATTGCCAGAACGCCAGCGCTTGCAGATCCTAGCGCCTGTTATCCGTAAGAAAAAAGGGCAACACAAAACGCTGATTGAAAAGATTCAAAAGGATGGCTACGTTCGTGTCCGTGTCGATGGGGTTGTCTACGATGTGACTGAAGTTCCTGAACTTGAAAAGAATAAGCAACACAACATCGATGTGGTGGTAGACCGTATTATCATCAAAGAGGGTATCCGTAGTCGTCTCTTTGACTCCATCGAAGCCGCCCTCCGTATTGCTGAAGGTTATGTAGTTATCGATACTATGGATGATTCAGAGTTGCTCTTTTCAGAACACTATGCCTGTCCAGTATGTGGTTTTACAGTTCCAGAGCTAGAACCTCGTCTCTTCTCCTTCAATGCACCTTTTGGCTCTTGTAATGAGTGTGATGGTTTGGGGATCAAACTGGAGGTTGATACGGACTTAGTAGTACCAGATGCTAGTAAAACCCTTGGTGAGGGAGCCTTAGCACCCTGGAATCCTATCTCTTCTAACTATTATCCAAACATGCTGGAACAAGCCATGACAGCCTTTGGAGTGGACATGGATACTCCTTTTGAGGCCTTGTCCGAGGAGGACAAGCATCTCATTTTCTATGGTTCAGATGGTAAAGAATTCCATTTCCACTATGAAAATGAATTTGGTGGAGTTCGCGACATTGACATTCCTTTTGAAGGAGTTGTCAATAATATCAAGCGGCGCTACCATGAAACCAATAGCGACTACACCCGCACACAGATGCGCCTTTATATGAATGAGCTAACCTGTGGTACTTGTCATGGTTATCGTCTTAATGACCAGGCCTTATCTGTTCGTGTAGGAGGAGAGAAAGGACCTCATATCGGAGAAATTTCAGACCTCTCCATCGCAGACCATTTGGAAGCTATTGATCAGTTGACCCTATCAAAAAATGAAGCCATTATTGCTCGTCCGATTCTTAAGGAAATCAAGGACCGCTTGACCTTCCTCAATAATGTCGGTCTCAACTATCTGACCCTTTCTCGTTCTGCAGGAACATTATCAGGTGGGGAGAGCCAACGTATTCGCTTGGCGACTCAGATTGGTTCCAATCTCTCAGGAGTGCTTTATATCCTAGACGAGCCGTCAATCGGTCTTCACCAGAGGGACAATGACCGTCTGATTGCCAGTCTGAAAAAGATGCGTGATTTGGGGAACACCTTGATCGTAGTAGAACATGATGAAGATACCATGCGAGAGGCGGATTATTTGATTGATGTTGGTCCTGGTGCAGGGGTCTTTGGTGGAGAGATTGTAGCAGCAGGAACGCCTAAGCAGGTGGCTCGCAACAGTAAATCCATCACAGGTCAGTACTTGTCAGGCAAACGTGCCATTCCAGTACCAGAAGAGCGCCGTGTGGGGAATGGTCGTTTTATTGAGGTTACAGGAGCGCGTGAGAACAACCTGCAAAATGTCACAGCTCGCTTCCCACTAGGAAAATTCATCGCAGTGACAGGGGTGTCGGGCTCAGGGAAATCGACCCTCATTAACAGTATTCTTAAAAAAGCCATTGCTCAAAAGCTCAATCGCAATTCAGACAAACCTGGTAAGTTTAAAACGATTACAGGGACTGAGCATGTCGATCGCCTGATTGATATTGACCAGAGTCCAATCGGACGAACGCCGAGGTCTAACCCTGCTACCTACACGGGTGTTTTCGATGACATCCGAGACCTCTTTGCTCAGACAAATGAAGCCAAGATCCGTGGTTACAAAAAGGGTCGTTTCAGTTTCAATGTTAAGGGCGGTCGTTGTGAAGCCTGTTCAGGCGATGGGATTATCAAGATTGAAATGCACTTCCTGCCAGATGTTTACGTGGCTTGTGAAGTCTGTCATGGAACCCGCTACAACAGTGAAACGCTGGAAGTTCACTACAAGGAAAAGAATATCTCGCAAGTCTTGGATATGACCGTCAACGATGCGGTGGAATTTTTCAAACACATTCCGAAAATTCAACGCAAACTCCAGACTATCAAAGATGTTGGTCTAGGTTATGTGACCTTGGGACAACCAGCCACGACACTTTCTGGAGGAGAAGCGCAGCGTATGAAGTTGGCTAGCGAACTCCACAAGCGCTCGACAGGGAAGTCCTTCTACATTTTAGATGAGCCGACAACTGGTTTGCATACTGAGGACATCGCTCGATTACTCACCGTTTTGTCTCGCTTTGTCGATGATGGCAATACAGTTCTCGTGATTGAGCACAATCTGGATGTCATCAAAACAGCAGACCATATCATCGACCTAGGACCAGAAGGTGGTGTCGGTGGCGGAACCATTATCGCAACAGGAACACCAGAAGAAGTAGCTGCTAATGAAGCCAGCTATACAGGACAGTATTTGAAAGGAAAGTTACATCATGAATAAACGTGTGCAAGCATTTTTAGATAAAATGCAAGAAAAAGAATTAGATGGAATCATTATCAACAACCTCAAAAATGTCTACTATTTGACAGGATTTTGGGGTTCAAATGGAACGGTCTTTATCAGTCGTGACCGTCAAATTTTAGTAACAGATGCTCGCTATATTATCGCTGCTAAGCAGGAAGTTACTGGTTTTGAGATTTTTGCAGACCGCGATGAGTTAGCTGTTATTGCAAAGATTGCAAAAGACATGGGGCTTTCTCGCATCGGTTTTGAAGATGAAATCTCGGTTTCTTATTACCACCGCATGCAGGCAGCCTTTGAAGGTTTGGAACTAATTCCTCAGACACAGTTTGTTGAAGCGCTTCGCATGATTAAGGATGAAATAGAGATTGCGACTATTCGCAAGGCTTGTTCAATATCAGATCAAGCTTTCCACGATGCGCTTGAATTTATCAAGCCAGGGAAGACTGAAATTGAAATTGCCAACTTCCTTGATTTCCGTATGCGTGAGCTGGGAGCGGCAGGTTTGTCTTTTGACACAATCTTAGCGAGCGGTATCAACTCTTCTAAACCCCATGCTCACCCAATGCACAAGCCAGTAGAACTAGGCGAAGCTATCACTATGGACTTTGGATGTCTTTACGAGCATTATGTGAGTGATATGACTCGTACCATCTACCTAGGCCATGTCAGCGACGAACAAGCAGAAATCTACAACACTGTTTTAAAGGCTAACCAAGCATTGATTGACCAAGCTAAGGCCGGCTTAGGTTTCCGTGACTTTGACAAGATCCCTCGTGACATTATTGTGGAAGCAGGCTATGGACAATACTTTACACACGGTATCGGGCACGGGATTGGACTTGATATTCACGAAGAGCCGTACTTTAGCCAAACTTCCAAAGAAGTTATCAAAACTGGTATGGTCTTGACTGATGAACCTGGTATTTATATTGAAGGTAAATATGGGGTTCGTATCGAAGATGATATCCTGATTACAGATACCGGTTGTGAATTATTAACCCTTGCTCCAAAAGAATTAATCGTAATCTAAGAAAAATGAGATAAATCGTTGACTTTTACTAGTTAAAGGTTTATACTGAAAGGCGAAAACGGTAGGTGAGGCTACCATAGGGATACGGATGACTACCGCAAAGCAGTGGAGACACTACTCGTTGGTCAACAGTCCTGATCGCGAAGGTCAAGACTAAGCTCATTACATCGCCCTATGGAGTTAAAGCTTGAACGAAAACAGATCATAAGTTTTAGTCCTGCCATTTTATGGTGGGATTTTCTGCTGTTTTAGAACAAAGAAAGGAGACAAACGATGCAAATTGACGATCATCCAGAACCGCACATACACACCCAATCGCTGATTTGTGTCGTTCTGTCCTTATAAAGTGATTGGTCCCTGTGTATGAAATCACCATTCATACAGATAGGAGAAACCAATGAAAACTACAAAAGAAAGACTAGCAGTAGCTATTCAAACTCCATTAAAAGATAGTCTAGCTTTTTACCATACAAGTCTAAAAGGCTTAGACCAAGAACAAGTCGAAGAAAACCGTGACCTATATGGTGAAAACACCATCACCAAGGGCCAAGAGGATTCCATCTTAAAAAAGATTTATGAGTCCATTATCAATCCTTTCACAATTATTTTGCTTGTGATTGCCTTTATCTCTCTCGTTACAAACGTCTGGCTTGCCAAACCTGGTCAAGAGGATCCAACGACTTCTATCATTATCGTTGTCTTGGTTTTGATTTCAGGAGGTATCCGTTTTGTCCAAGAATTGCGGAGCGACAAGGCAACAACCAATCTTTCAAAAATGATTGTCAATACAGCAACTGTTATTCGTGATGGTCTTGAACAAGAGTTACCAATCGATGACTTGGTTGTAGGAGATCTCGTGAAATTGAGTGCTGGAGATATGATTCCAGCAGATGTCATCTTATTTGAATCCCGCGACTTTTTCGTTCAACAGTCAGGCTTGACTGGAGAAAGTGATGCAGTTGAAAAGCTTGCTTTAAATAAAGCCACAAGTCAAAATGTAGAGAGTCTTTTAGAAGCAGAATCCTTGGCATTCATGGGGACAAACGTTATCTCAGGAAGTGCTACAGCTATGGTCCTGGCAGTTGGGGATGACACCATGATGGGAGCCATCGAACAAACTCTCAACACCTATGATGAGCCAACTTCTTTTGAACGTGAAATGAACAGCATTTCTTGGCTCTTGATCCGTTTGATGCTTGTCATGGTTCCGATCGTATTTTTCGCAAATGGTTTGACCGATGGAGACTGGCTAGAGGCTGGAGTATTTGCCTTGAGCGTGGGTGTCGGACTTACACCAGAAATGCTTCCAATGATTATCACAGCCAGCTTGGCCAAAGGTTCCATTATCATGGCCAAGGAAAAGGTGGTCATCAAAAAACTCAATGCTATCCAGGACTTAGGAGCAATCGATATCCTATGTACAGATAAAACTGGAACTCTAACGCAAGATGAGATTGTCTTAGAATACCCCTTGGATATCCATGGTGATTTGGATATGGCCGTCTTGAGAAGAGCTTATCTAAATTCACATTTCCAAACCGGTTTGAAAAACTTGATGGACCGTGCCATTATCAGTAGAACCGAAAAAGAAGCCAAAGAACACGCTATTCTACAAGATTTGGATAACATCTTCCAAAAGATTGATGAACTGCCTTTTGACTTTGAACGCAGACGCATGAGTGTCATCGTCAAAGACGATAGCAATGTCGTTAGTATGGTTACCAAAGGCGCTTTAGAAGAAATGTTGACCATTTCGACTCATGTGGAATATCGCGGAGAAATCATTCCCCTAACCGAAGACATTCGCCAAGAAGTATTGGCAGAAGTTGGTCAATTAAACCGTCAAGGTTTGCGTGTTTTAGGTGTTGGTTACAAGTCAGGTCTACGTGAAGATTATGCCTATGCTGTGACTGATGAAAGTGACATGATCCTTACGGGTTACCTTGCCTTCTTGGATCCGCCAAAACCATCTGCAGCACCCGCTATTCAAGCTCTGCTTGAGCATGGTGTCAAAACAAAAATTTTAACTGGGGATAACGAAAAAGTAACCCAAGCCATTTGTGAAAAGGTTGGTTTGGACGTTGAGCATATGCTCTTAGGGGCTGACATTGACCAAATGACAGATCAAGAATTGGCAGAAGCGGTTGAAAGTGTAACAGTATTTGCTAAATTGTCTCCTGATCAAAAAGCTCGTATCATTTTACAGTTAAAGAAAAATGGTCACGGTGTTGGTTATATGGGTGACGGTATTAATGACGCTCCATCCATGAAGGTGGCAGATGTCGGTATTTCTGTAGATACAGCAGTAGACATCGCCAAAGAAACAGCGGATGTTATTTTGCTAGACAAGGATCTCATGGTTCTTGAGACTGGTATTGTTGAGGGCCGTAAGGTCTACGCCAACATGACCAAGTACATCAAGATGACAGTTAGTTCAAACTTTGGGAACATCTTCTCACTCCTTGTTGCGAGTATCTTCTTGCCATTTCTGCCAATGGCCCCTGTTCATCTCATCGTCCTAAACCTAGTCTATGATTTGTCTTGTGTGGCATTGCCATTTGATAATGTGGATCAAGACTTCCTTAAACAACCCCATACATGGGAAGCAAAATCCATTACGCGATTTATGGTTTGGATGGGACCAATCTCATCTGTCTTTGATATTTTGACCTTTATCTTCCTCTACTTTATCATTGTTCCATTGGTAACAGGTCATCACTATGTTCACGGATCTGAATCTGCCCTTCAGTTTATTATCTTGTTCCAAACAGGATGGTTCATCGAATCTATGTGGTCTCAAACCATGGTTATCCATATGCTTCGTACAGCAAAAGTTCCTTTCCTACAAAGCAGACCAGCTTGGCTTGTGATTTTGATGACTTTGGTTGCAGCCTTTTTCGTAACCAGCCTACCTTATGGACCACTGGTAAATATCCTTCGTCTAGCACCCTTAGGATTTCCTTACTTCTTGTTCTTAATCTGTATTATTTTCTTGTATATGTTTAGCGTCACAGTTATTAAGAAATTTTACATTAAGAAATATAAAGAATGGTTATAGTTCGTGTTTTGTCAAGAAAAAAGTTCAAAAATTGCCAAAAAAGTTAAAATTTTTTAAAAATAGGTCGCAAGTCCGATGTTTTTTATGGTATAATAGTCTAAACTGATAGTAACATGTAGCGAAAGGGGTAGGTACATGATCAAAATTTATACAGTCTCAAGTTGTACTAGCTGTAAAAAAGCTAAGACCTGGCTCAATGCCCACCAGTTAAGTTATAAAGAACAAAACCTCGGTAAGGAAGGAATTACGAGAGAAGAATTACTTGATATTTTGACAAAAACAGATAATGGAATTGCAAGTATCGTATCATCGAAAAATCGTTATGCAAAGGCTCTGGGTGTTGATATTGAAGATTTGAGTGTCAATGAAGTGCTCAACCTGATTATGGAAACACCTCGCATCTTGAAAAGTCCGATTCTTGTAGATGAGAAACGCCTGCAAGTCGGTTATAAAGAAGACGATATCCGTGCCTTTTTGCCACGCTCTGTCCGTAATGTGGAAAATGCAGAAGCGCGTTTACGTGCGGCTCTATAAAACATCAAGGCTGGGAGCGACTCCTGGCCTTCTCTAATATTTAAATTGGATAACATGTGAGGATTTATGAAAAAGTTAGTCATTGGAACATTCGCAGCACTATTTTTGCTCGTTGGATGTGGTCAGAAAAAAGAAACAGCAGCTTCAACTACTGAGAGTTCTCAAGAAGCCCTACAGTCTACCTTGCCCGTATTAGAAAATGCAAGCAAGAATACAGTTGTTACCAAGACCTTGGTTTTGCCAGCTGATGAGAGTGGTGCTCAGCAAACTCAAATCATTACCTACAAAGGCAATCAATTTTTAAGCTTGACCATTCAGCAGAAACGTCCTGTATCAGAAGACTTAAAAACTTATATTTCTGAGCGAGGATTAGATGAAGCTAAAAAAGCTCTAAAAGAAGCTGAGGATAAGGATGAGTCTGTTCAAGCGGCTCGAAAAATTTCAGGATTTACCATTGAAACGACTCTTTTAAATGAGAAAGAAATGGAAACCAAGACTAGCTATGATTTCCAAACGATGGATATTAAAAAAGCAAGTGAAAACGAATACTTGAAGAATGTTGGACTGGAAAATCTATTGAAAAACGAACCAGAGGACTATATTGCTAATCGTGTTGCAAATGGGGCAACAGTCCAGTAAAAAGTCAGAGAAAATCAGCAGAATCAGACTGTGTGATTTGTAGAACGACCGCGAATGTGCTATAATAGTACTATTCTAAGGAAAGAGGGTGTTAGAATGGGATTTACTGAAGAAACCGTACGTTTTAAATTGGACGATTCCAATAAAAAAGAAATCAGTGAAACATTGACAGATGTCTATGCTTCTTTGAATGAAAAGGGCTATAACCCTATTAACCAGATCGTGGGCTATGTTCTCAGTGGAGACCCAGCTTACGTTCCTCGTTATAACAATGCACGAAATCAAATCCGTAAGTATGAGCGAGATGAAATCGTTGAAGAATTGGTTCGCTACTACCTTAAAGGACAAGGAGTCGATCTATAATCTATGAGAATTATGGGATTGGACGTTGGTTCCAAAACGGTAGGAGTAGCGATTAGCGATCCGTTAGGTTTTACGGCACAAGGGCTTGAAATCATCCAAATCAATGAAGATCAAGGTCAGTTTGGTTTTGAACGTCTCAAGGAACTCGTTGAAACCTATAAAGTAGACCGTTTTGTTGTTGGTTTGCCTAAAAACATGAACAACACAAGTGGCCCACGGGTGGAAGCTAGCCAGGCATATGGCGAGAAGTTGGTAGAGCTCTTTGGCTTACCGGTAGATTATCAAGATGAACGCTTGACTACGGTTGCTGCTGAGCGTATGTTGATTGAGCAAGCAGATATTAGTCGCAATAAGCGTAAAAAAGTTATTGATAAATTAGCTGCTCAATTGATTTTGCAAAATTATTTAGATAGAAAATTTTAAGACAGAGGAGAAACTATGTCACACGATCACAACCACGATCACGAAGAACGTGAACTTATTACACTTGTAGATGAGCAAGGAAACGAAACTTTATTTGAAATCCTTTTGACTATTGATGGAAAAGAAGAATTTGGTAAAAACTATGTCCTTCTTGTACCAGTTAATGCAGAAGAAGATGAAAACGGCGAAGTTGAAATTCAAGCTTATTCATTCATCGAAAATGAAGATGGAACAGAAGGTGAATTGCAACCAATCCCTGAAGATTCAGAAGATGAATGGAACATGATTGAAGAAGTCTTCAACAGCTTTATGGAGGAGTAAAAACATCCAGTGGATGTTTTTAGCCCAGTTCCTTGAAATAAGAGAGAACTGGTAATTCCGGGGAACGTTTTTACCCCAACTCCTAGAAACTAGGGAGAGTTGGAACGTCCGGGGGACATTTTTCTCCCATACTAGAATTAAATACTAGCTAATGAAGTAAAAAGCGAAGAGAATCTTCGCTTTTTTGTTAAGGATTAAGGAGATTAAGCGTGTTTGAAGTAGAAAAATGGCTTCATAGTCGAATCGGTTTGAATTTTAGATCAGGTTTAGGGAGGATGCAGAGTGCGGTAAACTTGCTGGGAAATCCTGAGCAAGCCTATCCTATTATCCATGTGACAGGGACAAATGGAAAGGGTTCAACCATTGCCTTTATGAGAGAGCTCTTTGTTTCTCATGGTAAGAAGGTGGGGACCTTTACTTCCCCTCACATTGTTAGCATTCATGATCGGATTTGTATCAATGGTCAACCCATATCGGACGCAGACTTTATTCGTTTGGCAAATCAAGTTAAGGAAATGGAGCAAAGACTTCTAGAAACACATGACCAGCTATCTTTTTTTGAGTTGTTAACCGTGATTGCTTTGCTTTATTTTAAAGAACAAGGGGTGGATCTAGTTCTATTAGAAGTTGGAATTGGTGGCTTGCTTGACACGACCAATGTGGTTACTGGAGAGATCGCAGTTATTACATCAATTGGCCTAGATCACCAGGAGACCTTGGGCAATAGTCTGGAAGAAATCGCTGAACAGAAAGCAGGAATTTTTAAGCAAGGAAGAGCAGCAGTGATTGCAAACTTAGCTCCTGAAGCCCAGCTCGTTTGTCAAAAGATAGCAGAAGATTTAGATGTCACTCTCTACCAAGCTGTCCGAGATTTTTCTTTCAAATCAGGACATTTTTCTTCTTCTCTAGCGGATTTGACCCGACTAAAACTGGGTTTGGAAGGAGCTTATCAAGAGGAGAATGCTGCTTTGGCTTTGCAGGCATTTCTGTTGTTTATGACAGAGAGAGGTGAAAAGGTCGATGAGGAAGTTGTCCGGTGTGCTCTGAAAACAACCAGTTGGGCTGGGCGTCTAGAAGCTGTTACGGAGCACATTTATCTAGATGGTGCCCACAATCTACCAGCCTTGGAGCGGTTAGTTGAATTTATCCAGCAAAAAATTCAGCAAGGTTGTCACCTTCAAATCCTTTTTGGAGCTTTAAAGCGTAAGGATTATAGCGGAATGTTAACTTATTTGACAGATCATTTACCTGATACAGCTCTCTATGTGACGAGCTTCGACTATCAAGGCTCTTTGGAGGAGCAGGATTTAAGTGGATATCATAGAGTTGCTTCCTATCGAGACTTTATAGATGATTTTGAAAAGTCTGCAGGGGAGAAAGACTTACTGTTTGTGACAGGTTCCCTCTATTTTATATCTGAAGTTCGTGCCTACCTTATAAAAACATAGTTGCTTGATAGACCTTGTTTCTTTTATTTGATATAGTATAAGTAGAATAGTTCTGCAGTTTTTCTGCCTTTATCTCCTGAAAGAAAGGAGACATTATGTCACTAAAAAAATTACACTTTCTCTTGCTACTGTAGCAAGTCTTAGTCTTTTAGTTGCTTGTTCGTCAACAACTAAGTCGACACCTTCATCCCAAGCAAGCACTAGCTCTGAAGCGAGCACTAGTCAAGTATCAGAAACCAGTGCTTCTAGTTCTACTACTAGTGCAAAGACTGACACAACTACTAATATAGATGGGACCTACAAGGGCCAAGACGAGGGAGATAGCATTACTCTTATAGTCACTGGAAATACCGGAACGTGGACAGAAGTTGAAGCGAACGGAGATCAAGAGGTTAAGAAGGTGACCTTCGAACCAGAAAATCAGAGAGTCTTTATTGGAGACGATATCAAGATTTATGTGGCAGAAGAGAACCAGATTATTATCGATGACATGGCCCGCGACGTTTCTGATCGTATCGTTTTAAAGAAATAGACATCATTTGTAGGGATTTGGATCTGTAAAAGACGGATTCAAATCCTTTTTCGTTGACTTTGAGCTCAAAAAAATTCCATACTTTTAAGGTAGCTAATGTCTACCACAAAAGTATAGAATGAGTGAAATTAAAGAAATCGTTCTTGTAAAAACTGAGCGACGCCATCTTCTTCATTGGTCAATGGTAATTGCTCGTCTGCGAAAGGTAACAGAGCAGGATTAGCATTTTTCATGGCATAGCCTTTACCTGCAAAAGAAAGCATCTCTTGGTCATTGTGTTCGTCACCAAAGGCAATCAAATTCTGTTTGTCTATATTCATGACCGTGAGAAGATATTCAAGGGCAAAGGCCTTGTGAACTCCTTTGGGAGTACATTCGAGAATGTTCAAAGGACCACCCCAAGTATTAATATTGAGTTGGTGCTTGTAAAAGCTGTTCATCTCTTCTGCAAGAGCATATTTGTCACTTGCACGAGTCTGCAATAAAATGCAGTTAGGGTCCTTGGTGACTAAGTTAGACTGGAATTGATTTTCAGGGCGAAAGTTTTCAACACCAAATAATTTAGGGTCGGCAATCTCCTTGTCTGGAGCCGTAATGTAGAACTTTTTACGGTATTCACTTGCGATAAAGTCTGCCTCAATCTTCTCTTTTCGTTGAACCATATCTAAGAGATATTTTTTATCAACAGTCAGGCATTTTTCATGCTCCCAAACCTTACCAGGCATATGAGTGAGTGAACCGTTGAAGTTGATCATAGGGGTTTCAAGTTCAAGTTGATCATAAAAATCTTTGGCCATACGGTAAGGGCGACCAGTTGCGATAACAACTTGGTGGCCTTTTTTTGAGATTTTCTTAATCGTTTCAATAGTAAAGTCAGAAAGTTTGCTTTCAGAGTTGAGTAGGGTACCGTCCAAATCGACGGCAATCATTTTTTTAGTCATAAAATCCTCCCGAATCTAGTTTCAGATAAGATGTTTTCTATTATATCAGAAAGTGACTAGAAAAGCTGATAATAAGTAAAAAGAAGGAGAAAAGTATCGGATAAGATTTTTATGATTCAGTAAAAACATCTTGAAAATATGAATGATTGATGGTATAATAGTCATATTGTTCGTAAAATGACAAAGGAGATTAAAAATGGACAAACTATTTAAACTAAAAGAGCACGGGACAGACGTCCGTACAGAGGTTCTTGCTGGTTTAACAACTTTCTTTGCAATGAGTTATATTCTCTTTGTAAACCCTCAAATGCTTTCACAAACAGGAATGCCTGTTCAAGGTGTATTCTTGGCAACAATCATCGGTTCTGTTGTGGGAACTTTGATGATGGCCTTCTATGCTAACTTGCCATATGCGCAAGCTCCAGGTATGGGACTAAATGCCTTCTTCACATTTACCGTCGTATTTGGGATGGGTTATAAATGGCAAGAAGCTCTTGGAATGGTCTTCATCTGTGGGATTATTTCATTGATTATTACATTGACCAATGTTCGTAAAATGATCATCGAATCTATTCCTACAACTCTTCGTTCAGCGATTTCAGCTGGTATTGGGGTTTTCCTTGCTTATGTTGGGATTAAGAATGCTGGTCTCTTGAAATTCTCGATTGACCCAGGTACCTATACAGTAGCAGGTGAAGGAGCAGATAAGGCTCAAGCAGCACTTACTGCAAACTCAGCAGCTGTTCCAGGATTGGTAGACTTCAACACTCCAGCTGTCTTGGTAGCTCTTGCAGGTATTGCCATTACTATCTTCTTCGTTGTTAAGGGGATCAAAGGTGGTATCATCCTTTCTATTTTAACAACGACTGTTCTTGCCATTGCGGTTGGTCTTGTTAATGTGTCAGGGATTGACTTTGCAAGCAATAATCTTTCATCAGCCGTTAATGACCTAGGAACCTTGTTTGGTGCTGCTCTTGGTTCAGAAGGATTGGGATCTCTGATTTCAAACACTTCTCGTTTGCCAGAAACCTTGATGGCCATTCTTGCTTTCTCATTGACAGATATTTTTGATACTATCGGTACTCTTATCGGTACTGGTGAAAAAGTTGGTATCATTGCAACAAGTGGTGAAAACCATGAGTCAGCTAAATTGGATAAGGCTCTTTACTCTGACTTGGTGGCAACTTCAGTAGGTGCTATTGCAGGTACTTCAAACGTTACAACTTATGTTGAGTCTGCAGCTGGTATAGGTGCTGGTGGACGTACTGGTTTGACAGCTTTGGTTGTTGCCATCTGTTTTGCCCTATCAAGCTTCTTTAGCCCACTTCTAGCAATTGTTCCAACAGCTGCAACTGCACCAATTTTGATCATTGTCGGAATTATGATGCTTTCTAACTTGAAAAATATCCCTTGGGATGATATGGCTGAAGCTGTTCCAGCTTTCTTCACATCTATCTTTATGGGATTCAGCTACTCAATCACACAAGGGATTGCCGTTGGTTTCTTAACTTATACTTTGACGAAGGTTGTCAAAGGTCAAGTGAAAGATGTGCATGTCATGATTTGGATTTTGGATGCCTTGTTTATCTTGAACTACATCAGTATGGCTCTTAACTAATGACAAAAACTAAAAAAAGAGGGGAGTCTCCTCTTTTTTTGTTGATGGAAATATCACAAAATAAAACTTTTTGGTATAATAATTACATGTACACAAAAAATGAAGATGAGTTGGTTGCACTTGGGGAAAAGCTAGGGCACTTGTTAGAAAAAAATGATGTGTTGATTTTGACTGGTGAATTAGGTGCTGGGAAAACAACGCTAACAAAGGGTCTGGCTAAGGGATTAGGCATTCATCAAATGATTAAGAGTCCTACTTATACCATTGTTAGAGAATATGAAGGACGTCTACCCTTATATCACTTAGATGTTTATCGTATTGAAGGGGATGCAGATTCTATCGACTTGGATGAATTTCTTTTTGGTTCAGGTGTAACGGTTATTGAGTGGGGACATCTATTGGGGGAAAATCTTCCATCAGATTATCTGGAGTTAGAAATCCTTAAAAAAGATGAGGGCCGAGAAATCGTCTTTCATGCTCATGGCCAAAGAGCGACAGAACTTTTGAAAGGATTGACGGATGGAGTATGATCTTTTAATCCGTGAAGCGGAAATCCAGGATGCTTCAGCGGTCATTGCTCTCTTAGATCAAATTGGTCAAGAGTCTAATTTTACCAGTCTGGATGAAAATGGGATTGCAATGAGTGAGTCTGAGATGCAACATTTTTTGGATAAGCAGGCCCAGTCGGATAATCAAATTACCCTACTCGCTTTTTTGAATGATGAGTTAGTAGGAATCATCAATACAACAGCTGATCAACGTCCGCGAGTCAGTCATATTGGAGATGTTTTTTTAGGAATAAAAAAAGCTTACTGGGGAAATGGTCTCGGTAGTATCTTGATGGAAGAAACTATTGAATGGGCCAAATCAAGTGGTAGTATTCGACGGTTACAATTGACAGTTCAAAAAAGAAATCTTGCCGCGGTGCATCTGTATGAAAAAATGGGCTTTATCATAGAAGGATTACAGGAACGTGGTGCTTGTATAGAAGGAGGAGAGTTTCTAGATGTTTACCTAATGGGTCAACTGATAGACGAATAAGAGTATGGTAAAAAAAATAATTGGAATGTTTTTGGGTTTGGTCCTTGTGACTGTGCTAGGTGTAGGTGCCTATGCCTATACAATTTATCAGCAAAGTACGCAAACTTTAGCTAAAACCTATAAAAAAATCGGTGAAGAAACCAAGGTCATTGAAGCGACCGAACCTCTGACGATTTTGCTTATGGGCGTGGATACAGGAAATGTTGAACGTACAGACCCATGGGCTGGGAATAGTGATTCAATGATCTTAGTGACAGTGAATCCTAAAACTAAGAAGACGGTCATGATGAGTTTGGAGCGTGATATTCTCACACAAATCCAGCAACCAGATGGTAGTGTTAGAGAAGCGAAACTCAATGCTGCCTATGCTGATGGCGGAGCAGAGTTGTCTATTTCAACGATTCAAAAGATGATGAATATTCATATCGACCGTTATGTGATGGTCAATATGCATGGCCTTCAAAGAATGGTTGATGCTGTAGGTGGTATTACAGTCAACAACACTCTCGGCTTCCCAATTTCTATTCAAGATCAGGAACCTTTTAATACGATTTCGATTGGAGTCGGTGAGCAAACCCTCAATGGTGAAGAAGCCCTTGTTTATTCACGCATGCGTTATCAGGATCCTGAAGGGGACTATGGTCGTCAAAAACGCCAGCGTGAAGTGATTCAAAAGGTTGTCGAGAAAATTCTTAGTTTGAACAGTGTGAGTCACTACCAAGAGATTCTGAAGGCTCTTAGTGACAACATGCAGACAAATATCGAGATTACAACGACAACCATTCCTCAGTTGATGGGTTATCAAGATTCCTTTAAAAATATCGAAACCCAACAATTACGTGGTGAAGGTGAAATGATTGACGGGATTTCTTACCAAATCGTTTCTGGTGAGCATATACTAGAGATGCAAAATCTTTTACGCCGTTCGCTCGGACAACCAGAGGTTACGAATTTGGAGACCAATATAGTCTTGTACGAGAATCTTTTTGGCCACTTGCCACCATCTTCTGAGGAGTCAGAATAACAAGAAACTATCCATCAAATCGTAGGAATTATCCTGCGATTTTTTCAAAGAAATCCGAATAGGTAAGTAGGAGGAAAAAATGAAAGCAGAAATTATAGCTGTTGGAACAGAGATTTTGACAGGTCAGATTGTCAATACCAATGCGCAATTCTTGTCTGAAAAATTGGCTGAAATCGGTGTAGATGTCTATTTTCAGACAGCTGTAGGAGATAACGAGGCTCGTCTCTTATCCTTGTTAGAAATTGCTCAGAATCGCAGTAGTCTAGTCATTTTAACAGGTGGCTTGGGACCGACGGAAGATGATTTGACCAAGCAAACTTTGGCCCAATTTTTGGGACGCGACTTGACTTTTGATCCTCAGGCTCAGGCTAAGCTAGATGACTTTTTTGCTCATCGACCAGACTATGCTCGTACTCCTAACAACGAGCGCCAAGCTCAGATTGTTCAAGGTTCAACTCCATTACCAAACGAAACAGGACTGGCAGTCGGTGGTATGATCGAGGTGGCTGGGGTAACCTACGTTGTTCTACCAGGACCTCCAAGTGAATTGAAACCTATGGTCTTAAATGAGTTGCTTCCAAGATTGACAACAGGATCTAAGCTCTATTCACGTGTGCTACGTTTCTTTGGGATTGGTGAGAGCCAGCTAGTGACCATTCTATCAGATTTGATTGACCAACAGACGGATCCAACCTTGGCACCTTATGCTAAAACTGGGGAAGTGACGCTTCGCTTATCGACCAAGGCTAAGAGTCAAGAAGAAGCGGATCGTGTTCTAGATACTTTAGAACAAAAAATCCTTGAAAGAGAAACCTTTGAGGGTGTTTCACTTCGAGAAATTTGCTATGGCTATGGGGAAGAAACCAGTTTGGCTAGCCTGGTAGTAGAAGAGTTGAAAAAGCAAAAGAAAACTATCACTGCAGCAGAAAGCTTGACTGCAGGTCTTTTTCAAGCTACTTTGGCTGATTTCTCAGGTGTATCTGCTATCTTTAAAGGTGGTTTTGTGACCTATAGCCTTGAAGAAAAAGCTAAGATGCTTGATATTCCAAATGCTGAATTGGAAAAACACGGAGTCGTCTCAGCCTTTACTGCTGAAAAAATGGCTGAACAGGCGCGAATCAAGACTCAGTCAGATTTTGGCATTAGTTTGACAGGAGTGGCTGGACCAGATAGCCTAGAAGGTCAACCAGCAGGTACAGTCTTTATCGCTTTGGCGCAAGCTTCGGGGACAGAAGTTATCCAGGCCAATATCGCAGGTAGAAGTCGTGCAGATGTGCGAGAAATTGCAGTCTTACATGCTTTTAACCTAGTTCGCAAAGCTTTATTAAGTGCTGGAGATTTGTTATAATAGAAGAAGGTCTAAGGACTATTAGAATACAGGAGAATAAAATGGCGAAAAAACCAACAAAAAAATTAGACGAAATTGGCAAAAAATTTGGTGCTGATCGTGAAAAAGCCCTAAACGATGCCCTTAAATTGATTGAAAAAGACTTTGGGAAGGGGTCAATCATGCGCTTGGGTGAACGTGCAGAGCAAAAGGTCCAAGTGATGAGTTCAGGTTCTTTGGCTCTTGATATTGCACTTGGTTCAGGTGGTTATCCAAAGGGACGTATCATTGAAATCTACGGGCCAGAATCATCAGGTAAGACAACAGTAGCCCTTCACGCTGTAGCACAAGCACAAAAAGAAGGCGGAATTGCTGCCTTTATCGATGCGGAGCACGCGCTTGACCCAGCCTATGCAGCAGCGCTTGGTGTTAATATCGATGAATTGCTCTTGTCACAACCAGATTCAGGTGAGCAAGGTCTTGAAATTGCTGGGAAATTGATTGACTCAGGTGCGGTTGACCTTGTTGTTATCGACTCAGTTGCTGCCCTTGTACCTCGTGCAGAAATCGATGGAGATATCGGAGATAGCCACGTTGGTCTTCAAGCTCGTATGATGAGCCAGGCTATGCGTAAACTCGGAGCTTCTATTAATAAGACTAAGACAATTGCTATCTTCATTAACCAATTGCGTGAAAAAGTAGGAGTTATGTTTGGTAATCCAGAGACAACTCCTGGTGGACGTGCCCTTAAATTCTACGCTTCTGTCCGTTTGGATGTTCGTGGAAGCACACAAATCAAGGGAACTGGTGACCAAAAAGATACGAGCGTAGGTAAGGAAACCAAGATTAAGGTTGTTAAAAATAAGGTAGCTCCACCATTTAAAGAAGCCTTTGTTGAAATCATGTATGGTGAAGGAATTTCAAGAACTGGGGAGCTTTTGAAGATTGCAAGTGATCTTGACATCATCAAGAAAGCAGGAGCATGGTATTCTTACAAAGACGAAAAGATTGGTCAAGGTTCTGAAAATGCTAAGAAATACTTGGCAGATCACCCAGAAATCTTTGATGAAATTGACCACCAAGTTCGTGTCAAGTTTGGCTTGATTGAAGATGATGCAGTAGCTGATGAAAAAGTTGCACCTGTGGAATCAGAAGTAACTAATCAAGAAGTGACTCTTGACCTTGGCGATGATCTTGAAATCGAAATTGAAGATTAAAAAGTAAAAGTGGCGGAGGAATCCCCACTTTTTCTGCTATATGAGAATAAAGAAACAAGGTTATGAGAGCAGGAATGACAGATTTTCACAGTAAAAATGAGGAAGACTATTGCAAAAGATTTGATTTGATGATAAAATAAATTGAAAATAAAAGTAATGCCAAGGAGATTGTTGGTATGGAAAAACGTTTAGTTCGCAATGTTCAAGATAAAAAAATTGCAGGTGTTTGTGCAGGTCTTGCTGACTATTTAGATATTGATGCAACACTTGTTCGTGGACTTTGGATTCTCTTCACATTGCTAGGTGGATCAGGAATTCTTGCTTACCTCATTCTTTGGCTCATCATGCCAGAAGCTGGAACAGAAGCGTAAACTTAGTGCATCTTTATAAGATAAATCATGATAAGGCTGAGACAAAATTGTTTCAGCCTTATTTATAGTGGATTGAAATAAGGGATGAACAATTCGATTAGGAAAGTCAAACTTATTTCTAGAGATATTTTAGAATTCGTAGCGTACTATTCTAGATTCAATCTACTATAATTTTGTTGTGTAGCAGATTGAATAGAAAACACTATAGTAGATTCAAATAAGGGATGAACAATTCGATTAAAAAAATCAAACTTATTTCTAGAAATATTTTTAGCAGTCGTGATGTACTATTATAGATTCAATCTACTATAATTTTGTTGTGTAGCAGATTGAATAGAAAATACTATAGTAGATTCAAATAAGGGATGAACAATTCGATTAGGAAAGTCAAACTTATTTCTAGGAATATTTTTAGCAGTCGTAATGCACTATTCTAGATTCAATCTACTATATTTTGATGGATTTAGCAAAACTTTCTGCTATTTGATTTCGGAATCACAAAAAAATCACCTGTAGCACAGGTGATTGAGTTTTCATTGTCGAGAAGTTTGCAGTTTCTTACTGGGAAGTTAAAGACTGCAGTATAGATTAGTGTTCACTAAAGCGACGGTACTCGATGTGGAAGTCAAAATAATTTTCTTCTTGTAATTTTTGGAAGATATTCCGATAGGCTTCTTCATCAAAGTGGTCGCCACGATATAGAATCTCAAAACTAAGACCTTCGTACTCCAAAAAAGCATTGGCTGTTTTGAAGCCGTTTTGTAGGTAGAAGTCCATGCGGGCTTTTCGTTGTTCGAGGTTATCACAATCTTCGTCCAACCGCTCCACTTCAAGAATCATGGTACGTTGGTAAAAATCAATGAGTTTTTCAATGATTTCTCTCCCGTAGCCATGACTACGGAGATGAGGCATAATAGCAAAGAAGCTAATGTAGAATGCTTTTTGGTTGGAAATGGCAAAAGCGAAGCCGACAAATTCTTCCTCGTTATAGAAAGCGAAAAAGTGGGCATCATCTCTATCCTGGTAACTTAAAAATTCTTCCAAAGAGACACGTTCTTCTTCAGGAAAGGCTTCCTTGTTTAATTGGTCGACTTTTTCAAGGTCTGGGAATGCATCTGTAATTAACTGGCTGGTTAAGCTCATGCGTATCCTCCTTTTCTGTCACGATTATACCAGATTGTTTGTATCTAGGCAACGCTTTCTTATCCAAACTCCCTTGTTCCCCTACTAGAAAGCTGATATAATAGCCTTATGAATAAAAAATCAACGGTGGACCTGATTCATGGTCCCATCCTTCCCGCGCTAATTAGTTTTGCATTACCGATTCTACTTTCCAATATCTTTCAGCAACTTTACAATACGGCTGATATTTTGATTGTTGGGCGTTTTTTAGGTCAAGAATCCTTGGCGGCAGTCGGAGCAACGACAGCCATTTTTGATTTGATTATCGGCTTTGCTCTCGGTGTTGGAAATGGGATGGGTGTTGTTATTGCACGTCTCTACGGCGCTCGTAATTTTGAAAAGATTAAGGAAGCTGTCGCAGCAACTTGGATTTTAGGGATTATCTTGAGTGTGCTTGTCATGTTGATGGGCTTTTTTGGTCTTTATCCACTCTTACAGTACCTAGAAACACCTGTAGAAATTCTCCCTCAGTCCTATGAATATATCTCCATGATTGTTAGCTGTGTGGGAGTGAGCTTTGCTTATAATCTTTTTGCAGGTTTGCTACGCTCTGTTGGTGATAGCCTTGCTGCGCTTGGTTTTCTTATTTTCTCAGCCATCGTTAATGTCATTCTGGATTTGTATTTTATTACACAATTGCAGTTGGGAGTTCAGTCTGCGGGTCTTGCAACCATTATCTCGCAAGGCTTGTCAGCAATCCTCTGTTATTTCTATATTCGCAAGAGTGTTCCAGAGCTTCTTCCAGGTCTCAAACATTTCAAATGGAATAAGGCTCTCTATGTTGACCTTTTAGAGCAAGGGTTAGCTATGGGCTTGATGGGTTCAATCGTCTCTATAGGAAGCGTCATTTTGCAATCCTCTGTTAATAGTTTTGGAGCAGTCATTATCAGCGCCCAAACTGCAGCGCGCAGAATCATGGCTTTTGCTTTATTGCCAATGACGGCAATTTCTGCCTCTATGACCACTTTTATCTCTCAAAACTTTGGGGCAAAACGTCCCGAACGTATCGTCCACGGTCTTCGACTAGGGAGTTATATCAGTATGGCTTGGGCAAGCTTTGCTTGTGTATTTCTATTTTTTGCAAGTCCTAGCCTGGTTTCTTTCCTAGCGAGTTCGACAGATGGTTATCTGATTGAAAACGGAACTTTGTACCTACGCATCAGTTCTGTATTCTATCCATTTTTGAGTCTGTTATTGATCTATAGAAATAGCTTACAGGGGCTAGGTCAAAAGCTCCTACCTCTCGTATCTAGCTTTATCGAGTTATTTGGGAAAATTATTTTCGTCGCTTGGATTATTCCTTGGACAGGTTATACAGGTGTGATTCTATGTGAGCCCCTTCTCTGGCTAGTTATGACTGCCCAACTTTACTTCTCACTTTCCAAACATCCATGGATCAAAGAAGGCAAAAAACTCTTGGCTACTGGCGGGAAATCCTAGCTTAATTTACAAAAGAAAAATCCATTTCCTCTAGTGAAAATCGGATAGACTTGTGTTATAATAAGAAAGATTAAAATGTGAAAAAAGGAGATTCCTAATGGGACGTAAATGGGCCAATATCGTAGCTAAGAAAACGGCTAAAGATGGAGCTAACTCTAAAGTATATGCAAAATTTGGTGTAGAAATCTATGTAGCAGCTAAAAAAGGTGAGCCAGATCCAGAACTAAATACTGCTTTGAAATTCGTTATCGATCGTGCCAAACAAGCGCAAGTACCAAAACACGTTATTGATAAGGCTATCGATAAGGCAAAAGGAAACACAGACGAAACCTTTACAGAAGGACGTTACGAAGGATTCGGACCAAATGGTTCTATGTTGATCGTTGATACTTTGACTTCAAACGTTAACCGTACAGCTGCCAACGTGCGTGCTGCCTTTGGTAAAAACGGTGGGAACATGGGAGCTTCAGGTTCTGTATCTTACCTCTTTGACAACAAAGGTGTTATCGTCTTTGCAGGTGAAGATGCTGATGCTATCTTTGAACTCTTGCTTGAAGCAGATGTTGATGTAGATGATGTAGAAGCAGAAGAAGGAACAATCACTGTCTACACTGCACCAACTGACCTTCACAAGGCTATCGTTGCTTTGCGTGAATCTGGTATTGAAGAATTCCAAGTAACTGAATTGGAAATGATTCCACAATCAGAAGTTGAGTTGTCAGGTGAAGATTTGGAAACATTTGAAAAACTTTACGGAGTACTTGAAGACGACGAAGACGTACAAAAAATCTACACAAACGTAGACGGATTCTAAGAATAAAAATAACCCCTTTGAAAATTCAATATTTTCAAGGGGTTTGTTTATCCTGTGATGACAAAAGGGCAGGAAAGAGACGAAAATCTCTTTTGCTCAAAACGTTATTAGTAATCTATAATTGTCCATAATCCAATGGATTGTGGAAATATCGTGGTGTTGGGATTTAGAAATCGAGGCTTGGTCTACCGATTGCTATTCCCAGTACCTTTTTAGTTATGTTAAACTTTCACTCCAGAATCAGATTGTTCTTTTCGATCCAGTCCGACAGCAAATTTATGAATCAGAAGAAACTGACCATTTTTCTGCTTTACAAAGTTTAAAACAACTGCCTTACTAGGTGAACCTAGGGAGAGGTAGGTGATTCTTTTGGTTTCATAATCACTGTCACTTGAATCTACTTCAGAATCTGGAATCCCATGTTCACTGATAATGTCTTTGTAATTGCTACCGCCTTGCCCTTGGTTGGAAGGGTCGCCCTCTATTAAGGCATCAAACTGTTCTTGAGTCCAGGTAAATATCTCTTCTTCCTCTTCATATTCATCAATGGTACTATTTGGCCAATCTTCATTGGTTGGTTCTTCCATGAGATAATTAGAAGAGCTACGATAGCCTCTTATAAAATCAGCGAAGATAGGAGTGAACAGCAGTTGGCTTATCAGTACAATGATAATGGAAATGAGGCCAAAGCTTGAACCAATCATAGCTAATGTTTTTTGATTTTGGAGATTGAGGCCAATGCCGATGACTCCTAAGATCAAGGCAACAAATCCAAAGAGAAAGGATAGACCATTGACAATTGGTATCCGAGAACATAAAAGAGCACCAGCTCCAAAAATGACAGCAAGGGTTCCTAAGGTTTTATACTCTTCTTGTTTCATTTGAAAGTTCTCCCATTTCTAGTGTAATCAGACAAGTTAGTGCCTATTATAGATAAATTATCAACTATTGTCAATTTATATCGAAATAGTTCTCATAGAAACTTTTTTCTTGACATCCTATTTGAAAGTGATAAAATAGTTCTCATGAAAACTAATTGGTTCTCGTGAGAACTATTTATGTGTAAAAAGGAGCAATCATGGATAAGCCGATGTTAGCTTTTAAACGTTTTGGTCATCAGGTTCACCTTATGGTGCAAAAGGAAGCTAAACGTTGTGGTATTGAATTTATGGGCGGACCGCAGGGCCAAGTCATACGATTTTTAGACTATCGTGAGGAGTCTGAACAGGCGGTGTTAATCAAGGATATTGAACAAGAACTCAATGTCACCAAGTCAGTTGCTAGTAATTTAGTGAAGCGTATGGTGCAAAATGGTTTGGTGGAATTGGAAGTGAATCCAAATGACAAGAGAGCTAAGTACGTTCGATTGACGGACAAATCACGCTCTCAGATGAAGCCAATCAAGTCTTTCTTTGATCGAATTGACCGTAGTCTACTTGATGGAATTTCTGAGGAAAAACTAGCTATTTTTGAGGAAGTCATGGGGCAATTACAAGCCAATGTAGAAAAAATAGGAGGGGAAGATGAAGAAACTCGCTAAGCGTATCACAGGAAAAGAGTGGGGAATGATTCTCTTGACCATACTCTTTACCTGTTTCTCGGTCTATCTAGAGTTAGAAGTACCGACTTATATTTCACAAATTACAGAATTACTTGGAACTCCAGGTACGGATATGGGTGCACTTTGGTCACCAGCCATTAAGATGATAGGCTTGTCTCTACTTGCTTTTCTGTCATCCGTTACTGTTGGATTTTTTGCAGCTCGCGTTGCAGCATCTTACACGGCTCATCTGCGTAGTGATATTTTTAATCGTGTCTTGGATTACTCTCAGACAGAGATCAAACGTTTCTCTATTCCTAGTCTTTTGACTCGGACGACTAATGATATCACGCAGATTCAAATGCTCTTTACTATGGGGCTCCAAGTGGTCACTCGTGGTCCTATCATGGCTATCTGGGCCATTGGAAAAATCCTTGGCAAATCTGAATACTGGCTCTGGGCAGTAGTGGTTGCTGTTATCGTCAATGTTCTGATGACAACTGTTCTCATGACGCTTGCCTTTCCAAAACAATCTGTCATCCAGAAATTGACAGATAAACTCAATAGTATCACTCGTGAAAGTTTGACAGGGATTCGAGTGGTTCGTGCTTACAATGCTGAAGATTATCAAGATAAGAAATTTGAAGAAGCCAATGAGGAAGTCACTCGTCTCAATCTCTTTGTCAACCGTTTGATGGCGATTATGAATCCTATTATGATGGCGATTTCGAGCGGTTTGAGTCTAGCCATTTACTGGATTGGTGCCTATATCATCAATGATGCTAGCCTGACAGACCGTCTACCACTCTTTAGTGATATGGTGGTCTTCATGTCTTATGCTATGCAGGTCGTGATGGGCTTCTTGCTTATGGGTGCTCTCTTTATCGTCCTTCCTCGTACCTTGGTTTCTGCAGGACGTATCAATCAAGTGCTAGACTTGCATTCTTCTATTGAAAATCCTAGTCAACCACAGACGGCAGATTCCTCTATTCAAGGTCAAGTAGAATTCCGTGATGTAACCTTCCGCTATTCTAAAAATTCAGAAGCAGTTGTGGAACATGTTAGCTTCAAGGCAGAAGCTGGTCAAACGGTCGCCTTTATCGGTTCAACTGGTTCTGGTAAATCTACGCTTGTGAATCTCTTGCCTCGTTTTTATGACGTTTCGGATGGGGAAATCCTAGTGGACGGCGTCAATGTGCAGGATTATGATTTGGAAGACTTGCGGAATAAAGTCGGCTATATCCCACAAAAAGCTGTTCTCTTCTCAGGAGATGTCAAGGGGAACCTAGACTTTGGTAAGAGCCAAGAAACTCCTCTAAGCGAGACTGCTATGTGGCAAGCTCTTGAGTTGGCTCAGTCTAAAAACTTTATTGAAGATAAGGAAGCAGGTCTAAACTCGGAAGTGGCCCAAGGTGGGACCAACTTTTCAGGAGGACAAAGACAACGTTTGGCCATTGCGCGTGCCTTGGCTCGTAAACCAGAAATTCTCATTTTTGATGATTCATTCTCAGCCTTGGACTACAAGACAGACCGTATCTTGCGCCAAGAACTAGCTGAAAAAACCCAATCTATGACCAAGTTAATCGTTGCTCAACGTATCTCAACCATCATGGATGCAGATTTAATCTTAGTCTTAGATCAAGGTAAAGTCGTTGGACAAGGCACCCACAAGGAACTTCTTGCGACCAACGAAGTTTACCAAGAAATTGCCTATTCACAACTATCGAAGGAGGAATTGGAACATGGAAAATAAGAAGATGTCCTTTTGGAAACAATATAAACCTTTTCTAGCAGGTCTCCAACTTCCTCTACTAGTTGCAGTTGTGGCTGCTGTATGTTCAAGTATCATCACTGTTTATGGACCAACTAAGATTAAGGAAATCACCAACTTGATTTCAGATGGTTTGGCTACAGAAATCGATTTGGTAGCTGTGTCAAGTATCGCCAGCTTTTTAGCTGTTTTGTATGTGCTTGGTGCCATTCTCAACTATACGCAAGCCTATATCTTTTCAACGAGTATCCAACATTTTTCAAAACGCTTGCGGACGGCCATTGCTGAAAAAATTAATCGTCTGCCACTTGCTTATTTTGACCGTCATTCTCAAGGGGACACCCTTTCTCGTGTGACCAATGACGTTGATACAGCAGCACAGTCCCTCAACCAAAGTCTAGGGACCGTTATCTCAGCTAGCTTCTTGCTAATCGCTGTTTTGATTACCATGTTTGGCATGAACTGGATTTTGGCATTGGTAACAGTTGTTTCAACCCTTGTAGGTTTTGCTGCTGTCTCAGTCATTATGGCTAAGTCACAAGGCTATTTTAAAGCCCAACAAAACAATCTAGCAGCTGTAAACGGCTATGTGGAAGAAATGTACTCTGGCCACAATGTGGTGACCAGCTATAACGCTGTGGACACCACTAAAGAAACATTCGCAGGATTGAATCAAGACCTACATGATAGTATTTGGAAATCTCAATTTATTTCTGGAATCATGATGCCAGCAATGATCTTTGTTGGGAACTTTAGCTATGTTTTGGTGATCATCGTCGGTGCAGTTCTAGCTCTTGAAGGACATATCAGTATCGGTATCATCGTAGCCTTCATGGTTTATGTTCGTACCTTCTCACAACCCTTATCACAGATTGCCCAAGGGATTACAAGTTTGCAACAGGCCAGTGCAGCTATGACCCGTGTCTTTGAGTTTCTAGGCGAAGCTGAGATGGAAGACGAATCTCATAAGGAAAGACAATTAAGCAACATGAAGGGTGAAGTTGTCTTTGACCAAGTTTCCTTTGGTTACACTCCTGAGCGAACCATCATTCATGACTTTTCTGCGACAGCTCGTGCAGGGCAAAAAGTCGCTATTGTCGGGCCAACTGGAGCTGGGAAGACGACTATTGTTAATCTCTTGATGAAATTCTATGAGATTGATAAGGGAAGCATTCGCATTGATGGTGTGGATACCAAGAAGATGAAACGTTCAGAAGTGCACGATGCCTTTTCAATGGTCTTGCAGGATACATGGCTCTTTGAAGGAACCATTCGTGATAATCTTATCTACAATCAAACTGGTATTAGTGATGAGCGCGTGATTGAAGCAGCCAAAGCAGTAGGAATCCACCACTTTATCACAACTTTACCAGATGGATACGATACCGTCTTGGATGATACAGTGACCTTGTCCGTCGGACAGAAACAGCTCTTGACTATCGCTCGTGCCCTTCTCAAGGATGCTCCGCTCTTGATTCTTGATGAAGCGACATCCTCAGTTGACACACGTACAGAGGAGTTGATTCAGAAAGCCATGGACCGTTTGATGGAGGGACGCACATCCTTTGTTATTGCCCATCGCTTGTCAACTATCCGTAATGCCGACTTAATCCTGGTCATGAAAGATGGAAATATCATTGAGCAAGGAAATCATGAAGAACTTATGGCTCAGGGTGGTTTCTATGCTGACCTCTACAATAGTCAATTTACAGAAGATGAAGTAGAAGAATAGTAATTCAAAAGAAGGCTTGACGGCCTTCTTTTTCTTCTTTATACTGGTATAATAGAAAGAGAAATGTATGAGTCAGAAATTATACAATATGAAATTTTCTGCGGTTTATCCAGCCTTGGTCGTAAAGGTCGAGCGAAAGGGTGGAGGGGCAGAGTCCGTTCACCAAGTGACCAGTTGGCTGACAGGTTATGAAGTGAGTGACATCCTCACTTGTCTGGATAGGGACCTTACCTACGAAGATTTTTTTCGACAGGCACCGTCTTATGTGCCTGAACGGATTTCAATTACAGGGAAGATTTGTGGTGTTTGTATTGAGGAAATTGACGATCCTCTGATGCAGGAAATCCGTCGTCTGGACAAATTAGTGGACTGGCTTGCCAAGGGAAAAACAGCCCAGCAGGTCCTAGAAAAGTATGAGAAATAGACATGAAAAACTATCAAGAGTGGTACGATAAGAGGAAATCAAGTCTCCTTCGTCATCCACAGCTATTGCAATTGATGCGAGTTTTTAATCGCATAATGACAGTTCTGATGCCCCTAGCCTACATGGCCTTGTTGGGGACAAGCTCTATGAGCAAGGGATTGGGGAAAGAATTTTCCACCTATATCTTAGTGCCAGCTTCTGGCTTTGTCCTATTGACGCTAGTTCGTAAGTGGATCAATCAACCGCGTCCTTATGAGACTTGGGAAATTATTCCGCTACTAGACAAGGACAGTTCTGGTAATTCAATGCCTAGTCGCCATGTCTTTTCAGCAACTATCATTTCCATGGCTTGTTTTCACGCAAGTTTACCAGTGGGATTGATTTTATTGGTCTTATCAGCTCTTCTCGGTCTTGTGCGGGTCTTAGGAGGCGTTCATTATCCCAAGGATGTTCTGGTTGGCTATGTCTGTGGGCTTCTCTGGGGAATTCTTTTCTTTATTTTCTAAAAAGTTAAGCAAGTGGGCTTGGCCTCGTAACCACTTACAGGCTAAAAGTGACCACTTGCTTTTTTGCCCTTGTAAAGTCTTCTGGCCTTTGGTATAGTAGATGCAGAAAGGAGATAGGATGAAGTTACGAATCGAGATTGATAGTGAATTAACTGAGACAGAGATTGTCATCAAGGCTGCAGCCCTGACAGATGAAATAGCCGATTTGCAACGACTCTTGCAAGAAACCAAGGCTCCTAGGTTGATTTTCTATAAGGGGACGGGTGAGTACTACTTAGACTTGTCAGAAATTCTCTTTTTTGAGACAGAAGGCAACAAGATTTACGCCCATACCCAGAAAGAAGCCTACGAGGTTCGACTCAAGCTTTATGAGTTGGAGTCCATCTTGCCTCGTTATTTCAGTCGAGTCTCCAAGTCGACCATTGCCAATCTTCGGCAGGTCTACTCGGTGGATAAGTCCTTCTCAGGGACAGGCACTATTTCCTTTTATCAGACCCACAAGGAGGTGCACGTGTCACGGCACTACCAATCCCTCCTAAAAGAAAATCTAAGAAACATGAGGTAAGAAGATGAAAAAGAAAGCATTTGGTATTGTATTGCTAGTATTGGCAGCCTTAGTATTATTACAGGGGAATTTTGGAATTCCTTCTCTAGGAGGGCACATTTGGCCTTTGATCGGTATTGGATTTTTTGCCTATCAATCAGTTGAAGCTTTGTTGCGTCGCCACTTAACTTCAGCCACTTTTACAGCCCTAGTGGCTCTCCTGATTGCTAATCACTTTTATGATATTTTACCGATTCCCAATCAGTCACTGTTCTGGGCAAGTATTTTAATCGTAATGGGTGTCAGCGCACTCACTCATTCTAACAGAACTTGGAATGGGAAAAAATGGTGGTATGACGGTGAAAAGACCATTCTGACAGACAAGGGAGTCGCTTTTGGGGCGGGTACATTTTACAAGCAAGACCAAGAATTGGTAGAAGACGAGTTTGAAGTCGGATTTGGGAATGCCAAAATCTATTATGACAATGCAGAGATGTTAGGTGATTTTGCTACTCTGAATATCGAAGTCGGATTTGGGAATGCAGTTATCTACGTGCCTCAACACTGGAGAGTAGATCTAAAGGTAGAGACTTTTTGTGGAGCAGCCAAGGCAGATGCCCCTCTAGCCCCAACCAGCAAAACTTTGATTATCCGTGGAGACGTTGCTTTTGGGAAATTAGGAGTTGTTTACGTTAAATAAAAAAATCTTCCAATCCCCTTGCCAAAAAAGAGAAAGTGTGATAACATAGTACAGTATGTGGTGCTAGCACATCCGCTATATTAGATCTAATAGGAGGAAAATACAAATGGCTAAAGTATGTTACTTTACAGGTCGTAAGACTGTATCAGGAAACAACCGTTCACACGCGATGAACCAAACAAAACGTGCCGTAAAACCAAACCTTCAAAAAGTTACTGTACTTATCGATGGTAAACCTAAAAAAGTTTGGGCTTCAGCTCGTGCTTTGAAATCAGGTAAAGTAGAACGCGTTTAATAAAGAGTAAAAGGCCATCAGGTCTTTTTCTTTTGCTCTAAGATCAAAATCACTTGTAAAAGGCGCAAATATCCGCCGATACAGTATTCTGCTTTTACACTTGGCTTGAAATATGATAAAATAGAGTATCAACTAGTTGAGGTAGAAAAAATGACTGTAAAAATTAATACAAAAGATGGTCAAATCGAACTAACAGATGAAGTGATTGCTACCGTTGTAGGCGGTGCAGCAACTGAGATTTTTGGTGTGGTCGGTATGGCAAGTAAGAAAGCCCTCAAAGATAATTTCCAAGCCCTCCTTGGAAAGGAAAATTATTCTAAAGGTGTCGTTGTAAAAGCGGCCGAAGATGGTAGCATTGCAGTTGATGTATATACCGTGTTGAGCTACGGAACTAAGATTAGTGAAGTCTCAAAAAACATCCAAGAGCGTGTACGTTTTAGTTTGGAGAACCAACTTGGCATCACTGCTCAAACTGTGAATGTCTACATTCAAAATATCAAAGTTGTAGGAGAATAATCGTGTCAAATATTACTACAAGCTTATTTCAAGAAATGGTACAGGCTGCATCTACTCGTTTGAACAAGCAAGCCGAATATGTCAACTCATTGAACGTCTTCCCAGTTCCAGATGGAGATACAGGAACAAACATGGGAATGACTATCGAAAATGGTGCCAAAGAAGTAGCAGACAAACCAGCTTCAACTGTTGGTGAGGCTGCAAGTATCTTGGCTAAAGGTCTTTTGATGGGTGCACGTGGGAACTCAGGAGTTATCACTTCACAGCTTTTCCGCGGATTTTCACAAGCCATCAAAACTAAAGAGGAGTTAACAGGGAAAGACCTAGCTCTTGCCTTCCAATCAGGTGTTGAAGTAGCCTATAAGGCCGTTATGAAGCCAGTTGAAGGAACAATCTTGACCGTATCACGTGGTGCTGCCATCGGTGCTAAGAAAAAAGCCGAGCAGACAGACGATGCAATTGAGGTTATGCGCGCTGCCTTGGAAGGAGCTAAAACAGCCCTTGCGAAGACACCAGATATGCTTCCAGTCTTGAAGGAAGTTGGAGTTGTAGACTCAGGTGGTCAAGGTTTGGTCTTCATCTATGAAGGTTTCCTTTCAGCTCTTACTGGTGAATACAGCGCTTCTGAAGACTTTGTCGCTACTCCAGCCAACATGAGTGAGATGATTAATGCCGAACACCACAAGTCTGTAGCTGGACATGTGGCAACAGAAGACATCACCTTTGGTTACTGTACAGAAATCATGGTTGCCCTTAAACAAGGCCCAACTTATGCTAAAGAGTTTGACTACGAAGAATTCCGTAACTACTTGAACGAACTTGGGGATTCACTTCTTGTTGTCAATGACGATGAAATCGTTAAAGTTCACGTCCATACAGAAGATCCAGGTCTTGTTATGCAAGAAGGTCTCAAATATGGTAGCTTGGTTAAGGTTAAAGTCGATAACATGCGTAACCAACACGAAGCACAAGTAGAAAAAGAAGCTAAAGTCAGCAAACCAGCTGAGGAAAAAGAATATGCTCTTATCGCAGTAGTAGCTGGACAAGGCTTGGCAGATATCTTCCGTGCCCAAGGTGTAGATTATGTCATCGAAGGTGGACAAACCATGAACCCTTCAACAGAAGACTTTATCAAGGCCGTTGAGCAAGTCAATGCTCGTAACATCATCTTCTTGCCAAACAACAAAAATATCTTCATGGCAGCTCAATCTGCAGCTGAAGTATTGGAACAACCAGCAGTAGTGGTAGAAGCTCGTACCCTTCCTCAAGGATTGACTAGTCTTCTTGCCTTCGATCCAAGCAAGTCTATCGAAGAAAATAAAGAACGCATGACAGCAGCTCTTGGTGATGTGGTCAGCGGTAGTGTAACAACAGCCGTTCGTGACACGACTATCGATGGTTTGGAAATCCATGAAAATGACAATCTTGGTATGGTAGATGGTAAGATCCTCGTATCAAACCCTGACATGCACCAAACTCTGACTGAAACTTTGAAACATATGTTGGATGAAGACAGTGAAATCGTAACCTTCTATATCGGTGAAGATGGAAGTGAAGAATTGGCTAACCAAATCGCCCAAGAAATCGCAGAAGAATTCGAAGATGTAGAAGTAGAAATCCACCAAGGTCAACAACCGGTTTATCCATACCTTTTCAGTGTGGAATAGGAGACTTTGAATGAAGAAAGTTTTAGGATTGATTTTTGCAGCGTTACTTGCTCTTGCTGGCTGTGGTCAAACCAACACCGCAACAACAGAGTCAAGTAGTACAGCAAGTTCGGTTGATTCATCTAGTCAGTCGAGTCAGGTAAAAGAAGAAAAAACAAAAATCCTTAAAGGGAAAATGGATGAATTTGATGTCACTATGACATTTGTTTATACGGATGTTGTTAAACACTTCAAGATGGAGATGCTCGGGAAAATGAACATGGAGATTCCTGCTGGAGTTACTCCTGAAGAATTCCAAGCAATCTTCCGTGAAGCTATGGAAGATAGTCCAGAGTATCTTGAAATCAAGGACGAGCCTGGTGTTAATGTAGAATATTTTATCACCGAGGACAAAAAGATGAGAGTCGTTATGGAACTCGATCTTGAAAAAGCAGATTTAGATAAAGTAAAAAACACATATTTCTTTAAATCACTAGCGGATGGTATAGAAGACTTTAAAAAGCCTAATGCACTATTCGCGGCATTAAAATTACAGGGATTTAAAGAAGAATAAAAAGAGAGGTCGGGATTTCCCGACCTTTTTGATTTGGAAAGACCTTTATTTTCCTAGCTGAGTGAACTTTTTGTGACATTTGTCATATCTCCTCATGACAGAAGCTTCTAGTAATTTTACCTTCAAAGAATTATACTAGATGTATCAAATGGAGGAAGAAAAAATGAAACATAAAGTAATTATTGCAATGAGTTTAGTAGCAGCAGGAGTCATGACTTATCTCATGTTTTCAGGATTGGACGAAGGCTTCTATCATTTTCCTTGGGAGCTATTTGCAGGATTTGGTATGATGTCTTGGTTGATCCGAGAAGGTTTGAAATTGGTCTCAGATGTGAAAAAGGAGTTTGAAAAATGAAAAAAGCGATTCTCTATCTCTTTATTGCACTATCACTAGTGGTATGGTTGGTCGAAATGTTTACAGGGTGGTTTGACCAAGCCTTCCTTCACCAAGTCATTCGCGGTGCTTGGGGTTTAGGATTTATGATTTTTATCGCCTTTCCGATGGGAAAGGAGTGGCTGAAAGGAGAATATCATGAACATGATTAAGGTAGAAAGCCTAAATAAAAACATCAAGGGTAAAGCTATTTTGAAGGATATTTCCTTTGAGGTAGCAGAAGGCGAATGCGTCGCCTTGATTGGTCCCAATGGTGCTGGGAAGACCACACTCTTGGACTGTTTGCTTGGAGATAAACTTGTCACAAGCGGTCAAGTATCCATCCAAGGCTTGCCAGTGACGAGCTCTAAGTTAGACTACACAAGATCCTACCTCCCTCAAGAAAATGTCATCGTTCAGAAATTAAAGGTCAAAGAGTTGGTTGCTTTCTTTCAAAGCATTTACCCAAATCCCTTGAGCAACCAGGAAATCGATCAACTATTGCAGTTTGACCAGCAACAAAAAGAGCAATTCGCAGAAAAATTGTCAGGTGGGCAGAAGCGTCTCTTCTCTTTTGTCTTGACCTTGATTGGGCGACCAAAGCTAGTCTTTTTAGATGAGCCGACTGCGGCCATGGATACTTCAACCCGTCAACGTTTTTGGGAAATTGTTCAGGATCTAAAAGCGCAGGGAGTAACCATTCTCTATTCGTCCCATTATATCGAAGAAGTAGAGCATACAGCGGACCGGATTTTGGTCTTAAATAAGGGAGAGTTGATTCGCGATACAACACCTCTAGCTATGCGCAGTGAGGAGATTGAAAAGCACTTTATCCTTCCTCTAGCATACAAGGAAGTTGTCGAACAGTCAAACTTGGTTGAAAACTGGTCACAAAAACAAGATGCTCTGCAAGTAGTTACACGTGAAGCGGATGCTTTTTGGCAACTGTTAGTGCAAGCAGGATGTAGGATTCAAGAAATTGAAGTCAATAATCGTAGCTTGTTGGATACAATCTTTGAAGAAACACAAAAAGGAGATGACTAAGATGAAACGATGGATCGCATTAAACAAGATAGAATTTCTATTGACCAAACGACAATTAGTCTATTATCTGTTATCCGTAGGGATGCCGACAGCCTTCTATTTATTCTTTTCAGGTATGTACCAGGAAACACCAGGTGGACCAGCTAATTTTATGCGCGACTACCTCATCTCCATGACGGCTTTTTCCATGATGTCGACAGCTATCTTTTCATTCCCAGTTGTTTTACATACCGATAAAATCAACAACTGGCAGAAAACATTACGCCATACTCCAGTAAATATGGTAGAATATTATCTATCAAAGATAACAAGTATGATGGTTGATTATTTGGTCTCAATCCTGGTTGTTTTCTCAGTTGGGCACTTGGTCAGAGGTGTGGATATGCCTTTAGGAAGCTGGATTGGGGCTGCGCTCTTGCTGATAGTAGGAAGTGTAGCTTTTGTAGCTCTTGGTTTGACTTTGACTCTCTTACCTTCTAGTCAGTTGATGTCTGTCGTAGGCAATCTTCTTTACTTTGGCTTGGCTGTGTTAGGCGGACTCTGGATGCCTGTCTCTTTATTTCCAGACTGGATGCAAGCAATCGGGAAGCGTTTGCCAAGCTATCAGTTGATGGAATTGATCAAGACCTTCTTAAATGAGGGTGGCATCAATCTATCAGCCACAGTTTATCTACTTGTTTTTTCAGCAGTTTTGTTTGGTTTGACCATTTACCTTCAAGGTCATAAGGAGAATACTTAATGCTTGAAAGACTGAAAAGCATACACTATATGTTTTGGGCCAGTTTGATTTTTATGGTTTTTCCCATCCTCTCTGCAGTAGTTGGGGAAATTCCTAGCTGGCATTTACTAGTTGATATTCTATTTGTGGTGGCTTACTTAGGCGTTTTAACCACCAAGAGTCAGCGCTTATCCTGGCTCTTTTGGTTCATCATGTTAGCTTATGTGGCTGGGAATACCGTCTTTATTTATGGCAACTATGTCTGGTTCTTCTTTTTCCTTGCCAATCTCTTGATTTATCATTTTAGAGTGCGTAGCCTACGTTCTCTTCATGTCTGGACTTTCCTTCTTGCTCAAGCTCTTGTTGTTGGACAACTCATGATGTTTCAGTCAGTCGAAACTGAGGCTGTAGCCTTTGAGCTTGGGATTCTTACTTTTGTCGATTTGATGACTTTTGGTTTGGTTCGGATTCGTATTGTAGAGGATTTGAAAGAAGCGCAGGCCAAGCAAAATGCCCAGATAAATCTCTTGTTAGCTGAAAATGAACGTAGTCGTATCGGTCAGGATTTGCACGATAGCCTGGGACATACCTTTGCTATGCTGAGTGTCAAGACAGATCTAGCCTTGCAGTTATTTCAGATGGAGGCTTATCCACAGGTGGAAAAGGAATTAAAAGAAATTCACCAGATCAGCAAGGATTCCATGAATGAAGTGCGAACTATTGTGGAAAATCTGAAATCACGGACCCTAGCTTCAGAGCTTGAAACTGTCAAAAAGATGCTGGAGATTGCTGGAATTGAGGTTGAGGTTGACAATCAATTGGACAAGGCTAGCCTGACCCAGGATGTGGAGTCGACGGCTGCTATGATTTTATTAGAACTTGCGACCAATATCATCAAGCATGCCAGCGCTGAAAAAGCCTATCTAAAACTGGAACGTACAGATCAGGAATTGCTATTGACGGTCAGAGATGATGGGAAAGGTTTTGCAACTGTAAAAGGAAATGAACTCCATACAGTCCGTGACCGTGCAGCAGCCTTCTCAGGTCAAGTAGAGCTGGTCAGTTTGAAAGATCCAACAGAGGTGCGCGTGCATCTGCCTTATAAGGAGAGAAAGTAGATGAAAGTATTAGTCGCAGAAGATCAAAGTATGCTTAGAGACGCCATGTGCCAGCTCTTGAGCTTTCAACCAGATGTGGAGACTGTCTTGCAGGCGAAAAATGGAGCTGAAGCTATTGAGGTTTTGGGGAAAGAAGCAGTAGATATTGCCATCCTTGACGTCGAAATGCCAGTCAAGACAGGTCTCGAAGCGCTCGAGTGGATCAAACAAGAAGTGCCTGAAACCAAGGTGGTTATCGTTACGACCTTTAAACGCCCGGGTTATTTTGAACGAGCTGTCAAAGCAGGAGTTGACGCCTATGTCTTGAAAGAGCGAAGCATCGCTGAGCTCATGCAAACCCTGCATACGGTGTTAGAGGGACGCAAGGAATATTCTCCAGAGCTGATGGAAGTCATGATGACCCATCCCAACCCCTTGACCGAGCAAGAAGTCGCTGTTTTGCATGGAGTTGCGCAAGGCCTCTCCAACCAAGAAATTGCTGACAAGCTCTACCTCTCAAACGGCACCGTCCGTAATTACATGACCAATATCCTCTCTAAACTAGGCGCCAGCAACCGAACTGAAGCAGCCAAAACTGCCGAAGAAGAAGGCTGGTTGTGAGGGGGAGAAAGAAAAAATCTCTTAGAAATGTATCTGAGAGATTTTTGTGTGTTGTTCAGGTTTGTTTTGCTACCTAGCCAATGGCATCGCTTGGTGGGTTTTCGGTATCAATCCAGATGAACTCAATTCTTAATGATATATGGAAGTTAAATTACAATGTTGTATTTTTCAGATTGACTTGAATTTACAGAATTTGTTAAGTAGTAAAGTGATTTCTAAAAGTATTGAACAATATTGGTTTTTTGAGACTATAATAAATCTTCTGACATAAATTTATGATTACTAATGGCAGAATTTATTAGGGAAATAAAGTAATCTAGACATTGATAAGTTTTATCCTTTAATTCAATTATGTCTTGAATTGAAAATCCTTTCCCATTATCTTCAAAAGAAATATTTCCGTGAGCTAAATAATTTCTCTTGTTTTTAATTGTTAAAAGAGCACCACCATAATCTCTAAATGAATCATTATTGTATGTAATACCGTGTGTTTCTAATATCTTTTTCATTTCTTTAACATCTGCATTGCCAGAAAGATGAAAAGATTCCTTTTCTATTGCCACACTATAATTATCGTCTATTACATTTAAAATCATATCAAATACGGTTTGATTTAACTCATTGCTATTTATTTGATTCAAATAGTTTTTAACCCATAATTTTTGAATTGATTCAATCGCTTGACTAAAAGATATTTGTTTATCGTTTAAAGTGCTATAATATTCTAACATTGAAACTCTTATGGTTGATTCAACTAAATTATATAGCATTAAAATAGAATTGGATTTCATAATTTTAACAATTGCTTCAAAACTATCTTTATCCTTAATATGCAGTAGGAAATCTAGTTCAGTCAAAACTTCGGGAGAGCTAATTATTTGTATTTCGAATAAATTAGTCAACACATTTGGAATTCCCATTATAGATTGTTCATAAATATTAATTACATTGATAAAATGATTAATTTCGTTTTTCAATTTTTCATATTCAGTCATTAAATTCACCATTTAATAAAAAGTCTCTAACTCCATGTATTCTACTAATGACTTTAGCTCTATTATTAGCAGCATCGGAAGTTGTCCATTTTTTAAAGTGGTCACTGTTTAATAGTTTATCTATTTGTTCTACGGAGACATTTAACTGGGGAGATTCCCTTAAAGCAAGATTAATACCAACTGAAAGGGCCTCAAAACGTACCCGAGGTGTATGATTTCGATCCTCTTTCTGAAATCCTCTCTCAAAATTATCGGACACAAATTTCATTGTTTTATTAAACTCATCTTCAAATGAAAGTTTTATTTCATCAGACCAATTTTTTCCAGCTTCTTGGATATAGCCATCAACAAAATTCATCACTGAGCCATCATAATTATCTAAATTATTACTATAAGCAAAAAATCTACTTACTAATTCAATATCTTCTTTCCGGTTAATTTTATTTTTGGAAAGATTTGTATTCTTCCTAAAGAGTTCATCTTCTGCTAAGTTTTTTATCAATATCATAAGAGGATTATCAAGTTCTCTTCCTGCCCGAATTTCACTTGTATTGGCACGTAAGGAACTAGTATTGAGTCTATCAAATAATTCTTTGCGAACATCTGCTGGAGTATTATGTTTCAACACAATGACTCTCAATGATCTAGCTTTTAATCGTCTTATTTCATTTTTAGGCATTTCATCCAAGGTGCAATCATTTAATTCGGTAAGTTTGTTTAGGCCTACCAATTTTAATTCTTCATTAAAAAACTCAGATAAAGTTGAAATTCTTTGTAATCCATCAACTATTTCCATACTACCTTCATCCGTATCAGCTAGAAATATAAGAGGAATAGGGTAATCAAGTAGTAACGATTCTATAAATCTTGATTTTTGCTTTGGTCCCCATAATAATTCGTTACGCTGATAGTCAGGAGAAAAAATTTCATTCTCATTATTATATAAATCTACAATAAAACTAATAGGATAATCTCGAGTATCATAATTAAGTTCATATTGTAAACGATCTATTTGTTCTTGTATTCTTTTCTGCTTTTCTTCATCTTCAAATAATTTTATTTGCTTAAGCATAATAATCCTCCAAATGTTTCAATATGCTTTTTCCTATTACCTCTCCGAGCTTTGGAGGGACAGCATTGCCAATTTGTGTTGCAATTCTTTGAATGGAGAATGAGTCTAAATTATTGATAAATTGATAGGTTTTTGGAAAACTTTGTAAAATAGCTCCTTCTCTAAGGCTAAGTGCTCTATCTTGTTCTGGATGCCCAAACCTACCATTTCCATAACCGGGGAATTGAGTTGTTATTGTAGAGGATGGTTTATCCCATTCTAATCTACCATATACGGAACCATAAGTTGCGCCACTCTCCTTTTTAAAACATTCCGGTAATAAAGAATCATCCCAGTCTCTCCACGTCCCTCCTGGTTTAGAACTACGAATTCGACTTAAATTAATATCAGATAGATTTCGAGCTGTATGCAACACATCTAACGGGTCGGTCTCTCCAGCGTTTAACTTAGGTAGATCCCCTATAGCCTGTCTAATAGTCGGGTAATCCTTTGTAGACAATTCTTCTATAAAGGAAATTTCTTCAAATTTAGATGCTAGAAGTAATAAACGTTTTCTATTTTGGGGAATGCCATAAGCAGGGGCAAAAGCAATTTTCCAATTTACTTTATATCCTTCAGTTTCTAGTAATCTTAGAAAATTGTTAAAAACAGTTTCTTTAGCTAGTTGTGGTACATTTTCCATTGAAACAATATCTGGCTTTACCAATCTAACTTGCTTTCCAAAGTAGTCTAGTAAATCCATCTTTTGAATTGTATTTTTATTATTTTTATATTTGTGACTATATGTCGAAAAAGGTTGACAGGGAGCACATCCAATCAGCACTTTTATGTCAGTATCTGATGGATATAACCCTAGTATTTCATCGTCTTCAATTTCCTTAACATCTTTTAAAATAAATTTAGCATCATTGTTGTGCTCGTACGCAAATTTGCTTTTTTCATCAATATCATAACCAGCAACAACATTGATACCCGCTTGCTGAATACCATACGTTAGACCGCCTACACCACAAAATAAATCAACTGCATTTATTTTCATATCGGCCTCCTATTGCTTTTTGTTTTATCTTTACATTTTACCATAAATCAACAAAAAAAGCAGTTCTGATATTAGACTAATTTATCAGAACTGCTTAGGGTTTCTTTATTTCACCAACTTCTTCATCTCATCAATACGTGCGACTGTCGCGTCGTATTTAGCTTGATAGTCGGCTTGTTTGTCGCGTTCTTTTTGGACGACTTCTGGTTTGGCATTGGCTACGAAGCGTTCGTTAGAGAGCTTCTTACCGACCATATCCAGTTCTTTTTGCCATTTAGCCAGTTCCTTGTCGAGACGAGTGAGCTCTTCTTCGACATTGAGGAGGTCTGCGAGAGGCAAGTGACGAGTCAGCTTGAACAAGGTGAAAGCCAGCGTCTTTAGGCGCTGGCTGGTAATTTGGACTTATAGCGTTCTGGTGCAAACCACCCGTTTGACGGGTGGTTATGATTTTAAACAATAATTTTTAAATGAACCTATTTTTTTGCTCAGTTTTGAGTGTTGTGACACACTAGATATCAATCTTTTTCAGATAACAAAAATCTAGATAGATGGCAATAAAATATTTTATTAAAATTAATAGAAATCCCTTGACAAAGCCATTTCGGGGGGGGGGGTATAATAGATAGTTGTATGATAAATATACTCAAAAATCGGATTATGGCTATAGGGGAACATTAAACCAATATGAATAGATATAATAGGGAAGAATTGCTTTATATGTTTGGGTATTGTTTTCAAGTTTTAAAAACAGTATCGGATTTGGAGCAGGCTATTTCGGCTGAACAAAATAAAGCCTATGATGGCATTATGGATAAATATTATAGAATTAAAAAAGTATTTAACATAATTATCATCAGCATTCTTATAATAGGTTTTATGTATAAGTCGATTAAAGACAGTTTAGTGCCAACTATATTTACTTTCCATATAGCTATAGCTTATGCTTTGTTACAGTTTGCGTTTTATCCTATTTTTGCTATTGTAAAAGCATTTTATAATCATTCTGCCAAGAAGGAATTTTCAAATGCTTATGATAATGATGCTTCTAACAAATATCGCCAAAAAGGTGTAGAACTGTTGAGAGATAAGCAGTTCCTTGACTATAAAGAAGAAATTCCAGAAGATTATTTTAATATGGATGACCTATATCTCTTATATAGTTATCTAGAAACTTATAGAGCTGATAACTTTAAAGAAGCAGCTAACTTACTGGCGGAAGAAAAACACCGTGAAAGAGTGGAATACAATCAGGAAGTAATGCAAAGTAGTTTAGCTACTATCCAAGATAATGTTCGTTATCAATCTGTAATTCAGACAATTCAATTATTAGAGACAAGGACTCATCATAGGATTATAGAAAACAGGTAATCAGAGGATTAGAATACTGAACTTTGTTCCTCTTAGGAGAACAGGTTATAATTTTGAAAATGAATCATGAATTTTATACTAGGAGAATATATGCAAAAGAAAGATATTTTATTAGGTGCTGCTTTAACTTCTGTTCTTGTCGGTGCCGATGTTGTTAATACTGCTGTTCAAGCGGATGAACTTACACAACCAATAGAATCAACAACTACACACAAAACACCAGTTACTGGTCAAGATTTGACTAAGGCTCAAGAAGTTGCTAAATCAGCGCAATCAACAGTTGACCAAAAGACTGCCAATGTGAAAGTTGCCGAAGACCAACAATCAGCCACTACAAAAGCTGTTACAGATGTCAAAGAAGATGTCAAAACTGCGCAAAATGCATCTGCAATTGTCGAAGAACAAAACAAGGTAATTGAGGCTAAAACTGAGCAAAAATCAGAACTCAATACCGAACTTTCAGACGCAAAAACTGCCGAACAAACAGCAAAAAATGAATTCGTAGCAGCTCAACAAGCCCATGATAACGCTACAAAAGCTGTCACATTAGCAGAGAGAACTGTCGAAGACAAGAAAGCTGCTTTGAACCAAGCAACTGCGACAACTAGTCAAGACCCTAAAGAAATCCAAAAAGAATTGGATGATGTTAATAGTCAAGTGACTGCAAAATCTACACAAATTGCTGCAACGACTAGTCTCATTGATGCCAAACAACAAGAAGTGGATAATTACAAACCAATTATCAAAACGATTGATTTAAATCCATCTGAACGTAATGCAGTAGCTCATGACAATCTTATGGATTACGAGCATAATCGTAACAATGTGCCAAAAGATGCATCTGGTAACCCAACAATGGAACCTGTCAACTTCCAAGGTGTCAAAATCGTTGAAATCGAAGCAACTCAAGATATGTTGGATTTCCAAAAAGCACTTGAAGACTACCGTAAGGCACCATATGACTTTGCAACTCGCACTTACAAGAAACGTCCAGTATTCCGCTACAAAGTGGATAACCGCGGATTGTCCCAAGCATTTGTTAAATTGTTGAATGAATTACGTGAAGCAAACGGTGTCGCAGGGTAATATGCAAGTGGATGACGCTTACTTGGATTACGCCCAACAACGCGCTAACGAGATGCAACGTAATAATGTATTGAGTCATAAGACATCATTGACTGCGCCAGGGGATAAAAATGAAAAAGGTCTCGAAAATGCCAGCGATGGTTTCGGAGAGTTTACATCTTCCGAAGATGGATATATCCATTTTAATCGAATTGAAACAAATGAAACGTTAGCTTACGATATGCTACTTAGATGGTATGATAAATACACAAACGTAACAGGTGCCAATCACGGGCACCGCCGTTCACTTCTAGCGCCTATGGGTGGTAAGATGGGTCTAGCACTTGCTAATATTGTGGGTTCTAATGATACATCACGCTATGCCGCATTTGAAAATAATGCACATACTGGTAGCACATATTCAACTGATGAAGACGGCGCAACATATCTTGAAGAAGAAAGTGAGTCCAGCAAGAAATTCTGGGATAACATCCATAACTTCAAAGATGATGCACTAAATCCAACTTTCTACGGTCGCAAAATGAAATTCATCGCAGACCATCACTTTGTGTTCGTAACTCGTAAACAAGAAGGCGATAACAGCTCTCTTGTACGCGATTTAAATGACCTAAAAGCTCTCAAAGAACACCAAGAAGATGAACGAAACGCACTTGTAGCGCGACAAACTGCATTAGCTGGCAAGTTGTCAGCGGCTACACGTAGTCAAGAACAACGTGCTGCGGCTATTACAACTGCAACAAACGAATTAAACAAGGCAACTTCAACTCTTGCGACTGCTAAGTTAGCTGCCCAAGCAACTACAGAAACTCTTGAAGAAAAGAAAGTTGCAGCTGACCGTGCTACAAATTACGTCAAACATTTGACTGGACGCGTAGCGGCTGTCCAAGGTGAAATCAATAAAGCAACTGAGGCTCGTGATAAGGCAGCTCGCCTGCAAGGCCAATTGGGTGACTTGAATGCTAAATTGGCTAAGGCTGAAGAAGATAAAGCAGCTGCCGACAAACGTGTGGCGGACGCAAAAGTTGCGCTTACACAAGCTCAAAAAGCACTTTCTGACGCTAAATCTAATGTTCAACGTTTGACTGATATTCTTGCAATTGACAAAGCTCTTGCAGTTTATCAAGACACAACAGGTGTAGTTTCTGCAGTTACGCGTGAAACACCAAGTGTTGAAGAACTTCCAGCTTTTGATTTGAATGCCGAATTGAATGGTTACAAAGTGACCCAAAATGAAGATGGAATTGGTGCCACAACAGTTGACACACCAACTGTAACACTGACAGAACTTCCAGCTTTTGATTTGAATGCCGAATTGAATGGTTATAAGACAAGTCCAAAACATGCTGGTGCTAGACCGAATGACACGCCATCTCAAATATTACCTACGTTTAGTAGAAAAGATGCGACTAAACAGGAGTTACCAAATACTGGTAGTTATTCTCGAGTGGAACGTCAGATAGCTCTCGGTGGATATACTATTTTGGGATTAATTTTAGGATTTACAATTCAACGTAAACGTGAACGCTAAAAGGGATAAAATTTGTCATTTTTATAAGGTTGTTTTAAGAGCCTTGGACAAAATAGTTCTCAACCACAAAAAAGCTAGAGGTTTCCAATTGCGGAACTCTAGCTTTTTAATTGTGACTATTAGTCCGTCTCGCTCCGTTAGGTGCGAGATAAAAAAACACCCGCTATGCGGGTGCGCGTCGAAGGTTATACTAAAAAACTCCAAACGCGATACAATAAAGGTGTTCAAGCCAATTGTAAAGCGAAAGGAGAAAAATATGGCACAAAATGCTCATAGTTTATCGCACACAAAGTGGATGTGTTCTATCACATTGTGTTCACCCCTAAGTATAGACGAAAAGTCATCTATAATCAATATAGGAGTAGTTTAGGAGAAATATTCCATCGCTTGTGTAGTTATAAAAGTGTTGAAATTATCGAAGGACACTTGATGCCAGATCATGTACATATGTTAGTAAGTATCCCACCAAGGATAAGTGTGGGTTATTTAAAAGGAAAAAGTGCACTCATGATGTTTGACAAACACGTCAATCTCAAGAACAAGTTTAGGAATCGACATTTCTGGGCGGAAGGTTATTATGTAAGTACAGTAGGGCTTAATGAAGCCACAATAAGTAAATACATCCAAGATTAAAGAAATTATCCAGTGGATGATTTCTTCACGAGTATAAAAATTTGAGAACGAGTAAAGCATGATATAGCACTAGATAAATTGAGTGTAAAAGAGCATGAGGATCCCTTTAGGGATAGTGGTAAGTAATACTAAAGCCTCTTTGAGAGGCAAGTGACGAGTCAAGAGCAATAAGGCTTGAACAAAGTGAAAGCCAGCGTCTTTAGGCGCTGGCTGGGAATTTGGGCTTATAGCGTTCTGATGCAAACTAGCCGTTAGACCGGGGGTGATTGGATTGTTACCTTGAACGGTATACGTTGAAACGCTGTATGCAGAACGACAGGTACGGTGGTATGAGAGGCTCTAGAAATCACCCCTTACTCGAAAGGCAGTATAGAAGTTTAAGCCTTATCCAATTGTAAGAGAACTTCAATCTCTGCTAGGGTGCTAGCTTGTGAAATAGCTCCACGGAGTTTGGCTGCGCCAGATGTTCCACGGAGGTAGTGAGGAGCGAGTCCTCGGAATTCACGAACTGCGACATTTTCCCCTTTGAGGTTAATCAAGCGTTTCAAGTGTTCGTAGGCGATTTTCATCTTGTCTTCAAAAGTCAAATCAGGGAGGATTTCTCCTGTTTCAAAGTAATGGTTGATTTGGTTGAAGAGGTAAGGATTTCCCATGGCAGCGCGGCCAATCATGACTGCATCAGCACCGACTTCTTCAATGCGTTGTTTGGCTTCTTGGACTGTACGGATGTCACCGTTGGCGATAAATGGAATCTTGGTCAGAGCTTGGGCAACCTTGTGAAGGGTCTCAAGGTCTGCGTGACCAGTGTACATTTGTTCACGGGTACGGCCATGCATGGCGAGGGCAGAGACACCAGCAGCTTCAGCAGCTAGAGCATTTTCCACAGCTAGAGATGGATCAGACCAGCCTGTACGCATTTTAACTGTGAGGGGTATGTCAAGGACTGATTGAACTTTGTTAATAATAGAGTAGATTTTATCAGGATCCTTGAGCCACATAGCCCCAGCTTCGTTTTTTACGATTTTATTAACTGGGCAACCCATGTTGATATCCACGATATCGGTCTTGGTATTTTCTTGGATGAATTCTGCTGCGCGTGCTAGGCTGTCTTCATCGCTACCAAAAAGTTGGATAGAGACAGGGTTTTCGCCTTCATCGATATGAAGCATGTGAAGGGTTTTTTCATTGTTGTATTGGATTCCCTTGTCAGAGACCATCTCCATGACAACGAGCCCAGCTCCGAGCTCTTTTGCGATAGTACGAAAGGCTGAGTTGGTGACACCAGCCATGGGTGCTAGAACGGTACGATTGGGAATCTCAACATTGCCAATCATAAAAGGTGTATTAAGATTTGTCACGAATGAGTTCCTCCAGGTCGTTTTCATCAAAGTTGTAAGTTGTTTGGCAGAATTGACAAGTGATTTCTGCCCCGTGGTCTTCGTCCTTCATTTCCTGCAAGTCTGAGCTTGGGAGACTAGAAAGAGCCTTCATAAAGCGTTCTTTACTGCAGTCACATTGGAAACGAATCTCTTCTTCAGACAAGCGTTTGTATGGCTCGTCACCATAGATGGCTTTAAGAAGAGCTTCGATATGGTCGTCGCTTTCTAGAAGGGTTGAGATAGCTGGCATTTCTTGGATGCGTTTTTCAAAACGTGCAATTTCTTCCTCTTTGGCATTTGGCAATACTTGTAGCAAGAAACCACCTGCAACCTTGACCTTATCGTCTTCGTCTAAAAGGACATTAAGCCCTACAGCTGAAGGGGTTTGTTGGCTTTCTGTCAGGTAGAAAGCGAGGTCTTCACCGATTTCTCCAGAGATAAGAGGCGTCATGGAATTATAGGGATTTCCAGTGCCATAGTCTGTAATCACTAGAAATTGACCGTTTCCGACAAAAGGTCCAACGAGGACTTCTCCTGTTGCAGTCTTTTTAATGTCAACTCCAGGGTTTTGAACGTAGCCTTTGACGTTTCCCTTGGTATCAGCGATGGTGATGATAGCACCTAGAGAGCTAGAGCCCAGTACCTTCACTGTTAGTTTGGTACTCCCTTTTTCATTGGCTGCGAGAATCTGGCTAGCGATAAGAGTTCGACCAAGCGCTACAGTTGAGCTAGCTTGGGTTCGGTGTTTTTCTTGAGCAGTGCGAACGGTTTCTGTGCTATCAAGGACAAAAGCACGAAAGGCTCCGCTTTCTGATATAGTTTTAATAATTTTATCCATAGCTACTATTTTAGCATAAAAATGCCCAAAGGGGGAGTGCTGTGTTTGCTGATTCTGAGGATTATTTGAGTTTGAAACTAGGGAAAAACTGAAAAAGATAAACAGATTATTTTAGCATTTTTTTAATTTATGCTATGCTTGAAGAAGAAAATGAAAGGGGTAATAAATGTATTTAGGAGACTTGATGGAAAAAGCTGAAGCTGGTCAATTTTTAGTCCTTTCTTTTTTATTGCAGGAGTCACAAACGACCTTAAAAGCACTGATGGAGGAGACGGGATTTTCAAAAGCAACCCTAACAAAATATGTCACCCTGCTCAATGACAAGGCTTTGGACAGTGGTTTGGAGCTGAATATCTCCTTAGAAGATGAAAATTTGCGTCTGTCAATCGGTGCAGCTACCAAGGGGAGAGATATTCGGAGCTTGTTTTTGGAGAATGCTGTTAAATACCAGATTTTGGTCTATCTCCTCTATCACCAACAGTTTTTAGCCCATCAGCTGGCTCAAGAATTGATGATTAGCGAGGCTACGCTTGGTCGTCACTTAGCTAGCTTAAATCAGATTTTGTCAGAATTTGATTTATCCATCCAAAATGGACGGTGGCGAGGTCCAGAGCATCAGATTCGTTATTTCTATTTTTGTCTTTTCCGTAAGGTCTGGTCAAGTCAGGAGTGGGAAGGTCACATGCAGAAACCAGAGAGAAAACAGGAGATTGCTACACTAGAAGAAATCTGCGGTGCAAGTTTGTCTGCGGGGCAGAAATTGGACTTGGTTCTCTGGGCTCATATCAGTCAACAACGTCTCCGTGTCAATGCCTGTCAGTTTCAAGTCATAGAAGAGAAAATGCGAGGGTATTTTGACAATATTTTCTACCTTCGTTTGCATCGAAAGGTTCCGTCCTTTTTTGCTGGACAACACCTTCCTCTAGGAACTGAGGATGGGGAGATGATGATTTTCTTCTCTTTCCTCCTATCTCATCGCATTCTTCCTCTTCATACTATGGAATATATCCTTGGTTTTGGAGGGCAGTTGGCCGATTTGCTGACACAGTTGATTCAAGAAATGAAGAAGGAGGAGTTGCTGGGGGACTACACAGAGGACCATGTCACCTATGAACTCAGTCAGCTTTGTGCTCAAGTCTATCTATATAAGGGTTATATTTTACAGGATCACTATAAGTACCAGTTAGAGAATCGTCATCCTTATTTACTGATGGAACATGATTTCAAGGGGACGGCAGAGGAGATTTTCCATGCCTTGCCCCCTTTTCATCAGGGGACGGACTTGGATAAAAAAATACTTTGGGAATGGCTCCAGTTGATAGAGTATATGGCTGAAAATGGTGGTCAGCATATGCGGATTGGTCTGGATTTAACATCTGGTTTTCTTGTCTTTTCAAGAATGACTGCTATCTTGAAACGCTATTTGGAATACAATCGTTTTATTACTATTGAAGCCTATGACCGAACTCGCCATTATGATTTGCTGGTTACAAATAACCCTATTCATAAAAAGGACCAGACTCCAGTATATTATTTAAAAAACGACTTGGATATGGAAGATTTGGCAGGGATTCGTCAGATACTATTTGCTTAAAAGGCTTGGGAATCCAGGCCTTTTTTGTGAAATTCTCACAATTTTATCAATTTTTTTTAAAATTTTAAAAAACTTGATAAACAAGAAAGCGCTTTATTTTGTATACTAGTTACTGTAAAGAGGGAATAACCTCAAGATCTTTATCAGGAGGACAGCACATGTCACAAGAAAAATACATCATGGCCATTGACCAAGGAACTACCAGTTCTCGTGCCATTATTTTTAACAAAAAAGGGGAAAAGGTCAGTTCAAGTCAAAAAGAATTTACACAAATCTTTCCACAAGCAGGTTGGGTTGAGCACAATGCCAATGAAATTTGGAACTCAGTCCAGTCAGTAATCGCTGGGGCTTTTATCGAAAGTGGTATCAAGCCAAATCAAATCCAAGCTATCGGGATTACCAACCAGCGTGAAACAACTGTTGTCTGGGATAAGAAAACAGGTCGTCCTATCTACAACGCAATCGTTTGGCAGTCACGCCAGACAGCACCTTTGGCTGAGCAACTAAAAAGCAAAGGCTATGTAGAAAAGTTCCATGAAAAGACTGGTTTGATTATTGACGCTTACTTCTCAGCGACTAAGGTTCGTTGGATTTTGGACCATGTAGAAGGCGCTCAAGAGAGAGCTGAAAAAGGGGAATTGCTCTTTGGTACCATTGATACTTGGTTGGTTTGGAAATTGACTGACGGTGCGGCTCACGTGACTGACTACTCAAATGCAGCTCGTACCATGCTTTATAACATTAAAGAACTCAAATGGGATGATGAGATTTTGGAAATCCTCAATATTCCTAAGGCTATGCTTCCAGAAGTTCGTTCTAACTCTGAAATCTACGGTAAGACAGCTCCATTCCATTTCTACGGCGGTGAAGTGCCAATCTCAGGTATGGCTGGGGACCAACAGGCAGCCCTCTTTGGACAGTTGGCTTTTGAGCCTGGTATGGTCAAGAATACTTACGGAACAGGTTCTTTCATCATCATGAATACTGGTGAAGAAATGCAGTTGTCTGAAAACAACCTCTTGACAACGATTGGTTACGGAATCAACGGCAAGGTTTACTATGCCTTGGAAGGTTCTATCTTCATCGCAGGAAGTGCCATTCAATGGCTTCGTGATGGACTTCGTATGGTAGAGAACTCACCAGAATCTGAAAAATACGCTCGTGATTCTCACAATGATGATGAAGTTTATGTAGTTCCAGCCTTTACAGGACTAGGAGCACCATACTGGAACCAAAATGCTCGCGGTTCTGTCTTTGGTTTGACTCGTGGAACAAGTAAGGAAGACTTTATCAAGGCAACTCTTCAATCAATTGCTTATCAAGTACGTGATATCATTGACACGATGCAAGTGGATGCTCAAACAGCTATTCAAGTATTGAAAGTGGATGGCGGTGCAGCTATGAACAACTTCCTCATGCAGTTCCAGGCTGATATTTTAGGAATTGACATTGCACGCGCTAAAAACTTGGAAACAACAGCTCTAGGTGCAGCCTTCCTAGCTGGTTTGGCAGTTGGTTACTGGAAAGACTTGGATGAGTTGAAACTCTTGAATGAGACAGGAGAACTTTTTGAGCCATCCATGAACGAATCTCGCAAGGAACAACTCTACAAGGGCTGGAAGAAAGCTGTGAAAGCAACTCAAGTCTTTGCGGAAATCGACGACTAATACTGGAAGAATAAAGCGACTCAGTTAGAAAGTGTGTAAATATGGAATTTTCAAAGAAAACACGTGAATTATCAATTCAAAAAATGCAGGAACGTACCTTGGATCTCTTGATTATCGGTGGGGGGATCACAGGGGCTGGTGTAGCTTTACAGGCGGCAGCTAGTGGTCTTGAAACTGGTTTGATTGAAATGCAGGACTTCGCAGAAGGAACATCAAGCCGTTCAACAAAATTGGTTCACGGAGGTCTTCGTTACCTCAAACAATTTGACGTAGAAGTTGTATCAGATACGGTTTCAGAACGTGCAGTGGTTCAACAAATCGCACCACATATTCCAAAACCAGACCCAATGCTCTTGCCAGTTTACGATGAGGATGGAGCGACCTTTAGCCTCTTCCGTTTGAAAGTAGCTATGGATCTTTACGACCTTTTGGCAGGTGTTAATAACACGCCAGCTGCTAACAAGGTTTTGAGTAAGGAAGAAGTCTTGGAACGCCAGCCAAACTTGAAGAAAGAAGGTTTGGTAGGAGGTGGGGTTTACCTTGACTTCCGTAACAACGATGCGCGTCTCGTGATTGAAAATATCAAACGTGCCAATCAAGACGGTGCCCTCATTGCCAACCATGTTAAGGCAGAAGGCTTCCTCTTTGACGAAAGTGGCAAGATTACTGGTGTTGTAGCTCGTGATTTGTTGACAGACCAAGTCTTTGAAATCAAGGCCCGTCTGGTGATTAACACAACAGGTCCTTGGAGTGACAAAGTACGCAATTTGTCTAATAAGGGAACCCAATTCTCACAAATGCGTCCAACTAAGGGAGTTCACTTGGTAGTGGATTCAAGCAAGATCAAGGTTTCACAGCCAGTTTACTTTGATACAGGTTTGGGTGATGGCCGTATGGTCTTTGTTCTCCCGCGTGAAAACAAGACTTACTTTGGTACAACTGATACAGATTACACAGGTGATTTGGAACATCCAAAAGTGACGCAGGAAGATGTAGATTATCTACTTGGCATTGTCAACAACCGCTTCCCAGAAGCCAATATCACCATTGATGATATCGAAAGTAGCTGGGCAGGTCTTCGTCCATTGATCGCAGGCAATAGCGCTTCTGACTACAATGGAGGAAATAACGGAACCATTAGTGATGAGAGCTTTAACAACTTGATTGCGACTGTTGAATCTTATCTCTCTAAAGAAAAAACGCGTGAAGATGTTGAGTCTGCTGTCAGCAAGCTTGAAAGCAGCACATCTGAGAAACATTTGGACCCATCTGCAGTTTCTCGTGGTTCGAGCTTGGATCGTGATGACAATGGCCTTTTGACCCTTGCTGGTGGTAAAATCACAGACTACCGTAAGATGGCTGAAGGAGCTATGGAGCGCGTGGTTGACATCCTCAAAGCAGAATTTGACCGTAGCTTTAAACTTATCAACTCTAAGACTTACCCTGTTTCAGGTGGGGAATTGAACCCAGCAAATGTTGATTCAGAAATCGAAGCCTTTGCGCAACTTGGAGTGTCACGTGGATTGGATAGCAAGGAAGCTCACTATCTCGCAAATCTCTATGGTTCAAATGTACCGAAAGTCTTTGCCCTTGCTCATAGTTTAGAACAAGCACCAGGACTCAGCTTGGCAGATACTTTATCACTTCACTATGCAATGCGCAATGAGTTGGCTCTTAGCCCAGTTGACTTCCTCCTTCGTCGTACCAACCACATGCTCTTTATGCGTGATAGTTTGGATAGCATCGTTGAGCCAGTTTTAGATGAAATGGGACGATTCTATGACTGGACAGAAGACGAGAAAGCAACTTACCGTGCGGATGTTGAAGCAGCCCTTGCTAACAACGATCTAGCGGAATTGAAAAATTAAGAAAAACTAGAAGAGAGGGAGACAAGCCTTCCTTGCCTTCCCTCTCCTTCTTTAAAATGGAGACAACGATATGATGAAAGAATTATTTGGAGAATTTTTGGGGACTTTAATCCTGATTCTTCTAGGAAATGGTGTTGTTGCAGGTGTGGTTCTTCCTAAAACCAAGAGCAACAATGCAGGTTGGATTGTGATTACTATGGGTTGGGGAATTGCTGTAGCCGTTGCGGCTTTTGTATCTGGCACGCTCAGCCCAGCCCACCTAAATCCAGCTGTAACGTTTGCGATGGCCTTAAAAGGAACGCTCTCTTGGGCTTCCGTTTTCCCATACATCCTAGCTCAGTTCGCAGGGGCTATGCTGGGTCAGATTTTGGTTTGGTTGCAATTCAAACCGCATTATGAGGCAGAAGAAAATGCAGGCAATATCCTGGCAACCTTCAGTACTGGACCAGCTATAAAAGATACTGTATCAAACTTGATTAGTGAAATCCTAGGAACTTTTGTATTGGTATTAACAATCTTTGCTTTGGGACTTTATGACCTTCAAGCAGGAATCGGAACCTTCGCAGTGGGAACTTTGATTGTCGGTATCGTTCTATCACTAGGTGGAACAACAGGTTGTGCCTTGAACCCTGCGCGTGACCTTGGACCTCGTATCATGCATAGCATCTTGCCAATTTCAAACAAGGGAGACGGAGATTGGTCTTACGCTTGGATTCCAGTTGTGGGACCTGTTATCGGTGCAGCCTTGGCCGTGCTTGTATTCTCACTTTTCTAAGATAAAAGAGCTATTTGTAACAAAGTTTGAGATTGGATTCTCAAACTTTGTTGTTTTTTGAGGGCAAAACATTAATATTTTAACTTGTCTTAAAATAAGCTAAAATGTGCTTTCTAAAAATGGTAAACAGTTGAAAATAGAGGGAATAAAGTGGTAAAATGGGAACAAGAAAAAATAGTAATTGTTTGTGGAAAAATTGACGGAAATTTACAGAAAAGAAATCGATCATGGATAGAAAGAAACCATTATATATTTTTTTAGGGCAAACGGTCCTGTATTTTATTGTTTTACTGGGTTTGCTTTACTTTTTTAGTTACCTAGGTCAAGGTCAGGGAAGCTTTATTTACAATGAATTTTAGTTTAAAGGAGAAAAATCATCGTGTCTAATAAGCCGATAAAAGATATGATTGAAGCGATTGAATATTTCGCCCAAACTCAACCTACCTTTCCAGTCTATAATGTTCTTGGTGAGGAACGTACCTATGGTGATTTAAAGGCTGATTCAGATAGTTTGGCTGCAACCATTGATCAGCTAGGATTACCTGAAAAATCTCCAGTAGTCGTTTTTGGTGGTCAGGAGTATGAGATGTTGGCTACCTTTGTAGCCTTGACCAAGTCAGGTCATGCCTACATTCCAATTGACAGTCATTCGGCCTTGGAGCGAGTTTCGGCTATTTTAGAAGTGGCAGAGCCAAGTTTGATTATTGCTATCTCAGACTTTCCATTGAAGCAGGTTTCTACACCGATGATGAATCTAGCTCAGGTTCAAGAAGCCTTTGCTCAAGGGGCAAGCTATGAGATGACGCATCCGGTCAAAGGGAATGATAACTACTACATCATCTTTACCTCAGGGACAACTGGGAAACCAAAAGGGGTGCAGATTTCGCATAATAACCTTCTCAGCTTTACCAACTGGATGATTACGGATAAGGAATTTGCGACGCCAAGTCGTCCACAAATGCTGGCTCAGCCACCTTATTCTTTTGACCTGTCTGTCATGTACTGGGCACCGACCTTGGCACTTGGTGGTACACTTTTTGCCCTCCCATCAGCCATTACTCAAGACTTTAAGCAACTCTTTGCGACCATCTTTTCTCTTCCGATTGCTATCTGGACTTCAACACCATCTTTTGCAGATATGGCCATGTTGTCTGAAGATTTCAATGCTGAAAAGATGCCAGGCATTACTCATTTTTACTTTGATGGGGAAGAGTTGACAGTTAAAACAGCTCAGAAATTGCGCAAGCGTTTTCCAAATGCACGCATCATTAATGCATATGGACCAACGGAAGCAACAGTTGCTTTGTCAGCAGTCGCTATTACAGATGAGATGTTAGTAACTTTGAAACGTCTTCCAATTGGCTACACCAAAGAAGATTCTCCAACCTTTATCATTGATGAGGAAGGGAACAAATTGCCAAATGGAGAACAAGGGGAGATCATCGTATCTGGACCTGCTGTTTCAAAAGGCTACATGAACAATCCTGAAAAAACAGCTGAAGCCTTCTTCGAATTTGAAGGTCTTCCAGCCTATCATACGGGAGATGTGGGAACTATGACAGATGAAGGTCTCCTTCTCTATGGTGGACGGATGGACTTCCAGATCAAGTTTAACGGTTACCGCATTGAGCTAGAAGATGTTTCTCAAAACTTGAATAAATCTCAGTATGTTGAATCCGCTGTTGCAGTTCCACGTTACAACAAAGACCACAAGGTTCAAAACCTCTTGGCCTATGTTATCTTAAAAGATGGCGTCAAAGAACAATTTGAGCGCGAAATTGATATCACGAAAGCTATCAAGGAAGACTTGGAAGATATTATGATGTCTTACATGATGCCATCTAAGTTTCTTTATAGAGAGGAATTGCCACTGACTCCAAATGGCAAGATTGATATCAAAGGATTGATTAACGAGGTGAATAATAGATGATGGATTTCCTGAAACAGCTGCCTCATATTGAGCCGTATGGGAATCCGCAGTACTTTTTGTACGTGATTACTGCTACCTTGCCCATCTTTATCGGTCTTTTTTTCAAAAAACGCTTTTCTTGGTATGAAATACTGGTTAGTCTCTTCTTTATCGTTACCATGTTGACGGGTGGCAAGACCAATCAATTAGCTGCCTTAGGAATCTATCTAATTTGGCAAATGGTACTGGTTCTTTTTTACAAGCATTATCGAAAAAATAAGGATGGCAAGTGGGTTTTCTACTTAGTTAGTTTTCTGTCCCTACTTCCGATTATCTTTGTCAAGGTGCAACCAGCTATCAATGGAACGCAGTCTTTGCTTGGATTTTTGGGAATTTCTTATCTGACGTTTCGTTCGGTTGGGATTATAATCGAGCTGAGAGATGGAGTGATTAAGGATTTCGCACTCTGGGAATTCCTTCGTTTCCTTCTCTTCATGCCGACTTTTTCAAGTGGTCCTATTGATCGTTTCAAACGTTTTAATGAAAATTATCAGACAATTCCAGAGCGCGATGAGTTGATGGATATGCTAGCCGAGTCCGTTCGGTATATCATGTGGGGATTTCTGTATAAATTTATCCTAGCTCATATTTTAGGCGAGATTTTATTGCCACCGCTAAAGAATTTAGCTTTACAAACAGGTGGCTTCTTTAACTACTATGTAGTTGCAGTCATGTACACATTTGGTCTGGAGCTCTTCTTTGACTTTGCGGGTTACTCTATGTTTGCTATAGCTATTTCAAATCTGATGGGAATTCGTAGTCCGATTAACTTCAACAAACCTTTCTTGTCAAGAGATTTGAAAGAGTTTTGGAATCGCTGGCACATGAGTTTATCCTTCTGGTTTCGTGACTTTGTCTTTATGCGCATGGTCATGGTGATGACGAGAAAGAAGCTTTTTAAGAATCGAAATGTGACTTCAAGTGTCGCCTATATCCTGAACATGCTCCTTATGGGGTTCTGGCATGGGATAACTTGGTTTTACATTGTCTATGGACTCTTTCATGGGCTAGGTTTAGTGATTAATGATGCTTGGGTTCGAAAGAAAAAAACGCTCAATAAAGAACGTAAGAAAGCAGGGCAAGCTCCCTTGCCTGAGAATCGCTGGGTTCAGTTGCTTGGCATGGTTATAACCTTCCATGTCGTAATGATTTCATTCTTAATCTTCTCTGGATTTTTGAATGATTTATGGTTTAAAAAATAAAAGGAATTAAAAAATGGATATCAAATCAGAAGTTATTGAAATTATTGATGAATTGTTTATGGAAGATGTTTCTGACATGATGGATGATGATCTTTTTGATGCGGGTGTCTTGGACAGTATGGGAACAGTTGAATTAATCGTGGAAATCGAAAATCACTTTGATATTCGTGTCCCAGTTACAGAATTTGGTCGTGATGACTGGAATACAGCTAATAAAATCATAGCAGGAATTACGGAGTTAAAGAATGCTTAAGCGTTTGTGGGTGATTTTCGGGCCTGTCTTTCTAGCGGGCTTGTTGGTGTGCCTTCTTATCTGTTTCTATCCAAGTAGCCCAAGTCATAATCTCATGGAGGAAAAATACTCTGCCGCTTCGATAAGTGCAGAAAGCTTTAAGGAAAGAAGTCAAAAAGTAAGAGCTCTTACGGATCCTGATATGCGTTTTGTGCCTTTTTGTGGATCTAGTGAGTGGATGCGTTTTGATAGTATGCATCCAGCAGTACTAGCTGAAAAGTATGACCGTTCTTATCGTCCTTACTTTATGGGACAGGCAGGAGCAGCTACCCTCAGTCAGTATTTTGGAATACAACAAATTACATCCGAACTTGAAAATAAGCAAGCGGTATTTGTCATTTCTCCACAGTGGTTTACAAAAGAAGATCATGACCCGACTATTTTCCAAACTTATTTTAACAATGACCAGTTGACTGCCTTTTTAGAGAATCAATCTGGGGATGCAGCCTCTCAGTATGCTGCCAATAGACTCTTAAAGCAAAATCCTGGTGTTTCTATGAAGAGCATCGTTGAGAAATTAGCTAAAGGAGAAAAATTATCAGAGTTCGACCAAAGTATGATTAATATTTCGTCGCAATTAAATGAGAAACAATCAGCTCTTTTTGGACAATTCTCCATTCGTGGACGATTAAGGTACAAAGATCATGTTGAGAAATATTTGAGCAGTCTCCCAGATCAATTTTCTTATGAAGAATTGGAAAATATCGCTCGAAAAGAGGGTGAAGAAAATACGACCAATAATGATTTGGGAGTAGAGAACCATTTTTACAATACTAAGTTAAAGAAAGATTGGAAAAAATGGGAAGGATCTCAAAAGAATTTTAACTTTCTCCAATCAACTGAGTACAATGATTTGCAGCTAGTGCTTGATCAATTTGCCAAGTCTAAGGTTAATGTGCTCTTTGTCTTTCAACCTGTCAATCAAAAATGGATGAACTATACAGGTTTGAGCGAAGAAATGTATCAACACTCTATTGAAAAAATTCGTTACCAGTTGGAGAGTCAAGGCTTCACCAATATCGCTGACTTTTCAAAAAATGGTGGAGATCCCTACTTTGTTAAGGATACGATTCATATCGGTTGGTTAGGCTGGTTGGCGTTTGATAAGGTGGTAAATCCCTTTTTGAGCAATCCGACAACAGCACCTAATTACCAGATGAATGACCGTTTCTTTAGCCAGGATTGGGCAAATTACGATGGGAATATTAAAGATTTTCAATAATATAGAAAAGGAGTTTGAACTTTTTGTTCAGACTTTTTTTATGAAATGTCAGATAGATTACCTTCAAAAAGGTTAAAAGTTTTAAAATGATGCTAAATAGCGTATAATGGTAGAAGAAAGAAGAGAAAGGGATTTCAATATGAATAAACGTTTTTTGTTGCCAGTCCTATCGACAGCCCTATTAGCTCCAGCCTTCTTAGCTGGACAGGTCTATGCTGAAGAAAATACTAGTACTTCAGAAGCTACAGAAGTTGTAAATACTGCAGAAGCACCAGTAGTAGCAGCGACTCCTGAGGTTGTTACAAGTCCGGCAACGCCAGCTGAAGAAGCTGCACCTCAAAAAGAAGAAGCAGATACTGTTATCTTGCACACCAATGACGTGCATGGTCGTATCGTAGAAGAAAAAGGAGTAATCGGAGATGCCAAACTCGCGACAGTTATTGAGAAGGAGCGAGAAAAGGGCAACCAAACGACTCTAGTGGTGGATGCAGGTGATGCCTTCCAAGGTCTACCGATTTCAAACTCTACAAAGGGTGAAGCTCGCGCCAAAATCCTAAATGAGATGGGATACGATGCTATGGCTGTAGGAAATCATGAGTTTGACTTTGGACTTGATGAAGTTAAAAAATACAAAGAAATTTTGAACTTCCCATTGCTCAGCTCAAACACTTATGTGAATGGCGCTCGTCTATTTGAAGCAGCAACAATTGTTGATAAGAATAAGGATGTTGAAGGTGATGAATTTGTCGTCATCGGTGTGACAACGCCTGAGACAGCTACTAAGACCCACCCTAAAAATGTCAAAGGAGTAACCTTTACAGAACCTATTGCCGAGGTTAACAAGGTTATCGAAGAGATTCAAGCTAAAGCCTTGGCAGAAGGCAAAGACTACAAACACTATGTTGTCCTTGCTCATTTGGGAGTTGATACAACAACACCAGTAGAATGGCGTGGTTCTACTCTTGCAGAAGCACTTTCAAAAAATCCTCTTTTGAAAGGTAAGCGTGTTACAGTGATTGACGGTCACTCTCATACAGTAGAATCGACTACCTATGGGAACAATGTGACCTACAACCAGACAGGAAGCTATCTCCATAATGTCGGAAAAATCACTTACAAATCTCGTCAATTATTGGGTAATCCTTCACTCATTGCAGCTGCTGATGCTAAGAAATTGGAAGCTAATCCAAAAATTGAAAAACTTGTCAAGGACATCAAACAAAAGTATGACGCTGAAAATGCTGTAGAAGTTGTTTCAAATAGCCCAGTTGAATTGAACGGTGACCGTGAAAATGTCCGTGTCCGCGAAACTAACCTTGGAAATGTTGTCGCAGATTCTCTCTACCAGTATGGTCAAACAGGCTTTAGTCATCCGACGGATATCGCTGTGACAAACGGTGGTGGCTTGCGTGAAACGATTGCCAAAGATAAGCCAATTACAAAAGGAAATGTCATTGCGGTTCTACCATTTGGGAACACAATCTCACAAATTCAAGTAACTGGTCAGCAAGTTCTGGATATGTTTGAAAAATCACTCGGATCTATCTTGCAGGTTGATAAGGCAGGAAAAACTGTTCTGGATGAAAATGGTCAACCATTGCTAGAACCAAGTGGCGGCTTCTTACAGATTTCAGGAGCCAAGGTCTACTACGATACAAACCTAGCTGCAGGCAAACGTGTCTTGGCTGTTCAAGTTAAGAATCGTGCGACTGGTCTTTATGAAAAACTAGATTTGGAAAAAGTCTACTACCTAGCAACCAATGACTTCCTTGCAGCAGGTGGTGACGGTTATACCATGCTTGGTGGTGCCAGAGAAGAAGGTCCTTCAATGGATGCTGCCTTTGAAGATTACCTTAAAACAGCAGATTTGACTCAGTATGAAAAGGTAAATCCAAACTCACGCACGATTTCTGTGGATTCAAAAACATTTACATTGCCTGAAGAAGGTAAAGAGCAAGATCCAGCTAAACCAGTAGAAGACCAAGCAACAAAACCGACTCAACCGTCTACTGTAAAAGTTGATTATAAGGTTGCAGATAAATTTGCTAACAAGACAGTCGTATCAGAAAAATTACTTCCTAATACAGGTAGTGAACAATCTATTTTCATGATGCTATTGGGTATGATTCTTGGAGCGACAGCCCTCTGGACTAGCCGTAAACAAGAAAAATAATTCGGCTCTCTGTCAACTGTAGTGGGTTGAATAAAAAGCTAACATCTGGAGAGGACAATCGTTGTCCTCTCTATTTTTATATTAAGAGCGATGAAAATTCGTTTCTTAAAGTTGTCAAAGTTCCTAAAACCAAAGGCATTT
>NZ_JASHAQ010000002.1:0-157887 GCF_047465035.1 Streptococcus infantis
GCTTCTCTAAGCTATATCCTTGTTTTCTAAGTTCATAGACCTGAACTTTATCATCATAAGTTAATTTCATAATAAAAACACCCCAAAAGTTAGATTTTTTTCTGTCTAACTTTTGGGGTGCAGTTCAGAAAAGCTTGATGTGATGCGTTTTTATTGTGGAAATGTTTTTCGAAGTTTCTAGTCCAATTGAGTTTTTGTTCTGATTATTGGATTTATATTGTGAACAATGTCATAGAAGGTAGATTAAGTAAATGTTCCAATACAAGAATAAATATTAAAATTTGATAAATGTGTTACTAATATTTGAATCGGGAGTTTCTTCGATAAATTCAACGATATCATTTGGAAGACAATCTAAAATGCGACATAGCTTTTCTAGAGTTAGTAAAGTTATGTTTTTGTTTTTCTTTAAGCTGTCAAGAGTTTTGTTATCAACTCCGGATTTTAATAACTTATATTGAGAAACTTCTTTTTTCTTCATTGTAGCCCAGAGTGGGTTAAAACTGATTATCGTCATCAACTCCTTTTATTTAATTATAAGAAAAAAGTATCTGACTTCATATTGTGTATATATCCACAATATGATAAAATAACTAGGAAAGGAGAGTTATAGATGAATAAGAGTGATATTATTTCTCAAGAGGAGAATGAGTTAGATTATTTTTTAGGAATTATTCCGGATGAATATAAGTCAGATTTGTTTGATGAATGGACTATTTGGGAAGCTTATGTAAAAGGGCGGTTACCAAATAAACATTGGTCTGAAGTTTTTGATAATGGGACATACCATTCACTTGATGTCATTACTGCAGAAGGAAAAAAATATGAATATTATCCTATCGCTAATCCGCAATCATACCAGACTGTTTTACAAGAATATCTTTCGACAATAGAAGAGCCTAAACGTAGTAGAAACTTAATAGTTGAAGCTGCTATTTGGTCTAAAAGAGTAGAAGACCTGACTAAGTATTTTTATATAGTAGATGGAAAACATGTTTCTCTTATCAACCCGAAATTAAGTGTTTTGGGATGGATTTTCAGAATTTTAGGTTCATTGTTCTTAGTTGCCTATATAGATAGACTTGGTGAATTTTCTAGTTCTGGTTTAGGAATCTTAAGTAAACCTTTTGAATACTCCCTTTGGGTGGGAGCATGGGTTCTGCTATGGTCTCCAATTTATTTTGCTTATCAACGAGTGAAGCATGAAAAACCAATAGCAAATCAAGTAAAAGAACATAAGGATGAAGTTGCTCAAGCTAGAAACTATTGTATAGAGAAATTGAATAGTATCCCATTTGTTTATGCAAGGCAACAAGCAGGATTAGATATTCATTTTGATGCTTTTGCTTATATGGTTAATGTAATTGATCAAGGTAGAGCCTATGACCTAGGACAAGCGCAAAATATGTATGAAGATTTGATAAGGACAGAGCAATTAAATTATCAGTTTCAAGAATTACAAAGAAAAGTTGATTACAATAACAAAATGACAACAATTAATACATTTACAAATTTAATGAAATAATAGATTAGGAGAAATAAGATGTTTGGAAAACCGAAATATGAAAGTGATATTGATCAAACAGATAGAGATATGTGGTGGGGTTTTGCCATTTTTATAACTGTAATGTACTTTTTAGTCAAAGCAACTTACTATGTCGCATTGCCGTTTTATACTTTATTTACTCAGTTATTTGAAGAAAAAATCCAACAGAAAGAATATTTAAACTGGATGCGATTTTTGCCTTTGACTTGGTTTATGAGTGGAGAGACCAAAGAAATGAGACGAGCTGCTGTGAGCTGTACTATACTGCCGATTTCGCTACCTTTATTTTTAATTTTTAATTATCTATATAGTATTAAAGTAATTGGCGATAGCTTTTCCATTTTTATTCTGATTTTATTTACATGCAGCATAGGAGGTATTATAGGTACTGTTCGAAATTATCGTTTTTCTAAAAAATATATTAGATAGTGTAGGTATGTTAAAGAGAGAATCATTGAAAAGTCAGGAAAATAAAGATGGATAGACAAAATACTAACGAAAAAAAGACTTTGAAAAAAGGTAGAAGAGGTTGGGTAATCTCAGCAGCAATTGTCGCACTTTTAGGAATTTTAGCTGGAACTGTTGTGTTGCAAAATCAATCGAGTCAAAACCAAGGAAAATCTGAAAGTGTTACTGTTTCAGATTCTTCTTCAAAAGAAAAAGAATACTCAACAACTGATACTATTAAAGAAACAGAGAAGAGTTTCCCACCTAAAGTAGATGCCAAAGAGGAATTGTCCAAAGTATTTGTAGCTACTAAAGAAGTTGGTGTTGAAGATTCGATTAAATCTCTCGATAAATCATATGAAAAATTATCAGAAATAACGAAGGTAGAGGAAAAGCTTAAGTCACAGGTAACAAATGAAGGTGAAGAAGCAGTTAAGCAAGTTTCTAGACAAGAGGTAGGTAATAAAGATAATAAAATACTGGAAAAATCTGATAGCTTAACTAAAAAAGTTGAGGTAGAAAAAACGACATTAGAAAAAGGGAAGCTGGTTGTTCGACCAGAACTTCCATCACTTGTAGTTACAGATGACAAAGGTATTTCAGCTGTTCAACAAGAGCTACCAGAATTGGTAGTTAGTGACAAAGGAACACCAGAAGTTCAGCCTAAACTACCTGAGTTGGTAATTAGCGAAAAAGGTACTCCTGAAGTTCAACCTAAATTACCTGAGTTGGTAATTAGTGAAAAAGGCACTCCTGAAGTTCAACCTAAATTACCTGAGTTGGTAATTAGTGACAAAGGAACTCCAGAAGTCCAACCCAAACTACCTGAATTGGTAGTTAGTGAAAAAGGCACTCCTGAAGTCCAGACTAAACTTCCAGAGTTGGTGGTTATCGAAAAAGGAACTCCTGAAGTTCAAGAAAAATTACCTGAAGCTAAGCCGGAAAAAGATAAGGTCTTAGATAAGAAGGAAGAGAAAAAAGAAGTTGAAACTAAAGTTACAACTCCAACTGTTCCAGAAAACAAAGACCAAACAACTGGTACTCCAACTAAAGAAGAAAAAACTTTAGAAGAGAAAAAAGATAAGGTTGAAGGTAATAACCAAGCAACTTTACCAGGAAACAAAGAACAAGTTGAAACTGGTAAAACTAATACTGTAGTTGGTGAAAAAACAACTGAAGAAGTTATTAAACCTGCTACTCCAGCAAAACCAGAAGTGCCTGCTAAACCAGCAGAAGATGGAAAACCAGCTGTAGAAGCTCAGCCAGCCATTCCAGCTCAGCCTGAAGTTAAAAAAGTTGTAACTACTCGAACTGAAGTAGAAACTTCTGTAATTGAACCTGGAGTCCAACATGTCCCAGATGCAAATCTTAATGTTGGTGAAACTCAAGTTGTTCAAGAAGGTGTTGCAGGAAAAACAGAAACAACTTACACAATTACCATTGAAAATGGTGTAGAAGTTAGTCGTGTAGCAACAGGAACTCAAACAATTCCTGCAGTTGATAAAGTTATCCATGTTGGTGCTAAAACTTCTAAAGAAGTAGTTCGTACTACAAAAGAAGAGGTAGTTCGTACTCCTATTCTTCCTGGTACAGAATACGTTCCAGATGAAAACTTAGATGCTGGAGTAGAAAAAGAAGTGAGAGCTGGTCAATCTGGTGAAAAACTTGAAGTCTATACTGTAACACTTGAAGATGGTGTAGAAATTGGTCGTACTCTTGTTTCTTCTACTCAAAAAGATGCAAAAAACAGAGTTGTTCATGTAGGAACAAAAGTTTCTAAGAAAAATCTTGAAACAGTAACTCGAGAAACTCACAAAGTTGAACATAAAGTTACTAGCAGCACAAATCCAGACCTTCCAAAAGGCGAGAAAAAAGTAATTCAAGTTGGCAAGGATGGTTCTTATGAACTTGTAACTATTGTTGTCACTACTCCAGATGGAAAAGAAGTTTCTCGTGATGAAAAACGAGAAAATGAAGTTCCTGCAGTTTATGAAATTGTTGAAATCGGAACCGGTGAAAATGTTGAAACAAGCCGCACTTCTCGAACAGTTGAAGTAAATTACGAAACTGAAGAAGTTAAAGATGAGACACTAAATGAAGGGAAACGTGTAGTAGAAACTAAGGGTCAAAAAGGTTCTTATACAGAAACTACAATTGTTTACGGAAATGGTCGTTCATCTGTAGTGAAAAGTGATGAGGTCAAACCTGTTAAAGAAGTTGTTCGAGTTGGAACACATAAAGTTTTGACAGAAAACAAAACTCGAGTTGAGCGTAAAGCTGGAGAAAACTTCAAGACTGTAGAAGTTAAAAGTGACAAGCTTTTCTCTGATCAACGAGTTGTTAAAACTAAAGGTAAAAACGGTGAGATTATCGAAAACTACAAAGACTACTATGAAGATGGTAAACTTGTTAAGAGTGAACTAGTCAATACTGAAACTGTTCCAGCAGTTGATGAAGTAGTCGAAGTTGGAACCAAAGATCGTTACACTTATGCTAACGAAGACAAAGTTATTACCGCTGTAGGTGAAAAACGAGTAGCAGATTCTAATCTTTTTGAAGGTGATGAAACTGTTGAAGATGCTGTAAATGGTAAAGAAACTTACAAAGTTAAGTACAGTAATGATGAAAATCAAAACCGTACAGAAGTCAGTCGTGAACTAATCAAAACTGTCCCTGCAAAACAAAAAGTTGTTCATTATGGAACTAAGAAATTGATGTCTAAAGTTACTGAAGAAGAAACTGAAACAATTTCTCATGGTTATCGAACAGAAAATGATGCTACCCTTTTCGAAGGTGAATCTCGTACTGAAGATGGAAGTGACGGTTATAAACGTTACCGCAAAGTTATTTCAGTAAACAACAAAACCGGTGAACGAACTGTTAAAAGTCGTGAGCTAGTTGAAACTAAGGATGCAGTTGATACCATTACCTTTAATGGTACTAAGAAAAAACGTGTCGCTGATCCAACAGATGTCATTGTTCCAACAAGTGATGACAATTATGATATTGATGGCACATGGAAAGATATTAAGAGTTTAGGTGAAAACGGTTTAGATCCGAACAATGAAGATCACCGCAGTGCTAAGTATCTACACGATAATCTTTCTCAAGCTGATAAAGATCGTGTGGCTGTTGATGAAACAGATGACGGAGATGATCTTCCTCGAGACATGGGACTTGTCTCAGTTTGGAAAGCATCACGCCTTTCTCAAGCAGAACTTGACAAGCTTGAACAGATTATAGATAATCGTAAACTTAATGAACACTTCATGGAACTTCTTAATGAAGAACGCACTCGTAAAGGCTTGACTCCTGCAACAATCGCAGCAGATGATAGCGAATTAACTCGAGTTGCTAATATTCGTGCAAATGAAATGGCAGATCATGGATCTTTACGTTATCAAGGTAAGAAGGAAGGTAAGCATAAACGTCCTGACGGTTCTCGTTGGTCAACTGCTTATGATCCAGATTTCTATAAAAAAACGAATGCTATGACTGAAAACGCAGCAGAAACGACTGTTGTCTGGGATATTGTTAGCCTTACAAATGAAAAGGCATTAGCTCACAATTTCTATACAATTTGGAAGAATTCACCAGGTCATTATGCAGCTATGATGATGGGTGATGGTTATAGTCCAGCAGATAAGAACGTACAGTTCCGTGTAGCTCTGGGATTCGCAAATCACTCACTTACTTCAGATAATCCAACAAATGTTGTTGCAATGATGGAAATTGCATCTATGATGGACTAGATAAAAAACGAACAAGATAGAGATTCTGATTAGCAGAATTCTAGTCTTGTCCGTTTTTCTTTTTAAAATTTAGTCAACTTTTCCGCCTTCAACAACAAGGTCATCTGCTTTAGCAGCATCACCGTAGGTTGGGTGAAGTGTTTTTTCATAGGCTTTGTGGAAGAAGTTTTCCTTACCTAATTTTTCGATTTCTTGGTTGATGTAGTCAAGTAGTTCTTGGTTACCTTTTTGAACTGCTGGTGCAATAGTATCTGGATCACCTAGAGAAGAAATTCCTACCTCATATCCTTTATTTTCAAGCGCCCAAGCTAGAACTTCAGTATTGTCAGTAGAGAAGGCATCTCCACGTCCATCAAGAAGGGCTTGGTAGGCATCGCTATATTGGTCGTATTTTTGGAGTTTTACTTCTGGGTGCTTTTTCTCAAAGTAAGTTTCAGCAGTAGTTCCTTTTGTAACGATCAAGGTTTTGCCTTCAAGTTCTTTAACGTCCTTGATGACTTTATCTTTTGGTGACACAACACCAAGAGAAACTTTCATGTAAGGAAGGGCAAAGTCAACTTGTTTCTTACGTTCGTCAGTAACTGTGAAGTTGGCAAGGGTGATATCAACCTTGTTAGAAATCAAGTATTCAGCGCGGTTGGCAGCATCGACAGAAACGTATTTGACCTTTACACCAAGGTCTTGTGCTAATTGATTCCCTAGTTCGATATCGTAACCTTGGTAAGAACCGTCGTTGTCAACATAACCAAATGGTTTTTTATCTCCAAATACCGCGATTCGAAGTTCGCCACTTTTCTTAATTTCATCAATGGTGCGAGCTTTGGCAGTTGCCTTCGTAGATGAAGCATCAGAGCTTCCACCTGAACTACAAGCTGTGACAAAGATAAGCGCAAATGCTAGAGCAAAAACAGTTAGAATTGGTTTAAGTAGTTTCATAATAATCTCCTTTATTCATTATAGATATGAGCCAAACTGGCTAAAGTCAAAGACGTTTAAAAATTCTTGTGCTCGTTTGGTTTGTGGATTTGTGAAGAATTCTTGAGCAGTTCCTTCTTCAGCAATCTTCCCTTGGTCTAGAAAGATAATGCGATCCGCAATGGCTTGGGCAAACTGCATTTCGTGGGTTACCAGAATCATGGTACGACCTTCTTGTGCCAAGTCATTGATGAGTTCTAGAACCTCACGCACCATTTCTGGATCCAGTGAAGCAGTCACCTCGTCAAAGAGGATAATTTCTGGATGCATAAGGAGGGCACGGACGATCGCAACCCGTTGCTTTTGTCCACCAGATAATTGGCGAGCGAAGCTATGTTGTTTATCTAGAAGTCCGACACGTTCCAGTAGTTGTAGAGCTTCTTCAGTAACCTCTTTTTTGTCTCTCCCTTGAGCCTTGATAGGGCCTAGGATGAGGTTTTGAAGGACATCCAAGTGAGGAAAGAGTTCATAACTTTGAAAGACCATACCGATCTTTTGGCGAACTAGGTGAAAATCTTTTTTATTTTCAACGATGGACTGGCCATCCAGCAGGATATCTCCTCCTTGAATACTTTCTAAACCATTGAGACAACGAAGGAGGGTACTTTTCCCACAACCAGATGGTCCTAGGATGACGACCACTTCCCCCTTTTTAATATCTAAAGAAAGTCCTTGGAGGATAGGATTGTCTCCGAAGGATTTTTTTAGTTCCTTGATTTCTAAAATAGTTTCAGACATTTAATTCCTCCAATGTTTTTCTAGATGAGTAGATAGTTTGGAAATAGGGAAGCAAACTGCGAAATACAAGACTAGGATGGTTCCATATATCCAAAAGGAAGCTGTTGGGATAGTTAAACGATTGCTATCGATAATTTGTTGTCCAACCTTGGTAACCTCAACAACTCCAATCAAAACAACCAAGGATGTCGTTTTGATCATACGAGTGACAAGATTGATGGCTTGCGGTAGAAGCCTTCTCAAAACTTGCGGGATAATGATATGGTAGTAGAGTTGCACTTTAGTTAAACCAAGCGCTTGTCCGCTCTCAAACTGATGTTTTGGGAGAGAAGTAATAGCTCCACGAACCAAGTCACCCATCTCAGCTGTACCCCACAGGGTAAAAACGATAATAGCCGAAGTCTCACCTGAGATATTGATATTAAAGTTTCGAGCTAAGCCGAAGTAAACGATGAAAAGGAGCACTAGCTGGGGCATGATACGGATAAATTCTAGATATAAGCGTGTCAAGAAGCGGATTGCTCTAGAATGAGAGGTCATGATAATTCCCATAACCGTTCCGAAAATCATGGATAAGAGGACAGACAGGATAGAAATCCCAATCGTGACGCCCAATCCCTGTAAGATTCTCAGGAGATTATTTCCCTGAAAGAGTACTTGCATTCCCGAATCCTGCATGACGGAGCCTCCTTTCTATCCAACTAAAGACTAGTGAAATAGGTAGAAGCATGATAAGGTAAGCAACCACCAACATGGCTAGTGCGATATCTGTCTCATAGTAGAGACCAATCAAATCCTTAGCAACATACATTAGGTCAGCAAGGGCGACTGCCGAAAAGACAGAAGTTTCCTTGATGAGGAAAATAACATTGGCGCTAAAGGATGGTAGAGCCACCGCAGTCGCTTGTGGAAGAACTACGTAGCGAAAAACCTGAAATGGAGTAAGCCCAATGGCTAAACCAATTTCATGCTGGGTTTGACTGACTGCTTCTAGCCCGCTTCGGAAGGATTCTGCCATGTAGGAACCACCTAAAAAGATGAGCCCGACTGTTGCACAGACTTCTGAAGAAAGAACAATCCCTATTCGAGGTAGACCGAAGTAGAGAAAGAAAAGTTGTATCAAAAGGGGTGTATTTCGTGAAAGTTCGATATAGGCTGTTGCCAACTGGGAGAAAACAGGAAGGCGGTAATGCCGGATGACACTGACGATGAGCCCTAGCAAAAAAGAACCTAGAATTCCCCAAACTGCAATATGCAAGGTCAGAAAGAATGCCTTTTGATAGAGTGGTAGATATTGTTCAACAATGGACCAATCCAAAAGTAGAACCTCCCATCTAGGAAAATGATACAGTTATTGTAGCATTAAAAGAAAGCTTTGGATAATATGTATTTTTTATTGCCGTTATAAGGATTTTTTATCATAGACATAAAATTTCTGAAATTTCCAAACAAAATATTTGAAAAGTTTTGAAAAAAGAGTTAAGATGTTTTTGTAATATACAAAGTAAGCGCTTACTTATTAAGGAGGATATTTTATGTCATATAAAACAAGCAATGCAGAAGGTCATGTAGATTTCATCAATACCTATGATTTAGAGCCCATGGCGCAACAAGTTATTCCTAAAGCAGCATTTGGCTATATCGCTAGTGGAGCAGAAGATACCTTTACTTTACGGGAGAACATCCGTGCCTTTAACCACAAACTCATCGTTCCGCATACGCTTTGTGATGTGGAAAATCCAAGTACAGAGATTGAATTTGCAGGTGAAAAATTGTCTTCACCAATCATTATGGCGCCTGTTGCGGCTCATAAATTGGCAAATGAACAAGGTGAAGTAGCTACTGCGCGTGGTGTACATGAGTTTGGTTCTCTTTATACAACCAGCTCTTACTCTACTGTAGATCTTCCAGAAATTACAGAAGCTCTTCAAGGGACACCTCACTGGTTCCAATTTTACTTTAGTAAGGATGACGGTATCAACCGCCATATCATGGACCGTGTGAAGGCTGAGAGGTATAAAGCGATTGTCTTGACAGCAGATGCTACTGTAGGGGGCAATCGTGAGGTGGACAAGCGTAATGGCTTTGTATTCCCAGTTGGTATGCCAATCGTAGAAGAATATCTACCTGAAGGTGCTGGTAAGTCAATGGACTTTGTCTACAAATCAGCTAAACAACGCCTGTCTCCACGAGATGTAGAATTCATCGCTGAATACTCAGGCCTACCCGTTTACGTTAAAGGTCCCCAATGCCGTGAAGATGTTGAACGTTCTCTTGCTGCAGGTGCATCTGGTATCTGGGTAACCAACCACGGTGGACGTCAAATCGATGGTGGCCCAGCCGCCTTTGACTCACTTCAAGAAGTTGCTGAAGCAGTTGACAAACGTGTACCGATTGTCTTTGACTCTGGTATTCGTCGTGGTCAACATGTCTTTAAAGCCTTGGCTTCAGGAGCAGACTTGGTAGCAATTGGGCGTCCTGCTATTTATGGTTTGGCTCTTGGTGGTAGTGTTGGTGTTCGTCAAGTATTTGAGCACTTGAATGCAGAATTGAAGACAGTCATGCAGTTATCCGGAACTCAGACTATTGAGGATGTCAAACACTTCAAGCTCCGTCACAATCCATACAACCCAACCTTCCCAGTTGACCCACGTGACTTAAAATTGTATTGATAAAAGAAATTTCCTCCACTAATGTGGAGGTTTTTGCTTGTGTTTTATACTCTTCGAAAATCTCTTCAAACCGCGTCAACGTCGCCTTGCCGTACTCAAGTACAGACTGCGGCTAGTTTCCTAGTTTGCTCTTTGATTTTCATTGAGTATTAATCACTTTTGTCATGAAGAATAAAAAAAGAGAAAGATTTGAATTTTATAATTGACAAATGTAGATTTTAAGAGTATACTGATAATTGTAATTGACAAATGTAGATTTTGGAGGTGTGCTGATGCAGATTTCGGATGCAGAATGGCAGGTCATGAAGATTATCTGGATGCAGGGAGAACAGACAAGCACTGATCTTATAAAAGTATTAGAGAAAAGGTTCAGTTGGTCCAAATCCACGATCCAGACACTCTTGGCTCGTTTGGTGGAGAAAGAATGTTTGACTCGAGAAAAACAGGGCAAGTCCTTTGTCTATTCGGCCCTTTTAACGCTAGATGATAGTAGGGGCTTAATGGTTCAGGATATCAAAGACAAGCTTTGTTCTCGCAGAATAAAGCTCTTGCTAGCTGATTTGATTGAAGAATGTGACTTTACCCTAGCTGACTTGGAAGTTTTGGAGGAAGTGATTGCTGAGAAAAAAGCAAGTGCTGTGGCAGAAGTAAGATGTAATTGTATGTAAAGGAGACGCTATGTTAAATCTATTTGTATCTATTGTTGTTTTAGGAATGATTGCTTTTATCCTCTTTTGGTTTTTCAAAAAACCGCAAGAAGATGCTAAGAGAGCCCAGCAAAAAAATGGCTATCAAGAAATTCGAGTGGAAGTCATGGGGGGCTATACTCCAGGAACCATTATCCTCAAAAAATCGCAACCTGCTCGCATTATTTTTGATCGAAAAGATCCTTCACCTTGCTTGGATCAAATCGTTTTTCCAGACTTTGGTGTGCATGCAGATCTGCCTATGGGAGACCAATATGTAGTTGAAATCACTCCTGAAGAAGCAGGTGAGTATGGTTTCTCTTGTGGCATGAATATGATGCACGGTAAGATGATTGTAGAATAGGAGAATGATATGACAGAAATTGTAAAAGCAAGCCTTGAAAATGGCGTTCAAAAAATCCGTATCACGGCAGACAAAGGCTACCATCCAGCCCACATTCAACTGCAAAAAGGGATTCCTGCTGAGATTACCTTTCATCGTGTGACACCTTCAAACTGTTATAAAGAGATTCTCTTCGAAGAAGAAGGGATTCTAGAACCAATCGCTCAAGACGAGGAAAAAGTCATTCGCTTTACGCCTCAAGACTTGGGCGAGCATGAATTTTCATGCGGCATGAAGATGCAAAAGGGGAGTTATACTGTAGTTGAGAAGACTCGAAAATCTCTATCACTTTTTCAGCGTTTTTGGATTACTAGTATCTTTACTGTGCCTCTTGTGATTCTCATGATTGGGATGTCTACAGGAGGAATTAGTCACCAAGTCATGCGTTGGGGAACCTTTTTAGCCACAACACCCATTATGCTGGTAGCTGGAGTTCCATATATCAGAAGCGCCTGGGCTAGTTTTAAAAAGCATAATTCCAACATGGATACCTTGGTTGCTCTGGGAACCCTAGTGGCCTATTTCTATAGCTTAGTTGCCCTCTTCACTGGTCTGCCCGTTTACTTTGAAAGTGCTGCATTTATCCTCTTCTTCATTCTTTTGGGGGCAGTTTTTGAGGAAAAAATGCGAAAAAATACTTCGCAGGCAGTCGAAAAATTATTAGACCTACAAGCAAAAACAGCAGAGGTTTTGCGTGATGATGTTTATGTTCAAATCCCTCTAGAACAAGTCAAAGTTGGGGATCTCATTCGCGTTCGACCAGGTGAAAAAATTGCCGTTGATGGTATTGTCTTAGAAGGTGAAACGAGTATTGATGAATCAATGGTTACTGGGGAAAGTATTCCAGTCGATAAATCAGTTGGAGATGCTGTCATTGGTTCAACCATCAATAATAGTGGTACGATCATCTTTAAAGCTGAAAAAGTTGGTTCTGAGACTATGTTGGCTCAAATTGTGGACTTTGTGAAGAAAGCGCAAACGAGTCGCGCCCCTATTCAAGATTTGACAGATAAGATTTCAGGGATTTTTGTACCAGCAGTTGTCATTTTAGGACTTCTTACTTTTTGGATCTGGTTTGTTTTCCTAGGTGAAAGTTTTGTGACTTCACTTCTCTATGGAGTTGCTGTTTTGATTATTGCCTGTCCTTGTGCACTAGGACTTGCGACACCGACAGCACTCATGGTTGGAACAGGACGAAGTGCCAAGATGGGGATTCTTCTCAAAAATGGTACAGTTTTACAGGAAATCCAAAAAGTCCAAACGGTTGTTTTTGATAAGACAGGAACCTTGACCGAAGGGAAGCCAGTAGTGACAGATGTTATTGGTGATGAAAAAGAAGTGCTAAGTTTGGCTGCTTCACTGGAAGATGTATCTCAACACCCGCTAGCTCAAGCTATTGTTAATCGTGCATCTGAACTAGGAATTAGCCTTTACCCAGTGGAAAACTTCCAAGCCTTGCATGGAAAAGGTGTGACTGGGATTATTAATAGTAAACAAGTCTTGCTTGGGAATGCCAAACTCTTAGATGATCTTGCTATTCCACATGATTATCAAGAACGATTTGATTTGCTTGAGAAAGAAGCGAAAACAGTTGTCTTCCTATCCGTGGATGGTGAGCTAAAAGGCTTAATTGCCTTGCAGGATGTCCCTAAGGAAAATGCCAAAGAAGCTATTGCTAAATTGAAAAAACGTGGTCTTAGAACGGTCATGCTTACCGGAGATAATGCTGGAGTAGCCCATGCGATTGCAGAGCAAATTGGAATCGAAGAAGTGATCGCAAATGTCTTGCCAGAGGAAAAGGCACATGAAATTCACAAGCTTCAAAAGAATGGCAAATTGGCCTTTGTTGGAGATGGTATCAATGATGCGCCGGCCCTCAGTGTAGCGGATGTCGGAATTGCCATGGGCTCTGGGACAGATATTGCCATTGAATCAGCAGACCTTGTTCTTACAACCAACAATTTATTAGGATTGGCACGTGCTTTTGATATGAGTAAGAAGACCTTTAATCGTATTCTACTCAATCTTTTCTGGGCTTCTATCTATAACCTCATTGGTATTCCGATTGCAGCAGGAGTGTTTTCTGGTCTTGGTTTGGTACTCAATCCAGAACTTGCAGGATTGGCCATGGCCTTTAGTTCAGTATCTGTTTTAATCAGCTCTCTCATGCTTAATTTTACTAAAGTCGATTAAAAAGGCGGTCTTAACCGCTTTTTTCTATTCTAAAACAGATTTTCAAAACGCTTCCAAACTGTACTGTAATAGAGAATGAAAGTTTCTGAGCATATACTTAGAAATCTAAAATCAAATGTGATAAATTAGGATTGTAAATTTACTGAATCGTTTTCAAATAACATATAAAAGCGTTTTTTGTAAATATATGAAATTATTTTGAAGGAGAGTTATCATTATGACTCAAGGGAAAATTACTGCATCTGCAGCAATGCTCAACGTATTGAAAACATGGGGCGTAGATACTATCTACGGTATCCCATCAGGAACACTCAGCTCATTGATGGACGCTTTGGCTGAAGACAAAGATATCCGTTTCTTGCAAGTTCGTCACGAAGAAACAGGTGCTCTTGCAGCGGTTATGCAAGCTAAATTTGGCGGATCTATCGGTGTTGCAGTTGGTTCAGGTGGACCTGGTGCAACTCACTTGATCAACGGTGTTTACGATGCAGCTATGGATAACACTCCATTCCTTGCTATCCTTGGATCACGTCCAGTTAACGAATTGAACATGGATGCCTTCCAAGAATTGAACCAAAACCCAATGTACAACGGTATCGCTGTTTACAACAAACGTGTAGCTTACGCAGAGCAATTACCAAAAGTTATTGACGAAGCTTGCCGTGCTGCCGTTTCTAAAAAAGGTCCAGCTGTCGTTGAAATTCCAGTAAACTTTGGTTTCCAAGAAATCGACGAAAACTCATACTACGGTTCAGGTTCATACGAGCGTTCATTCATCGCTCCTGCTTTGAACGAAGTTGAAATTGATAAAGCTGTTGAAATTTTGAACAACGCTGAACGCCCAGTGATCTACGCTGGTTACGGTGGTGTTAAAGCTGGTGAAGTGATCACTGAATTGTCACGTAAAATCAAAGCACCAATCATCACAACTGGTAAAAACTTTGAAGCTTTCGAATGGAACTACGAAGGTTTGACAGGTTCTGCTTACCGTGTTGGTTGGAAGCCAGCCAACGAAGTGGTCTTTGAAGCAGACACAGTTCTTTTCCTTGGTTCAAACTTCCCATTTGCTGAAGTTTACGAAGCATTCAAAAACACTGAAAAATTCATCCAAGTGGATATCGACCCTTACAAACTTGGTAAACGTCACGCTCTTGACGCTTCTATCCTTGGTGATGCAGGTCAAGCAGCTAAAGCTATCCTTGATAAAGTAAACCCAGTTGAGTCTACTCCATGGTGGCGTGCAAACGTGAAGAACAACCAAAACTGGCGTGATTACATGAACAAACTCGAAGGTAAAACTGAGGGTGAATTGCAATTGTACCAAGTCTACAATGCAATCAACAAACATGCTGATCAAGACGCTATCTACTCAATCGACGTAGGTGACACTACTCAAACATCTACTCGTCACCTTCACATGACACCTAAGAACATGTGGCGCACATCTCCACTCTTTGCGACAATGGGTATTGCCCTTCCTGGTGGTATCGCTGCTAAGAAAGACAATCCAGATCGCCAAGTATGGAACATCATGGGTGACGGTGCATTCAACATGTGCTACCCAGACGTTATCACAAACGTTCAATACGACCTTCCAGTTATCAACGTTGTCTTCTCAAATGGTAAATATGCCTTCATCAAGGACAAATACGAGGACACAAACAAACACTTGTTTGGTTGTGACTTCCCTAATGCTGACTATGCGAAAATCGCTGAAGCGCAAGGTGCTGTAGGATTCACTGTGAACCGTATCGAAGACATCGATGCAGTTGTTGCAGAAGCTGTTAAACTCAACAAAGAAGGTAAGACAGTTGTGATCGATGCTCACATCACTCCACATCGTCCACTTCCAGTAGAAGTACTTGAGTTGGATCCAAAACAACACTCAGAAGAAGCTATCAAAGCCTTCAAGGAAAAATACGAAGCAGAAGAACTCGTACCATTCCGCCTCTTCTTGGAAGAAGAAGGATTGCAATCACGCGCAATTAAATAATTCCTCTCATCGAAAATAAAAGATAAATTTGTAGACTTCATTCTGAGGTTTACTTCCGACGATTTCATCATTGAAACCTTAATTTTCAATGATGGAATCTAGTGTGGATCCTAGAAAAAGTCCCAAAGGATTTTTCATAGTTTGATGAGCAAAGATTTGCCATCAAACTTGGTTCCACCTTGTTTATTCTTTGATTTTCATAGAGCGAAACTTGAAAAGATCGGAGCAATCCGGTCTTTTTATGGAGAATAGTAAATGAATTTAAATCAATTGGATATTATTGTTTCAAATGTTCCCCAAGTCTGTGCTGAATTAGAGTGTATTTTGGATAAAAAGTCAGATTATGTTGATCAAGGCTTTGCTCAGTTCACGATTGGCAGTCATTGTCTAATGTTGTCCCAAAATCATTTGATTCCTTTGGAAGATTTTCAGTCAGGTATCATTCTTCACATTGAGATTGAGGATCTAGAGCAGAATTACCAACGTTTAAAAGAGAGAGGTGTCGAGATTTTACACGGTCCTTGTGAAACGGATTGGGGAACAGAGTCCTTATTAGTTAAAGGTCCTGCTGGTCTAGTGCTTGATTTTTATCGTATGAAATAAGGGGCTTAGTCATTTGAAGATAACCTTAACTATTCTTAAAACAGAATGTGAGAATATGAACTATTGAAAGATCGGAGCAATCCGGTTTTTTTTCTGTTATGCGATTTTCAGTCCGTCTCGTTCCATTAGGTGCGAGACAAAAAACCACCCGCTGACGGGTGGTTATGATTTCTACACTTATTGTTTGGCTTCCTGTTTTAATTGTTGCACCTGTTCCTTGTACTGGAGAAGCTCCTTGTCTTTTTTATGGATAGTCGTTTCTGCTTCAGCAATGCGGCTTTTCAGCTCTTGAGTCTTGCCATGGTGATAGCTAAAACCAATAGCACTACCAACAATGATCCCGATTACTAGACAAGTAAAAATCACCAAAATCAAGGGAGCAGATAGTTGTGTAAAGACAAGACTGACAGTTACTGTTTGACGATTGAGCAGACCAAAGGAGATCACAATGACTAATAAGATCAAACCGCCAATTAGATAAGCCTTATCTTTCAGTGACAATTCATTAAATTTTTTTAGCATAAGTTCCTTTTCTCCTGACTATGTTGATAGAAAATTACACACCATTTAGGTATTAACAAAATTCATTTTACTAGAAAATTTCGATACTGTCAATAATTTCTAACAGCTTATTTACCATCAATCGATTCATTGAAAAGGAGTATTCATTTTCTAATATTTGATTGACTAAACAGATCGGAGCAATCCAGTCTTTTTTCTGTTCCCTCTTTCTTCTCACAAGATTGTGATAGTTTACATCTTTATAACAAAAGCTTCAAAGTCTTGATTGTTTTGAAAGAAGATTATAAAATAAGATTCAGTAAAAATGAAATAGGTTTTGAAAATAACTGAAAAACAAATGAAAATGTTAGGTTGGGTAGCGACCTTTATGTCTGTTATGATGTATATGTCTTACTTCCCACAAATCATGGACAATCTGGCTGGTCAAAAAGGAAATTTCATTGAGCCCTTGGTTGCAGCGATCAACTGTAGTCTATGGGTCTACTACGGTCTTTTCAAAAAAGAAAGAGATATCCCCCTTGCAGCAGCGAATGCACCAGGTATTATTTTTGGCCTAGTAACCGCTATCACAGCTTTGATTTAAAAGGAACAGAGGAGACTAGTTTTCAGTCTTCTTTTTTTGTTTCCGGGGAGGCTATTTGCTTTTTCGAGAGGATAATTTTTTAAAAAACAATCTGATCAACTTAAATAGTAGAATAGTATCAGTATGTCACAGTATTTTATAAGAAAAGGTTTCAGAATGAGCTATAATATAAGTAAATGAACAAGCAAATAAGAAAGTTGAGTAGACTTATGACCGAAAAACTGACTTTTCCGGATGGTTTCGGCTGGAACAGGCGAAATGAACAAGCGCTATGGCTTTATCTATGTGGATCGAGATAACGCAGGAAATGGGACTCTCAAACGTAGCAAGAAGAAATCCTTCTACTGGTACAAGGATGTCATTGCCAGCAATGGTGCAAGCATTGAGTAGAGCACATTTGTTCACTATTTTTATAAAATCTTCTCCCTAATTTATAAGATGTGAAAAAGAGTTCAATTCGAACTCTTTTTTTGCTATAATGAGGGGAGAAAAATCAGACAGGAGATTGACATGTCAGAACCATTATTTTTACAATCAGTTATGCAAGAAAAAATTTGGGGAGGTACCAAGCTACGTGATGAGTTTGGTTACGACATCCCAAGTGAAAAAATCGGAGAATACTGGGCCATCTCAGCTCATCCAAATGGCGTTTCAAAGGTTGCAAATGGACGCTACGAGGGAACAGACCTAGCTACTTTGTATGCGGAACACCGTGAATTGTTTGGCAACCGTCCAGAACCTGTATTTCCACTTTTGACCAAAATACTCGATGCTAACGACTGGCTTAGCGTCCAAGTTCACCCAGACGATGCTTATGGACTAGAGCATGAAGGCGAACTTGGAAAAACAGAATGTTGGTACATCATCTCTGCGGATGAAGGTTCAGAGATTATCTACGGGCATAATGCCAAGTCAAAAGAAGAACTCCGTCAGCAAATCGAAGATAAAAACTGGGATGCCTTGTTAACAAAAGTTCCTGTAAAAGCTGGAGATTTCTTCTATGTTCCAAGTGGAACCATGCATGCTATTGGAACAGGTATCTTAATCCTTGAAACGCAACAGTCTAGTGATACAACCTACCGTGTCTATGACTTTGACCGCAAGGATGATAATGGTAACTTGCGCGAGCTTCATCTTGAAAAATCCATCGATGTTCTAAATATTGGTGAGCCTGCTAACAGCCGTCCTGTAACCGTTAAAGCAGACGATTTGCGTTCAACTCTCCTTGTATCCAATGAATTCTTCGCAGTCTACAAGTGGGAAATCACTGGAAAAGTTGACTTTGAAAAAACAGCTGAGTATAGCTTGTTGAGTGTCTTAGCTGGTCAAGGGAAACTAACTGTGGACAGTAAAGATTATCCAATTCAAAAAGGTAGCCACTTTATCTTACCAAGTGATGTTGAAACTTGGACACTCGAAGGACAAGATTTGGAATTGATTGTTAGTCATCCGTAAAAAGAAAGGACTTGAGGAAAAAACTCAAGTCCATTTTTATAGTTACATAAACTGGGCGATAAAGACCACGATGATGATAATTGGGATGATAAAACGAAGAAGGAAGAGCCAGACTTGGAAAAGTCCTTGTTTCCACGGTGTTTCATCAAGCTGGAGTTCCTCCATAGCCAATGCTTTTTTGAAGACATAGCCTGTAAAGAGGGACAAGCAGAGTGCACCAAATGGCATGAGGAGATTAGAAACCAAGAAGTCCATGGCATCAAAGAAGGTCTTCCCCAAGATTTGAACGTCTGCCATGACTCCGTAGGATAGGGCTGAAGGGATACCAAATACAAAAGTTAAAACACCTAAAATCATACTCCACTTAGCACGTCTACGATTGTCCTGATTGGTGATGTTGCCTACATTGATTTCCAGCATCACGACAGAAGAAGTTATCGTAGCAAAGAGGAAGAGCAAGAGGAAGAGGATGTAGAAAATACTTCCAAAAGGCATCTTGTCAAAGAGTTGTGGCAAGACAATAAAGAGGAGACTTGGACCACCTTCAGACTGGATGTTAAAGGCTGACATAGCTGGGAAAATAGCTAATCCTGCCATGATGGATACAGAGATGTTCATGGCAACGATGGACATACCTGATTGGACTAGGTTGGTTTTCTTATCCAAGTAAGAAGCATAGGTCAACATAGCTGTAACCCCGAGGGATAGAGCAAAGAAAGATTGTCCCAGAGCATAGAGGAGTCCGGCGCTTGTCAGTTTTGAAAAGTCAGGTTTGAGGAAATAAACTACACCTTCCATGGCATTTGGCAAGCTGAGAGAGCGCCCAATGATAATGACAAAGATGATAAAGAGCAGGGGCATCATAACTTTCGATGCTCTTTCAATCCCTTTTTGAACTCCCTTAGATACGATAAAGATGTTGAGGAAGATGAAGAGGGCTTGGGAACCGAGGGCAATCCATGGATTTGAAATAATGTCTGTGAAGAGCTGGGCATAATCACTGCTAATCCCAACCTGGAAGGCTTTAGCAATAGCGATACCTAGATAGACTAAAACCCATCCTCCAATAACACTGTAAAAGGATAAGAGGATGAAAAGGGCAAAGGCACCGATCCAACCGATAAAATTGTAGTTCTTATTATCGCCCAATTTTCCAAAGGTTTTGATTGCTGACACGCCAGCGCTCCGACCAAGGGCAAACTCCGCCAGCAAAAGCGGGAAACCAATTAAAATCGTTGAGATGAGAAAGACCAGTAAAAATCCTCCACCACCATTGGCAGCGGTCATATAAGGGAATTTCCAAACGGCCCCAAGACCAATAGCAGAACCAGCAGATGCAAGGATAAAGCCTAGCTTAGATCCCCATTGCGATTTTTCAGACATTGTTAAACTCCGATCTATTTTTTAAAATAAGAAAAGGCTACTTGAGTTGTCAAATAGCCTTCTCTCAATGGCTCTTTATGAGCTTTTTATTTGATTGATAGACTTGATTATCCTATCATGTTTTTTCAAGTCTGTCAAGAAAGCGATTTTCATGTTTTTATAAAAAATATGATAAAATACTTGACTCTCCCCAAAGGGGAGGGTATATACTATTTATGTGAGGAGGAAATCATGTACCATATCAAAGAAGCTGCGCAGCTTTCAGGCGTCTCTATCAAGACCCTTTACCATTATGATAAGATAGGACTCTTGGTCCCATTAAAGTCAGAAAATGGCTATCGAACCTACAGCCAAGAGGATTTGGAACGACTACAGATTATCCTCTATTACAAGTATCTAGGCTTTTCTTTAGAAAAAATAGCAGAGCTATTGAAGGAAGAAAAGATGAACTTGTTACCACATTTGACGAGACAGTTGGATTACCTGACTCGAGAAAGACAACATCTGGATACCTTAATTTCAACCTTACAGAAAACTATCCAAGAACAAAAAGGAGAAATAAAAATGACCATTCAAGAAAAATTCACTGGATTTAGCTATCAAGACAATCAAAAATACCACCAAGAGGCAGTAGAGAAATATGGCCAAGAAGTCATGGACCAGGCTCTCGAGCGTCAAAAAGGACGAGAGGATGAAGCTACAACAGCCTTTAATCAAGTCTTTCAAGCCTTGGCTCAAAATCTACAATCTGATCTGCCGATAACAGCATCTGAAAACCAAGAGGAAGCAGCCAAGCTCTTGCAAGCCATTCGTACCTATGGATTTGACTGCTCTATGGAAGTCTTCGGTCATATCGGCCAAGGCTATGTCTATAATCCAGAGTTTAAGGAAAACATTGACAAGTTTGGACCTGGAACAGCCCAGTACACTTCAGACGTCATTGCCCACTATGTAGGCACACAAACTCGATAAAACTCAAAGACTAAGCTAGGACTGACAAAGCCAGTAACAGAATTTTAATTGGAGGACACAGACCTAGCTTGAAGATTAGACAAGCTAAAAATCGGCGGAGAGACCTCTGCCGATTTACTGTTATTTGAGTTGGTAAGACCAGTCTTCCCTATCCTTATAGTAAAAGAACTCACTGAGGTATTCTTCCAAAAAAACACGAAGCATATCAGACATATCCTCAGTAGTCAGTTTAAGATGAGATAGATTTTCAAAATCTTCCCACCAGACTTTTCCTTCGTCTGAAGATTGGAGCTCACCAGTAAAGTGTTCAGTTTTGTATAAGAGGACGACATAGCGATAATCTGCATCATCATACCAATCTTTGATACCACAGAGTTGAGGTTTAGAAATGGTAAGACCAGTTTCTTTCTCCACTTCACGAATGACAGCATCGACAAAGGACTCGCCACGTTCAACATGACCACCAGGAAAAGTAATGCCAGGCCAGTCAGGACTAACTCGGTCTTGGACCAGAATCATGTCTCCATTTTTAATCATGCACATATTGACAAATTCGACTGATTATCTTCTGTTCATCTTATTTTTCCTATTTTGTTAGTAATTTTTCTACCACGTTTAACTTTCGCATGGTCAGATCAACGCCGAACAGCTTTTCGAGATAGTTGGTATTAAGCTTTTTTCGTTTTGCAGTTCTAGGGAGATAGAGGTAAAGACAATGGTTGCCGATACAAATTTCTTCTTCACCATAGTCAATATTCAATTTTTCTAATGGTAGACTTTGGATAGCATTCTGGAAAAGAATTATATGTATACGGTCATAAAGATAGTGTTCTCCAAACGGATTTTCTTGGACAATTTTTGTAAAATCACTCTTATTTTTAATGACCATTTTCAAGTCGGCTCCGATTTTTTCTTTTATTAGAGTATGGACTTGTTCTCGTATTTCTTCTATGGCTAAGTCGCTTTCAAGAATAATATTTCCACTTTGAATATAAGTTCGAACGTGTTGAAAACCAACCTCTGTTAAGATATCTACCAGATAAGACATTTTAGGGATAGCATTTTGTCCATTCGGTGTAACACCTCTCAGTAAAATAATATGTTCCAAAATAGCTCCTTTCTTATCCAATATCTTTAGATACTATATCATTTATAGTTCTAGTTTGAGCCTGCCACCCAGCCGGTGCAGAGGGCGGAAGTGATGTTAAATCCCCCCGTATGGGCATTGATATCTAGTACTTCGCCAGCAAAGTGGAGTCCAGGCACTAGCTTACTTTCCAGCGTTTTAGGATTGATTTCCTTGAGACTAACGCCACCTTTAGTTACAAAGGATTTAGCTAATGACATTTTGCCAGTTACAGGGATTTTAAGAGCCTTGATGGACTGGACAAGTTGGTCGCGTTCCTTTTCTGTTAGTTGTTTGACTTTTTCAGGATATCCTTGGACAAAAAATTCTGCCAAGCGTTCAGGGAGCAAGGTTTTTAAGGCATTTTTCAAGGATTTTTCACGGTTCTCTTCTAAAAAGTCAACTAATTCTCTCTCAGAAAGTTGTGGCAAGACATCTAAAGAGAGAGTTTCCCCACCCTTGACAAAGCTAGACATGCGTAGTGCAGCAGGACCTGACAAACCAAAGTGGGTAAAGAGCAGGTCATGGGTGATGACGTGCTTACCATAGCTTAGGGTCACATCGTCTAGGGAAATTCCCTGCAAGGCCTTATGCGGGAAATCAGTCAACAATGGGCTTTCAGCAGCTTCGAGTTCGGTAATAGTGTGTTTGAAATGGCGGGCGATTTCGTGACCAAAACCAGTAGAGCCAGTAGAAGGATAGGATTTTCCACCAGTTGTGACAATGAGTTTATCACAAGTAAAGGCTTGGTCTGCTGACTTGAGGACAAACTGGTCGTCAATCTTTTTAACAGAAACAATCTCTGTTTGAGTGGCAACTTGCCCACCTAGCTCAGTGATTTTCTTTTCCAAAGCTTCGATAATGGTCCGAGATTTGTCGCTGGCTGGAAAGACGCGGCCATGGTCTTCGACCTTGAGTTTTACGCCATTTTCAGTAAAAAAGTTGATGATATCATGGTTATCAAACTGGGAAAAGACACTGTATAGAAAGCGACCATTCCCAGGGATGCCAGCTAATAGGTCATCTAGAGTTCCATTGTTGGTCACGTTACAGCGACCACCACCAGTACCAGCTAATTTTTTTCCGAGTTTTCGATTCTTTTCAGTGAGAAGTGTTTTCTGCCCATAAAAGCTACTGGAAATGGTAGCCATCATACCAGCAGGGCCTCCCCCGATTACAATAGTGTCAAAATGTTTCATAAAAGTATTGTACCATAAAAAAACAAGAGATGATAAGTCATCTCCTGTTTGATTTATTAGTCAATTTCATATCCCATGAGGAGTCCACCTTCTTCTGCATAAAAACTGCAGAGCCCAGAGGTTGGGATAATCTTAATTTCAGCTTGTGGGAATGTTTCACGCACACGTTCAGAGAGCTGTTGGCAGAATTTATCATTACTGCGGTGAGCCATGACGATACGCCCACCAGCGTAACCAGCCTTGATTAACTCTTCATAAGCAGCTTGGAGGGACTTCTTAGCACCACGGGCTTTTTGGAGGAGTTCCAAGGTTCCAGTTTCACTTGCTTCCCCGACCATACGAATATTAAGGAGCCCAACAACTGTACCGATTAGCTTACTCAAGCGACCATTCTTAACGAGGTTATCAACCTTAGCGAGGACGAATAGTAACTTAGTTTTTTCTTGGTAGGCAGTAATAGCTTTAACCACTTCTTCAAAAGAAAGTCCTTGGTCAATCAAATCATTGATTTTCTCTACGATTAGATCAACTTCCCCACCAGCAGATAAACTATCAATGACATGAATCTGAGTATCAGGATGTTCTTCGAGATAGAGATTCTTAGCTAATTGAGCGCTGTTTTGACTACCAGAAAGAGTTCCGGTAATGGTCACTACAAAAATATGGTTTGCACCTTCGAATGCTCGCAAGTAATCATCAGGGCTAGGACAAGCTGATTTTGAAGCTTCAGAAGTTGCATACATGGTTTCCATCATTTTGTCAATATCAAGACTAGCATCGTCAATAAAGACTTGATCAGCTACTTGAATGGTTAAGGGAACACTGATGAATTCAGTATCAATTGCTGGATTTGCCAGTTGACGATAATCACAACCAGAGTCAGCTACAATCTTCCAAGTCATAGAAATTCTCCATCTTTATCACTTATACATTGACAAAGGTTCTGTCTTTTTTTACAATTATATCATGAAAAATCTTAAAACAAAAGTCTCGTCACTCTGTTGTCACAAGTAGAAAGGAAGTGTTATGGCCGAACGAAGAATTTCTGAAAATTCACTTGAAAATCTCAGAAAATCAAACAAAGAATCCAATTTACTGACCAGAGAAGCTATCGAAACAGCTCTTTTGCAACTTTTGGAGAAAAAGGAGTTGACAAAGATTAGCATTTCCGAATTGGTAAAACGAGCTGGTGTTTCTCGTGCCGCCTTTTATCGAAACTATGACTCCAAAGAAGAGATTTTAGAAAGCGTCTTTAAACGCAGTGTCCATAATATCATGGAGCAGCTCAGTCATTATGATGTCAAAACAGATCTCTATCTGGTTTGGGTTCATCTCTTTCGTGAAGCCAGAAAAGAAGCCAAGGTTATTCAGCTTGCCTTGGACTACCACTTGGAAAAAATCTTTGTGCAAGCCATGCAAGAGTTTTTAGAAAAATACTATGGAAAATCAAAAGGAGTCAGCTCTTACCTGCATTCTTTTTGGAGTTCTGCCATCGTATCAGTTTTGCTTAAATGGATCAAGGATGGAATGAAGGTTCCTGCTGAAAAAATCGCAGATTTACGCCTACCATTTTTCAAAAAATAGATCAGAAGGAGAGAAGTTATGACAGAAAAAAGACTGGCTTGGGATGAGTATTTTGCTGCTCAAGCCTTATTGATTGCCAATCGTTCAACCTGTAAACGCGCCAAGGTAGGAGCTGTTTTAGTCAAGGATAATAAGGTTATTTCAACAGGTTATAATGGCTCTGTATCAGGAACGGAGCACTGTATTGACCATGACTGTTTGGTGATTGAGGGCCACTGTGTCCGCACTCTTCATGCTGAGGTTAATGCTATTTTACAAGGGGCAGAGCGTGGCGTTCCAAAAGGATTTACAGCTTACGTTACTCATTTTCCTTGTCTCAACTGCACCAAGCAATTGCTTCAGGTAGGATGTGAGCGTGTCGTTTATATTAACCAGTACCGTATGGACGACTACGCCCAGTATCTCTATCGTGAAAAAGGGACTGAGTTGACCCACTTACCGCTTGAGACAGTACAAGCAGCTCTTCAAGAAGCTAACTTGATTTAAAAATTAAAAAAAAAGATGGTTTAGAAGGATTTTTAAACCATTTTTTGATATAATAAGAAGAATAAATTGAAAGAAGGAATTCAGAAAATGGGAAAACTTGAAGTCATTAATCATCCACTCATTCAACACAAATTGTCAATCTTGCGTCGTACAGACACTTCTACAAAAGCTTTTCGTGAGTTAGTAGATGAAATTGCTATGTTGATGGGATATGAAGTACTTCGTGATCTTCCGCTTGAAGACGTTGAAATCGAAACACCTATCACAAAAACAGTCCAAAAACAATTGGCTGGTAAAAAATTGGCAATTGTTCCAATCTTGCGTGCAGGTATCGGGATGGTCGATGGGCTATTGAGCTTGGTTCCAGCAGCCAAAGTTGGACATATTGGTATGTACCGTGACGAAAAAACTCTTCAACCAGTAGAATACTTGGTAAAATTACCTGAAGATATCGACCAACGTCAAATTTTTGTGGTTGACCCTATGCTTGCAACAGGTGGTTCTGCAATCTTGGCTGTTGATTCCCTCAAAAAACGTGGAGCATCAAACATCAAATTTGTCTGCCTTGTATCTGCTCCAGAAGGTGTAAAAGCTCTTCAAGAAGCTCACCCAGATGTAGAAATCTTTACAGCAGCTTTGGATGAACGTTTGAACGAACATGGCTATATCGTTCCAGGTCTTGGTGACGCAGGAGACCGCTTGTTCGGTACTAAATAAGAATAAAGAATAGAGAAATTTGACATGGGAATCGATTGGGAAGAGATTTTAGGTGTAGAAGAGAATATCGCCGAGTCTTACGATGATTTAGTTAATGAAGCCATGGATGATTATCTAGATGAATCAGATGAATGGCAACGTAGTAATAATGGCCATTATGTCGTTGGTGTTTGGAATGGGAAGAAAGTTCGTTTTAAACATAAATGGTGTAATCATGAATTTTCTGAACAAGAAATAGATGATTTATTAAGTGGCAAAGAAATCCGCTTTCGATGTACTGTGACTAAAAATGAGCAGGATGTTATTGGGAAATTGGAGCATTTAGAATACAAGGGAACTAAGTATGTAGGTTTTTCTCCTTCTAATTGGAAAAAGTAATTTTCATCACTTAATTTAAAAGTATATATGAAAATATATCAAAAATTTGACCTTTTTTGACCAAGGTATTATAATAGTCATAACTTCAGTCATGTGACTAACAAAAATAAAAGTTAAAAGGAGAAATCAATGATTCCTGTAGTAATTGAACAAACAAGTCGTGGGGAACGTTCCTACGATATCTACTCTCGTCTTTTGAAAGACCGCATCATCATGCTGACAGGTCCAGTTGAAGACAATATGGCAAACTCAGTTATTGCTCAGTTGCTCTTCTTGGATGCTCAAGACAGCACTAAAGATATCTACCTCTATGTTAATACACCAGGTGGATCAGTTTCAGCTGGTTTGGCAATTGTAGATACTATGAATTTCATCAAAGCAGACGTACAAACGATTGTTATGGGTATGGCTGCCTCAATGGGAACTATTATCGCATCAAGTGGTGCTAAGGGCAAACGCTTCATGCTTCCAAATGCAGAGTACATGATTCACCAACCGATGGGTGGTACTGGTGGTGGTACGCAACAGACAGATATGGCTATTGCGGCTGAGCACTTGCTTAAAACTCGTAAGTCTTTGGAGCAAATTCTTGCAGATAATTCTGGTAAATCAGTTGAGCAAATCCATGCAGATGCTGAACGTGATTACTGGATGAGCGCTCAAGAAACACTTGAATATGGTTTCATTGATGAAATCATGGCTAATAATTCTTTGAATTAATCTTTTGAAGCAAACTCGACTGAGTTTGCTTTTTTTGATATAATAGTAAGAAGATTGTTAGAAGGAAGTTGTAATATGTTTCAAAAAGAGAATCGGTCTGGTCTGATTATCTACCTATACTATAATCGTGATGCAAAAAAACTCGATAATTATGGTGATATTTGTTACCACTCTAAAAAACACCGTTATCTGCAACTTTATGTTCCAACAGAAGAAGTGGAAGAACTGGTTAGCCGTTTAGGAAAAGAGAAATTTGTCAAAAAAGTGAGACAATGTCATATCCAAGAATTGGGAACTCCCTTTGTTGGTAGTCTCTACAGAAATAACGAAAACGTTATCATGTAAAATTTTAGATAAATGTGTTGACAATTTTCTGATAATTCGGTATATTCTTAACATGCTATTTATTTAAGAAATAAGGAGACAAAAAGATGAAGAAAAAATTTGCCCTATCGTTTGTGGCGCTTGCAAGTGTAGCACTTCTTGCAGCCTGCGGAGAAGTGAAGTCTGGAGCGTCAAACGCTGCTGGTAACGAAATCGACAAAGAACTAAAAATCGGTTTTAATTTTGAAAAAACTGGTGAAGTAGCAGCCTACGGTAGCGCTGAACAAAAAGGTGCTCAATTGGCCGTTGATGAAATCAACGCAGCTGGTGGTATCGATGGAAAACAAATCGAAGTTGTAGACAAAGATAACAAATCTGAGACAGCTGAAGCGGCTACCGTTACAACAAACCTTGTTACCCAATCAAAAGTGAACGCTCTTGTAGGACCTGCAACTTCAGGTGCCACTGCCGCAGCGGTTGCCAATGCTGGTAAAGCAGGTGTACCATTGGTAACCCCATCAGCAACTCAAGATGATTTGACAAAAGGTCAAGATTACCTTTTCCGTGCAACCTTCATCGATAGCTTCCAAGGACAAATCATTGCTAAATACACAACTGATAACTTGAAAGCGAAGAAAGTCGTTCTATACTACGATAACTCATCTGACTATGCTAAAGGGATTGCTGAAGCCTTCAAGAAATCTTATAAAGGTGAAATTGTAGCGACAGAAACGTTCCAATCTAAGGATACAGATTTCCAAGCCGCACTTACAAAAATCAAAGATAAAGACTTCGATGCCATTGTCCTTCCAGGGTACTACACTGAAACTGGTAAAATTGTAAACCAAGCACGTGGTATGGGAATCAAACAACCAATCATCGGTGGTGATGGATTTAGTGATGCTAAATTCGTTGAACAAGCAACACCTGCTGCAGCTACAGACATCTACTACGTAACTGGATTCTCTACTGAAGGTGAAATGACTGATAAAGCCAAGAAATTCGTAGAAGCTTATAAAGCGAAATACAACGAAGAACCTTCAATGTTTGCAGCCTTGGCATATGATTCAGTTTACATGATTTCGGAAGCATCTAAAGGTGCTAAGAACTCTGTCGAATTGAAAGACAACCTTGCGAAGTTGAAAGACTTGGAAGGTGTTACTGGTACAATGTCTATTGACAAAGACCATAATCCGGTTAAATCTGCACTTATGATTGGCTTAAAAGATGGTAAAGTTGAGTCAGTTGAGTCGGTTAAACCTTAATCTAGTAGATATCGTAAATGGGGAATGAGCTTCTACTCACTCCCTGTTTCGGTGTTTATGAAAGGATTATTTTTTTATAAAATTCTAAAAATATAAATTAGAAAGAGTGAACCATATGCTTCAACAACTTGTAAATGGTTTAATCTTGGGTAGTGTCTATGCGCTGCTAGCCCTAGGTTATACTATGGTTTATGGAATTATCAAGCTGATTAACTTTGCCCACGGTGATATCTATATGATAGGTGCTTTCATGGGTTATTTTTTGATTAATTCCTTGCAATTAAATTTCTTTGTTGCCTTGATTTTATCAATGGCAGGCACAGCAATTCTTGGTGTTATCATTGAGTTTCTAGCTTACCGCCCATTACGTCATTCAACTCGTATCTCTGTATTGATTACAGCGATTGGGGTTTCCTTCTTACTTGAGTATGGGATGGTTTATCTAGTCGGAGCCAACACACGTGCCTTTCCTCAAGCAATCCAAACAGTGCGTTATGACTTAGGTCCAATCAGTCTGACCAATATTCAATTGTTGATTTTGACTGTCTCACTTGTTTTGATGGTTCTTCTGCAACTCATTGTACAAAAAACAAAAATGGGGAAAGCCATGCGTGCTGTATCTGTAGATAGTGATGCTGCTCAGTTGATGGGAATCAATGTAAACCGTACTATCAGCTTTACATTCGCTTTGGGTTCAGCCCTAGCTGGTGCAGCGGGTGTCTTGATTGCACTTTACTATAACTCTCTTGAACCATTGATGGGGATGACTCCAGGTATTAAATCATTCGTGGCTGCCGTTCTAGGTGGTATCGGAATCATCCCTGGTGCGGCTCTGGGTGGCTTTGTTATTGGTCTTTTAGAAACATTTGCTACCGCCTTCGGAATGTCAGATTTCCGTGATGCTATCGTGTATGGAATCTTGCTCTTAATCTTGATTGTACGTCCAGCTGGTATCCTCGGTAAGAATGTGAAAGAGAAGGTGTAAACAATGAAAGAAAATTTAAAAGTTAATATTTTATGGTTGCTCCTTTTATTAGCAGGCTATGGCTTAATCAGCGTACTTGTTTCAGCTGGAGTGCTCAATCTCTTTTATATTCAAATTTTAGAGCAAATTGGGATTAACATCATACTTGCAGTTGGTCTTAACCTTATCGTAGGTTTTTCTGGACAATTTTCTCTAGGGCACGCAGGATTTATGGCTATTGGTGCCTATGCGGCTGCAATTATTGGTTCTAAATCTCCAACCTATGGAGCCTTCTTTGGAGCTATGCTTCTTGGAGCACTTATCTCAGGATTAGTGGCTTTAGTCGTTGGGATTCCAACTCTTCGTTTGAAAGGGGACTATCTTGCAGTAGCAACCCTAGGTGTTGCTGAGATTATTCGAATCTGTATTGTTAATGGTGGTGAACTAACTAATGGTGCAGCTGGTATTCTAGGTATTCCAAACTTTACTAACTGGCAAATGGTATATTTCTTTGCTGTGATTACAACAATTGCAACACTTAATTTCCTTCGTAGTCCAATCGGTCGTCTAACTTTATCCGTTCGTGAAGATGAAATCGCTGCTGAATCAGTTGGGGTAAATACAACCAAAATCAAAATTATTGCTTTTGTATTCGGAGCGATGACTGCAAGTATTGCAGGTTCGCTTCAAGCAGGATTTATCGGTTCTGTTGTGCCTAAAGATTATAGTTTTATCAACTCTATCAACGTCTTGATTATTGTTGTATTTGGCGGTTTGGGATCCATTACAGGAGCGATTGTTGCTGCCATTGTTCTTGGTATTTTAAACATGCTTCTACAGGATGTAGCAAGTATTCGTATGATCATCTACGCCCTAGCCTTGGTACTTGTAATGATTTTCAGACCAGGTGGTCTTCTTGGAACATGGGAATTAAGTCTATCTAGTTTCTTTAAAAAAACTAAGAAGGAGGAACAAAACTAATGGCATTACTTGAAGTAAAACAGTTAACCAAGCATTTTGGTGGTCTAACGGCTGTTGGAGATGTAACTCTTGAATTGAATGAAGGTGAACTTGTTGGCTTGATTGGACCGAACGGAGCTGGTAAAACAACTCTCTTCAACCTCTTGACAGGTGTGTATGAACCAAGCGAAGGAACAGTAACCTTGGATGGTCACTTGTTAAATGGCAAGCAGCCCTATAAAATTGCTGCTCTTGGTTTAGGACGTACTTTCCAAAATATTCGTCTCTTTAAAGACTTAACTGTATTAGACAATGTTCTGATTGCATTTAGTAATCATCATAAACAACATGTTTTTGCAAGTTTCTTGCGCTTACCAGCTTTTTATAAGAATGAAAAAGAATTGAAAGCTAAAGCCTTAGAATTACTAAAAATCTTTGATTTGGATGGAGATGCTGAAACTCTCGCTAAAAATTTAGCCTATGGTCAACAACGTCGCTTAGAGATTGTGCGTGCCCTTGCTACAGAACCTAAAATCCTTTTCTTGGATGAGCCTGCAGCGGGTATGAATCCACAAGAAACTGCAGAATTGACTGAGTTGATTCGTCGCATCAAGGATGAATTCAAGATTACTATTATGCTGATTGAACATGATATGAACTTGGTTATGGAAGTTACGGAGCGTATCTATGTTCTTGAGTACGGTCGTTTGATTGCTCACGGGACACCAGATGAAATCAAGAGTAATAAACGTGTTATCGAAGCTTATCTTGGAGGTGAAGCCTAATGTCTATGTTAAAAGTTGAAAACCTCTCAGTACACTATGGTATGATTCAAGCTGTACGTGATGTGAGCTTTGAAGTAAATGAAGGAGAAGTTGTTTCCCTTATCGGTGCAAACGGTGCTGGTAAAACAACCATCCTTCGTACCTTATCAGGCCTTGTTCGTCCAAGTTCTGGTCGGATTGAATTTTTAGGACAAGAAATCCAAAAGATGCCCGCACAAAAAATTGTGGCATCAGGACTTTCTCAAGTACCAGAAGGACGTCACGTCTTCCCTGGTTTGACAGTTATGGAAAACTTGGAAATGGGAGCCTTCCTTAAGAAAAATCGTGAAGAAAATCAAGCAAATCTGAAAAAAGTATTTTCACGTTTCCCGCGTTTGGAAGAACGTAAAAACCAAGATGCAGCTACCCTATCAGGTGGTGAACAGCAGATGCTTGCTATGGGACGTGCGCTTATGTCAACGCCTAAGCTTCTTCTCTTAGATGAACCATCAATGGGGCTTGCTCCAATTTTTATCCAAGAAATTTTTGATATCATCCAAGATATTCAAAAACAAGGTACGACCGTTCTTTTGATCGAGCAAAATGCCAATAAAGCACTTGCCATCGCAGATCGAGGCTATGTTCTTGAAACAGGAAAAATTGTCCTATCAGGAACAGGAAAAGAACTCACCGCATCAGATGAAGTCAGAAAAGCATATCTAGGTGGCTAAACTAGTCTGGGAGACTAGTTTAGGTTGCGGATAAAAATTGCGCCAGCAATCCACATTTAGTCCGAGGGACCTTTTTAGTCGGCAGATAGAGATTGCTTGGCAATCATCAAATCCAGTGGATTGTTTTAGTCTGCGGGAAAGATTGTCGAATAAATTGCATAATCATAAGATTGAGGGCCCTAATATAGGGCTCTTTTTATAGTATTTCAGAGTTTTCAGAATCTTGAAAAAGAGATGAAAGCGTTTGAATGATTTTCTTAAAAAGTGTATAATAAAGCTATAAACATAAAGGAGAGTTCCTATGGCAGTTAAAGATTTTATGACACGTAAGGTGGTATATATTAGCCCAGATACGACTGTAGCACATGCAGCAGACTTGATGCGCGAGCAAGGTTTGCATCGTCTTCCTGTTATTGAAAATGATAAATTAGTTGGTCTAGTAACAGAAGGAACAATTGCTGAAGCCAGTCCATCAAAAGCAACGAGTCTTTCAATCTATGAGATGAATTACTTGCTAAACAAAACAAAAGTAAAAGATGTCATGATTCGGGATGTAATCACTGTTTCAGGCTATGCAAGTTTGGAAGATGCAACCTACCTTATGCTAAAGAATAAAATTGGAATTTTGCCAGTTATGGATGATGGACAACTATACGGCGTCATTACTGACCGTGATGTATTCAGAGCATTTCTTGAAATTTCTGGTTATGGCGAAGAGGGAATCCGTGTTCGTTTTATCACAGAAAATGAAGTTGGGGTACTTGGAAAGATTGTTTCTTTAATCGTTGAGGAAAATCTTAATATCTCTCACACTGTTAATATTCCACGTAAAGATGGTAAGATTGTTATCGAAGTTCAAATTGAGGGAACGGTTGATCTAGCTACCTTTAAACAGAAATTTGAATCTGAGAATATTCAGGTTGAAGAAATTACACAAACTTCTGCAAAAAAACTGTAAAAAATAAAATAGAAGCAGTTTTTCACTTGCGAAAAAAATGTTTTTCTAGTATAATAGTTTATTGTGAGCAAACCTCACTTACCCCTTGCAATGTCTTGGGGTCATTAGACCAAAAGGAGGAACATATCAATGGCTAAATACGAAATTCTTTATATCATTCGTCCAAACATTGAAGAAGAAGCGAAAAACGCTTTGGTAGCACGTTTTGACTCTATCTTGACTGACAACGGTGCAACTGTTGTTGAATCAAAAACATGGGAAAAACGTCGTCTTGCATACGAAATCCAAGATTTCCGTGAAGGACTTTACCACATCGTTAACGTTGAAGCAAACGACGACGCAGCTCTTAAAGAGTTTGACCGTCTTTCAAAAATCAACGCTGACATTCTTCGTCACATGATCGTCAAACTTGACGCGTAAGAAGGTAGATTATGATTAACAATGTTGTACTTGTAGGGCGTATGACTCGTGACGCTGAGTTGCGTTATACCCCATCAAATGTAGCAGTTGCGACTTTTACTCTTGCAGTAAACCGTACATTTAAGAGTCAAAATGGCGAACGTGAGGCTGATTTTATCAATGTCGTTATGTGGCGCCAACAGGCTGAAAATCTTGCTAATTGGGCTAAAAAAGGCTCACTTATCGGGGTGACAGGCCGTATTCAGACTCGTAGTTACGATAACCAGCAAGGACAACGTGTCTACGTGACGGAAGTCGTGGCTGAGAATTTCCAAATGTTGGAAAGCCGTAGTGTGCGTGAAGGACATACTGGTGGAGCTTATTCTGCACCAAGTTCAAACTATTCAGCACCTACTCAATCAATACCTGACTTTTCACGTGATGAAAATCCATTCGGAACAACAAATCCTTTGGATATTTCAGATGATGATTTACCATTCTAATGGACAATTAATACTATAAAGGAGAAAAAAACATGGCTCAACAACGTCGTGGCGGATTCAAACGCCGTAAAAAAGTTGATTACATCGCAGCAAACAAAATTGAATATGTTGATTACAAAGATACTGAGCTTCTTAGCCGTTTCGTTTCAGAACGTGGGAAAATCCTTCCTCGTCGTGTAACTGGAACTTCAGCTAAAAACCAACGTAAAGTAACAACAGCTATCAAACGCGCTCGCGTAATGGCTTTGATGCCTTTCGTAAACGAAGATTAAAAAAAGGGGTCCAGTGGACCTCTTTTTCATGAGCTTGAAAACAAGAAAGCGAATTAAGACCCCGACGGGTCTTTTTTTCACGAGCATAGAAATGTGAAAGCGAGTTGAGGTCCAGTGGACCTCTTTTTCATGAGCTTGAAAATAAGAAAGCGAATTAAGACCCCGACGGGTCTTTTTTTCACGAGCTTTGAAATGAGAGAGCGAGTTTGGGTCCAGTGGACCTCTTTTTCATGAGCTTGAAAACAAGAAAGCGAATTAAGACCCCGACGGGTCTTTTTTTCACGAGCTTTGAAATGAGAGAGCGAGTTTGGGTCCAGTGGACCTCTTTTTCATGAGCTTGAAAACAAGAAAGCGAATTAAGACCCTTACGGGTCTTTTTTTCACGAGCATTGAAATGAGAGAGCGAGTTTGGGTCCAGTGGACCTCTTTTTCATGAGCTTGAAAACAAGAAAGCGAATTAAGACCCTTACGGGTCTTTTTTTCACGAGCATTGAAATGAGAGAGCGAGTTTGGGTCCAGTGAACCTCTTTTTCAGACCCTTATGGGTCTTTTTTCACGAGACAGTTTTTTTCTGACCTTGGCGTGCTATAATGGTAATAGAAAGAGTGAAGGTGGGTAAGTTAAAGATGAATTGTACGATTAGAAATATGATTAAGTCTGATATTGAATCCTTATCTCATGGATTTATGAATCAAGGTTGGCCTGGTAGAGAGGAAATTTTGGCTAGATATTTTCTGGAACAGGAAAGTGGGGAGAGAGAAGTCTTAGTTGCAGAGATTGATGGTGCTGTAGCGGGCTACGTTACCATTTTGCCCTCTGCTAAACATGGTCCTTTTGCAGAAGTCTATCCAGAATTATCAGATTTTAATGTGTTTGAGCCTTTTCGAAATCAAGGGATTGGGAATCAACTGCTAGAAGAAGCAGAAAAACGAGTCAAGTTTGTCTCGAGTAAGGTCACTCTTGGTGTAGGTTTGCACTTAGGCTATGGCCCTGCCCAGAGATTGTATATCAGACGGGGCTACATTCCAGATGGGACAGGTGTCTGGTATCGAAATCAACCCTTGGAAATGAATGCAACTAGCCAAAATAATGATGATTTGGTTTTGTATCTAGTAAAGGAATTCGGATAAGAGACAAGGATTTTATTGGGGATGTGGGATTCCTCTACTTTATGGTATAATGGAAAGAGTGAATTGAAGGAGGTAATGAGATGGATGCGAAATTAAGATATAAGGCAAAAAAGATAAAGATTGTTTTTTTTGATATTGATGATACTTTGCGAAACTCAAGGACTGGTTTTATCCCAACCTCAATTCCAACAGTATTTCAACAATTACGTGAAAAAGGTATTTTGACTGGGATTGCGACTGGTCGTGGGATTTTCGGTGTCGTGCCAGAGATTCGCGAACTTAAACCTGACTTTTTTGTTACTCTGAATGGTGCCTATATTGAGGATAAAAAAGGCAATGTGATTGATAGTAACAAAATCTCTAAAGATAAGATTGAAAGCTATATTGCTTGGACTAAGGAAGTGGGGATTGACTATGGTTTAGTTGGTAGTCATACTGCTAAACTCTCCACTAGAACTGAGTTGATTAGTGAGGCTATTGATCCAATTTATCCTGACTTGGATGTTGATCCTGATTATTATGAAAAAGAAGACATCTATCAGATGTGGACTTTTGAGGATCAGGGAGATGACCTGACTTTGCCTGAAAGTTTAGCATCGACTTTGCGTATGGTACGCTGGCATGAACATTCGTCAGATGTGGTACCAATTTCAGGTTCAAAAGCAGCTGGTGTAGCAAAAGTTGTAGAACATTTAGATCTTAAACCTGAGAACGTGATGGTTTTTGGGGACGGACTGAACGATTTAGAGCTCTTTGATTATGCAGGCATTAGTGTCGCTATGGGTGTCTCTCATGACAAAATCAAAGAAAAAGCAGATTATATTACAAAAACATTAGAAGAAGATGGCATTTTCGATGCCTTAGAAGGATTTGGTATGGTAGAAAAAGAATTACAGTTTCCACAAGTAGACATTGAAGCAGTAGATGGTCCGATTGCGACTATTAAGACAAATCATGGAGACTTGCGTATTAAGCTTTTCCCTGAGCATGCACCAAAAACAGTTGCCAACTTTATTGCTCTGTCTAAAGACGGTTACTATGACGGTGTCATTTTCCACCGTATTATTAAAGACTTTATGATTCAAGGTGGAGATCCAACTGGTACTGGTATGGGTGGCGAATCAATCTATGGTGAGTCATTTGAGGATGAGTTTTCAGAAGAACTTTACAATGTCCGTGGAGCCCTTTCTATGGCTAATGCTGGGCCAAATACAAATGGTAGCCAGTTCTTTATCGTGCAGAATCAACACTTGCCATATTCTAAGAAAGAAATTGCTCGTGGTGGTTGGCCAGAACCAATTGCGGAAATTTATGCAGAACAAGGTGGAACTCCTCACCTTGATCGTCGTCATACTGTATTCGGTCAACTTGCGGATGAAGCTTCTTATGAAGTTCTGGATGCAATTGCAGGTGTAGAAACAGGTGCAATGGACAAGCCAGTTGAAGATGTCGTTATCGAAACGATTGAAATCGAGGACTAGGATGAAAATAGGTGATAAGCTAACAGGGCGAATTACAGGGATTCAGTCTTATGGAGCCTTTGTGGAGTTAGAGACTGGTATCACAGGCTTGATTCATATTTCTGAAATTCGTACAGGATTTATTGAGAATATCTATGATGTACTGAAAATCGGTGAAGAAGTTCAAGTCCAGGTTGTCGATTTGGACGAATATACAGGAAAAGCAAGTCTTTCTATTCGGACTTTGGAAGAAGAGAAACATCAATTACCGAGACGGAGACGTTTTTCAAGTGACCGTGTCAAATACGGATTTGCTCCTTTGGCTCGCATGATGCCTATCTGGACCAAGGAAGCTATCTCTAATCTAAATAAGAAAAAGTCTTAATTGATTTTTCTCTCTTGAAATGTTAATATAGTTTGTTATAATAGAAGTATGGTAGAAGAATTATTAAAACCAGGAGAGAGAATCAATCAGCTCTTTTCTACAGATATCAAGATTATTCAAAATAGAGAGGTTTTTAGCTATTCGGTGGATAGTGTACTTTTGTCACGCTTTCCTCGCTTTCCTAAAAATGGCTTAATAGTGGATTTTTGTGCGGGTAATGGAGCTGTTGGATTTTTTGCCAGTAGTCGTACTAAGGCGAAAATTCTGTCTGTTGAAATCCAGGAACGATTGGCGGATATGGCAGACCGGTCAGTCCGATTAAATGGCTTAGAAGAACAGATGCAGGTCATTTGTGATGATTTGAAGAATATGCCTGCTTACATTCAGGGGAGTAAGGTTGATTTGATTTTGTGCAATCCTCCCTATTTTAAGGTGGACCCAAATTCTAATCTGAACGAGAGTGAGCACTATTTGTTGGCTCGGCACGAAATTACGACCAATCTCAAGGAAATCTGCCGTAGTGCCCAAAGTATTCTCAAATCCAATGGGCGTTTAGCCATGGTCCATCGTCCTGATCGATTGTTAGATATTTTAGACACCCTTCAACAACACAATTTAGCTCCAAAGCGTCTGCAATTTGTATACCCTAAACGGGAGAAGGAAGCCAATATGCTTTTGATCGAGGCTATTAAGGACGGCTCCACTAGTGGTTTTAAGGTTCTGCCACCACTCATTGTTCATAATGATGATGGTTCCTATACTCCAGAAATTCAAGAAATCTATTATGGATCATAAAGCTTATATGTATGTAGTTGAGTGTCGGGATGGTTCCTACTATACTGGTTATACAACGGATGTCAAAAAAAGAATAGCTGTTCACAATAGTGGTAAGGGAGCCAAGTACACACGAGCTCGGTTGCCAGTAAAACTTATCTATGCTCAAGGTTTCGATAGTAAAGAAGAAGCCATGTCAGCCGAAGCTCTTTTTAAACGCAAGACACGTCCGCAGAAAATAAACTATCTAAAGGACAATCAAGATAAGAATTTAGCCAATATTTTCGAGATTTAGTGAGAGTGGGACAGAAATCGTTAATTCGTTAGAATTCGATTTCGTCGTCCCACCTCCGCACAATTGAGTAGGGCTGTAAAAGATGATGATACTCTTCGAAAATCAAATTCAAACCACGTCAGCTTCGACTTGCCGTACTCAAGTACAGTCTGTGGCTCGCTTCCTAGTCTGCTCTTTGATTTTCATTGAGTATGAAATCAGCGTAGTAGAGCCCACTCAATCACTGCGTCTTGCTCGACAATCCAAAGACAATTGAGAGGCTAGGACTTTTGTCCCAGCCTCTTACTTTTGTCAAAAATTGAAAAAAATGCTACAATAGAGTGAATAAAGAAACGAGGTATAATCATGTCTAAGATTCTAGTATTTGGTCACCAAAATCCAGATTCAGATGCCATCGGGTCATCTGTAGCCTTTGCTTATCTTGCAAAAGAAGCTTATGGCTTGGATACAGAAGCAGTAGCTCTTGGGACTCCAAATGAAGAAACAGCCTATGTATTGAACTATTTTGGTGTAGAAGCACCACGTGTTATCACATCTGCTAAAGCAGAAGGGGCAGTGCAAGTTATCTTGACGGACCACAATGAATTCCAACAGTCAGTTTCAGATATTGCTGAAGTAGAAGTTTACGGTGTGGTAGATCACCACCGTGTGGCTAACTTTGAAACTGCAAGCCCACTTTACATGCGTTTGGAACCAGTTGGATCAGCATCTTCTATTGTTTACCGTATGTTCAAAGAGCATGGTGTAGCTGTGCCAAAAGAAATTGCAGGTTTGATGCTTTCAGGTTTGATTTCAGATACCCTTCTTTTGAAATCTCCAACAACTCACCCATCTGATAAAGTGATTGCGCCTGAATTGGCTGAATTGGCTGGCGTGAACTTGGAAGAATACGGTCTTGCTATGCTCAAAGCTGGTACCAACTTGGCAAGCAAATCTGCAGAAGAATTGATCGACATCGATGCTAAGACTTTTGAACTCAACGGAAACAATGTCCGTGTGGCTCAAGTGAATACAGTTGATATTGCTGAAGTATTGGAACGCCAAGCTGAAATCGAAGCTGCCATCCAAGCCGCAAATGCAGCTAACGGCTACTCTGACTTTGTCTTGATGATTACAGACATCGTCAACTCAAACTCAGAAATTTTGGCTCTTGGTTCTAATATGGACAAGGTAGAAGCAGCCTTCAACTTCAAACTTGAAAACAACCACGCTTTCCTTCCAGGTGCTGTTTCACGTAAGAAACAAGTGGTACCACAATTGACTGAAAGCTTTAATGGGTAATATTTAAGAAATATTTGGAACTGTTAATTTGACTATTTATAGAAGGTGATAGCATGATGAGATTGATTGAAGGGCTACGCTTTTTGGTTGAGGTTGTGGCAATCCTTGGTCTTTTCTCCGTATCTGTAATACAAATTTCTTGGCTGGAAAAATTCCTATTTTTTCTTCTAGCAGTTCTATTAATCTTATTTTGGGCGCGATATATGGCTCCAAAATCTCCACATGCTTTTAAAAAATGGCGTCGCCTCGTTGCTGAGACATCGATTTTTATTTTAGTTAGTGGTAGTTTTTGGTATTTGTATGGATTGCAAATAGGAATCCTCTACTTAGCTCTGTCTTTTGTAAGTTTAGTGCTACTTTATTATTTTCAGCTAGAGTGATTCTTGGAATATAGTTAATGAATTATTTAAATGGTAATTTTTTAACTAGAGATTGACACGAGAAAACTATGTTTTCTATATAGCTAAAGGAGTTTCGGCTCCTTTTTTGCTAGGAGAGAAGTATGTTAGAAAATGGCGATTTGATTTTTGTGAGAGATGATTCGGATATAGGACAGGCCATCCAGGAATCTACTGGTCACTATAGCCATGTGGCCATCTTTTTGGACGGACAGGTTTATCATGCAACGGTTGAAGGAGGTGTCATTGCACAATTACCTGAAGATTTCTTTGAACACGGGAAAGTATATGACCTCTATAGCTATCCGAAAATCGATAGCAAAGAAGTCAAGAAGCTGGCAGAGAGCCTTTTTGGAGACCCCTACAATGCTTCCTTTTATCCAGATAGGGATGGTTTCTATTGTTCCCAGTATATAGCAGAAATTCTCCCTATTTTTGAGACCATTCCCATGAAGTTTGGGGATAATACACAGGAAATCAGTGATTTCTGGAGAGAATATTATCGAGATTTGGGGCTTCCTGTACCTCTGAATCAGCCTGGCACCAATCCCAGTCAATTAGCAACATCTCATCTTTTAGTTTGTAAAGAAAGGAATCTTCATGATTCAGATTTTTAATCCATCACGTTTGACACGACAAGCATTTTTTAAAGACTTGGTTGACTATCTTGACCAGCATGATGAAGTTATCCTCCGCGAAATCAAGGCTCAGTTTCCAGAGGTTCCAGTTGACAAGTATTTGGAGGAATATATTAAAGCGGGTTTGATTTTGAGAGAAAATAAACGCTATTATCTCAATCTCCCATTTCTAGAATCTACAGAATCTCTTGAACTAGACCAAGAAATCTTTGTGAGAGATGATAGTCCAATCTATCAAGAAATCCTGGAGAAAGATTTTCAGACCGAATTGCGCAATCAAACCAATGCAGCTATCTTAGAAGAGCATACAGATTTTGCAAGAGAAAAGATGACCTTGTCTAATTACTTTTATAAGGTCAAACACCAGTATCCACTGACGGAAGAACAGCAGGCGCTCTACGGAATTTTAGGGGATGTCAATCCTGAGTATGCCCTCAAGTACATGACTACCTTTTTACTCAAGTTCCTCAAAAAAGATCAACTCATGCAGAAACGACGTGATATCTTTGTTGATAGTTTAGTCTTATTAGGTTACATCCTTCAAAATGAAGATGGGAAATACGAGTTAGCTGTAGAATTTGACAAAGAAAGACTCATATTTATAAAAAAATAAAGGCTAGGAAATTTCCTAGCCTTCTTTTAATTTATTATAGATAACGTTCAGCGATGGCTGCATCTCCAGGGTAGTCTTCCTTCTTGCCTTGGACGATTTGGTAGCAGTCTGCTCCTTTACCAGCGATAATCACAGCGTCCAGTTCTTGACTTGTAACAGACATAGCAGCCTTGATAGCTTGCTCGCGATCGACAATCTTTTCTACAGGATGGTTGATATAACTACTGATTTCATCTGCAATATCCAGTGGATCTTCATAGTTTGGATCATCAGCTGTTAGAAAGACTTGAATTTCAGGATGTTGATCGAGGAGAAGTCCGAAGTCCTTACGACGGCTTTCTCCCTTGTTTCCAGTTGAACCAAGTACTAAAGCAATCTTTCCAGTTTGATGAGTTTCAACGACAGAAATAAGTTTTTTAAGACTGTCACCATTGTGGGCGTAGTCGATGAAAACTTTTGCACCATTTTTCTGAGTGAGAACTTCCATACGACCAGGTACGCGAGTAGTCGCAATCCCTTTTTTGATGTCTTCAAGACTAGCACCTAGACGAAGACAAGCAAGTCCTGCAGCAACAGCATTCTCTTGGTTGAAATGTCCAATTAGTTGGATGTCATAATCTCCTGCTAATTTACCAGTAGCTGAGAAGTTAAAGGCTTTGGAGTTTTCAATCTGGTTATTTGACTGGCTACCGTAGAAGTCATGCTCTTGGTTCACAACTTGTTCTTTCAGAATAGAGAAGTGGTCCATATCGCTATTAATGACAACTGCTCGGCTATTTTTCATTAAGAGGCGTTTATGATAGAAGTAATCTTCAAAAGTCGGATGTTCAATAGGACCAATATGGTCTGGTGTGATGTTGAGAAAAACTCCCACGTCGAAAGTTAAACCATACACTCGATTTACCAGATATGCTTGGCTGGAAACTTCCATTACCAGATGAGTTCTACCATTTTTAACCGCTTGAGCCATCATATCAAAGAGATCAATATTTTCAGGTGTTGAGAAGGAAGATTTGAAGAAAGTTTTGCCGTCTAAAGTTGTATTCATTGTCGATAAGAGGGCTGTTGGGTAGCGTTGGGACAAGATATGATAGGCAAAGTAAGCCGCTGTTGTTTTTCCTTTAGTGCCAGTGAAAGCAAGGATTTTCAGTTTCTCCTGAGGGTTGCCATAAAATTCCATGGCAATCAAACTCATGGCCTTTTTGATATTGTTAACAACAATAACAGGAATACCAACTTCATAATCCTGTTCAGCCACGTACCAATTAAGCCCTTGTGCGATAGCTGAAAATAGATATTCTTTTTTAAAGGCAGCTCCTTTTGCAAAAAATAGAGTATTTTCTTTGGTTGTTCGGCTATCGTAACTGATGCTGTCAAAAATAACATCGTTGTAGTTGTAGTGGTAATGTCCTTGGTCGATAATCTCACGGAAGAGACCATCTTTCTTTAAAATATCTAATATAGTTTCAATCTTTATCATACTTTCTATTGTAAACCGAAAGTCTGAATTTTACAAGTAACAAGGAAAAGTTTATAATGGAATATAAGGAACATTTCCTAGTTATTAAAATTGAATGAGGAAGTTATGTCTAACGAAAATAATCATCAGCAGGCCCAGATGTTACGCGGAACTGCCTGGCTAACGGCTAGTAACTTTATCAGTCGCCTGCTTGGGGCCATTTACATCATCCCTTGGTATATCTGGATGGGGACTTATGCTGCTAAGGCTAATGGTCTCTTTACTATGGGTTACAATATCTATGCTTGGTTCTTGTTGATTTCGACAGCAGGTATCCCTGTGGCAGTCGCAAAGCAAGTTGCCAAGTATAATACCATGCATGAGGAAGAACATAGTTTTGCCCTGATTCGGAGTTTCCTAGGCTTTATGACAGGACTTGGTGTGATCTTTGCTTTAATCTTGTATCTCTTTGCCCCTTGGTTAGCAGACCTTTCGGGTGTTGGTAAGGAGCTCATCCCCATTATGCAAAGTCTAGCTTGGGCGGTCTTGATTTTCCCATCCATGAGTGTGATTCGTGGATTTTTCCAAGGGATGAATAATCTTAAGCCTTATGCCATGAGCCAAATCGCTGAACAGGTCATTCGTGTTATCTGGATGCTCTTAGCAACCTTTATCATCATGAAGCTGGGTTCAAAAGATTATATATCAGCAGTTACCCAGTCTACCTTTGCGGCCTTTGTGGGAATGGTAGCTAGTTTTGCAGTCTTGATCTATTTCCTATACAAAGAAGGAATGCTTCAAAAAGTTTTTGAAACTCGAGATAAGATTGATAGTAAAGGTCTCTTGATTGATACCATTAAGGAAGCTATTCCTTTTATCTTGACTGGTTCGGCTATTCAGCTTTTCCAAATCTTGGACCAAAATACCTTTATCAATAGCATGAAGTGGTTTACCAACTATAGTAATGAAGACTTAATTGTCATGTTTTCTTATTTCTCTGCCAATCCTAATAAAATTACTATGATTTTGATTTCGGTTGGAGTTTCGATCGGTAGTGTAGGATTACCACTTTTAACTGAGAACTATGTTAAGGGTGATTTGCAGGCAGCTGCTCGGTTGGTGCAAGATAGTATCACCATGCTCTTCTTATTCTTACTTCCAGCAACTGTTGGAGTAGTCATGGTAGGAGAACCCCTCTATACAGTCTTTTACGGTAAGCCAGATAGTTTGGCTATGGGCTTGTTTGTTTTTGCAGTCTTACAGTCAACTATTCTTGGTTTGTACATGGTCTTATCCCCTATGCTTCAAGCCATGTTTAGAAATCGCAAGGCAGTTCTTTACTTTGTCTATGGATCCATTGTTAAGATTGTTTTACAATTACCATCGATAGCGATTTTCCATAGTTATGGTCCTTTAATTTCAACGACAATTGGTCTCATCATTCCAAATGTCTTGATGTACCGAGATATCTGTGAGGTGACAGGTGCACGTCGAAAGATTATTCTGAAGAGAACAATCTTAGTTACTATTTTGACTTTAGTCATGTTTATTCTGGTAGGCCTCTTACAATGGATTCTTGGATTTGTTTTCCATCCAACTGGACGTTTCTGGAGCTTCATCTATGTCGCCCTAATCGGAACAATCGGTGGTGGTCTCTACGGAGTCATGTGTCTCTATACTCGTCTCTTGGATAAGGTTATTGGACAGGCTCAAGCAGATCGTCTACGGGCACGTTTAAAACTATCATAAAGATTTATAAATAAAATGAATAATTTGAACTTTCAACTCTAAAAAAGTTTAAATTGTTCATTTTTTTATTTAAAAAATAGGATAAAATATAAAATTAGTAGAAAAAAATCTATAATTTGGTAAAAATTAGATAAAATTGCTTGACTAAAAAAAACAATAGCTGTATAATGATACAAATATTTAAATTTGGAGGTTCTGGAAATGAAAAAGTCTAAGGCAAAATATCTGACGCTGGCAGGCCTTGCCCTAAGTGCCGGTCTACTATTGGCGGCTTGTAGCAACTCAGCTAGTTCAACTAAAACATACAACTATGTCTATCCTAGCGATCCGTCTAGTTTGAACTATCTTGCAGAAAACCGTGCAACAACCAATGACATCGTTACCAATTTGGTAGATGGGTTGATGGAAAATGACCAATACGGTAACTACGTTCCATCCTTAGCAGAGGATTGGAGTGTTTCTCAGGACGGTTTGATATACACTTATAAACTTCGTAAAGATGCTAAGTGGTATACCTCTGAAGGTGAAGAATATGCTCCAGTAACTGCCCAAGATTTTGTAACTGGTTTGAAATATGCTGCTGATAAAAAATCCGAAGCTTTGTACCTGGTTCAAGATTCTGTAGCAGGTTTGGATGACTATATCAACGGTAAAACAACTGACTTTTCAACTGTCGGTGTTAAGGCGATTGACGACCAAACAGTTCAGTACACTTTGACACGACCAGAATCTTATTGGAATTCTAAAACAACATCAACCATTCTCTTCCCTGTCAATGCAGACTTCCTGAAATCAAAAGGGGATGATTTTGGTAAGGTGGATCCTTCTAGCATTTTGTACAATGGACCTTTCTTGATGAAATCCTTTGTTTCAAAATCTGTTATCGAATTCAAGAAAAATCCCAACTACTGGGATGAAAAAAATGTCTTTGTGGATGATGTGAAATTGGCCTATTATGATGGTAGTGACCAAGATGCACTGGCTCGTAACTTTGTAGAAGGAGTCTACAGCTACGCACGTCTCTATCCAAATAGCTCAAGCTTTGAAGGAATTAAAGAGAAGAACAAAGATAACATCATTTATAGTATGCAAAATGCAACTTCTTATTACTTGAACTTCAACTTGGACAGAAAATCTTATAACTTCACGTCTAAATCCTCAGATATCGAAAAGAAATCAACTCAAGAAGCAGTTCTGAATAAAAACTTCCGTCAAGCCTTCAACTATGCATACAACCGTACAGCCTATGGAGCACAATCTCAAGGGGAGGACGGAGCAACGAAGATTATTCGTAACCTAGTTGTACCTCCAACATTTGTAAGTATCAACGGAAAAGACTTTGGCGATGTTGTTTCAGAAAAGATGGTCAACTATGGCCAAGAATGGCAAGGAATCAACTTTGCAGATGCACAAGACCCATACTACAATCCTGACAAGGCTAAGGCTAAGTTTGCAGAAGCTAAGAAAGAATTGGAAGCTAAGGGTGTGCAGTTCCCAATCCACTTGGATGTATCAGTTGACCAATCAGCTAAAAAAGGTGTACTTGAAGCAAGCTCTTTGAAACAATCCATCGAATCTGTCTTAGGGGCTGAGAATGTGGTTATCGATATTCAACAATTATCAACAGACGACTATGATAACTCTAGCTACCTAGCTCAAACCGCAGCTCAAAAGGATTTTGATATTTATAATGGTGGTTGGAGTGCTGACTACTTGGATCCATCAAGTTATCTTGATATCCTAAATGTTAATAATGGGGGTATGTTGCAAAACATTGGTCTAGAACCAGGTGAGGTAAATGACAAGGCTAAGGCGGTTGGACTGGATACTTACACTCAAATGCTAGAAGAAGCGAACAAGGAGCAAGAACCAGCAAAACGTTATGAAAAATATGCTGAAGTTCAAGCTTGGCTCGTTGATAGCGCTCTTGCAATTCCAAACGTTTCTCTTGGTGGAACACCGACCTTGAGAAAGACAGTTCCATTCTCATCGCCATTCTCACAAGCAGGAAATAAGGGTGTCGAATCATACAAATATCTCAAGTTGCAAGATAAGACTGTAACGGCTGATGAGTATGAAAAAGCTAAAGAAAAATGGCTAAAAGAAAAAGAAGAATCTAACAAAAAAGCCCAAGAAGAATTAGCTAAACACGTTAAATAATCAGTCAGTGCAACAGGAAAAACGATAGTTTCTCAGGAAGCTATCGTTTTTGTATAGTTTGAAACTATAACTAGCTCTTGAAAACAAGAAAACGAAGGATACAAAATAAGTGGTACAATAGTTACTATAGATTTGGAGGTATTGTATGAGTAAATCATTTCACATCAACACAATTTTAGCACAAGCAGGGATCAAGTCTGATGAAGCAACAGGTGCTTTGGTTACACCTATTCACTTTTCAACGACTTATCAGCACCCAGAATTTGGTCAATCAACGGGATTTGACTATACCCGTACCAAAAACCCAACTCGTAGCAAGGCAGAGGAAGTCTTGGCAGCTATTGAATCAGCCCACTATGCTCTAGCAACTAGTTCAGGTATGTCTGCGATTGTGTTGGCCTTTAGCATTTTTCCAGTAGGAAGTAAGGTTTTGGCTGTCCGTGACCTTTACGGTGGTTCTTTCCGTTGGTTCAATCAAGTGGAACAAGAAGGACGTTTCCACTTTACCTATGCCAACACAGAAGAAGAGCTAATTGCAGAGCTAGAAAAGGATGTGGATGTACTCTATATCGAAACGCCAACCAATCCTTTGATGTTGGAATTTGATATTGAAAAATTGTCAAAATTAGCTCATGCTAAGGGTGCTAAAGTTGTCGTGGACAATACCTTCTATAGCCCGATTTACCAACGTCCAATTGAAGATGGAGCAGATATTGTCCTGCATTCAGCGACAAAATACCTTGCAGGCCATAATGATGTTCTAGCTGGTGTAGTTGTGACAGATAATGCTGATTTATATGAAAAACTCTTTTACAATCTCAACACGACAGGGGCTGTTTTGTCACCATTTGATAGTTATCAATTGATTCGTGGTCTTAAGACCTTGTCACTTCGTATGGAGCGCTCAACAGCTAATGCTCAAGAAATCGTAGCCTTCCTAGAACAATCACCTGCTGTCAAAGAAGTCTTGTATACAGGACGTGGGGGGATGATTTCCTTTAAAGTAGCTGATGAGAAGCGTATTCCTCATATCTTAAATACTTTGAAAGTATTCTCTTTTGCTGAAAGTCTGGGTGGTGTAGAAAGTCTGATTACCTACCCAACTACTCAAACCCATGCAGACATTCCTGCAGAGGTTCGTCATTCTTATGGACTGACTGATGATCTCTTGCGCTTGTCTATTGGTATTGAGGATGCTAGAGATTTGATTGAAGATTTGCGTCAAGCCTTGGAAGGATAAAACTATGGGAAAATATGATTTTACGACCTTGCCCAATCGTTTTGGACATCATACCTACAAATGGAAAGAAGCAGAGACTGACCGAGAAGTATTGCCAGCCTGGATTGCTGATATGGACTTTGAAGTCTTACCTGAGATTCGTCAGACTGTCCATGACTATGCTGAGCAATTAGTCTATGGCTATACCTATGCTAGTGATGGCTTGATTGAAGCAGTTCAAGACTGGGAAGAAAAACACCATGCTTATCGTTTTGATAAGGATGCTCTAGTCTTTATCGAAGGAGTAGTACCAGCCATTTCAACAGCCATTCAAGCCTTTACCAAAGAAGGTGAAGCAGTGCTCATTAACACACCGGTATATCCACCTTTTGCTCGGAGCATTAAGCTTAATAATCGTCGATTAATCACCAACTCTCTAGTAGAAAAAAATGGACTTTTTGAGATTGACTTTGACCAACTGGAGAGGGACTTTGTCGAAGAAAATGTGAAACTCTACGTTCTCTGCAATCCTCATAATCCTGGTGGACGTGTTTGGGAGAAAGAAGTCTTGGAAAAGATTGGACAACTGTGTCAAAAACATGGGGTCTTGCTGGTATCTGATGAGATTCACCAAGATTTAGCCTTGTTTGGAAATAAACACCAGTCATTCAATACGGTAAATGAAGATTTTAAAGGATTTTCACTGATTTTAAGTAGTGCTACCAAGACCTTTAACATTGCTGGGACCAAGAATTCTTACGCCATTATCGAGAATCCAAAGTTGAGAGTGGCTTTCCAAAAACGCCAGCTGGCTAATAATCAACATGAAATCTCAGGTTTGGGATATTTGGCAACAGAAACTGCCTATCGCTATGGGGAGGATTGGTTGACAGAACTCAAGGAACTGATTGAGAAACACATCAATTATGCAGTGGATGTATTTGGCAAAGAAACTAAAATTAAGGTCATGAAACCTCAAGGGACCTATCTCATTTGGCTTGATTTTTCAGCCTATGACCTGACTGATGAAAAATTGCAAGAGCTTTTGAGAAATGAATCCAAGGTTATCCTCAATCGTGGTTTGGATTTTGGGGAGGAAGGAAGTCTCCATGCCCGCCTCAATGTAGCCATGCCGACATCTGTCTTGGAAGAAGTTTGTCAACGAATTCTAACCACTTTCGCTAACCTTTAACAAGCTAGCCTTCTGGGGGAAAAGTACCCTAGAAGGCTATTTTCATAGGAAGAAATGTGGTATAATTAGGAGATAAAGAAAAGGGGAACATATGGCTAAATTGATTCCAGGGAAGCTTCGAATGGAGGGAGCTCAACTCTACGAAACTAGTCAGATTAAAATTATCAAAGAGAAAGACCATCGTCTCTATGCGCGTGTAGCAGATGAAGAAATTCGCTATAGCCTGGATGATGATTTGGTTTTTTGTGCTTGTGATTTTTTCCAAAAAAGAGGGTTTTGTGTGCATTTGGCAGCACTAGAGCATTACCTGAAAAATGATCCGATTGGTCAGGAACTCTTGGGAAATCTGGAAAATGTGCACGAACAGAAAGAAGAAGTTGAAACTCAGGTTACTTTTGGAGGAAAGTTTTTAGAATCCATTCAAATTCCTAGTCTTTCTGAAATCTATCAGTTGTCTGCTCAGGGGCAGATTGAAGCAGGGACTAATCGCATTATTTGGACTTTGAGAGTCGGTCTTATCCAGACGCAGAAATTTTATGTAATTCGAGATATCCCCCTTTTTCTGAAGGTGTTAGAAACTAGTAAACCCTATATGATTGGAAAGTTATATGAAACTTCCTTGAATATTCGTCAGTTTGATGAAAGTAGCCAATTTGTTCTGAATTTCCTTCAAGGAATTGTAGAAGATGAGGTTGAAAATGCCCTCTTTTTCCAAAATCAAGGTCGTCATCTCTATTTCCCGCTGTCTTTTTTTGAGCAGGGTGTTAGTCTGCTGATGGGCTTAGATGCATTCCAATTTGACCATCAGATTTCAAGCTACCCTCATCTTGTATTTCAAGATTTTGATGGTCAAGCAGGCTTATTTACCTTTAAAATTGAAGAAAAATCCAACTATTATGAGATGGAAATTGTCCAACAGGTAGGACTCAATTCATTTTATAAGGGACAAGTCTTGTTTACAAAAGGTACATTTTATCTTCTGTCTAAAGAACAAGCTAGACTTATAGAAAAATTAAAAAAAGTATCTATCGATAAAAGTGGTAGAAAGATTTTACAATTTGATACTAGTGATCGAGATCTTTTAGCTTCGACCTTGTCGCAGTTTAAAGACATAGGAGAGGTAAAAGCCCCTGATGCGTTTCAAATTCAGTCTTTCCGACCTTCGTTCTACATGGAAGGAGAAGAGGACGGTTCTATTCGTTTGGATATGCAGTTTCAATATGAAACTTGCTTAGTAAGGAATCGCAATGAACTGGAGAGTCTTCCATTTGCTAGTGATATTCAACTAGAGAAAGAGATTTTTCAACTAGCCCTATCAGCTGGATTTGAAGCAGATTTTCGTTCATGGCGTCAAAGTTTGAAATCTGATGCAGTTCATGCCTTCTTTCAGGAAGTATTACCATCCTTTGCAGCGCTTGGAGAATTAAAGATTTCTGAGAGTTTGCAAGACCTTTATCAGGTTCAGAAGCCTCAAGTACACATCTCATCCAAGGGAAGCCTATTAGAAATTCAATTTGATTTTCAAAATATAGATCAAGAAGAAATCGATCGAGCGATGAAAGCGCTAGTTGAGAAGCAGGATTATTACATCAGCTCTTCGAATCAGGTTTACTATTTCGATGATCAGACCAAGCGTATCCGTCAGAATTTAGAAGAATTAGGGATAGAGGACCTACAAGATGGAGCTTTTCGAGTTCGTAAATCCCTAGCTTATACTCTATCTCATCTATTTAAGGACCAGGATCAAATTTCTTTCACCGAAGAATTTCGCAATCTGGCCCATGATTTGACGCATCCAGAAGATTTTCCGATGAAAGTGCTGAATATCCAAGCAGATCTCAGGGATTATCAGAAAAAGGGAATTCAGTGGCTGCAGATGCTCCATCATTATAGCTTTGGCGGTATTTTAGCAGATGATATGGGGCTTGGGAAAACCTTGCAAACCATTGCCTTTTTAAGTAGTCAGGTTCAAGCAGATACTAGTGTCCTAATCCTTGCTCCATCTGGCTTAATCTATAACTGGGCTGATGAATTTCAAAAGTTTGCTCCAGATTTGGATGTCGCGGTCGTGCATGGCTTAAAATCTCATCGAGAGTCAATTTTGGCAGAAAATCATCAGATTTATGTGACAAGCTATGCTACTTTCCGTCAAGATAGTGAAATTTATCGAGACCTATCTTTTGATTTTCTTTTTCTAGATGAAGCTCAAGTGATGAAAAATGCACAAACGAAGATTGCTCAAAGTTTACGACGATTTGTGGTTCCATCTGTCTTTGCACTATCAGGAACACCGATTGAAAACCATCTGGGAGAACTCTGGTCGATTTTTCAGATTGTCTTACCAGGTCTCTTACCTGCTAAGAAAGAATTTATGAAACTATCAACGGAGAGGGTGTCTCAATTTATCAAACCCTTTGTCATGAGACGAAAGAAAGAAGAGGTTTTGACAGAGTTGCCTGACTTGATTGAAGTCGTCTATAAGAATGAACTGGAGGATCAACAAAAAGCTATCTATCTTGCTCAACTGCAACAGATGCAGGAGCGTTTGGGACAGGTAAGTGATTCGGAATTTCAACGGAATCGCGTCGAAATTTTAACAGGTCTCATGCGTCTGCGTCAGATTTGTGATACGCCTGCTCTCTTTATGGAGAATTATCAAGGAGAGAGTGGGAAGTTGGATAGTTTAAGAGATTTGCTGGTTCAGATTGCTGAAGGTGGACATCGTGTACTTATCTTCTCTCAATTTAGAGGCATGCTGGATCGTATTGAGCAAGAGCTACCTGACTTAGGTCTGACATCCTTTAAAATTACTGGTTCAACGCCTTCTCAAGAACGTCAGGAAATGACCAAAGCCTTTAATCAAGGTGAGCGCGATGTATTTTTAATTTCCCTAAAGGCTGGCGGGGTCGGTCTCAATCTCACTGGTGCCGATACAGTCATTTTAGTAGACTTATGGTGGAATCCTGCAGTTGAATCGCAGGCTATCAGTCGCGCCCATCGTATGGGGCAAGAGCAAGCTGTTGAAGTTTATCGCCTTGTGACTCGAGGTACAATTGAAGAAAAGATTCAAGAATTACAAGAGAAAAAGAAAAATCTTGTTTCTGAAATCTTGGATGGAACAGAGTCTCGTGGCAGTCTGAGTCTAGCTGAAATACGAGAAATTTTAGGGATTTCATGAGCCTATACTTGAAAAATCAAGACATTACGCTATAATGGAGTATTGAAAGGAAATAAATATGACACAAAAACGATTTCCAATAGTGGCAGATGATGAAGTCATGTTGACAGAAATGCCAGTTATGAATCTCTACGATGAGTCTGATTTCATCAGTAATATAAAAGGTGATTACCAAGACAAAAACTACTTGGAATGGTCTCCAATCACTGAAGACAAAAAGCAAGAGGAAGTCAAACCTCTTGTAAAACCGATTGAGAAAAAAGAAAAATCCTATGCTGAATTAGCGCGTGAAGAAGCGCGCGCGGATTTGAAAAAGAAGCGCTCGGCTAGATATTTGACTCAGGATGTAAGTCATACGAGACGTCAACCGAAGACAAGCCATGTGCGTCCAGCAAATCAACCGACAGCACCTTTTCAAAAGGAAAATCCAGGAGAATTTGCGAAATATAGTCAGAAGTTAGGTCAGTCTCACTATATTTTAGCAGAAACCGTTTCTCAAGTGGAACATCCAATTTCAGATGGTGAAACAAGTCATTCCAAGAAAAACAATTATGACTTTTTAAAGAAAAGCCAAATTTATAACAAAAAAAGTAAACAAAAAGAACAAGAACGTCAAGTGGCACAAGAGCTCAACTTGACTAGAATGAGCGAATAGAGGGGAAGAAAATGGCAAAAACCTATCATTTTATCGGAATCAAAGGATCAGGTATGAGTGCCTTGGCTTTGATGTTGCATCAAATGGGGCACAAGGTGCAAGGTTCTGACGTTGAAAAGTACTACTTTACACAACGTGGACTAGAGCAAGCAGGGATTACAATTTTACCGTTTGATGAAAAAAATCTTCAAGGAGATTTAGAAATTATCGCTGGTAATGCCTTCCGTCCAGATAACAATGTTGAAATCGCTTATGCTGACAAAAATGGTATCAGCTATAAACGTTATCATGAGTTTCTTGGTAGCTTTATGCGTGACTTTATCAGTATGGGAGTTGCTGGTGCACACGGTAAGACTTCAACAACTGGGATGCTTTCTCACGTCTTGTCACACATCACTGATACAAGCTACTTGATCGGAGATGGTACAGGTCGTGGTTCTGAAAATGCCAAGTATTTTGTCTTTGAATCAGACGAGTATGAGCGCCATTTCATGCCATATCATCCAGAGTACTCTATCATTACTAACATCGATTTTGACCACCCAGACTATTTCACAAGCTTGGAAGATGTCTTCAACGCCTTCAATGATTATGCCAAACAAATTACTAAAGGCTTGTTCGTTTACGGTGAAGATGCTGAGTTGCGTAAGATTACGGCTAATGCTCCGATTTACTACTATGGTTTTGAAGCAGAAGGTAATGACTTCGTAGCAAGTGACTTGCTTCGTTCTACTACAGGTTCAACCTTTACCGTTCACTTCCGTGGTCAAGAGTTGGGCCAATTCCACATTCCAACTTTCGGTCGCCACAATATCATGAATGCCACAGCAGTGATTGGTTTGCTTTATACTGCTGGCTTTGATTTGAATTTAGTGCGTGAACACTTGAAGACTTTTGGTGGAGTGAAACGTCGCTTTACAGAAAAGATTGTCAATGACACTGTTATCATCGATGATTTTGCTCACCATCCAACTGAAATCGTAGCGACTCTTGATGCTGCACGTCAAAAATACCCAAGCAAGGAAATCGTGGCTATCTTCCAACCGCATACTTTTACTCGTACAATCGCCTTGTTGGATGATTTTGCTCAGGCCTTGAATCAGGCTGATGCGGTTTACCTCGCACAAATCTATGGATCTGCTCGTGAGGTGGACCATGGTGATGTCAAGGTAGAAGACCTTGCCAATAAAATCAACAAGAAACATCAAGTTATCACAGTTGAAAATGTTTCTCCACTCCTAGACCATGACAATGCTGTCTATGTTTTCATGGGAGCTGGCGATATCCAAACTTATGAATACTCATTCGAACGTCTCTTATCTAATTTGACAAGTAATGTTCAGTAAGGAAGATCATGGAATTTCCAATTAAAATCAGGGAAGCACAGCAATCAGATATAAATCAGATTTGCTTGATCCAAGAAAGTATTTCAAACTCCCTAGAAATATTGAATAGAGAAATAATAGAAGAACGTATCCGCAAGCATGCGGGTACGTTTCTCTTAGCTAGCCTTAATGAAGAAATCATTGGTTATATCATTGGTGACGAACTCACTAAGTTCACTCAAAGTGATTCTAGGAAGCAGCTTGAAGCAGCAATTCCTGACACGAATGATTTTATCACTATTTTAGATCTCGCCGTCCATCCTGATTATCAAGGACAAGGATTTGGGACCTTATTGTTGGGAGCTATGAAGGAGTATACTTTTCAGAAAAATAGCCAAGGTCTCTATTTGCTGTCTAGGGATGAATTGCTGGCTTACTTTGAGATGAATGGATTTCTTGACCGAGGTTTAGCTGATGTGCCAACTAGTAGTGAAACTTATTTTCATATGTTTTGGGCAAATCCCTATTTTCAGGAGGAAAGATGATTATTAGACAAGCAAGGCTTACAGACCTTGATCGTATCCTAGAGATTGAGTTGGAAAATTTCTCTGCTGAGGAGGCTATTCCAAGATCTGTCTTTGAAGCTCATCTAAAGGAAATTAAGACCAGTTTTTTAGTAGCTGAAAAAGAGGGCGAAATACTAGGCTATATTGAGGGACCAGTAGTCCCTCATCGATATTTACAAGACCAGTCCTTTACAGAAGACATTAAAGATTATAGCCATCAAAAAGGTGGCTATATCTCTGTGACTTGTCTATCCATTGCTAAGAAAGCTCAAGCTTTAGGTGTCGGACGAAAATTATTGACGGCTTTAAAAGATCTCGCTCTTGAGCATGAGCGTGAGGGAATCAATCTAACCTGCCACGACTATCTCATTGGCTACTATGAGAAACATGGTTTTGTGAATGAAGGAAAATCCAAGTCGACTTTTGCTGGTGAAGAATGGTATGATATGGTCTGGGAAAACACGAATTAGGCATCAGAAAGGCATCTATGGTTGCTTTTCTTTAGTTTTTGAGATATAATATTATGGATTATCAACAAGGAGGTAATACCTTTGAGCGAAAATTCTCGAGAAGAAGAAAAGTTAAGTTTTAAAGAACAAATTTTAAGAGACTTAGAAAGATTGAAAAGAGAAGAAGAGGTTAACGCTACCGAGAGTGGTAAGGATGAGCTTTTCTCTGATTTCAGTAATCTTTCAAAGACAGATGAACTAGTGAAAGAGCCGTCTGTAGAAGACTTGATGGAAGATTCAGTTTCACTAGTGGATGAACTATTTGCTAATGCTCCAACAGTTCCACCACGTCCATCTTTGTCATCAGAAGAACCTGTTGAACCAGCTGTAGTTCCAGAAAAAGTTACACCTGCAGAACCAGCTGTGGCTCCAGAAAAAGTTACACCTGCAGAACCAGCTGTAGTTCCAGCAGAAGTTACACCTACAGAATCCGCAGTAGCTACAGAACCAGTAGTACCTACTGTAGATCCAGTTGAATCTCATGTACCTGCTCAGCCGGTTCAAGAAGAGAAAGAGTTCAATGCTAATTCGACAAGGATTCCAGTTTCTTATCGTACGAATCAGGCCAAACCAAGTCCTGCTCGAAAGAATATTAAACCTCAACTGAAACCAACAGTTCTTGCAAAAGAAACTCCAAGTCAAGAACCAGTTGCTCCAGTTGAAACTAGAACGGAGCTTCCTAGAAGAAGTCGTAAAGAATCAGTGAAACCAATCAAGAAAAAGAAAAAATCACGCTTGAAAGGATTTTTCGTAACAGTATTTGTTTTATTGATTTTACTAGGTGTGGGTGGATTCTTTGGTTACCGTTATGTCGAATCTGCACTCCAACCGGTTGATGCTAATTCAAAACAGTATGTTACGGTTCAGATTCCAGAAGGGGCCAATCTCCAGCAAATTGGTGACACTTTAGAAAAATCTGAATTGGTAAAACACGGTTTTATCTTTAGCCTTTATGCTAAGTATAAAAATTATTCTGATTTGAAATCTGGTTACTATAATTTGCAGAAGAGCATGAGTACAGATGATATCATCAAAGAATTGCAAAAGGGTGGAACGCCTCAACCTCAAGAAGTTGCACTTGCAAATCTTACAATCCCTGAAGGATATACCCTTGATCAAATCGCACAAACAGTTGGTCAGCTTCAAGGAGACTTTAAAGAACCTTTGACTGCTGATGCCTTCTTGGCAAAAGTGCAAGATGAAACCTTCATCTCTCAATTAGTTGCTAAGTACCCAACCCTTCTCGGAAGTCTACCAACTAAAGAAAGTGGTGTTCGTTATCGTTTAGAAGGGTACCTATTCCCAGCAACTTATGCTATCAAAGAAAGCACAACTATTGAAAGCTTGATTGATGAAATGGTGGCAACTATGGACAAAAACTTGTCAGCACATTACACTGCAATCAAAGAAAAGAACTTGACAGTGAATGAACTCCTCACCATCGCATCACTTGTGGAAAAAGAAGGATTGAAAACTGACGATCGCAAACTGATCGCTGGAGTCTTCTATAATCGTTTGAACCTTGGTATGCCACTTCAAAGTAACATTGCTATTCTCTATGCAGAAGGTAAGCTAGGACAAAATATTAGCTTGGCAGATGATGCAGCAATTGATACAACAATCAATTCACCGTATAATGATTATACGAACCTTGGCTTAATGCCTGGCCCAGTAGACAGTCCAAGTCTGGATGCAATTGAAGCAAGTATCAATCAAACTAAGAGCGACTATCTCTACTTTGTAGCCAACGTACAAGATGGTAAGGTTTACTTTGCAACGACACGAGAAGAACATGATCGAAACGTTGCAGAGCATGTCAACAGTAAACTGACACAATCAAGCAGTTCAAACTAACTCTTAGAACAAGATTTGCGATTAAATCCGTGAATGTAGAAGAGAAACTATCTTTTTACGGGAATAGCAAGTCACACCAGTCTTTCCGCTATGATTAGAAACGCCTGAAATTCACAAGTTTTAGGCGTTCGGAAATTACGAAAGTAAAACACCTACCTCTTATTTGAACCTGAGTCTAGAAGTGATAGAATCATTCGGTTTAGGCACAGATTTTAAAAGGTCGATACTGACTAAAATCATTCAAGGAAAGCTTTAAAAAGACTTTGTCTTCATTGTAAAATTATGTGGTTTACCACATAATTTTGCTTTACTACCTAAAGAAATATAAATTTAATCAAAAGAAAGTTGAGAAAAATGGCAGAAAAAACATATCCGATGACCCTTGAAGAAAAGGAAAAACTCGAAAAAGAATTAGAAGAGTTGAAACTAGTTCGTCGTCCAGAAGTTGTAGAACGCATCAAGATTGCGCGTTCATACGGTGACTTGTCAGAAAATAGTGAGTATGAAGCAGCTAAGGACGAGCAAGCCTTCGTTGAAGGACAAATCTCTAGCTTGGAAACAAAAATCCGTTATGCTGAGATTGTCAATAGCGATGCGGTTGCTCAAGATGAAGTTGCTATCGGGAAAACAGTCACTATCCAAGAAATTGGTGAAGACGACGAAGAAGTATATATCATCGTGGGATCAGCGGGTGCAGATGCCTTTGCAGGTAAAGTATCAAATGAAAGCCCAATTGGGCAAGCCTTGATTGGTAAGAAAACAGGTGATACTGCTACGATTGAAACACCTGTAGGAAGCTACGATGTTAAAATCTTAAAAGTAGAAAAAACAGTTTAATAGGAATGAAAAGAAGGAGTAGATGTAGGGAAAGCGCTTCCCATCACTCCTTTTCTTAATTCTAAAAACTAGAGGAGACTATATGAGTTCAGAAAATAAGCACAAAAAGAAAAATAAAATGGAACGTGGGTTAACAAATCGCCATGTTCAAGTCATGGCCATTGCGGGAACAATTGGGACTGGACTGTTTCTAGGAGCTGGTCGCTCTATTAGTTTAACAGGACCTTCCATTGTTCTAGTCTATATGATCACGGGTGGCTTTATGTATCTTATGATGCGTGCTATTGGGGAAATGTTGTACCAAGATCCGGAGCAACATACCTTTATCAACTTTATTACGCGTTATCTAGGTCAGGGTTGGGGTTACTTCTCAGTCTGGTCATACTGGCTTTCAGTAGTATTTATCGGAATGGCCGAGATTACGGCTATCTCTCACTATGTTCAATTTTGGTTTCCATCATGGCCATCTTGGTTGATTCAGGTTGTATTTCTGACAATACTTGGCTTGGTGAACTTGATTGCTGTTAAAATATTTGGTGAAGTAGAATTTTGGTTTGCCATGATTAAAATTGTGGCTATTCTTGCCATGATTGCCACAGGGGTATTTATGGTATTGACAGGCTTTGAAACACCTCATGGATCTGCGAGCATAACAAATATTACCGATCATTTCTCTCTTTTCCCAAATGGAGTTGTGAACTTTGTCATGGCTTTTCAAATGGTATTTTTTGCTTATCTGATGATTGAATTTATTGGTGTAACCACATCTGAAACTAAGGATCCTCGGAAAGTATTGCCTAAGGCGGTTAAGGAAATTCCTTTGCGAATTATCTTTTTCTACGGTGGAGCTCTCTTAGCCATCATGTCTATTATTCCTTGGCGTGAACTTTCTGCAGCAGATTCACCATTTGTGACAGTGTTTGAACTTGTTGGTCTTAAGTGGGCAGCAGCCTTGATTAACTTTGTAGTTTTGACTTCAGCAGCGTCAGCCTTGAATTCAACTCTTTACTCAACAGGTCGTCACTTGTACCAAATTGCCCATGATTCACCAAATCGTTTCTTGAAAGCTATTAAGGCAGACACGCTCTCACGTCACAACGTTCCTCAGAATGCAATCATTGCTTCTGCCGTATTGATTGGTTTTGCAGCCTTCATCAATGTACTTCCTGGCGTATCAGATGCCTTTGCTTTGATTACGGCTTCTTCATCAGGTGTTTATATCGCCATCTACATCTTGATCATGGTAGCCCATCTCAAGTATCGCAAGTCTAAAGACTTCATGGCAAATGGCTATCTCATGCCTCAATACCGCTTGCTAAATCCTCTGACCATGCTCTTCTTTATCTTTGTATTTGGAACACTCTTTTTACAAGACTCTACATTTGTAGGAGCAATCGGTTCAGCTATCTGGATTGTCGCATTTGGTATTTATAGCCAATGGAAATTTAGAAAATAAGTTTTACTCTCATCAACTTAGGTTGGTGAGTTTTTTAGTTTGACAGTTCTTCAAAATAGGAATATAATCAAGGCGTAAGTGTCTTTGAGGAGGTTTTGATGCACATTATATTGGAGAATACAGAGTCTCAGAAAGCACAGGAGATAGGGAATTTGATTCGCTCCTATAATCGTTCAAAAAGAGAAAAAGCTGAAAGTGAGCCTCTTAATATTTATGTCGAAGATGATAGCGGTGAACTCATGGCCGGTTTAGTAGCAGAGACCTTTGGAAATTGGTTAGAAATTGAGTATTTATTTGTGAAAGAAGACTTGCGAGGACAAGGAATCGGCTCCCAACTATTGCAGCAAGCAGAAACTGAAGCTAAGAATCGAAACTGTCGCTTTGCTTTTGTGAATACGTATCAATTTCAAGCGCCAGCCTTTTATAAAAAGCATGGTTACAAGGAAGTCTTTACTTTAAAAGACTATCCCTATACTGGACAAAGGCACTATTATCAAAAAGAGTTGTAAATGGAAAATGAACGATCGAAGAAATCGACACATCATAATGGAGGTGGGTTAATGGATATCATACTAGATATGGGTAATGTTCTACTGGAATGGAATAAGGATAAGATTTTGAAATCTGTAGCTAAAACTCAGAAAGATTATCTGATTTTAGACAAGGCTATTTTTCAGTCGGGGCTCTGGGAAAGATTGGACCTGGGGACCTTGACTCGAGAAGAATTGGTTGATAAGGTTCTTTCTATGATAGGGGATTGCTATCAGAAAAAGGTTGAAGAAGTCATTTGGAATTGGCCAGCCTATATCGATATTTACATGGAAGTCTTTCCGCTGCTTGCACGTTTAAAGGAAAAAGGTCATCGTATTTTTGTTTTGTCAAATACATCACCAGTTTTTTATGAATTATTGAAAGACCAACTATCTCCTTTAAATGGAATCTTAGATGGTTTCGTCCTTTCCTGTGATATCAAGGTCATCAAACCTGATCGAAAAATGTTTGAAGAAATCCTCCATAAATATCAGTTGGACCCAGCAAATTGTGTCTTTCTTGATGATATAGCAGACAACACTAAGATGGCTGAAAGTTTAGGTATCAAAGCCTATCAAGTAAAACACAGAAGCGATATCGTAGATATTTTACCAAGATTTGAATAAACATAAAAGTCTCTATCATATAGGTGGTAGAGATTTTTTGTTAAAAAAATCGCACAAAATGAAAGATATATATTGCATAATGTAAAATATATGATATAATGAACTTAGAAAGAATCGCGACTTTTAAAATTAAGGAGGAGGTAAGAAGTGGCTAAGAATTTAAAATTAAAACTCGCTCGAGTAGAGCGAGATATGACACAGGGTGATTTGGCAGAAGCTGTGGGTGTCACTAGGCAGACTATCGGCTTGATAGAAGCTGGGAAATACAATCCCTCGCTTTCGCTTTGCCAGTCTATTTGCAGATGCTTAGGCAAAACTCTAGACCAATTATTTTGGGAGGAAGAAGATGAAAAATAGATTTTATTATTACCAATTATTAGATGAAAGAGAAGAGCAACTGATGAATAAAGCGGGGGCTGAAAGTTTCTATATCTCTATAGCTTTCTTGCTTTTATCTTATATGATTACAGTATTAGCACCAAGTCTTTTTAATCCGAGAATGATTCTCATCATTATCATTATTGGAACTTCTTACTTTTTCGGCCGTGCTCGAGATTTGGGTGTGAACTACTATAGTCGTTTTCATTTTACAATTATAGGGTGTTTGCTGGTAACTCTCGCTATTACGACTCTTTTGATGTTGCAGAATTATCAATTCAATATCGAAATTTATCAGCACAATCCTCTGAACGTTAAATACTTGTCTGCTTGGGCAATTACTTATGTTATTTACCTTCCTTGGGTTTTTATTGGCAATCTAGGTCTGAAGAGCTATGGCGAATGGGCTCAGAAAAAATTTGAGCAAGACATGGATGAACTGGAGAGTGGAGAATAGCTTGTTACTCTTTTCTCAATCCAGCTAAAATGTGATATAATAGTACTAATTTATGAGAAAAGAAGAAAGATTTTCATCTTTTTGCAAATAAGGAAGAAGGACAGTATATGTACCAAGATGACAGTTTAACATTGCACACAGATTTGTATCAGATTAACATGATGCAGGTTTACTTCGACCAAGGGATTCATAACAAGAAAGCGGTTTTTGAAGTTTATTTCCGCCAACAACCTTTTAAAAACGGTTATGCTGTATTTGCAGGTTTGGAACGAATTGTGAAATACCTTGAAAACTTGCGTTTCTCAGATAGCGATATTGCTTATTTGGAATCACTTGGCTATCATGGCGCCTTCTTGGAATATCTCCGTCATCTCAAGTTGGAATTGACTGTACGTTCTGCTCAAGAAGGGGATTTGGTATTTGCCAATGAACCGATTGTTCAAGTGGAAGGTCCTTTGGCTCAGTGTCAATTGGTTGAAACAGCTCTCTTGAACATCGTCAACTTTCAAACCTTGATTGCGACTAAGGCTGCTCGTATTCGTTCAGTCATTGAAGATGAGCCTTTGATGGAGTTCGGTACACGTCGTGCTCAAGAAATGGATGCAGCTATCTGGGGAACGCGCGCCGCTGTCATTGGTGGTGCCAATGGGACTAGTAATGTACGTGCTGGTAAGCTCTTTGGAATTCCTGTACTAGGGACTCACGCTCACGCCTTGGTACAAGTCTATGGCAATGATTATCAGGCTTTCAAGGCTTATGCCTCAACGCACAAAAACTGTGTATTCCTAGTAGATACCTACGATACTCTTCGGATCGGTGTTCCAGCAGCGATTCAGGTTGCGCGTGAACTTGGTGATAAGATTAACTTCCTTGGTGTTCGTATTGACTCTGGAGATATCGCCTATATTTCTAAAAAAGTTCGTCAACAACTGGACGAGGCAGGATTTACGGATGCTAAGATTTATGCATCAAATGACCTAGATGAAAATACCATCCTTAACCTCAAAATGCAAAAAGCTAAGATTGATGTCTGGGGTGTAGGAACGAAGCTCATCACTGCTTATGACCAACCAGCACTTGGAGCAGTCTACAAGGTTGTTGCCATTGAAGACGAGAATGGTCACATGCGCAATACCATTAAACTTTCTAACAATGCAGAGAAAGTTTCAACACCAGGTAAGAAACAAGTTTGGCGTATCACCAGTCGTGAAAAAGGCAAGTCAGAAGGTGACTACATTACCTATGACGGTGTCGATGTTGCTAGCATGACTGAAATCAAAATGTTCCATCCAACCTATACTTACATCAAGAAAACCGTCCGTAATTTTGATGCTGTTCCTCTCTTGGTAGACATTTTCAAGGAAGGTAAACTGGTTTATGACTTGCCAAGTCTGCCTGAAATTCAAACCTATGCTCGTAAGGAATTTGATAAGCTTTGGGATGAATACAAACGTGTACTAAATCCACAACATTACCCTGTCGACTTGGCTCGTGATGTATGGCAAGACAAGATGGACTTGATTGATAAAATGCGTAAGGAAGCTCTAGGTGAAGGAGAAGAAGAATGAGTTTGCAAGAGGACATTATCCAGCAACTAGGTGTAAAACCAGTGATTGATGCCCAGGAAGAAATCCGTCGTTCGATTGACTTTTTGAAAAGATACTTGAAAAAACATCCTTTTTTAAAGACATTTGTCTTAGGAATTTCTGGAGGTCAAGACTCGACCTTAGCAGGACGCTTGGCACAATTAGCCATGGAAGAAATGCGAGCAGAAACAGGTGATGATAGTTATAAATTTATCGCTGTTCGCCTCCCTTATGGAGTGCAAGCTGACGAGGATGATGCTCAAAAAGCCCTAGCATTTATTCAGCCAGATGTGAGTTTGGTCGTTAATATCAAGGAGTCTGCTGATGCTATGACAGTAGCAGTAGAAGCAACAGGCAGTCCTGTTTCCGATTTTAACAAAGGAAATATCAAGGCTCGTAGTCGTATGATTGCCCAATATGCTCTTGCAGGTGCTCATAGCGGAGCTGTTATCGGGACAGACCATGCTGCGGAAAATATCACAGGTTTCTTTACTAAATTTGGTGACGGTGGTGCAGATATTCTCCCACTTTATCGCCTCAATAAACGCCAAGGAAAACAACTTTTGAAGGAGCTTGGAGCTGATCCAGCCCTCTATGAAAAAGTTCCAACGGCAGATTTGGAAGAAGAAAAACCAGGTATTGCAGATGAAGTAGCCTTGGGAGTTACTTACAATGAAATTGATGATTACCTCGAAGGTAAACAAGTAAGCCCAGAAGCCCAAGCAACCATTGAAAAATGGTGGTATAAAGGCCAACACAAACGCCACCTACCAATTACTGTGTTTGATACGTTTTGGGAGTAAAAAAGTCCGGGGGACTTTTTTAGCCCGAGCCTGAAAATAGAAAAGCGAGGTTGAATTATGAAATCCATAGGTACAAAGACATTACATACTGAACGGTTGCTATTGCGACGCTTTTGTGAAACTGATGCTCAAGCCATGTTTGAAAATTGGGCTTCTAGTCTAGATAATCTAACCTATGTTACTTGGGATCCTCATCCAAATGTTGATTTTACAAAGAACTCAATAAGAACTTGGGTAGCATCCTATGACAATCCAAATTACTACAAATGGGCCATTAGTTTCAAAGAAAATCCAGAATATGTCATTGGAGATATTAGTCTGGTCAGTATGGATGAAGAAAAATCTAGCTGTGAGATTGGATATATCTTAGGTATGGATTACTGGGGACGAGGGATCATGACAGAAGCCTTGAAAGCTGTTTTATCATTCTGTCTAGATGAGATTGGTTTTGACCAGGTAGATGCTTGCTATGCAAGTCTAAATCCTGCATCTGGGCGTGTCATGGAAAAAGCAGGTATGACTTTTTGGAAGACAATTCCAAATGCAGTTGAACGAAAAGGTTATATAGCTGATAAAATTTATTATCAAATCAAAAAATAAGATGGAAAAGAATAACTTTTCCATCTTATTTTTTATAATATACTTTTTAATCAAAATAAAGCAAATCTTTGCTAGTACTTGTAAAGAGGTCGAAGCCATCTTTGGTAACAACACCGCAGTCCTCAATGCGGACACCGACTTTACCAGGGATGTAGATACCAGGCTCAACTGAGAAGCACATGCCTTCTTCGATAACCATGTCGTTTCCTTCCATGATGGATGGGAACTCGTGTACATCCATACCGATACCATGACCGAGACGGTGGTTGAAGTACTCACCGTAGCCAGCTTTTTCAATCACTTCACGAGCTGCGCGGTCTACTTCATGAGCCGTCACACCAGGTTTGATAAAGTCAAGGGCAGCTTGTTGGGCTTCCAGAGTCAAGTTGTAAATATCTTTCTTGAACTGGTCAGGTTTACCAACAGCGACTGTACGAGTCATATCTGATGCATAACCATTCACCATCACACCGAGGTCAAAGAGGAGAAGGGCATTGTTTTCAACCTTGTTAGCTCCAGGGATACCATGCGGATTCGCAGCATTATCACCAGTCAAGACCATGGTATCAAAGCTCATTTCGTAGCCTTCGCGTTTCATAGCAAAGTCAATCTGCGCAATGATATCAGTTTCCGTATTATCAAGAGAGATATTGTCAAAACCAACTTTAACAGACTTGTCGGCGTAAACACCCGCAACCATCATCTTTTGCACTTCGTCTGCTGATTTAATCAAGCGCATACGTTGGATCAATGGAGTCAAGTTTTCAAACTCGGAAGTTTCAAAGACAGTCTTCAAGCCATGATATTTGGTCAAGATGAGATTATCAAACTCAACAGCGACACGTTTGAAGTCAAGTTGTGGAAGAGCATGTTTCATTTTTTGCCATGGATTTTCAGAATCCACATAGCCCACAACTGGGAAGGAAACAGTGCTGCTTGCACGCTCAACCTCAAGGGCTGGGACAAAGAGGAGAGGTTCCTGATCTGCTAGGACAAAAAGGAACATTTGGCGTTCATGGGGATCACTGTAAAAGCCAGTGAGGTAATTGATTGTGACGGGGTCAGATACGACAGCGACGTCTAGTTTTTCTGATTCAAGATATGTTACGATTTGTTGTAATTTAGACATATGCTACCTTCTTTCTACCCCTCTATTTTGGCAAAAAATGAGAGAAAATGCAAGGGAGAAGGGTAAAAGAAAAGACAAAAAAACTCCGACAAGATAACGGAGTTCTTTGATATGATTTTTCTTGGTTTAAGAAAAGTCAGCCTTGCTTTTGACATCACTGTATTCTTCAGCGATTTCTTGACTGAGAATGTCCTCATAAGCAGGGAGTTGGATGTCCTGACCATATTTCTTCTTGAGGGCTGTAGTGACTAGGCGATAAGCCAGATTGGCATTGCGAGAGAGAATAGGCCCGTGGAAGTAAGAACCGAAAACATTTTTATAATGAACCCCTTCGCCGACTTTTTCTTCGTTATTTCCATTTCCATAGACAACCTGTCCCAGTGGTTTTTGATCATCTGAGAGGAAGGTACGGCCCTGATGATTCTCAAATCCATAGTAGGTTTCATTGAAATCTTCATTATGAATCTTGATGTCACCGATAAAACGGTTATTGGTCTGGTTGAGGGTGTAGTGGCCCATGACCCCTAGTCCTTCGATACGTCTCCCTGAAGCTTCAACATAATATTGACCCAATAATTGGAAACCACCACAGATAGCCAGAACCACACCGTCGTTTTGGATGTAGTTGTCAATGCTCTCTTTTTTAGCAGGTAGGTCGTCTGCAATAATACTTTGTTCAAAGTCTTGACCGCCACCGAAAAAGGCGATGTCGTAGTGATTTTCATCAAAGTCATCATGGAGAGAAACGATGTCAACGGTCACATGGGCTCCCAGCTTTTCAGCCACATACTTGAGCATGAGGATGTTTCCATTGTCCCCGTAGGTATTCATGAGATTTCCGTAGAGGTGGGCAATGTTGAGCTGATAGGGGTAATTGCCAGCTTTTGAGGAAAGTGAAGTATAAACCATTAGTTCATCTCCTTTCTAACAATCTGACGACTAGCCAGCAGTTCGCGGAATTCAAGCATAGCAGTATAGGTAGCCAGAATATAAGCATGCTTGCAGTCTTGGTTCTCAATGGTCTTGAGAACTTGCTCCAGACTACTTGTTTCAGTGATTTTCTCAGCTGGATAGCCTGTTACTCGTAGACGACGAGCGATTTCAGAATGACGAACACCGCCAGCGTTGATTTCGGGAATGTCCATGTCAGTGATTTGTTCAAAATCAGCATCCCAGATCCAGCTGGTATCAATTCCATCTGCATAGTTGGCATTTAGGAGAACAGATAGACTAAATGGATAAGGTGCTAGTTTAATCATTTCGATAGCTTGGGTCGCACCGACTGGATTTTTAATCAAGACGAGGGTACATTCCTTTTCACCGATATGGAAGGTTTCTTGGCGTCCAAAGACAGCACGGCTCTTATCAAATCCCTGCTTGATGAGTTGTGAATCTGCACCAAGGAAACGGGCGATAGCAACCGCTGCTAGGGCGTTGTAGATATTGTAGAGACCACCGATTTGAATACCGTATTCTTGTCCGTCAATGACAAAGCGAGAGCGATTGTTGGTCAACTCAACCAATTCTGTCAAGCGATAGTCGAGATCAGGACGTTTACATCCACAACCTTCACAGATATAGGCACCCAAGTTTGCATAGGTATTGTGCTCATATTTGAGGATGCCTTGGCAGTCAGGACAGAGAATTCCTTCTGTATTATAGTGAGCCAGCTGGGCTGGGCCTTTCTCCAAGTCAAAACCAAAATACTCTACAGGATTTGGAATAGCTGGCTTGTAAAAAAGTGGACTGTCTCCATTAAGGAGAACAGTGGCAGTAGGCACCTTACGAATAGCGTCCAAAATCATCTTGTAAGTTGTGTAAATCTCACCATAGCGGTCCATCTGGTCACGGAAGATATTCGTGATGACAAAAAGGCTTGGCTGGATATAGTCACAGATACGAGATAGACTGGCTTCGTCAATTTCTAGGACGGCAATGTTTTTTCCGGTTTTAGAAGATTTGGCAGTCAAGAAGGTCGTCGCAATTCCTGTAATCATGTTGGCACCGCTTGGGTTGGTCAAAACTTGACCATAAACCTCTTTTAAAATGCCGACAGTGAGGGCAGTTGTCAGGGTTTTTCCGTTGGTTCCAGTGACCACGACAATCTCGTAGTTCTTAGCTAGGTTTTGTAAAATATCTTTATCAAATTGAAGGGCAAGTTTTCCTGGAAGCGTACTTCCACGGCCAAGACGGCTTAAAATGAAGTGGGAAGAACGCCCAGCAAGAAGGCCCAAAGTAGTTTTTAATTTCATGTTTCTATTATATCATAAAAGAGGGAAAAGACAGATTTGAGATTTCGAAGAAGAAAAAACAGCCCAAAGAGGGCTGTTGGATACGATTAAACTCAACTTAAATCGCAAACAAGTCATTCAAGTTCTCAGCCAAGGTTGGGTGAGTGAAGATTTGTTTTGTGAAGTAAGTGTAAGGAATCTTGTTGTCCATGGCAACAGTGATGATGTTGATGATTTCTTGAGAACCTTCTGAGAAGATGCTTGCTCCAAGAATTTCTTTTGTTTCAGTATTGACAACAGCTTTGAAGGCACCACGAAGGTCTCCATTTACATGGCCGCGAGGCATTGCTGCAACTGGAATTTCCTTAACAGCGTATGGAAGTTTCAAATCAGCCGCTTGGCTTTCAGTCAAACCAACTTGTGAAAGTGCAGGTGTGATGAACATGGTGTTTGGTACATTGAGACGGTCTTCAAGTGTGTAGCTGCCATCTCCAGCAAGGTAGCTGTAGACAACACGGAAGTCATCAAGAGAAATGTAAGTAAATTGAAGGCCACCGTTGACATCTCCAACTGCAAAGACACCAGGAACGTTTGTTTGACAGTGTTTGTCCACTTTAATAGCGCCACGTTCAGTTAGTTCAATATCTGTATTTTCAAGTTGAAGTGGTTCTACATTTGGCTTACGTCCAGTTGCGTAGAGAAGGGCGTCGAAACGGTAAGTTTCATTTTCAGTTACGACAAGGACTTGGTCACCGTCGTTTTTGATTTCAGTAGTACGGATGTTTTGAAGCAATTCAATGCCATCTTCTTCCATGTATTGTTTAGCAAGAGCTGCGATGGAAGGTTCTGCACGAGGTAGGAAAGTATCCAAGGCATCTAGGACTGTAACCTTGCTTCCAAGTTTGTTATAAAGACCAGCAAATTCAAGACCGATATTTCCGCCACCAAGGACACCAAGTTTTTCAGGCAATTTGTCCAAGTTTTGGATACCTGTTGAGTCAAAAACATTTTTGCTTGTAGCAAGTCCTGGAATTGGCAAGACGTTTGAAACAGCACCAGTGTTGATGACGATTGTTTCGGCAGTCAGTTCTTGTTTTTCATCACCAGCTTGGATTTCGATGACTTTATTTGAAAGGAAGTGAGCTTCCGCATCAAAGATATCGACACCTGTACCAGCAACAGTCGCATAGTTTTTACCGTTGAGGCGACCAGTGATAGTGTTTTTAGTAGCAATGACTTCTTCAAAAGACAAGTCTTTCTCAGCAGCAACTAGCAAAGTTTTAGTTGGGATACATCCGATGTTGATACAAGTTCCACCGTACATAGCTTTGCTACGTTCAACGAGGGCAACTTTTTTGCCAGCTGAAGCCAATTTACCAGCTAGTGTTTTACCAGCTTTACCAAATCCGATAACGATTAAATCATAAGTTAACATTTAGAGTTCCTCCTATTCGATTTTCATTCTAGCACAAGAAAAAAACTTTTGCACAATTCTGCTACGCTTTAAAAAAGTTTATGAAATAGTGGAAATTTCATCCTTATTTTCTCTGAAAAATCGTTTACATGAGTTTATCGATGGATTGGGCTATCTTTTGCTTCTCTCTTGTGTTATACTAGATAGGTTGCAAAGAAAACAGTACTTTTCTTTTGTGGAAAAGAAGCAACACGATTTTATATCCAGTATATGAAAATACGTCATAAAAAGAAAAGTATAAACTAAGCCCTATAGGGTGGCTTCGCACCACCTTTAGAAAGAAGAATAACGTGAAATTTAATGAATTAAACTTGTCTGCTGATTTGCTAGCAGAGATTGAAAAAGCTGGTTTTGTAGAAGCTAGTCCGATCCAAGAACAAACTATTCCATTGGCTCTTGAAGGTAAGGACGTTATCGGTCAAGCTCAGACTGGTACAGGAAAAACTGCAGCCTTTGGCTTGCCTACCCTTGAAAAAATCCGTACAGAAGAAGCGACCATCCAAGCTTTGGTTATCGCTCCAACACGTGAACTTGCTGTCCAAAGTCAGGAGGAATTGTTCCGTTTTGGTCGTAGTAAGGGAGTCAAAGTACGCTCAGTATATGGCGGATCAAGCATTGAAAAACAAATTAAGGCTCTTAAATCTGGTGCCCATATCGTGGTGGGAACTCCAGGTCGCCTCTTGGACTTGATTAAACGCAAGGCCTTGAAATTACAAGATATTGAAACTCTTATCCTTGACGAAGCGGATGAAATGCTCAACATGGGCTTCCTTGAAGACATTGAAGCTATCATCTCCCGTGTCCCTGAAAATCGACAAACCTTGCTCTTCTCAGCAACTATGCCAGATGCCATCAAACGTATCGGTGTTCAGTTTATGAAAGAACCTGAGCATGTGAAGATTGCGGCTAAGGAATTGACAACAGAATTGGTTGACCAATACTATATTCGTGTTAAAGAACAAGAAAAATTTGATACCATGACTCGTCTTATGGATGTGGAACAGCCTGAGCTTGCTATCGTATTTGGTCGTACCAAACGTCGTGTGGATGAATTGACTCGTGGTTTGAAAATCCGTGGCTTCCGTGCAGAAGGAATTCATGGAGATCTAGACCAAAACAAACGTCTTCGTGTCCTTCGTGACTTTAAAAATGGCAATCTTGATGTTTTGGTTGCGACAGACGTTGCAGCGCGTGGATTGGATATTTCAGGTGTGACCCATGTCTATAATTACGATATTCCACAAGATCCTGAAAGTTATGTTCACCGTATCGGTCGTACAGGTCGTGCTGGTAAGTCAGGTCAGTCTATTACTTTTGTATCACCAAATGAAATGGGCTACCTTCAAATCATTGAAAACTTGACTAAGAAACGCATGAAAGGTCTCAAACCTGCAAGTGCAGAAGAAGCCTTCCAAGCTAAAAAACACGTAGCTCTCAAGAAAATTGAACGTGATTTTGCAGATGAGACTATCCGTGCCAACTTTGAGAAATTTGGTAAGGATGCTCGTAAGCTAGCTGCCGAATTTACTCCAGAAGAATTGGCAATGTATATCCTCAGCTTAACTGTTCAAGACCCAGATAGTCTTCCTGAGGTTGAGATTGCACGTGAAAAACCGTTACCATTTAAACCATCTGGTGGTGGCTTTGGTGGCAAAGGTAAGGGAGGTCGTCGTGGAGATGACCGTCGTGATCGAGATCGCCGTCGCGACAATCGACGTGGTGAACGTCGAGATGACTTCAAAAAAGGCAGTCGCAAAAACGACCGCTTTGAGAAGGAAAAACGTTACCGTAAGGATAATAAAAAACCACGCAATACTTCAAGCGAGAAGAAAACTGGTTTTGTAATCCGTAACAAGGGTGATAAATAATAAAAAAGCGGTTCACTGAGGTGGATCGCTTTTATATATAAGGAGACCGAGAGTCAAGAAAAGTTTCATACGAGAAAATAGATTTATATATTTGTTATCTTGTAATATTATCTTATCAAAAATTTAGGAACCTGTCAACAAGAAAATTAGAAAAAACTAGTAAAAATTTTCGAACAGTCATGAATTGCAATTCAATAAACAATTTTCAGATAATTATTGAAATAATGATCAATTTATGGTATAATGGAAGCGATTAAATACGAGGTGAAAAATGGCACATTTATTAGAAAAAACGAGAAAAATTACGTCTATCCTGAAGCGTGCGGAGGAGAAATTACAAGATGATCTTCCATATAATGCCATCACACGCCAATTAGCGGATATTATTGATTGCAACGCTTGTATTGTTAACAGCAAGGGGCGCCTCCTTGGCTATTTTATGCGTTACAAAACCAATACAGATCGCGTAGAGCAGTTTTTCCAAACTAAGATTTTCCCGGATGACTATGTACAAGGTGCGAACATGATTTATGAAACAGAGGCCAATCTGACAGTTGATCATGATTTGAGTATTTTCCCTGTAGAGAGTCGTTCTGATTTTCCAGAAGGTTTGACAACGATTGCTCCAATCCATGTTTCTGGGATTCGATTGGGTTCTTTGATTATTTGGCGAAATGACAAAAAATTCGAAGATGAGGATTTGATCCTTGTTGAGATTGCCAGCACGGTGGTTGGTATTCAGCTTTTGAACTTCCAACGTGAAGAAGATGAGAAAAATATCCGCCGTCGCACAGCAGTGACTATGGCGGTCAATACACTTTCATATTCTGAATTGCGTGCAGTCTCTGCGATTTTAGCAGAACTAAATGGCAAAGAAGGACAATTGACAGCTTCAGTTATCGCAGATCGCATCGGTATTACACGTTCGGTAATTGTCAATGCTCTTCGTAAACTCGAATCTGCAGGCATTATCGAAAGTCGTTCACTGGGTATGAAAGGAACTTATCTAAAAGTTTTAATCCCAGATATTTTTGATGAAGTGAAGAAGAGGGATTACTAATGGCAAAGGCCTTAATTTCGATTGACTATACAGAAGATTTTGTAGCGGATTATGGAAAATTGACAGCAGGAGCTCCTGCTCAAGCAATATCAGAAGCAATCAATCAGGTAACTAGATTAGCATTTGACCGTGGAGATTATATTTTCTTTACCATTGATGCTCATGAGGAAAATGATGTCTTTCATCCAGAAAGTAAACTATTTCCCCCTCATAACCTGATTGGGACAAGCGGGCGTAATCTATATGGTAAGTTAGCTGAATTTTATCAGGAACAGGCCCAGGATAGTCGTGTTTTCTGGATGGACAAACGTCACTATTCGGCTTTTTCTGGCACAGATTTGGATATCCGTTTGAGAGAGCGTCGCGTGGATACAGTCATCTTAACAGGTGTTCTTACAGATATTTGTGTATTGCATACGGCTATCGATGCCTATAATCTTGGGTATCAGATAGAAGTTGTCAAGCCAGCAGTCGCATCCATTTGGTCTGAAAACCACCAGTTTGCACTTGGACATTTTAAGAATACATTAGGAGCGAAACTCCTTGATGAAAACCTAGTTGAAATCAAAGAATAATGTATTCAAAAAAACTGAAAAAAATCTGAAAAAAGTGTTGACAAAGTTTGTGAAAGTTGATATACTAGTAAAGTAATCGACGCGGGGATGGCGGAATTGGCAGACGCGCAGGACTAAGGATCCTGTGACCGCTTTAGGTCGTGAGGGTTCAAGTCCCTCTCTCCGCATAGGAAAAGAGTTAGCTTCGGCTAGCTCTTTATTTTTATATAAACAAGGGCAAAGATTTTGCTCTTTTTTTCTTATTTCATAAACATTTCATATTTGAATATTATAATGATTTTACAAATATGGAGGTGTTATATGAATCCCACTCAAAGAGCCTGGGCTTACGTCAGCAGAAAACGACTGAGAAGTCTCATATTATTCTTGATTCTATTTGTCTTATTGGCTGGAATATCGGCTTGTTTGACGCTCATGAAGTCCAACAAAACAGTAGAAAATAATCTCTATCGCTCACTGAATACGTCTTTTTCTATTAAAAGAATAGAAGCAGATCAGACTTTTCAACTGTCTCAACTAGATGACCTTAAAAAGATAAAGGGTCTTGAGAAGATTTCACCTGAGCTAGAAACAATAGCCAAGTTAACTGACAAAGAAGTCGTTACTGGAGAACAAAGTATTCAAAGGGATGATTTGACAGAGGCTGAAAAAAATCTCATCAGTTTGATTGCTTTGGAAGATTCTTCCAAGGATGTTTCTTTTACAAGTTCCGCCTTTACCCTTAAAGAAGGAAGGCATATCCAAAAAGGGGATCGTAAAAAAATCTTAATCCACGAAGATTTAGCCAAGAAAAACAACTTAAAAGTAGGAGATAAGATTAGCTTAAATCCTGTTCCAGTAGAAGGAAATAGTGGACAAAGGCTAGACTATGAAATCGTAGGTATTTTCTCAGGTCAAAAACAAGAGAAGTTTACCGGTCTATCATCAGACTTTAGTGAAAATACGGTCTATACAGACTACGAAAGTAGCCAAACTCTTCTTGGGAATAAGGAAGCTCAAGTTACTGCCGCTCGTTTCTATCTAGAAAATCCAAAAGATATGGATAGTATCATTCAAGAGGTTGAAAAGTTATCTCTTGAAACGAAAGGTTACCAAGTCGAAAAGGAAAATAAGACTTTTGAACAAATCAAGGATTCAGTTTCGACCTTCCAAACCTTCCTACAGATTTTCCTCTATGGCATTATGATTGCTGGTGTAGGAGCGCTGATCTTGGTCTTGTCCCTTTGGTTACGAGAGCGAGTTTATGAGGTTGGTATTTTATTGGCACTAGGGAAGGGAAAAGGAGCAATCTTTAGCCAATTCTGCCTAGAAGTTATCCTAGTTTCATTGGCAGCTATTCTGCCTGCATTTGTGGCTGGAAATGCCATTACTTCCTATCTCTTGAAGACTGTACTAGCAAGTGGCGACCAAGCTGCCCTACAAGATACGCTGGCAAAAGCAACGAGTCTTTCAACAAGTCTTCTATCATTTGGAGAATCTTATATCTTCCTACTTATCATTAGCTGCTTGTCAGTTGCACTTTGTTTCCTATTTTTATTTAGAAAATCACCGAAAGAAATTTTATCATCCATCAGTTAATAAAGGAGAAATTATGACTTTACTACAATTACAAGATCTTACTTATCGTTATAAGAACACTGCAGAAGCAGTCTTATATAAAATCAATTACGATTTTGAACCTGGCAAGTTTTATAGTATTATCGGAGAATCAGGAGCTGGGAAATCCACACTCTTATCTCTATTAGCAGGACTTGATAGCCCAGTCGAAGGTGCTATCCTATTCGAAGGCAAGGATATTCGTGAACAAGGTTATTCTTATCATCGCATGCACCATATCTCGCTGGTTTTCCAAAACTATAACTTGATTGATTATCTTTCTCCATTGGAAAATATCCGCTTGGTTAATAAAAAAGCCAGCAAGGATACCCTTCTTGAACTTGGTTTAGATGAAAGTCAAATCAAGAGGAATGTTCTCCAATTATCAGGTGGACAGCAACAACGTGTTGCCATTGCTCGTAGCCTTGTATCGGAAGCACCAGTTATTTTAGCAGATGAACCAACAGGAAACCTAGATCCTAAGACTGCTGGAGATATCATCGATTTGCTCAAATCTCTTACTGAGAAAACAGGCAAGTGTGTGATCGTTGTGACCCACAGCAAGGAAGTGGCACAGGCGTCAGATATTACACTTGAATTGAAGGATAAGAAACTGACTGAAATAAGAACAAACAGTAACTAAAACTTTTAAACATATTAAAAACGGAAGTAAATCTAGAAAGGAATCTTATGTTACACAACGCATTTGCCTATGTCACAAGAAAATTTTTCAAGTCGATTGTGATCTTTCTTATCATTCTCTTGATGGCTAGTTTGAGTTTGGTCGGCTTATCTATCAAAGGAGCAACAGCCAAGGCTTCTCAAGAAACCTTTAAAAATATCACCAATAGTTTCTCCATGCAAATCAACCGCAGGGTCAATCAAGGAACTCCACGTGGTGCTGGGAATATCAAGGGCGAAGATATCAAAAAAATTACGGAGAACAAGGCCATTGAATCCTACATCAAACGGATTAATGCTATCGGTGATTTGACAGGCTATGAACTAATTGAAACGCCTGAAACCAAGAAAAATCTAACTGCAGATCGAGCACAACGTTTTGGAAGTAGCTTGATGATAACAGGTGTAAATGACTCTTCTAAAGAAGACAAGTTTGTGTCAGGCTCTTACAAACTAGTCGAAGGTGAGCATTTAACAAACGATGACAAATACCAGATTCTCATGCACAAAGACTTGGCTGCTAAACATGGCTGGAAGGTAGGAGACAAGGTCAAACTAGACTCAAATATCTACGATGCAGATAATGAAAAAGGTGCCAAGGAAACAGTAGAAGTAACGATCAAAGGACTTTTTGATGGACACAACAAATCTGCTGTAACCTACTCACAAGAACTCTATGAGAATACAGCTATCACAGATATTCACACAGCAGCCCAACTCTACGGTTATACAGAAGATACAGCTATTTATGGAGATGCTACCTTTTTTGTAGCTGGAGATAAGAACCTAGATACTGTCATGCAAGAATTAGGGTCTATCAACGGTATCAACTGGAAGATGTATAGCTTGATTAAGAGTTCATCTAACTATCCTGCCCTTGAACAATCTATCTCAGGCATGTACAAGATGGCTAATCTTCTCTTCTGGGGTAGCTTAAGCTTCTCTGTTCTTCTACTGGCTCTCTTACTGACACTATGGATTAACGCCCGTCGTAAAGAGGTTGGAATTCTCCTTTCAATTGGTCTAAAACAAGCAAGTATTCTAGGACAATTTATCACAGAAGCAGTTATGATTGCTATTCCAGCACTTGTTTCAGCTTACTTCTTAGCCAACTATACTGCTCGTGCAATTGGAAATACAGTTCTTGCAAATGTCACATCAGATGTGGCTAAGCAAGCTAGTAAGGCAGCCCAAGCCTCTAATCTTGGTGGTGGTGCAGAAGTTGACGGCTTTAGCAAGACTCTTTCAAGTCTGGATATTTCCATTCAACCTTCTGACTTTGCTATCATCTTTGTACTTGGCTTAGTTCTTGTAGTATTAGTTATGGCACTTGCTTCAAGCAATCTCCTCTGTAAACAACCAAAAGAACTCTTGTTGGATAGTGAATAAAAAACCTGCTACCTATTCTCACTCAAATGAGATATAATATAGGTAGCATTTTTGATAGAAAAGGATTTATATGAAAATTCTAATTGTAGAAGATGAAGACATGATCCGTGAGGGAATTAGTGACTATTTGGCGGATTGTGGCTATGAAACCATTCAGGCAGCAGATGGCCTTGAGGCCTTAGAACAATTTTCCAATCACCAAGTTGCTCTGATTCTCCTAGATATTCAAATGCCGAAACTCAATGGTTTAGAGGTTTTGTCAGAAATTCGTAAAAGCAGCCAAGTTCCGGTCTTGATGTTGACAGCCTTTCAGGACGAAGAATATAAGATGAGTGCCTTTGCTGCATTAGCAGATGGTTATTTGGAAAAGCCTTTTTCTCTGTCTTTGTTAAAAGTACGAGTGGATGCTATTTTCAAACGTTATTATGATGTAAGTCGTATCTTTACCTATGGGGATACTCAGGTAGACTTTGACAGTTATAGCGCTAAAGTGGCTGGTCAAGAAGTTGCAGTGAATGCAAAAGAACTAGAAATTTTAGACTATCTGGTTAAAAATGAAGGTCGGGCCTTGACTCGGTCGCAGATTATAGATGCTGTATGGAAAGTAACTGATGAAGTACCTTTTGACAGAGTGATCGATGTCTATATCAAGGAACTACGAAAAAAATTGGATTTAGACTGTATTCTTACCGTTCGCAATGTTGGTTATAAATTGGAGAGAAAATGAGACGTTCAGGTTTATTTAAAAAAATTTTTATCTATACCTTCTCGGTATTTTCTACCTTGGTCATTTGTTTGCATTTGGCCATCTATTTCCTCTTTCCTCCGACCTATCTCAGTCATCGACAGGAAAGCATCGGGCAAAAGGCTACAGAAATTGCCCAAACTCTCCAAGGAAAGGACAGTCAAGCTATTCAGGAGGTCCTTGAACTTTATTCTAAAAGCAGTGATATTAAGGGAGCTGTTAAGGGAGAGATGACTCAGGATAAGTTGGAAGTCAATGATAATCTTCCCATTGATAAACAACGACAGACGGCCTCCTTGGTTATTGAGGAAAGAGAAGTTCAAACTAAGGATGATCAGACGATGACCTTACAGTTTTTAGCTTCTATGGATTTGCAGAAAGAAGCAGAAGACATCAGTCTTCAATTTCTGCCCTATACTTTATTAGCGTCTTTCATCATTTCGCTCCTCATCGCCTTTATCTATGCTAGAACCATTGTTGCTCCTATTTTGGAAATCAAACGAGTAACTCGACGGATGATGGATTTGGATGCAGAAGTGAGGTTGCGCGTGGATTCTAAGGATGAAATTGGCGATCTTAAAGAACAAATCAACAGCCTTTATCAGCATCTCTTGACGGTCATTGCAGACTTGCATGAAAAGAACGAGGCCATCCTCCAGCTGGAAAAGATGAAGGTTGAGTTTTTGCGAGGTGCTTCCCACGAACTGAAAACACCTCTAGCTAGTCTAAAGATTCTTCTGGAAAATATGCAAGCCAATATCGGACGCTATAAAGATCGTGACCATTACCTTGGAGTTTCTCTAAGAATTGTGGATGATTTAAGTCACCATGTCCAGCAAATCTTATCCCTTTCTTCAGTGCAAGAATTGCGAGATAAGAAGGAAGTAATCAACCTTCTTGAAATGACAGATTTTCTCTTAAAGGATTATGATTTATTAGCCAAAGAGAGAAAAATCACTGTAGAAAATCAACTCACTGACCAGCAAACTTATCTAAATCCTTCAGTACTAAAGTTGCTTCTTTCCAATCTTATCAGTAATGCTGTGAAACACTCTGTTCAAGGTGGTTATTTAAAAATTGGAGCAAAAGATGGTTGGGTCTTTAGTGAGAACGCCTGTACATCTGAGGAACAAGATAAATTTGAACAATCCTTCACTTCCTCTAGTCGACAAAGCAAGGGAGCTGGTTTGGGACTCTTCGTTGTCAAAAGTTTATTGGAAAACGAAGAAATTGACTATCGATTTGAAAGACATGATGATCACTTGGTATTTTATATGAACCTGCCTTAGAACAAGGAGTAGACCAAGTGGGAAAAGGTTTACATATCTGAAAATAGAAGAAATTCAATCGAAACCACGGGAAAAACTAGCTTTTTTTGCTAAAAAGTGATAAAATGAACAATGTAAATGGGATGTCCCATAAAAATATACAGGAGGCCTGATAAAATGGCAATCGTTTCAGCAGAAAAATTTGTCCAAGCAGCTCGTGACAACGGTTATGCAGTTGGTGGATTTAACACAAACAACCTTGAGTGGACTCAAGCAATCTTGCGCGCAGCAGAAGCTAAACAAGCTCCAGTTTTGATCCAAACTTCAATGGGTGCTGCTAAATACATGGGTGGTTATAAAGTTGCTCGCAACTTGATCGCTAACCTTGTTGAATCAATGGGTATCACTGTACCAGTAGCTATCCACCTTGACCACGGTCACTACGAAGATGCACTTGAGTGTATTCAAGTTGGTTATACTTCAGTAATGTTTGACGGTTCACACCTTCCAGTTGAAGAAAACCTTGAAAAAGCTCGTAAAGTTGTAGAATTTGCTCACGCAAATGGTGTATCAGTAGAAGCTGAAGTTGGAACTATCGGTGGTGAAGAAGACGGAATCATCGGTGATGGCGAATTGGCTCCAATCGAAGACGCTAAAGCAATGGTTGCAACTGGTATCGACTTCTTGGCAGCTGGTATCGGTAATATCCACGGTCCTTACCCAGAAAACTGGAAAGGTCTTCACCTTGATCACTTGCAAAAATTGACTGAAGCTGTACCAGGCTTCCCAATCGTATTGCACGGTGGTTCAGGTATTCCTGATGATCAAATCCAAGCAGCTATCAAACTTGGTGTTGCTAAAGTTAACGTTAACACTGAATGCCAAATCGCATTCGCTAACGCAACTCGTAAATTTGCTCGCGACTACGAAGCGAACGAAGCAGAATACGACAAGAAGAAACTCTTCGACCCACGTAAATTCTTGGCTGACGGTGTCAAAGCTATCCAAGCATCAGTTGAAGAACGTATCGACGTATTCGGTTCAGAAGGTAAAGCTTAATTAGGCTATAGATAGAAAATCTCGCTACGGCGGGATTTTTCTTGTATAATGAATCTAGGAAATGTCATACAGAGGCAATGAAAAGATGAAATTCAAAGAGAGAATATTTAGTGGTGTCATTGATCGGCCGGTGGGGTTTGAAGATTCTTTTGGGAATGTCTATCCGATTAACTATGGCTACATACCTGAACTGATGGGGGGAGATGGCGAAGAGCAAGACGTTTATATTGTTTCCCATGATCAGCAACAGCCTCTGGAAGTCTTTACTGGAAAGTTGGTTGCTATCATTCGACGTCGTGATGATATAGAAGACAAGTGGGTTTTAGCGCCCTTGGACGAGAAGGTTAATAAAGGTTTGATTGCAGAGCAGACCTATTTTATGGAGCAGTATTTTGATTCTTGGATTGAAATGGTGGAGGAGAATAATGATTCAAGTAAGGGAGGTTATAAATAAGGATGAAAAATCTTTTCTTACGGCAGAAATTCTAACTGATTTGCAAAGTTGTTTGGAATTCATGAAACCTCCGGAGCATATATTGATGACTCTTTAATTGCAGTTTTAGCTACACTAGGTTCATTTGGAAAGCTTGTTGACATTGGATTGCTAGCGATTATAGGTTTTTCGATGTTTAGGTGTGAGAAGATTACAGTACTTGTGAAAGGAAAGAAAGCCATGATATTCGATCAGTCCTTGCAAGCCTACCTACATGAAGTAGATGATGTTCTTGTAGCTTGGGAAGAAAAACAAAGTGGAAATTATGAGGTGGAAGCTCAGTTGCTTGCAGCTAATTACCATAAAAATAGATCTCGTATTCTTGCTTTTATACTGCCTAATTTACAAGAATTTTATGGGTATTTCACAGATGAAGAAGCTACTGAAAAATTGGGTAAACCCATCATCGAGCCAGAAAGACAAACCGTTACTTTCTGCGATCAAACTTTTGATGATATTCATATCTTTTCTTTTGACTATCAGGGGCAGGCATTTGAGAGTTTGGAGAATTTTGCCATTGATGGTTAAGGTCTGTTTTCAGTTTTAAAAAGAAGGAGAGAGACTGATGAGTACTGCTGATTTTGTCTTTATTGAGAGTAAAGACCCCATATTCCTAGATTTACAAGCCTTTTGTACTGCTTTGAGAGAAAAATTCCCAGGTATTTTGATCAGAGAAAGGACGAATCCTGAAAAAGCTTACTCGCTTTCTTGGGATTATCAAAGTCCTCAGCTTACTTTGGAAAGTTCACTGAGTAGCAAGAAAAATGTTTTTGTGATTGATTACTTTGATTCAACGAACAGGTTACAAGATTATGCCTCCTATATCATCTGGCTTCGGAAATGGTTTCCACCTGAAGAGAAAGTTTTCTTTTGTGATGAAGGTTATGAGTATGTGTTTGAACTTCCTAGTGATTTATCCCAAAAGGAGTTTGAAAACTACTTACGAACAAGGTTTGATGAGTGAAGAAGAAGTTCGAAAACGAATAATGATATGGATCAGTTGAAAAGGAGAATCAGATGCTTACTAAAGATGATATGTTAGTTGCTTTGCATGATGCAATTACTGAAGACCAAGAATTTGAGTTGGCAGACGAGATTGTAGATGCCATGGAGGCTTCCCCTCAACCCTTTGATTTGGTTGCTCCCATATTAGAACTCATTGCTAACCACCCAGAAGTAGATTTTGGAGCTCCAGGTGAGTTGGTTCACTTTGTGGAGCGATTTTATCATCAAGGCTATGAGGAATTATTGATGGAGTCAGTTCTAAAAAGTCCAACTGTGCATAACATCTGGATGCTTCATCGATGCTATAATGACAATGATCCAAATCTAGTCCGGCAGATTCAGACTTTGGTTGGAGAACTGAAGAAGGATAAGACTCTTGATTCACAAGTAAGAAGCATGATTGAAAACTTAACTTGGTAGAGGGAGGTGATGCAGCATCACCTTTTTATCTTTTCTTAGGGATAAAAATTTTCGATATAAATTAACACTTGTTTTCCTTAGACATTTGCACTATAACAGGGTGTTATTAGGGCTTTCTTTCCTTATGTTGAAAAAGAAGGCAGGTTTTTTGGTGTCTTAAGGAAACTATTAAACATAATTTTTGATTAAAAATATTATTTTAAGAGAGAAATCTCTAATTTCATAATCTATAAGCAAACGCTTGCATTCCTTTTTTTATTGGATTATAATAGGCTGGTATAAAGCTTTCTGTAATAATATTGAAAAGGTGTAGAAAGTAAGGATTTAGAATATTTGTAGTCAAAAATACAATGTTGCTATTCCTTACCATAGGGAGATAGATATGGCAATGATAGAAGTGGAACATCTTCAGAAAAATTTTGTGAAGACAGTTAAGGAACCGGGTTTGAAGGGGGCTTTACGTTCCTTTATTCATCCTGAAAAGCAGACCTTTGAAGCGGTCAAGGATTTGACTTTTGAAGTTCCAAAAGGACAGATTTTAGGATTTATCGGGGCAAATGGTGCTGGAAAGTCGACAACCATCAAAATGCTGACAGGGATTTTAAAGCCAACATCTGGCTATTGTCGGATTAATGGCAAGATTCCACAGGACAATCGCCAAGATTATGTCAAGGATATTGGAGTCGTTTTTGGACAACGCACCCAGCTATGGTGGGATTTGGCTCTGCAAGAGACCTACACGGTATTGAAGGAGATTTACGATGTGCCAGACTCGCTCTTTCATAAGCGCATGGACTTTTTGAATGAAGTCTTGGATTTGAAGGATTTTATCAAGGATCCCGTGCGGACTCTTTCATTGGGACAGCGCATGCGGGCGGACATTGCAGCTTCCTTGCTTCACAATCCCAAGGTTCTCTTTTTAGATGAGCCGACCATTGGTTTGGACGTTTCGGTCAAGGATAACATTCGTCGGGCCATTACTCAGATCAATCAGGAGGAAGAGACAACTATTCTCTTGACCACTCACGATCTGAGTGATATTGAGCAACTTTGTGATCGTATTTTTATGATTGACAAGGGGCAGGAGATTTTTGATGGGACGGTTAGCCAGCTCAAGGAAACCTTTGGTAAGATGAAGACACTCTCCTTTGAACTGCTACCAGGTCAAAGTCATATCGTTTCTCACTATGAAGGTTTTGCGGATATGAGCATTGATAGACAGGGGAATAGTCTCAACATTGAATTCGATAGTTCTCGCTACCAGTCAGCTGACATTATCAAGCAAACCCTGTCTGATTTTGAAATCCGCGATTTGAAGATGGTGGATACGGATATTGAGGATATTATCCGTCGCTTCTATCGAAAGGAGCTCTAAGATGGTCAAATTGTGGAGACGTTATAAACCCTTTATCAATGCAGGTGTTCAGGAATTGATTACCTACCGAGTAAACTTTATTCTCTATCGAATAGGCGATGTCATGGGGGCTTTTGTGGCCTTTTATCTCTGGAAGGCTGTCTTTGATTCCTCACAAGAGTCTTTGATTCAGGGCTTCAGTATGGCAGATATCACCCTCTACATCATCATGAGTTTTGTGACCAATCTTCTTACTAGGTCAGATTCTTCCTTTATGATTGGGGAGGAGGTCAAGGATGGTTCCATTATCATGCGCTTGCTGAGACCAGTGCATTTTGCGGCCTCTTACCTTTTCACCGAACTTGGTTCCAAGTGGTTGATTTTTATCTCTGTTGGCCTGCCATTTTTAAGTGTCATCGTGTTAATGAAAATCTTATCTGGGCAAGGGATTGTAGAAGTGCTGGGATTAACTGTCCTTTATCTTTTTAGCTTAACGCTGGCCTATCTGATTAACTTTTTCTTTAATATCTGCTTTGGATTTTCTGCCTTTGTGTTTAAAAATCTTTGGGGTTCCAATCTACTTAAGACTTCTATAGTGGCTTTCATGTCTGGAAGTTTGATTCCCTTGGCATTCTTTCCAAAGATGGTTTCAGATATTCTCTCCTTCTTGCCTTTTTCATCCTTGATTTATACTCCGGTCATGATCATTGTTGGGAAATACGATGCCAGTCAGATGCTTCAGGCGCTTTTGCTCCAGTTTTTCTGGCTCTTAGTGATGGTGGGCTTGTCTCAGTTGATTTGGAAACGAGTCCAGTCATTCATTACCATTCAGGGAGGTTAGTATGAAAAAATATCAACGTATGCATCTGATTTTTATCAGACAATACATCAAACAAATCATGGAATACAAGGTGGATTTTGTGGTTGGTGTGCTGGGAGTTTTTCTAACTCAAGGCTTGAACCTCCTATTTCTCAATGTCATCTTTCAACACATTCCATCACTAGAAGGTTGGACTTTTCAAGAAATTGCCTTTATCTATGGTTTTTCCTTGATTCCCAAGGGACTGGACCATCTCTTTTTTGATAATCTCTGGGCTTTAGGTCAACGACTAGTTCGAAAAGGGGAGTTTGACAAGTATCTGACTCGTCCTATCAATCCTCTCTTTCACATCCTCGTTGAGACCTTTCAGATTGATGCCTTGGGTGAACTCTTGGTCGGTGGCATTCTATTAGGAACAACAGTGACTAGCATCGCTTGGACTCTTCCAAAATTCCTGATTTTTCTAGTCTGTATTCCTTTTGCGACCTTGATTTATACTTCCTTGAAAATTGCGACAGCCAGCATCGCTTTTTGGACCAAGCAGTCAGGTGCCATGATTTACATTTTCTATATGTTTAATGATTTTGCCAAGTATCCTATTTCTATTTACAATTCATTTCTTCGATGGTTGATTAGCTTTATCGTTCCTTTCGCCTTTACGGCCTACTATCCTGCCAGCTATTTCTTGCAGGATAAGGATGTAATCTTTAACATCGGAGGTTTGATTTTGATTTCCCTTGTTTTCTTTGTCATTTCCCTTAAACTCTGGGACAGGGGCTTGGATGCCTATGAAAGTGCGGGTTCGTAAGAGGTAAAGTAAGACAAAAATCAAGAAAGGCACTTATAATGTTTGTAATTGAAGCAGTCAAGGATGAAGATCAAAAAATGGCAGTTGTTGCTGAGGTTTTAAAGGATTTGCCAGAATGGTTTGGAATTCCAGAAAGTACGCAAGCCTATATCGAAGGAGCCAAGGACTTGCAAGTGTGGGCTGCCTATCAGGAGAGTGATTTAACTGGCTTTGTAAGCTTGTCCTATTCTAGTGAAGATTGTGCAGAGATTGATTGTCTCGGAGTAAAAAAGGCTCATCAAGGTAGAGGAATTGGGAGCCAATTACTTGCTACTTTAGAAAGTGAAGCACGCAAAAAAGTCGACTATTTGCAGGTAAAAACTGTGGCAGAAGGTTCTAATAAAGATTATGATCGGACGAATATTTTTTATCGCAGTCTTGGCTTTAAAAAACTAGAGATTTTTCCGCAACTGTGGGGACCTCAGAATCCTTGTCAGATTTTGATTAAAAAGATGGGTTAAGAATCCCTTGACATCCGTCCTTATAGTGCTATACTATAAGTGGAATCGCCGATTTAGCTCAGTTGGTAGAGCACCGCACTCGTAACGCGAAGGTCACAGGTTCGATCCCTGCAATCGGCATTTTAGAAATGTAAAGAAAGACAAAGAAAATTCAGAATGTTTATTTGAAGGCAATTATCACAAGTTGATTTTTAAAAATAATTTAGTATTTTATTTGAAAAAAACAGTAAAAAGCGCAAAAAATCACTTCCTGTGCTATACTGTGATTGAAATTTTTTTAGTTTGGGCGTTAGAACTGTTTCCTCAGTCCTAGCGCCTTTTCTGTTTGATAAGTCTGTTTGGTGGAGAAATGATTCTGATACTCAATGAAAATCAAAGAGCAAAGTAGGAAACTAGCCGCAGGTTGCTCAAAGCACTGCTTTGAGGTTGTAGATAGAACTGACGAAGTCAGCTCAAAACACTGTTTTGAGGTTGCAGATGAAACTGACGAAGTCAGCTCAAAACGCTGTTTTGAGGTTGCAGATGAAACTGACGAAGTCAGTAACATATATACGGCAAGGCGACGTTGACGCAGTTTGAAGAGATTTTCGAAGAGTATGAGAATCTTATGGGCGCAAGTAATGATGGCTTTCATCTTGCTTCCTATTTGGGAAATTCGATTGTAAAAAGAAGAAAAGCCTGGATCCTTAGAATTTGCTGCAATCAATCCCGACATAGTCAAAGCTTGCTTGATATATCGATTTCCTTGCGTGATGTGTGAGGATATTTTAATGCCAGCACTTTCATAAGACTATTGAGCATAGTCGGCAGAATAAACCTTTTAGAAGCGCCCTATTCCAACACATTGTAGGACTGTCCCACGCTTGATTTCAGTATGGATAGTTTGAGGAGTTTTTCCAAGTAGAGGGGCAATTTCTCTATTTGATTTCCCTTTTTTTCCATCGTTCGATTAACCGACGGCTATCGATTGTCAAATGTTTGGCTTTTGTAGTATAATGGTTCTGAATCTCTGTGCCTTTCTTGTGTTTGTGGTTGAACAACAAGTATAACACAGAGCTGTTTTTTTATGCCTATAAGAGATTTCATGTGACAAGAGGAGCCCCTGAAGCTGTTTTGTCAGCTAAAGCAAGGCTAGTCTTAGCCTTGGACACCAGCCTAACATCATCAAGCCGCTTATCAAATGAAATCGAGTACTAGCTATAAGCTAGTTGAAGCATCTAATTTTTAGGAGGGCTGGATGGCTAACTTCATTATAGAACTTTCAGTAAAGCAAAAATCATGAAAAGTATAATAAAATTCTCTGAAAACAATTGACAAGGACAGTTTTTTCTTGTAAAATAAATAAAAATTAAATACAACACCGAATGAAGTTTAATAGAAGTGGAAAATCGTTTGATTTTTCATGACTGTAAATGGACGGAACTCTGGAGAGACCGTAAAGGCACCGAAGGGGCAAGGCAGGCAACTGCTCAAACTCTCAGGTAAAAGGACAGAGCAATGATAGAGCGCTTTTTGGCATTTATCGATGCATTCCAGAGTACATGTTTCTAGCATGTACTCTTTCTTTTGGGGTTGATTAGATAGGAGAAATGCATGTTAAATTTGCTAAAAGAAATAGACGCTTTTGTATGGGGACCACCCCTTTTGATCTTATTGGTTGGTACAGGGATTTACTTGACTCTTCGTTTAGGACTTTTACAAATTTTGCGTCTCCCTAAGGCCTTCCAGCTTATTTTTACCAAAGACAAGGGACAAGGAGATGTATCTAGTTTTGCCGCTCTTTGTACAGCCCTAGCAGCAACTGTTGGTACGGGAAATATCATCGGGGTGGCAACAGCCATCAAGGTTGGTGGACCAGGTGCTCTTTTTTGGATGTGGGTGGCTGCTTTCTTTGGAATGGCAACCAAATATGCAGAAGGACTACTTGCTATCAAATATCGGAGTAAGGATGAAAATGGCGCTATCGCAGGAGGACCGATGCACTATATCCTTCTAGGGATGGGAGAAAAGTGGCGCCCTCTTGCAATCTTCTTTGCTATAGCTGGAGTATTGGTTGCACTTTTAGGGATTGGTACTTTTACCCAGGTTAATTCCATTACAGAATCCGTTCAAAATACGGCTAGTATTGATCCGACAATTACTGCACTTGTTTTATCTATTTTCGTAGGGATAGCAGTCTTTGGTGGACTTAAGTCCATTTCAAAGGTGTCAACTACAGTTGTTCCCTTTATGGCTATTGTTTACATCTTGGGAACCTTGACAGTCATTTTTGTTAATATTGAGAAAATCCCTGCAACTTTGGCCTTGGTCTTTACATCAGCTTTTAGTCCAGTTGCTGCACTAGGAGGATTTGCTGGAGCCAGTATTCGAACTGCTATCCAGAATGGTGTAGCGCGTGGTGTCTTCTCTAATGAGTCTGGTTTGGGTTCAGCTCCTATTGCGGCTGCGGCAGCCAAGACAAATGAGCCGGTGGAGCAAGGTTTGATTTCCATGACAGGTACCTTTATTGATACCTTGATTATCTGTACATTGACTGGTTTGACCATCTTGGTGACTGGTGTCTGGAGCGGTGATTTGAATGGTGTTGCTTTGACTCAGTCAGCTTTTTCTACAGTCTTCTCTTTCTTTGGACCTGCTCTTCTAACAATCTTCTTGGTACTTTTTGCCTTTACTACGATTTTGGGTTGGAACTACTACGGAGAGCGTTGTTTTGAGTTTCTCTTTGGGGTTCGCTTCATCTGGCTCTACCGTGTGGTTTTTGTGCTCATGGTCTTGCTGGGAGGATTTATTGAGTTGGATATGGTCTGGATTATCGCAGATATTGTCAATGCCCTCATGGCACTGCCAAACTTGATTGCACTCTTAGCCTTGTCGCCAGTTGTTATTGCTGAGACTAAGAAGTATTTTGATAAATAATGTAAGATTGATATTACCATTTATAGATAAGACTAGCATCTGTTTGTGAGATGCTAGTTTTTTCACTACTAGGGCTAGTCTTTTGTTTTATACTCAATGAAAATCAAAGAGCAAACTAGGAAACTAGCCGCAGGTTGCTCAAAGCACTGCTTTGAGGTTGTAGATAGAACTGACGAAGTCAGCTCAAAACACTGTTTTGAGGTTGCAGATGAAACTGATGAAGTCAGTCACATATATACGGCAAGGCGACGTTGACGCGGTTTGAAGAGATTTTCGAAGAGTATTCTGTCATAAGATGAATGAAATTCAATAGTACCTCTTTAATGATATCCTTTATTTGCACTTTTATTTATTGTATAATAGTCAACATAAATGTGTTTTTGGTCTGATATGTCTTGTTTCATCTAAGTGCGAAATAAAAATAAACTGGAGGTGTTTATGTCAAAAGATATTCGAAAATTAGTGATTTCACAGGGACTAGCGAATCTAGCAGATGTCTTTTTTAGAGTCATTGTGATTGCAAATGTGTTTGTCTTATCTGGTTCGGTCATTTCAACCTCCCTAGTGCCAATTCTGATAGGTCTATCCTCCTTTTTAGCTAGTTTCTTAGTTCCATTAGTAACGAAGAGATTCGCTTTAAATCGTGTTCTTTTCTTGACTCAATTGGGTAAGACGACTCTGCTAGCGATTTTGTTTTTTCTACTCAAGCAATCTGAAACTATTTCCCTCCCTCTTTTATATGCTATTGTTACCTTAATCTCCGTTTTGGATGGTTTTGCAGCGCCTGTTTCCTATGCGATTGTTCCACGATATGCAAGTGATTTAGCTAAAGCGAATGCAGCCATCTCAATGAGTGGTGAAAGTGTACAACTCGTTGGTTGGGGTTTAGGAGGCTTCTTATTTGCGAGTCTGGGAATGAAGCCTAGCCTGCTCATTGTGTTATCCTTGTTTACACTTTCTACGATTTTGATGTTCGGTTTGCCACTAGTAGAAAAAGAAGAGTTGTCCTCTGAAACGAGTTTTGAGACGCTCACAAAAGGTTGGCGGCTGGTGGTTAAAGAATCAAGATTACGCTTTATTGTCCAGGCTAATCTCTTAGAAATTCTAGCTAATGCTATCTGGGTATCTTCTGTTTTACTTGTTTTTGTGACTGAAATTTTACATCAGTCAGAAAGCTATTGGGGTTATGTCAATACAGCTTATTCCTTGGGGATTATCTTGGGAGGAGCTATTATCTTCCGTCTAGCCGAGAAAGTTGTTACCTATAAATATCAGACTATGACCTTTTCTTTAATAACGACAGCACTAGTAACACTCTTGATATTGCTATTTCCAAATCTACCTATTTTCTTACTCCTATCTCTAGTAATTGGTTTTCTATCTCAAATCAAGGAAGTCCCTGAGAGTGTATTATTACAGGAATCGGTTGATGAGAAGGAACTTGTAAATGTTTACTCCGTTATTGAAGTTGTCTCTACCTTGGCCTTTTCTGCCTCTGTTTTTCTAATGAGTTCTATCACAGAATATTTTGGTGTATTTACTGGCTTTAGCCTGCCTATATTCTGCTTGCTAGTAGAGTCCATCTTAGTTTTAAGCAACAAGCATCAGATAAATTAACCGTTATGACCACACATCTGGTGTGATTTTTTTGTTTTCATAAAAATTTTTTATCAGTGCAATTTAAAATATATATTATGCAAGGTATAGATTCTGTGTTAGACTTATTGTCAACGAAAGAAAAAGAGGTTCTCTTATGACAACATTTACTATCCACACAGTAGAATCAGCGCCAGCAGAAGTGAAAGAAGTTCTTGAAACGGTACAAAAGGACAACAATGGTTATATCCCAAATCTTATCGGTCTTTTGGCCAATGCCCCTACAGCCCTAGAGGCTTATCGCACTGTTGGAGCTATTAACCGTCGCAATAGTCTAACACCTGTAGAACGAGAAGTGGTACAAATCACTGCAGCTGTAACCAACGGTTGTGCATTTTGCGTCGCTGGTCACACAGCCTTTTCTATCAAGCAAATCCAGATGAACGATGACCTACTTCAAGCCCTTCGCAATCGTACTCCAATCGAAAGCGATCCTAAGCTGGATACCCTAGCTAAGTTTACCTTGGCAGTTATCAATACCAAAGGGCGCGTAGGAGATGAAGCTCTTGGAGAATTTCTTGAAGCAGGCTATACACAAGAAAATGCCTTGGATGTTGTTCTCGGTGTCAGTCTAGCAAGTCTGTGTAACTATGCCAACAACCTAGCTAACACACCGATTAATCCAGAATTACAACCTTATGCATAAGAGGAGGGCAGAGTATGGGATTTTTTTCAGAAGAATTTTTAAGCTGGTTAGACCAGCATGCTGATGAAATTGACAAAAAATCATGTCAAGCTGGAGAAAAGCTGATTGAGAAAATTGCTGCAGAAGGTGCCTTTCGTGTAGGAGTACCAAAAGTTCTTGGAGGGCTAGGTGGAAGTGATCAAGATGTTATCGATATCCTTTCAGAACTCGCTCAACATTCCTTAACAGCTTCCTTTATCTCATGGGGGCAACGAACTTTAATAGACAATATTCTTCATACTGATAATGCTTATTTCAAAGAAGTTTACTTGGAAAAACTCTTATCAGGAGAATATGCAGGTGCTACGGCTTTGTCTAATGCGGTCAAGTATCTATCTGACTTAGAGGAACTAAATGTTCGTATCCTTGAAGAAAAGGGAAATTATTATCTTAAAGGACGACTTCCTTGGGTAACCAATGCTCGTAGGGATCGCTTCCTTACTATTTTTGTAGCAGGATTTGCAGATGATCCGAGTACAAGTTATGTAGTAGCCGTACCATCGGACGCAGAAAACTTTAGTCGTTCCGAAGATTTGGAATTTGTCTCTCTCCAAGGAGGAAATACGGCAGCTCTGACTTTCAACAAGGTTCCTTTAAAGGAAGAGTGGATTCTATCCAAGGATGCTCATCAATTTTTAGCGCAAAATCGTCCAGCTTTTTTAGGCTACCAATTTGGCCTAGCTTTTGGTTTGGCTGAACGTTCACTCTCAGAAGTCGAAAAAGAATTGGGGAAACGAGGTGTCTTGAAGGAAGAGTGGCAACATCAGGTCGAACAGTTAGATGATATTCGGCATTCTCTCTATCAAGGACTATCTGAAGAGTCCTATTTCGTTAAAAATCCGCGTGAGCTATTCCAGTTACGGATTGATATTGTTGATGTTGTTGCCCAAAGTCTCTTATTAGAACTACAAGCTGGTGGCGGTAGAGGATACTTTAGTAAATCGACATCCGGTTTCATACGTCGTTGGAATGAAGGCGCATTTTTGCCAATTGTTTCTCCTAGTGCTGTGCAATTGCGACATATTTTAGCGACAAACTAAAAATAAAGAAAATAAAAACGAGGTTTATCTTTTTAAACTTCGTTTTTTAATACTTCATTTAAGCGCTTTTATGCTATACTGATAATAACATGACTATTGGAGGTTCATATGAAAAAACTCCCCTTGGCCTTTTCAGGGTGTTTATTGGGATTGGCTGGAGCAGGCAATCTCATCCTGGATATTTTTCCACTATTATCGCACATCTTTAGTTTGTCAGGCTTGATTTTATGGTTTTATTTTTTATACAGTCATCTTAGTGATTGGCAAGAAATCCAGCAAGAACTTAAGAAAGCTCCTCTATTATCGGGAATGGCGACTTTTCCCATGGCAGGGATGATTTTATCAACCTACTTACTGCGAATCTTACCTGCGAGTATGAGTATCATAGTGCAAGCTCTTTGGTGGTTTGCCTTTCTACTGGATGTAGGTTTAATCATCTACTTCACTAAAAATTATGTGCAGACTAAACCAAGAACGAGCGCAACGCCAAGTTGGACAGTTCTTTATGTGGGAATAGCAGTAGCAAGCTTGACCTACCCAGTGGTGGGCATAGTCGAGATTGCCTATGGTGCTTGGATTTTTGGCTTTACCTTAACCCTTTTCCTTTATCCTCTGATTTATCAAGATTTGAAAAGTAATCCATTGCCACGGGCTTTACTGGGGCAAGAAGGAATCTATTGTGCTCCCTTTTCTCTACTGTTAGCAGCACTCGTTCGGATCGGAGGTTCAGCTCTTCATGTCTGGATTTTGCTAGTCATGATTCTTGCTTCACAAACTTTCTTTTTCTTTGTCCTCAGTCGCTTGCCAAATATTTTAAAACAGGGATTTCAACCAGCTTTTTCAGCCCTAACCTTCCCAACTATCATCACAGCAACTTCATTGAAAATGGCCCAAGGCATTCTGCAGTTTCCAGTCCTTAACCTCCTCGTTTGGCTGGAAACGATCATTTGTTTAACAATCCTTGTCTATGTATTAGTAGAATATATGCGGTATTTAAGGAACTAAAAAAGCCCCTAGCACTGAGAAGTGTTAGGGGGTTATATATATCTAGTTTAAAAAGCGTTTGGAACCATTCGAAACAACACAGCTCTAAAACTAAAATATAACATCCTTACTGATTTTAACAAATTTTTACTAATAAATCATTATTTTTGTTGAAATCTTTAAAATTAGTAGTATAATTATAGTTATATTTTAAGGGGTATCTAATAAAGATATTTTTAAAGATTACAAGATGAGTTTAGATGATAATAAATCAATTTTGTAGTTAAAAAATAATTTTTAATTTTGTAAATATAATAAAAATTTTTTATAGGAGGATTATCAATATATGAATTCAAAAAATTACTCTATCGGACTTGATATTGGAACTAACAGCGTCGGATTTGCCGTCATTACGGATGACTATAAGGTTCCATCGAAAAAGATGAAAGTTCTGGGCAATACCGATAAACGATTTATCAAGAAAAATCTAATTGGAGCTTTATTATTTGATGAGGGAACTACTGCTGAGGCTAGACGTCTTAAACGAACTGCACGTCGTCGCTATACTCGTCGTAAAAATCGCCTTCGCTATCTTCAAGAAATCTTTTCTGAGGAAATGAGCAAGGTGGATAGTAGTTTCTTTCATCGCTTAGACGACTCCTTTTTAGTTCCTGAGGATAAAAGAGAAAGTAAATATCCTATTTTTGCTACCTTAGCAGAAGAAAAAGAATATCACAAGCAATTTCCAACTATTTATCATTTGAGAAAACAGTTAGCAGATTCAAAGGAAAAAGCTGATTTACGCTTGATTTATCTGGCATTAGCTCATATGATTAAATATCGCGGGCATTTTTTATACGAAGATACATTTGATATTAAAAACAATGATATCCAAAAAATTTTTAACGAATTTATAAGCATTTACGATAACATCTTTGAAGAAAGTTCACTTAGTGAGCAAAATGTACAAGTAGAAGCAATTCTTACAGATAAAATTAGTAAATCTGCAAAGAGAGAACGCGTTCTAAAACTATTTCCTGACGAAAAGTCTACTGGTTTGTTTTCAGAATTTCTCAAGCTGATTGTAGGGAATCAAGCTGATTTCAAAAAACATTTTGAACTAGAAGAAAAATCTCCACTACAATTCTCTAAAGATACCTATGATGAGGATTTAGAAAATTTGCTCGGACAAATTGATGATGATTTTGCAGATCTCTTTGTAGTTGCAAAAAAACTCTATGATGCCATTCTTTTATCAGGAATCTTAACTGTTACAGATCCTTCAACCAAGGCTCCACTATCGGCGTCTATGATTGAACGCTATGAAAATCACCAAAAAGATTTGGCAGCTTTAAAACAATTCGTCAAAAACAATCTTCAAGAAAAATATGATGAAGTTTTTTCTGATGATTCTAAAGATGGCTATGCTGGATATATCGATGGCAAGACCACACAAGAAGCATTTTACAAATATATCAAAAATCTTCTCTCTAAATTCGAAGGAGCAGACTATTTCCTTGATAAAATTGAACGCGAAGATTTTTTGATAAAACAACGAACCTTTGATAATGGTTCTATTCCTCATCAAATTTATCTTCAAGAGATGAATGCTATTCTTCGTCGTCAAGGAGAACACTACCCATTTCTAAAGGAAAACAGAGAAAAGATTGAGAAAATCTTGACATTCCGTATTCCTTATTACGTCGGTCCATTGGCTAGTGGAAATAGTGATTTCGCTTGGCTTACTCGAAATTCTAAAGAAGCAATAAGACCTTGGAATTTTGAAGAAATTGTTGATAAAGCAAGCTCTGCAGAAGCCTTCATCAATAAGATGACTAACTATGACTTATATCTGCCAGAGGAAAAAGTTTTGCCTAAGCACAGTCTCTTGTATGAAACATTTGCTGTCTATAATGAATTAACAAAAGTAAAATTTATTGCAGAAGGTTTAACAAGGTATCAGTTTTTAGACAAAAAGCAAAAGAAAGATATTTTTTATACTCTTTTTAAGGCCGAGGATAAAAGAAAAGTAACTGAAAAAGATATCATTCATTATCTACACAATGTTGATGGCTACGATGGAATCGAACTAAAAGGAATTGAAAAACAATTTAACGCTAGTCTTTCTACTTACCATGATTTACTCAAAATTATCAAGGATAAAGAGTTTATGGATGATGCTAAAAATCAAGCAATTCTTGAAAATATCGTCCACACGCTAACTATCTTTGAAGATCGTGAGATGATTAAGCAACGTCTTGCTCAGTATGACTCTCTCTTTGATGAAAAAGTAATCAAGGCACTAACTCGTCGACATTATACTGGTTGGGGAAAACTCTCTGCTAAGTTGATTAACGGTATCTGCGATAAAGAAACTGGCAAAACGATTCTTGATTATCTGATCGATGACGATTACAACAATCGTAACTTTATGCAGTTAATCAATGATGACAGACTTTCTTTCAAAGAAATTATTCAAAAAGCGCAAGTAGTTGGCAAGACAGACGATGTGAAGCAAGTTGTCCAAGAACTTCCAGGAAGCCCAGCTATTAAAAAGGGGATTTTACAAAGTATCAAGATTGTTGATGAACTTGTAAATGTCATGGGTCATGATCCAGAGTCCATTGTGATTGAGATGGCACGAGAAAATCAGACAACTGCCAGAGGGAAAAAGAATTCCCGACAAAGATATAAACGTATTGAAGATTCATTGAAAATCTTAGCAACTGGACTTAACTCCAAAATTCTAAAACAACATCCGACAGATAACACTGCCTTACGTGATGATAAACTCTTCCTTTATTATCTCCAAAATGGTCGAGACATGTATCTTGATGAAGAGCTGGACATTGATAGACTTGAGGATTATGACATTGATCATATCATCCCTCAAGCCTTTATAAAGGATGACTCTCTTGATAACCGTGTCTTAACTAGTTCAAAGGAGAATCGTGGTAAAACTGACAACGTTCCAAGTTTAGAAGTTGTTCAAAAAAGAAAAGCTTTTTGGCAACAATTATTGGATTCTAAATTGATCTCAGAACGTAAGTTTAATAATTTAACCAAGGCTGAACGCGGTGGGCTGGATGAACGTGATAAAGTTACCTTCATCAAACGCCAACTAGTTGAAACACGACAAATCACAAAACATGTTGCACAGATTTTGGATGCCCGCTTCAATACAAAAGTGAATGAGAAGAACCAGAAAATCCGTACTGTCAAAATTATCACTTTGAAATCCAATCTAGTTTCTAACTTCCGTAAAGAATTCCGACTATATAAGGTAAGGGAAATCAATGACTACCACCATGCGCATGATGCCTATTTAAATGCAGTAGTAGCTAAGGCTATCCTTAAGAAATATCCTAAACTAGAGCCTGAATTTGTCTATGGTGACTATCAAAAACATGATCTTAAGAGATACATCTCAAGAAGTAAAGATCCTAAAGAAATTGAAAAAGCAACAGAAAAGTATTTCTTCTACTCAAATTTGTTAAACTTCTTCAAAGAAGAAGTGCATTACGCAGACGGAACTATCGTAAAAAGGGAGAATATCGAGTACTCCAAGGATACGGGAGAAATCGCTTGGAATAAAGAAAAAGATTTCGCAATAGTGAAAAAAGTGCTTTCTCTTCCACAAGTTAATATTGTGAAGAAAACAGAAGTTCAGACACATGGTTTAGACAGAGGTAAACCTAAGGGGCTGTTTAATTCGAATCCATCTCCTAAACCATCAGAAGATAGTAAAGAAAATCTAGTTCCCATTAAACAAGGGCTTGATCCACGAAAATATGGTGGATATGCTGGTATTTCTAATTCATACGCAGTATTGGTTAAAGCGATTATTGAGAAAGGAGCGAAAAAACAACAGAAGACAATTCTTGAGTTTCAAGGTATCTCTATTTTAGATAAAATAAATTTTGAAAAGAACAAAGAAATTTATCTTCTTAAAAAAGGATACACAGAAATTCTATTAACTATTACTTTACCTAAATATAGTTTATTTGAGTTTCCTGATGGTACAAGGCGAAGACTAGCAAGTATTCTATCGACAAATAATAAACGAGGAGAAATTCATAAAGGAAATGAACTAGTCCTACCTGCAAAGTATACAACTCTTTTGTATCATGCTAAGAATATTAATAAAACACTCGAACCAGAGCACCTAGAGTATGTTGAGAAACATAGGGATGAGTTTGCTAAACTTTTAGAATATGTACTCGATTTTAACGAAAAGTACGTTGGGGCGCTGAAAAATGGAGAGAAAATCCGTCAAGCATTTACAGATTGGGAAACAGTTGATATCAAACAATTGTGTTTCAGTTTCATCGGTCCAGAAAATAGTAAGAATTCTGGATTATTCGAGTTGACATCGCAAGGGAGTGCTTCTGACTTTGAGTTCTTAGGAGTAAAAATTCCACGATACAGAGACTATACACCTTCATCACTCCTCAACGCCACCCTCATCTACCAATCCATCACTGGTCTCTACGAGACTCGGATTGACTTAAGAAAACTAGGAGAAGACTAATGGGATGGAGAACCGTTGTTGTCAATACGCACTCTAAACTATCCTACAAGAATAACCACTTGATTTTTAAAGATGCCTCTCGGACAGAGTTGATTCACCTGTCCGAGGTGGACATCCTACTTTTGGAGACGACAGACATCGTTCTCTCCACTATGCTAATTAAACGCTTGGTGGATGAAAATATTCTGGTCATCTTTTGTGATGATAAACGCTTGCCAACTGCATACTTAATGCCCTACTACGGTCGGCATGACTCCAGTTTGCAACTCTCCCGACAAATCGCTTGGGATGAGGATACTAAGGCACAAGTTTGGACCACCATTATTGCACAAAAAATTCTCAATCAGGCTTTTTATTTGGGGAGTTGTGGTTTTCTGGAGAAGAGCCAGTCCGTCATTGATCTATATCATGGTTTAGATCTATTTGACCCAAGCAATCGTGAGGGACACGCAGCACGGATTTATTTCAACACCTTGTTTGGGAATGATTTTAGTCGTGAGCAAGACAATGATGTCAATGCTGCCTTGGACTACGGCTACACCTTGATTTTGAGTATGTTTGCGCGTGAGATTGTATTGTCTGGCTGCATGACCCAATTTGGATTGAAACATGCCAATCAGTTCAATCAATTCAACCTAGCTAGCGATATTATGGAACCTTTCCGTCCCATTATTGACAGGATTGTCTATGAAAATCGAAGCAGTTCTTTTGTCAAAATCAAGCGAGAACTTTTTACTATTTTCTCAGATACCTTTCACTACAATGGTAAAGATATGTACCTGTCTAATATCGTCAGCGACTATACTAAGAAAGTCATTCAAGCGCTCAATCAACCGGAGAAAGGAGTTCCTGAGTTTAGGATATGAGTTATCGATATATGCGTATGATTTTAATGTTTGATATGCCCGTTGATACAGCCGAGGAACGCAAGGCCTATCGGAAATTTAGGAAGTTCCTCATAGATGAAGGATTTATCATGCACCAATTCTCCATCTATAGCAAGCTCTTGCTCAACAACTCTGCTAATAACGCTATGATTGAGCGACTCAAGATTCATAACCCTAAAAAAGGGAACATCACTCTCTTAACCGTCACAGAAAAGCAGTTTTCTCGCATGATTTACTTAAATGGTGAGCGAAATACTAGCGTAGCAAACTCCGACGCTCGTTTGGTCTTTCTGGGAGAGGAGCCTAGTGATGAAGATTAACTTTCCGCTATTGGATGAACCATTAGCTATTGAAAATGCGGCCTTTTTAGTGCTGGAAGACCAGTTTACCTTTTCAACTATCGTCAAGCAGTTCTACCAATATACTGATGATGGGGAGTTGAAGTTGTTTGATAGAAATCTAAAAGCGCTGAAAGAGTCCGAGTTACTAGTGATAACGGATGTCTTAGGATACAATCTCAACTCACCTGCTATGATTAAACTGATACATGCAGATCTTGAAAATCAGCTCAATGACAAACCAGAAGTCAAATCCATGATTGAAAAGCTAGTAGCTACGATTACAGAATTGTTAGCATTTGAGTGCTTGGAAAATGAACTAGACCTGGAGTACGATGAAATCACCATTCTAGAGTTGATTGATGCGTTAGGAGTCAAAGTTGAAACTCTGAGCGATACTCCTTTTGAAAAGATGCTAGAAATTATCCAGGTTTTTAAGTATCTTTCCAAAAAGAAACTCCTTGTTTTCATCAATGCGACAGCCTATCTATCAAAGGATGAGTTAGCAAATCTGATAGAGTATATCCAACTCAATCAACTAAGGGTTTTATTTGTGGAACCTCGAAAAGTCTATGATTTTCCGCAGTATGTGCTGGATCAAGACTATTTCTTGAACCCTGAAAATATGCTATAATAAGAGTAATAATTGGAACCTGACGATCTGGAGTCTGGCTGGGACGAATAGCGCGATTACGAAATTTCGTGAGAAAAATTTTTCTACGAGGTTTTAGAGCTGTGTTGTTTCGAATGGTTCCAAAACTTGCGCTGGGTAGTTTGGCACTTCCTGCGCGTTTTAGAGCTGTGTTGTTTCGAATGGTTCCAAAACTGTCACAACCGCCCAGCAGTTGAGAATATAGTTTTAGAGCTGTGTTGTTTCGAATGGTTCCAAAACTACGCAGAGGGGTATGAGTGCCAGCAACATGTTTTAGAGCTGTGTTGTTTCGAATGGTTCCAAAACGAATATTTCCCGAGCATGGACGGTATACGCGTTTTAGAGCTGTGTTGTTTCGAATGGTTCCAAAACCTTGCGCCTTGTCGCTTATTTAGAGAATGTGTTTTAGAGCTGTGTTGTTTCGAATGGTTCCAAAACGCCGTGGTTTTAAAACCATCAAAGAGGCCAGTTTTAGAGCTGTGTTGTTTCGAATGGTTCCAAAACCCCAAAACCCTTGAATAACCTCGTTGGCTAGTTTTAGAGCTGTGTTGTTTCGAATGGTTCCAAAACAAAAAGGAAAGTTTCATAAAAGAAACTTGCGTTTTAGAGCTGTGTTGTTTCGAATGGTTCCAAAACGTTGTTGGTTCTGATAAAGCTGTTTCCGTCGTTTTAGAGCTGTGTTGTTTCGAATGGTTCCAAAACGCTAAAATCAGAGTTAAAGCCCTCTTTTGGGTTTTAGAGCTGTGTTGTTTCGAATGGTTCCAAAACCAAGGCTTACGGCTGGGAGCGTTCGGGGTAGTTTTAGAGCTGTGTTGTTTCGAATGGTTCCAAAACCCTGATTTTCTCTGTTGGAAGATACCGCTTGTTTTAGAGCTGTGTTGTTTCGAATGGTTCCAAAACAGCGTAACGGGTCTATTGTAGTATCTGGACGTTTTAGAGCTGTGTTGTTTCGAATGGTTCCAAAACAGGAGACACGGGAGACAGACGGCTTGGAAAGTTTTAGAGCTGTGTTGTTTCGAATGGTTCCAAAACTGAAATCTGACTATCAGTGTCTTCGATTGCGTTTTAGAGCTGTGTTGTTTCGAATGGTTCCAAAACAGGAGTATCTTTTAACAGTTTCTGAAATCAGTTTTAGAGCTGTGTTGTTTCGAATGGTTCCAAAACGCAGTATCTTGAACTAGGGAGAACACTTTTGTTTTAGAGCTGTGTTGTTTCGAATGGTTCCAAAACTTTAGGTTTAGAGAGTGAAATTTACTACTTGTTTTAGAGCTGTGTTGTTTCGAATGGTTCCAAAACAACTTATTCCCTTGCTTATTCGCCGATACAGTTTTAGAGCTGTGTTGTTTCGAATGGTTCCAAAACGTGTTTCTTCTTCCATAACTACTTCTGAGAGTTTTAGAGCTGTGTTGTTTCGAATGGTTCCAAAACAGGAGACCTTGCTGATGCAGTGGACGACGCGTTTTAGAGCTGTGTTGTTTCGAATGGTTCCAAAACTTAACTCAATTTCATATCTGTACCAATCACGTTTTAGAGCTGTGTTGTTTCGAATGGTTCCAAAACAAAGTACCTTTTCAAAAGGTCCATTGATAAGTTTTAGAGCTGTGTTGTTTCGAATGGTTCCAAAACCATAAGTAGGAGATACACCAACAGCCCCAGGTTTTAGAGCTGTGTTGTTTCGAATGGTTCCAAAACTGATTCTTGCATAGTCTCTCCTTTAAAAATGTTTTAGAGCTGTGTTGTTTCGAATGGTTCCAAAACCTAACTACTCTTTGAGCAGTAACGCTCCTAGTTTTAGAGCTGTGTTGTTTCGAATGGTTCCAAAACATGTGATTAACTTTGAGACAAGGGAAAGTAGTTTTAGAGCTGTGTTGTTTCGAATGGTTCCAAAACGCCTATGGTTATTTACAAAGCTGATAACGCGTTTTAGAGCTGTGTTGTTTCGAATGGTTCCAAAACCATATCCTACAGAACGCTTTGAATATGTTAGTTTTAGAGCTGTGTTGTTTCGAATGGTTCCAAAACATAAATGACTTGATAGAGCTGTCATCGTTGGTTTTAGAGCTGTGTTGTTTCGAATGGTTCCAAAACCGTATCTGACATTAGTGGTCAATTTCTGTAGTTTTAGAGCTGTGTTGTTTCGAATGGTTCCAAAACATCCGACATTAAAGTTCCTGGAAGGCTTCAGTTTTAGAGCTGTGTTGTTTCGAATGGTTCCAAAACCATGTCTCGTAATGAGATTGCTAATCGTCAGTTTTAGAGCTGTGTTGTTTCGAATGGTTCCAAAACAACAACCATTTCTGTTATTGCTGGAGCAAAGTTTTAGAGCTGTGTTGTTTCGAATGGTTCCAAAACCTTTACCCTCTGTAGGCATATCAACAAATTGTTTTAGAGCTGTGTTGTTTCGAAAGATAGTAGAAGAGGGTTAGAGCTATTTTTAGGGCTTAAAAGAACTTTTTTGTAATATTTGAAATTTGCTTCTCATTTTACTTGATAATCTTTGTAAAATATAGTACAATTAATTCGTTGGAACTATTCGAAACAACACAGCAAAGTTAAAATAAGGCTTTGTCCGTATACAAACTTGAAAAAGTGAGCACCGATTCGGTTGCTAGAAAGTCATCTGTAAAGATGGCTTTTTTGTTTTGTAAAAGAAATGGGGTAAACTGTCTTTAAAATCATAAAAACGCATAATATCAGGAATTCAAAAAACTTGATGTTATGCGTTTTATCATGAAAACATTTACTGGGATTTTGCAATAAAGTGAGGTTTTTGCCAATCAGCTTATAAACTGTAATCCAAGCTTTCTCCTACTGTTCTTCATGTTCGGATAAAAAATAATAAGTCATAGTACCGAAGATTGTTCCTACTCCGAGTCCTACTAATAGGAAAAATGCGATCATTTTGAGTTCTAGAAACTGCAAGAAGAAATCTGTAATGGAGTGATTTTCAAGAAGTACTTTTTTGGAAAATAGGATAAATAAGTAGAGAGTTGGGATGCTAGTTCCAACTAACCAACTTCTTAACTTGATTTGACGCTTGCTGTAAGTGATTTGTGGAATCTCGGATTGATCATCATCTTCTAAGTGAAGCCCTCTAGTAGAATATCTTGCCTTGAGACTGAGGGTAAAAATCATCAAGAAGTAGAGATAGGGCATAGCCATTCGAACCATCTCTATAAAGCGTCCAAACAAAAGATAGAACAGGAAGAGAAAGAAGGAAGAGTAAAAGATTTGGACCATGGAACGGGCGCAAGCCTTATAGATGACCTCTTGACGGCATTCGTCAAAAGGCCCTTGTATATGAAAGAAATTTCGAACTAAGCGAGTGGTTAAGTCTTCTTTTTTCATGGTAGTGACCTCTTAATAACCTTGTTTTTGATTAGCTTCTTTAAAGAGTTGATAGAGAGTATAGAAGTAGACTAGACTAAAAACGATACAGATGGTTAGAAATAGGAGATATCTCCAATCCATAGAATTCGTTAACAGTTGTGGGAAAGATACGAGGATAAAGCAGAGAGATGCGTTTAAGAGGCGTATTTTTTTTGATGTGATTTTCTGAAATCTTTGTCCTTTGTTCAAGACAGGAAGGGCTAAGAGGAAGATGATTAGAAAAGGACGCGTAATTTGGCCATAAACTAGGAAAACTGTCATAAAGATACTGATCAAAATATGGCTGAGAATTAAAGTTTGTAGTGATTTCATAAGTTTCCTCCTAATCGTCGTCTTGATCTTCTCTAGCTTTTTGAATACGAAGAGTGATGACAATATGCACTGTTAATCCGAAAAAGAAGGCTGCAACGATGGTTGACAAGATACTTCTTGTATTCAAGAGAGCGGTAAGATAGTTTTTGCTATCATCCATTAGGATATTGAGAAGTGGCATTCCAAACAACATGGCTATTCCATAGCCAAGACCAGCTTTAAGACCAGGATTACGTAACTGTTTCTTTTCTTTCTGGTTCAACACGTCAGGATCAATAGAAGCAATACCAGTTTTTGTAGTTTGACTAGTGACATAGATAGCACAAACCATGGAAATTAGAAAGATAATGATTGGATATCCAAAAGCGACTACTTGGGGATATCTAAAAGCAAGGACAAAGGGAATAAGATTGCCTAAAGTCATGAGGTAAAAGAGAATCATAAAGATTTTATTTCCGATGTGCTCAGCTTCGCGCCGTTTGTGTTCATCAAGTGGCCCTGAAATGCCATAGATACGTTTGATTAGTTTTTCATAGAGGGGTTCTTTTTTCATGGGTAATTTCTCCTAAATGAACGATGTTATTTTGTTTCTTTTACGAATTGATAGAGATAATAAAGATAAGTAATAGAAGAAAGGATAGCGATAGTTAGCAATAGATAATATTTCCAATCGTTTGAAATAACCGTCAGTTGTGGTAAGGATAGAAAGGATAGAATCATAAAGAATAGTGCTAAGTTGAGTATGCGCGTTTTTTGGGAATCTATCTTTAGATAAGTCAGTCCTTTGTTGAGTGCTGGAACAAAGACAAGAACAAGGACTGTATCGTAGATGGGCAAGTTCCCTGAAACGATGATGAAGATGAGCAGTGAAGCAAACAAAAGATGATAGGTAAGTAAAGTTACTAGTGATTTCATAAGCTTTCTCCTAATCCTTATCTTGCTCTTTTTTAGCTCTTGCAATGCGAAGTGAGTCGACAATATGTATCATAACTCCGAAAAAGAAAGCTCCCAGTATAGTTTTAAAAATATGTTTTGTATTTAGAAGAGAACTGATAAAATTTGAATTTTCACTTGTTAGGGTATCAATGAGTGGAATTATAAAAAATATCACTGTTCCATAAATCGAACCTGCTTTTAGACCAGGATAACGTAACTGCTTCTTTTCTTTTTTCATGAGTTTCCTCCTAATCCTTATCCTGGTCTTCCTTGGCTTTTGCAATGCGACGGGAGATGATAATCTGTATGACCACTCCAAAGAAGACAGACTGGAGGATACTTGAAAAAATATTTTTAAAAGCGAGAAGAGACTGAAGATAGTCCTGACTCTCACCTAGCAGTATAAGGAGAAGAGGGGTTGAAAAAAAACTCATTAATCCATAGACTATCCCAGCTTTCAGACCAGGGTAATGTAGTTGCTTACTTTCTTTCTCAGTCAGCATATCTGGTTCGATAGTTGTAATCCCAGTTTTTTGCATTTGGTAGGTGACATAGCCAGCAGCGATGAGGGCAATCACTAAAATCAGAGGAGGATAGACTAGAGCCACTAGTTGAGGAAATTGATAGGCCAGAACAAGCGGAATAAGATTGCCGAAAATCATCAGATAAAAGAGAATCATAAAGACTTTATTTCCGATGCGGTCAGCTTCGCGCCGTTTGTATTCGTCCAGTGGATCAGAAATACCGTAAGTGCGTTTGATGAGCTTTTCAGTGAAGGTTTCTTTTTTCATTTTTCTTCTCCTTTTTAAAAATCATCCTCCCAAAAGAGACTGTTGAGGTCAGTTTGGAGGCTGCGGGCGAGATTGAGACAGAGTTCCAGAGTTGGATTGTACTTGTCGTTTTCAATCATATTAATGGTTTGTCTCGAGACACCAATATCCTTGGCAAGTTCGAGTTGGGACTTTCCCAGTTCCTTGCGGAATTCTTTTACGCGATTCATGCTTCCTCCTTTTTAGTTTATGTCACATATATTTGACTATAGTATATTCTTTTAAGAACATAATGTCAACTATTTTTGACATATTTTTAAAAGAATCTTGGTGATAATATTTCTATGTGAAAATCTTTTAGCGATTTTATGCTATAATGAAGAAAAATAAGAGTGAGTTGGATATCCTGAATGCTATCCAATAAAGAAAGAGCAGAAAATGAACCATAAGATTGCAATTTTATCAGACATTCACGGCAACACTACGGCCTTAGCTGGAGTGCTTGAGGATGCTAAAAATCTTGGTGCGACTGAATATTGGCTTTTGGGAGATATTTTTCTTCCTGGGCCGGGAGCAAATGACTTGGTGGCTCTTTTGAAAGACCTTCCCATTGCAGCATCCGTTCGAGGCAACTGGGATGATTGTGTCTTAGAGGCTTTAGATGGACAATATGGTTTAGAGGATCCCCAAGAAATTCAGCTTCTCAGGATGACCCAATATCTGATGGAGGACCTAAAGCCAGAGTATATTGATTGGTTGAGAAAGCTACCTATGGTAGCCAAGAAAGAAGTCGATGGCTTGCGCTTTTCTCTTTCTCATAATTTGCCTGAGAAAAATTATGGTGGTGATTTGCTGGTTGAAAATAATACCGAAAAATTTGACCAGCTACTTGATGAAACTAATGATGTAGCCGTCTATGGGCATGTCCATAAACAACTTCTACGTTACGGTAGTCAAGGTCAACAAATCATCAATCCAGGTTCGATTGGTATGCCTTATTTTAATTGGGAAGGGCTGAAAAATCACCGAGCCCAGTATGCCTTACTTGAGGTTGAAAATGGTGAATTGGTCAATATCCAATTTCGTAAGGTTGCCTATGATTATGAAGCAGAGCTAGAATCAGCCAAGACCAAAGGTCTTCCTTTTATCGAAATGTATGAAGAATTACGACGTGAGGACAACTATCAAGGACATAATAGGGAATTACTTGCTAGCCTAAATGAAAAGCATGGCTATGTGGAGGATGTGAAGAATTATTTTGATTTTTTGTAAGAGTTGCTTTAATGAACAGATACTAAATAAAGAGTCTGGGACAAAAGTCCTAGCCTCTTTTTGATGTTGGATTGTCGAGCAAGACGCAGTGGTTGAGTGGGCTCAACTACGCTGATTTCATCAGCTTTTACAGCCCTACTCAACTGTGCGGAGGTGGGACGACGAAATCGAATTCTAACGAATTACCGATTTCTGTCCCACTCTCTTTTAATATTTCTTATTGTAATTGAGATTGATCTGGTAGGTAAGAACCACCGAGATAGGTTTTGCTGAGTTTTTCAAGGGTTCCATCTTGGTAGAGTTCTTTAAGAACCTTGTCAAATTGGTCTTTAAATTCTTTTTGGTCACTTGAAAAGATGATGTAATTGTTTGGATTGTCATTGCTTTCCAAGTCAACTACGTTCAAGTCTAAAACTCGGTCTTGGATAATTTTTTGAACAGAGATTTTATCAAAGATTAGGAAATCAAATTCGCCATTTGCGAGGTCAGTCAGACGTTTAGCGACATCTTCACCAGAGTATTGGATGGTAGCAGGATTGTCTGAATGGCTTTGATTCCAGTCCGCAACAACCTTGGCAGTAGAAGTTCCAGTATCATCCTGGGTTGTTTTACCAGCGATGTCTTGCAGAGAAGTAAGAGCTTTGTCTTTTCTGCTTACAAGCACCAAAGGATTTTTAGCGATAGGTAGGGAGTAGAGGTATTTGGCTGCTCTCTCTTTGGTATAGCTCAAGTTGTTGGCAGCAGCTTGGTAACGGCCAGCATCCACTCCAGGGAAGATACTTTCCCAAGCTGTTTTTTGAAATTCAATCTTGTATTGATCCAGTTTTTCATCGACCGCTTTTAAAACTTCAACATCATATCCAGTTAGGCTACCATCTTTTTCAAAGTCAAAAGGTGGGATGTCTCCGGCAGTTGCTACGACAATGGTTTTAGGACTAGCAGTGGAAGTTGAAGTACTTTCTTGTTTAGATTGTCCACAGGCGACCAACAAGGGACTAATGGCTAATCATAAGAATAATTTTTTCATAAGATAATGGTGTCTAGCTTACCAGACAATCAATCAGATATCTAATATATATTTTTTATGGAAGTGATAGAGAAATATTATAATTTCCAGTTTTGTAGTAAACAACTCAAGTAAGAAAAAGATAATTTGTTTCACCAATGAAAAATCTCTGCAAGCTCTTTCAGAATGTGGTAAAATGGAAGCAATAGAAATAGAAAAGGAAATCAATTATGAAATTTCTTGAGTTAAATAAAAAACGTCATGCGACCAAGCATTTTATTGATAAACCTGTCGATCCGAAGGATGTTCGTACAGCTATTGAAATCGCAACCTTGGCACCAAGTGCCCACAACAGTCAGCCTTGGAAATTTGTCGTGGTTCGTGAGAAAAATGCTGAACTAGCAAAATTAGCTTACGGTTCAAACTTTGAGCAAGTAGCGTCTGCACCTGTAACCATTGCCTTGTTTACAGATACAGACTTAGCCAAACGTGCTCGCAAGATTGCCCGTGTTGGTGGAGCAAAGAACTTCTCAGAAGAACAACTTCAGTACTTTATGAAAAATCTTCCAGCAGAGTTTGCGCGTTACAGCGACCAACAAGTTAGTGACTACTTGGCTCTTAATGCTGGACTTGTTGCTATGAACTTGGTCCTTGCTTTGACTGACCAAGGAATCGGATCAAACATTATCCTTGGTTTTGACAAATCAAAAGTCAATGAAGTCTTGGAAATCGAAGAACGCTTCCGTCCAGAGCTCTTGATTACAGTGGGATACACAGATGAGAAGTTGGAACCAAGCTACCGCTTGCCAGTAGATGAAATTATCGAAAAAAGATAGGAAGAAAAAATGACAGTTATTGATTTTACAGCAGAAGTAGAAAAACGTAAAGAAGACCTCTTGGCTGACTTGTTTAGCCTTTTGAAAATCAACTCAGAACGTGATGACAGTAAGGCTGATGCGCAGCATCCTTTTGGTCCTGGACCAGTAAAAGCCTTGGAGAAATTCCTTGAAATCGCAGACCGTGATGGTTACCCAACAAAAAATGTTGATAACTATGCAGGACATTTTGAGTTTGGTGAAGGGGAAGAAGTTCTCGGTATCTTTGCCCACATGGACGTGGTGCCAGCAGGTAGCGGATGGGACACTGATCCTTATACTCCAACCATCAAGGATGGTCGTCTCTATGCGCGTGGTGCTTCAGATGACAAGGGTCCTACAACTGCTTGTTACTATGGTTTGAAAATCATCAAAGAGCTTGGTCTTCCAACTTCTAAGAAAGTCCGCTTCATCGTGGGAACAGACGAAGAATCAGGCTGGGCAGATATGGACTACTACTTTGAGCATGTAGGACTTGCGAAGCCAGACTTTGGTTTCTCTCCAGATGCTGAATTCCCTATTATTAATGGTGAAAAAGGAAATATCACAGAATACCTCCACTTTGCTGGTGAAAACAAGGGTGAAGCTCGTCTTCACAGCTTCACAGGTGGTTTGCGTGAAAATATGGTGCCAGAATCAGCAACAGCTGTTGTTTCAGGTGACTTGGCTGATTTGCAAGCGAAACTAGATGCCTTTGTTGCAGAGCACAAGCTTAGAGGAGAAATTCAAGAAGAGAACGGCAAGTACAAGGTTACGATTATCGGTAAATCTGCTCACGGTGCTATGCCTGCTTCAGGTGTCAATGGTGCAACTTACCTTGCTCTCTTCCTCAGCCAGTTTGCTTTTGAAGGACCTGCAAAAGACTTCCTTGACATTGCTGGTAAGATTCTCTTGAATGACCATGAAGGCAAAAACTTGAAAGTGGCTCATGTGGATGAAAAGATGGGTGCCCTTTCTATGAATGCTGGTGTCTTCCGTTTTGATGAAACAAGTGCTGACAATACCATTGCCCTTAACTTCCGTTATCCAAAAGGAACAAGTCCAGAGCAAATCAAATCAGTTCTTGAAAACTTGCCTGTTGCTTCAGTTAGCCTTTCTGAACATGGGCACACTCCTCACTATGTGCCAATGGAAGACCCACTCGTTCAAACCTTGTTGAATGTTTATGAAAAACAAACAGGTCTTAAAGGTCACGAACAAGTCATCGGTGGTGGAACATTTGGACGTTTGTTAGAGCGTGGTGTCGCTTACGGTGCTATGTTCCCAGATTCTATCGATACTATGCACCAAGCCAACGAATTTATTGCCTTGGATGATCTCTTCCGTGCAGCAGCCATCTACGCTGAAGCTATCTATGAATTGATCAAATAATGATATAGAAGTCTGAGATTTAATGCTTAGACTTCTTTTTGGAGGGAAACAGATGTCTCAAATCGAAAGAATCAAGCAAGCTATTATGGCGGATCCACAGAATGCCGGCTATACTGAGCAAGGCATCGAGCCACTCTTTGCAGCACCAAAAACTGCTCGAATCAATATCATTGGGCAGGCACCTGGTCTCAAAACTCAAGAAGCAGGACTTTACTGGAAGGATAAAAGTGGGGATCGCTTGCGAGAATGGTTGGGTGTGGATGAAGATACGTTTTATAACTCAGGTTACTTTGCTGTCATGCCTATGGATTTCTACTTTCCAGGTCATGGAAAATCGGGTGACCTGCCACCTCGTCCAGGTTTTGCAGAAAAATGGCATCCGGAACTCTTGAAGGAATTACCAGATATTCAATTAACACTCTTGATTGGTCAGTATGCCCAAGCCTACTATCTACATGAGAAGGTCAGTGGCAAGGTGACAGACCGTGTGCATCGATTTAAAGATTATTTGCCTGATTATTTCCCTCTGGTACACCCATCACCACGTAATCAAATTTGGATGAAAAAAAATCCTTGGTTTGAGGAAGAAGTGGTTCCAGATTTGAAAAAAAGAATTAAAACTATTTTAGGAGAAAAAGAATGAACGAAATTACTTTTGACGATTTTTATCAGTTTTATCAGAAAGAGTCGCTTTCTGTATTAGATGTGAGAGAAGTAGAGGAATTTGAGACTCTTCATTTAGAAGGCGCTCGTAATTTACCTCTCAGCCAATTAGCTGATACTTATAAACAACTAGATAAAGATAATCTTTACTACGTGATTTGTAAATCAGGAATGCGTTCAGCACGTGCCTACCAATTTTTAGCAGAACAAGGCTATGAGGTTGTCAATGTCCAAGGTGGCATGGATGCCTTAGAATAAGAAAATCTCCCTTTGAGACCGAAAATAAGAAAGGTTTTAAAGGGAGTTTATTTGTTCTAAAAATCAGAAAATTGAAAACATTTTAAAATTATTTCGAGATAGCCTTTTCAAGCCTTTAATCATGTTATACTAAGAAAGTATTTTATTTTTAATAAGGAGAGTTTATGGCTAAAAAAGGTGCTTTAACAGGATTACTCCTGTTTGGAATATTTTTTGGAGCAGGTAACTTGATTTTCCCTCCAACTCTAGGCGCACAGTCTGGAGAAAACTTTCTTCCTGCCATTGCAGGATTTGTATTTTCGGGTGTTGGGATTGCCGTCCTAACCTTGATCATTGGTACCCTTAATCCTAAGGGTTATATCTATGAAATTTCTAAGAAAATTTCTCCATGGTTTGCGACAATTTATCTTGCAGCTTTGTACTTGTCGATTGGTCCATTCTTTGCCATTCCACGTACAGCAACGACATCATTTGAAGTTGGTATTAGTCCGCTATTAGATCAAGCAGATAAAGGTTTAGGTTTGATTGTCTTCACCATTCTATACTTTGTAGCTGCCTACCTAATTTCGCTGAATCCTTCAAAAATCTTGGATCGTATTGGTCGAGTCTTGACTCCAGTTTTTGCCATCTTAATTGTTATTCTGGTCATCCTTGGAGCTTTAAAGTATGCTGGGAACGCACCACAAGCAGCTTCAGGAGCTTATCAAGCTTCCGCCTTTGGAGCTGGTTTCTTAGAAGGATACAATACACTTGACGCGCTTGCTTCGGTTGCCTTCAGTGTTATTGCAGTACAAACCTTGAAACAACTTGGTTTTTCAAACAAGAAAGAGTACATTTCAACCATTTGGGTTGTTGGAATCGTTGTAGCACTCGGATTTAGTGCTCTCTACATCGGTCTAGGTTTCTTGGGCAATCATTTCCCAGTAACAGAAGAAGCAATGAAGAGCGGAACTCCGGGAGTTTATATCTTGTCTCAAGCGACTCAAGAAATCTTTGGTTCTACTGCTCAGCTTTTCCTAGCGGCTATGGTAACCGTTACTTGCTTTACAACGACTGTAGGGTTGATTGTATCAACTGCCGAGTTCTTTAACGGACGTTTCCCACAAGTCAGCTACAAGGTTTATGCGACTGTCTTTACCTTGATTGGTTTTGCTATTGCAAATCTTGGTTTGAGTGCTATTATTAAGTACTCTGTACCAGTTCTCGTTATTTTGTACCCAATTACGATTGCCATTGTCATGATTGTGATTGTGAACAAGTTTGTTGCTCTTTCAAAACCAGGAATGCAATTAACCGTTGGTATTGTCACAGCCATTGCTATTGCAAGTGTTTTAGGATCTACTTTTAAAGTTGAGGCCCTTGCAAATATTGTGAACGCTCTACCATTTGCTAAGGCTTCATTGCCATGGTTAGTACCAGCTATTATCGGAATTCTACTTTCTCTTGTTCTTCCAAATAAACAAGAAAGTGAAGCTTTTGAAATGGAATAATCACTAAAATCACTTTTGTAGCTAAGTCTACAGGAGTGATTTTCTTTTTTTATCCGATGATAAATGTGTTATAATAGGTAGCAAAAGAGGTGAAGAAATGAATCAAACTGTAGAATATATCAAAGAACTAACTGCTATTGCGTCACCAACAGGTTTTACGCGTGAAATTACGAATTATTTGGTTGAGACTCTTGAAAAACTAGGTTATCAACCAATCCGTACTGCCAAAGGTGGTGTCAACGTTACTGTCAAAGGTAAAAATGACGAGCAACAGCGTTATGTAACTGCCCATGTGGATACTCTGGGAGCTATCGTCCGTGCTGTTAAACCAGACGGTCGTCTCAAGATGGATCGTATCGGTGGTTTTCCTTGGAACATGATTGAAGGAGAAAACTGTACCGTTCATGTAGCTAGCACAGGTAAAACCGTATCAGGTACGATTTTGATCCACCAAACTTCTTGTCACGTTTACAAAGATGCGGGAACAGCGGAACGTACACAGGACAATATGGAAGTGCGTTTGGATGAAAAAGTTACCAACGAAAAAGAAACACGCGCACTCGGTATCGAAGTTGGAGACTTTATTAGTTTTGACCCACGAACTGTCGTGACTGAGACAGGTTTTATCAAATCTCGTCATTTGGATGATAAGGTCAGTGCAGCTATTCTCCTCAATCTCCTTAAAGTTTATAAGGAAGAAGGAGTTGAACTTCCCGTCACTACGCATTTTGCCTTTTCAGTCTTTGAAGAAGTGGGACATGGTGCTAACTCAAGCATCCCTAGTCAAGTTGTCGAATATCTAGCGGTAGATATGGGAGCAATGGGAGATGACCAGCAGACGGATGAGTACACAGTGTCAATCTGTGTCAAAGATGCTTCAGGTCCTTATCACTATGAATTCCGTCAACACTTGGTGGCCTTGGCAAAAGAGCAGGATATTCCATTTAAACTCGATATCTATCCATTTTATGGTTCAGATGCTTCTGCAGCTATGTCAGCTGGAGCAGAAGTCAAACACGCTCTTCTAGGAGCGGGTATCGAGTCTAGTCACTCTTATGAGCGTACTCATATCGATTCTGTAGTTGCTACTGAGCGTATGGTGGATGCTTACCTCAATAGTGGATTGGTAGACTAAGATGTGCCTCATCTGTCAACGAATTGAATTGATTAAGGCGGGGGAAAATCCCTATTTTGTAAAAGAACTGGAAACAGGCTATGTTGTTATTGGTGATCATCAGTATTTTGAAGGTTACACTCTGTTTTTAGCCAAGGAACATGTCACAGAATTACATCATCTACCTCCAAGTGTTAAACTTCGTTTTTTAGAGGAAATGAGTCTGGTTCAGGAAGCAGTTTCTAAAGCTTTTTCTGCTGAAAAAATGAATGTAGAGTTATTGGGAAATGGAGATGCACATGCTCACTGGCATATTTTCCCCAGACGAGAGGGTGATATGAAGGGACACGGTCTTAATGGTCGTGGTCCAGTTTGGTGGGTTCCTTGGGAAGAAATGGCAGCAGAAGATTGCCAAGCGCAACCGAAACAATTAGAAAACTTAATCCAAACTTTATCTGTTGAATTGGATAAAGTTATCATATGAAAGGATAAATCATGAAAAAAAGATACCTTATCTTGTCAGGACTACTAGCCCTAACATTGGCGGCTTGTTCGCAAGAAAAACCAGCAACTTCTGACGCAAAAGCTTCTTCAGAGCAAAAGACTGTACAAGAAGGAACCGCGGGAAGTAAGTCTCAGGAAGCGAGCCCAAAAAAGGCAGAAGTGGTCAATAAGGGAGACTACTTTAGCATTCAAGGCAAGTACGATGAAATCATCGTAGCAAATAAACACTATCCATTGTCTAAAGACTATAATCCAGGGGAAAATCCAACAGCCAAGGCTGAGTTGGTCAAACTCATCAAAGCTATGCAAGAGGCAGGATTCCCGATTAGCGATCATTACAGTGGCTTTAGAAGTTATGAGACTCAGACTCAACTTTACCAGGAATACGTTAATCAAGATGGAAAGGCAGAGGCTGACCGCTATTCGGCAAGACCTGGTTATAGTGAACACCAAACTGGTCTGGCTTTTGACCTGATCGGAACAAATGGAGACCTAGTCACTGAAGAAAAGGCAGCCCAATGGCTTTTGGACCATGCAGCAGACTATGGCTTTGTCGTTCGTTATCTAAAAGGTAAGGAAAAGGAAACCGGTTATATGGCTGAAGAATGGCACCTTCGCTATGTTGGCAAAGAAGCCAAAGAAATTGCAGCTAGTGGTCTCAGTTTAGAAGAGTACTATGGATTTGAAGGTGGAGACTATGTTGATTAGTCGCAAAACATCTTGCAAGATTACTTAAATTTTGATAAAATGAATAATAATTAAATAGAAATCTGCAAGACTAGTAACTCAAGGGAAATATATCAGGGAGGAGAGCCGTGACTGCAAGCTCTCTATATGAAAGTTGGGTGAATTCACTTGCGCATGGATTTAGAAATGAAGGTCTGACTTGTCAGATAAAAACGGATGGTACCGCGTGTCAACGCTCCGAGTGGAGTTTTTGGCATGTGGTTTTCTTTTTATCTACGAGAGACTGATGGAGGAATTATGTCAACTATTGAAGAACAATTAAAAGCGCTGCGCGAAGAAACGCTGGCTAGCTTGAAGCAGATTACTGCTGAAAATGAAAAAGAGATGCAAGACTTGCGTGTCTCTGTCCTTGGTAAAAAGGGTTCGCTTACGGAGATTCTTAAAGGAATGAAAGATGTCTCTGCTGAGATGCGTCCAATCATTGGGAAACACGTCAATGAAGCTCGTGATGTCTTGACAGCAGCCTTTGAAGAAACAGCTAAGCTCTTGGAAGAAAAGAAAGTGGAAGCTCAACTAGCAAGTGAGAGCATCGATGTTACACTACCAGGTCGTCTAGTTGCGACTGGTCACCGTCATGTCCTCACACAAACCAGTGAGGAAATCGAAGATATTTTCATTGGGATGGGTTACCAAGTCGTAGATGGTTTTGAAGTGGAGCAAGACTACTATAACTTTGAACGTATGAACCTTCCAAAAGACCACCCAGCTCGTGATATGCAGGATACTTTCTATATCACTGAAGAAATCTTGCTCCGTACCCACACGTCTCCAGTTCAGGCGCGTGCTATGGATGCCCATGATTTTTCTAAAGGTCCTTTGAAAATGATCTCGCCAGGGCGTGTGTTCCGTCGTGATACGGACGATGCGACTCACAGTCACCAGTTCCACCAAATTGAAGGCTTGGTTGTTGGGAAAAATATCTCTATGGCAGACCTTCAAGGAACCCTTCAGTTGATTGTGCAAAAAATGTTCGGTGAAGAGCGTCAGATCCGTCTGCGTCCATCTTACTTCCCATTCACAGAGCCATCTGTTGAGGTGGATGTTTCTTGCTTCAAGTGTGGTGGAGAAGGCTGTAACGTATGTAAGAAAACAGGTTGGATCGAAATTATGGGTGCCGGTATGGTTCATCCACGTGTCCTTGAAATGAGTGGTATCGATGCGACTGTTTACTCTGGATTTGCCTTTGGTCTTGGTCAAGAGCGTGTAGCTATGCTCCGTTATGGAATCAACGATATTCGTGGCTTCTACCAAGGAGATGTCCGCTTCTCAGAACAGTTTAAATAATGATTAGAAAAGTAGAAATGCCAGATGTTGAGGTGTTGGCCAAAATTGCCAAACAAACCTTTCGTGAAACATTTGTTCATGATAATACAGAAGAGCAGTTACAGGAATACTTTGAAGAGGCTTATAGTATGAGAGTTTTGTCAACTGAGTTGGGAAATCCTGACTCCGAAACCTATTTCATTATGCATGAAGAGGAGATAGCTGGTTTTCTCAAAGTCAACTGGGGAAGTGCTCAGACTGAGAGAGAATTAGAGAATGCTTTTGAAATTCAACGTCTCTATGTGCTACAAAAATTCCAAGGATTTGGACTAGGTAAGCAACTGTTTGAATTTGCTCTTGAACTTGCTACAAAAAATAGTTTTTCTTGGGCTTGGCTAGGTGTTTGGGAGCATAATACAAAAGCTCAAGCATTTTATAATCGATATGGTTTTGAAAAATTTAGCCAACATCATTTTATGGTTGGTCAAAAAGTAGATACGGATTGGTTACTGAGAAAGAAATTAAGGTAAGAAGAGGATTCTTCTATTGAAATGATAGGAAAGGAAAAGAACTAGAGTGATAACTGTCATTCTGGAAAACTAAATTATGCTTGTATCTTATAAATGGTTAAAAGAATTGGTGGACATTGATGTGCCATCACAAGAGTTGGCTGAAAAAATGTCAACTACAGGGATCGAGGTAGAAGGTGTTGAATCACCAGCTGCTGGTCTCTCAAAAATTGTCGTCGGAGAAGTCTTGTCTTGCGAAGATGTACCTGAAACACACTTGCATGTTTGCCAAGTCAATGTGGGTGAAGAAGAAGCCCGTCAAATCGTCTGTGGTGCACCAAATGTGCGCGCAGGCATTAAGGTTATGGTGGCTGTTCCAGGTGCTCGTATAGCAGATAACTACAAAATCAAAAAAGGTAAAATCCGTGGTTTAGAGTCACTAGGGATGATCTGTTCACTTGGTGAATTGGGCATTTCTGACTCCGTTGTACCAAAGGAATTTGCAGATGGCATCCAAATTTTGCCAGATGAGGCTGTTCCAGGTGAGGAAGTATTTTCTTATCTAGACTTGGATGATGAAATCATCGAACTTTCCATCACTCCAAACCGTGCAGATGCTCTTTCTATGCGTGGGGTAGCGCACGAAGTAGCAGCTATCTATGACAAGGCAGTCAACTTCAAAGAATTTACTTTAACAGAAACAGACCAAGTTGCAGCGGATGCTCTTTCTGTCAGCATCGACACAGACAAGGCGCCTTACTATGCCGCTCGTATCCTGGACAATGTGACCATCGTACCAAGTCCACAATGGTTGCAAAACCTCCTCATGAACGAAGGCATCCGTCCGATTAATAATGTCGTCGACGTGACCAACTATATCCTGCTTTACTTTGGCCAACCTATGCATGCCTTTGACTTGGATACCTTTGAAGGGACTGACATCCGTGTACGTGAAGCGCGTGCTGGTGAGAAATTAGTGACCTTGGATGGGGAAGAGCGTGAACTTGCAGAAACAGACCTAGTCATCACTGTGGCTGACAAACCAGTAGCCCTTGCAGGTGTCATGGGTGGTCAGGCTACAGAAATCTCTGAAAAATCTAGTCGTGTCGTTCTTGAAGCTGCTGTCTTCAATGGCAAATCTATCCGTAAGACAAGTGGTCGCCTCAACCTTCGTTCAGAATCATCTTCTCGCTTTGAAAAAGGCATCAATGTGGCAACCGTTAATGAAGCCCTTGATGCAGCAGCAAGCATGATTGCGGAATTGGCTGGTGCGACAGTGCGTAAAGGCATCGTTTCAGCGGGTGAGCTTGATACTTCCGATGTAGAAGTTTCTTCAACTCTTGCCGATGTTAACCGTGTCCTTGGTACGGAGCTTTCCTACGCGGATGTAGAGGATGTCTTCCGTCGTCTTGGATTTGGCCTTTCTGGAAATGCAGAAGCCTTCACAGTCAGCGTCCCACGTCGCCGTTGGGATATCACCATCGAAGCGGATCTCTTTGAAGAAATCGCTCGTATCTATGGCTATGACCGCTTGCCAACTAGTCTTCCAAAAGATGACGGTACAGCTGGTGAATTGACTGCGACACAAAAACTTCGCCGTCAAATTCGTACGATTGCTGAAGGAGCAGGTTTGACAGAAATCATCACCTATGCTCTAACAACTCCTGAAAAAGCAGTTGAGTTTACGGCTCAACCAAGTAACCTTACGGAACTCATGTGGCCAATGACTGTGGATCGTTCTGTCCTCCGTCAAAATATGATCTCAGGTATCCTTGATACTGTTGCCTACAACGTGGCTCGTAAGAATAAAAACTTGGCCCTTTACGAGATTGGAAAAGTCTTTGAACAAACAGGAAATCCAAAAGAAGAACTTCCAAATGAGATCAACAGCTTTGCCTTTGCCTTGACAGGCTTGGTTGCTGAAAAAGATTTCCAAACAGCAGCAGTTCCAGTTGATTTCTTCTATGCTAAGGGAATCCTTGAAGCGCTATTTTCTCGCTTGGGACTAGAAGTGACTTATACAGCAACCTCTGAAATTGCTAGTCTTCATCCAGGACGTACAGCCTTGATCTCACTCGGTGACCAAGTCCTTGGTTTCCTCGGTCAAGTACATCCTATTACAGCTAAGGCTTACGACATTCCAGAAACTTATGTAGCAGAGCTCAACCTTTCAGCTATTGAAGCAGCCCTTCAACCAGCTGCTCCATTTGTGGAAATTACTAAATTCCCAGCAGTCAGCCGTGATATCGCTCTTCTCCTCAAAGCAGATGTGACTCACCAAGATGTGGTTGATGCCATCAAATCTGCAGGCGTGAAACGTTTGACAGATATCAAACTCTTTGATGTCTTCTCAGGTGAAAAACTAGGACTTGGTATGAAGTCAATGGCTTATAGCTTGACATTCCAAAATCCAGAAGATAGCTTGACAGACGAACAAGTCGCACGCTACATGGAAAAAATCCAAGCATCACTTGAAGAAAAAGTCAATGCAGAAGTGCGTTAAAGTATCAATCCATCCTTCGGGGTGGATTTTTGCTTTTCAAATAACAATTCAGGATCAAAAATAGACAGTTGAGGAACAGAGAAGATAAATTGGAGTTTACCAGTGTATAATGTACTCATAACTCAAAGTACCCTAAGATTTTTTACTAAAATGAGGATGATAAAATGGACAGAAATTATTGTAAAGGCTATCAAAAAGGAGTATAATGAGTGCAAGACATTTCGGAGGTGAAAGATGCTAGAAGTAAGAAGTCTAGAGAAAAGTTTTGGATCCAAGCAAGTTTTGTTTGGTATTGACTTTCAAGCGCGACCAGGTCGTATTTTGGGGCTAGTCGGGAAAAACGGTGCTGGGAAAACAACGATTTTCCACAGTATTTTGAAGTTTTTAGAATATCAGGGAGAAATCAGTCTAGATGGTCAGGATATTCGTCAAGAGACCTACGCTCGGATTGGCTATCTGCCTGAAGAACGCAGTCTCATGCCTAAATTGACAGTCCTTGAACAAGTTCGTTACTTGGCGACCCTAAAAGGCATGGACACCAAGGAAATCAAAGAAAAACTCCCTCAATGGATGGAAAAACTGGAAGTTAAGGGGAAACTGACGGACAAGATTAAAAGTCTCTCAAAAGGAAATCAACAGAAGATTCAGTTGATTATCACTTTGATTCATGAACCAGACTTGATTATCCTAGATGAGCCTTTTAGTGGCTTGGATCCAGTTAATACCGAACTTCTTAAGCGGGTTATCTTGAAAGAAAAAGAACGCGGCGCGACCATTATCTTTTCTGACCATGTCATGACCAATGTCGAAGAACTTTGTGATGATATCCTCATGATTCGTGATGGGCGTGTGGTCTTGCATGGACCGGTTCAAGAGGTTCGCAATCAATACGGGAAAACACGACTTTTTGTTTCTAGTGACCGAAGCAAGGAAGAACTGGAGAGCCTTCCTCATGTCAAACAGGTTAGCTTGACCAAGCAAGGCAGTTGGAAGTTAATCTTGGATGATGAAAGTGCAGGTAGAGAGCTCTTTCCAATCTTGACTCAAGGTCGATATATCGCGACTTTTGATCAACAAGCTCCAACAATCGATGAAATCTTTAAATTAGAATCAGGGGTGGAAGTATGAGAAATATGTGGGTTGTAATCAAAGAAACCTATCTAAGACATGTCAAGTCGTGGAGTTTCTTCTTTATGGTGATTTCGCCTTTCCTCTTTTTAGGTCTTTCTGGAGGAATTGGTGTTCTCCAAGGTTCTTCCTTGGCTCAAAATAGTAAGGTAGCAGTAGTTAGTTCTGTTCCTCTTGTTACAGAGGAACTTAAATCGACCAATGGTCTTAACTTTGACTATAAGGATGAAGCAAGTGCCCAAGTCGCTATCAAAGATGAAAAAATAAAAGGCTATCTAACCATTGACCAGGAGAATAGTGTCCTCAGGGCAGTCTATCATGGTGAGACTTCACTAGAGAGTGGCATTAAGTTAGCAGTGACCGCTAAGTTGAATGAACTTCAATCCCAACTCAACCGTTCAGAAGCAAATTTGTCTCAGGAACAGGAAAAACGCTTGGCTCAAACGGTTCAATTTACAGAGAAAATTGATGAAGCCAAGGAAAATAAAAAGATGGTCCAAACCTTTGCTGCTGCAGGACTGGGCTTCTTCCTTTATATGATTTTGATTACTTATGCTAGTGTCACTGCTCAAGAAGTGGCCAGTGAGAAAGGGACTAAAATCATGGAAGTGGTCTTCTCAAGTATTCGTGCCAGCCATTACTTCTACGCTCGCATGATCGCCCTGCTCCTAGTCATTTTAAGTCATATTGGGATTTATGTTGTAGGTGGACTTGGAGCTATCTTATTCTTTAAGGATATGCCTATCTTGGCAAATTCAGGTATTCTAAATCACTTGGGAGAAGCCTTTTCGATCAATACCTTGTTGTTTGTCTTGGTTAGTCTCTTTATGTATGTAGTCTTGGCTGCCTTCTTAGGTTCTATGGTTTCGCGACCTGAAGATTCTGGTAAGGCCTTATCGCCTTTGATGCTTTTGATTATGGTAGGTTTCATTGGGGTAACAGTATTAGGAACTTCTGGTGATAATTTGATTTTGAAAATCGGTTCTTACATCCCATTCGTTTCAACCTTCTTTATGCCATTCAGAGCTATCAATGGTTACGCAAATGGACTAGAAGCTTGGATTTCTCTTGCTATAACAGTCATTTTTGCAGTAACTGCAACAGTCTTTATCGGACGCATGTATGCTAGTTTGGTCCTTCAAACAGATGATTTGGGGATCTGGAAAACCTTTAAACGAGCTTTGAGTTATAAATAAAGTATCGGACCTGTGAGTGTATCTCCCAGGTCTTTTATACTCTTCGAAAATCTCTTCAAACCACGTCAGCTTCCATCTGCAACCTCAAAACAGTGTTTTGAGCAGCCTGTGGCTAGCTTCCTAGTTTGCTCTTTGATTTTCATTGAGTATTAATTAGCTGAAATATTTCACATTTATTTCTCCTAAACCTTTGACTATTAGGCAAAATTATCGTACAATAAAGAGTACATGATAAAATGAGACCGGAGTTTATCCACTCTGGCGTTAGTAGTAAAAAATGAGGAGAAACGCTTTGGAATTAGAAGTATTTGCTGGGCAAGAAAAAAGTGAACTATCTATGATTGAGGTGGCTCGTGCCATCTTGGAACTCCGTGGTCGTGATCACGAAATGCATTTTAGTGATTTGGTTAATGAAATCCAAAACTATCTCGGTACCTCTAATAGCGATATTCGTGAAGCTTTGCCTTTGTTCTATACAGAGTTGAACTTTGACGGTAGCTTTATCTCACTTGGAGATAACAAATGGGGCCTTCGTTCATGGTATGGAGTGGATGAAATCGATGAGGAAATCATTGCTCTTGAAGAAAGTGATGATGAAGAAGTAGCACCTAAGGCTAAGAAAAAACGTGTCAACGCCTTTATGGATGGTGATACAGATGCTATTGATTACAGTGCAGATGATCCAGAGGATGAAGACGCCTACGAAGAAGATCCAGCTCTTTCTTATGATGATGAAAATCCAGATGATGAGAAGAATGAAGTGGAAGCCTACGATGCTGAAATCAATGAAATCGCCCCAGATGATCTAGACGAAGAAGTCGATCTTAATGAAGAAGACGACGAAGACTCTGAAGAAGAGGAAGAATAAAAATAAAAAGGAGTTGGAGCTGGAATCGGTCTATCAAGTCTCGATTTCCTAGTCCAGCTTTTTTGTATTAATTTGAATTAGTTTTGTAAGCTGGAATGCGCCAAGTCAACGATTTGTTCTATTTGACAAATGGTTCATTTTGAGGTAATATATTGTTCGGGCACCTCTTTTAGAGGTCGGAGCTCCCTAGTTATTAGGGAGCTATTTTTGTTTTTCCAGGAAGCTTTTCTTCTTGGGGTGTAGTTATTGATGAAGGTCTTGTTTTCTCAATCCCCTGTTAGTGAACAAGACCTTGAGCATTTTAGAAAGAGGAATCTATGTCTACGAAATATATTTTTGTCACTGGTGGTGTGGTGTCGTCTATTGGAAAAGGGATCGTTGCAGCGAGTCTTGGACGTCTTTTAAAAAACCGTGGTTTGAAGGTGACCATTCAAAAATTTGACCCTTATATCAATATCGACCCAGGAACCATGAGCCCTTACCAGCACGGAGAAGTCTTTGTAACTGATGATGGGGCTGAGACAGATTTGGACTTGGGCCACTATGAACGTTTTATCGATATCAACCTCAACAAATACTCAAACGTGACAACTGGTAAAATCTACAGCGAAGTTCTTCGTAAGGAACGCCGTGGAGAGTACCTTGGAGCAACTGTCCAAGTTATTCCTCATATTACAGATGCCTTGAAAGAAAAAATCAAGCGTGCTGCCCTAACGACTGACTCTGACGTTATTATTACAGAGGTTGGTGGAACAGTCGGCGATATCGAGTCCCTTCCATTCTTAGAAGCTCTTCGTCAGATGAAGGCAGATGTGGGTGCAGATAATGTCATGTATATCCATACGACCTTGCTTCCTTACCTCAAGGCAGCTGGAGAAATGAAGACCAAGCCGACTCAACACTCTGTCAAAGAATTGCGTGGTTTGGGAATCCAGCCAAATATGTTAGTCATTCGTACAGAAAAACCAGCAGGACAAGGGATTAAAAATAAACTAGCCCAGTTCTGTGATGTGGCGCCAGAAGCAGTTATCGAGTCCTTGGATGTGGATCATCTTTACCAAATTCCACTGAACTTGCAGGCACAAGGTATGGACCAAATTGTCTGTGACCACCTGAAATTAGACGTACCAGTAGCAGATATGACAGAATGGTCAGCCATGGTGGACAAGGTTATGAATCTAAAAAAACAAGTCAAAATTGCTCTTGTTGGTAAGTATGTCGAGTTGCAAGATGCCTACATTTCTGTCGTAGAGGCCTTGAAACACTCTGGTTATGCCAATGATGCAGAAGTCAAGATTGATTGGGTCAATGCTAACGATGTGACAGCTGACAATGTGGCAGAACTTCTATCTGACGCTGACGGAATCATCGTTCCAGGTGGTTTTGGCCAACGTGGAACAGAAGGTAAGATTGAAGCGATTCGCTATGCGCGTGAAAATGATGTACCAATGCTTGGAGTCTGCTTGGGTATGCAGTTGACCTGTATCGAGTTTGCACGTAATGTCTTAGGTCTTGAAGGAGCTAATTCAGCAGAGCTAAATCCTGATACCAAATACCCTATCATCGATATCATGCGTGATCAGATTGATGTTGAGGACATGGGTGGGACCCTTCGTTTGGGACTTTATCCTTCTAAGTTAAAACGTGGTTCTAAGGCAGCGGCAGCTTATCATAACAAAGAGGTGGTGCAACGCCGTCACCGTCACCGTTATGAGTTTAACAATGCTTTTCGTGAACAGTTTGAAGGAGCAGGTTTTGTCTTTTCAGGAGTGTCACCAGATAATCGTTTGGTAGAAATTGTGGAAATTCCAGAAAATAAATTCTTTGTAGCTTGTCAGTACCATCCAGAGCTATCAAGTCGTCCAAACCGCCCAGAAGAACTCTACACTGCTTTTGTAACAGCAGCTGTCGAAAATAGTAAATAGGTAAATGAAGAGACTGGGCAAAAAGTCTTAAAATCAGAAAATGCATATTGTCAGGTTAAAAAAACTTGATAGTATGCATTTTATTTTCACTATTTTTTGATATAGTAGAATGAAATAAAATCTGAACAAATCAACTAGGAAAGTCCAATCAATTTATAGGAAGGCTTTAGAAGTTAAATTGTACTGTTCTATATTCAATTTAATGTAAAATTGAGTTTTTCACCAGTCTCTTTTATTTATTTTTAGCATTATGAAAATCTGGAAAAAGGACATTATTTTTGGTAAGATAAGGGTATGGATTTTGAAAAAATTGAACAAGCATATACCTATTTACTAGAAAATGTCCAAATCATTCAAAATGATTTGACGACAAATTTTTACGATGCCTTAATTGAGCAAAATGGAATCTATCTGGATGGTCAGACGAATCTGGAAGATATCAAGAAAAACAATCAAGCTTTAAAACGATTGGCTCTTCGAAAAGAAGAGTGGTTACGAACCTACCAATTCTTATTAATGAAGGCAGCGCAAACGGAACCTCTTCAGGCCAACCACCAGTTTACACCAGATGCGATTGGTCACTTGATGATTTTTTTGATGGAGCAATTGTGGCCTGCTAAAGATCTAAGTCTACTAGAATTGGGCTCTGGGATGGGAATTCTGGGTGCTAGCTTTTTAACGTCCATGAACAAAAAGGTAGATTACCTAGGGATTGAGATAGACGACCTCTTGATTGATCTGGCAGCAAGCATGGCGGAAGTTATGGATCTTCAAATGGGCTTTGTCCAAGGAGATGCAGTACGTCCACAAGTATTAAAAGAAAGTGATTTTATTGTGAGCGACCTCCCGATTGGCTACTACCCGGACGATCAGATTGCCTCTCGTTACCAAGTAGCAGCAAAGGATGAACATACTTATGCTCATCATCTATTAATGGAGCAATCTCTCAAGTATCTTAAGACGGGAGGTTATGCTATTTTCCTTGCTCCAACAGATCTTTTGACGAGTCCCCAGAGTGACCTCTTGAAATCCTGGCTGACTGACCAGGCTCAACTAGTAGTTATCGTAGCTTTACCAGAGGATCTCTTCGCTCAAGGGGCCCAGTCTAAGACCATTTTTGTTCTACAAAAGAAAGTGGTAGAAGGCTTTGAGCCATTCGTTTATCCACTTGCTAGTCTTCGTGATCCTGAAATTTTGTTGGAATTTAAGGAAAATTTTCAAAATTGGTGTCAAGAACATGAAATCTAGTATAAATTTTGATATAATAGTTGAAAACGCTTAAAAAGGGGAAACATTATGACAAAAACCATTGCAATTAACGCTGGAAGCTCTAGCTTGAAATGGCAACTTTACCAAATGCCAGAAGAAAAGGTGCTTGCAAAAGGGTTGATTGAACGCATTGGGTTGAAAGATTCTATTTCTACAGTTAAGTTCGATGGTCGTTCAGAACAGCAAGTTCTTGACATTGAAAACCACACTTTAGCTGTAAAAATCTTGCTTGATGACTTGATTCGTTTTGATATTATCAAATCTTATGATGAAATTACTGGTGTTGGACACCGTGTTGTTGCAGGTGGAGAATACTTCAAAGAGTCTACAGTTGTTGAAGGGGATGTTCTAGAAAAAATCGAAGAACTAGGACTTCTTGCTCCATTGCACAACCCTGCAAATGCTGCTGGAATTCGTGCCTTCAAAGAATTGTTGCCAGAGATCACAAGTGTAGCAGTTTTTGACACATCATTCCATACAACAATGCCAGAAAAAGCCTACCGTTATCCATTACCAACTAAGTATTATACAGAAAACAAGGTTCGTAAATACGGAGCGCACGGTACAAGCCACCAGTACGTTGCTCAAGAAGCAGCGAAACTCTTGGGACGTCCACTTGAAGAATTGAAATTGATTACCTGTCACATCGGTAATGGTGCTTCTATTACAGCTGTTAAGGGTGGTCAATCTGTTGATACTTCAATGGGATTCACTCCACTTGGTGGTGTTATGATGGGAACTCGTACAGGAGATATTGACCCGGCTATCATTCCGTATTTAATGCAATATACAGAGGACTTTAACAAGCCTGAAGATATCAGTCGCATCCTCAATCGCGAGTCAGGATTGTTGGGTGTTTCAGGTAAGTCTAGTGATATGCGTGATGTTCAAGCGGCAATGGAAGCAGGTGATCCTGATGCAACCTTGGCTCTTGAAATGTACGTTGACCGTATCCAGAAACACATCGGACAATACTTGGCTGTCCTAAACGGAGCAGATGCCATTATCTTTACTGCAGGAGTTGGTGAAAATGCAGCTGGTGTGCGTGAAAAAGTTATCACTGGTATTTCTTGGTTCGGTTGTGATGTAGATCCAGAGAAAAATGTCTTTGGTGTGACTGGAGATATCTCAACAGAAGCAGCAAAAATTCGTGTACTTGTTATTCCAACAGATGAAGAACTCGTTATCGCGCGTGACGTTGAACGTTTGAAAAAATAACAGATGAAAAAATCGACCTTCAATAAGAAAGGTCGTTTTTTTTCATCGAGTAGAGCTACCATTTAGTGAGCGAAACTTCACCACTATTGAGCCAAATCTTTTCACCGTTGGCTAATTCTATCTGTAGTTGTCCTTGATCAGAGATGTCACAGGCTTTTCCTGTGATAGTTTGGTGCTCTTGCTTAAAGGAGACTTCTTTTCCTAAAACGATTGAGCGTTTTTTATAGAGATAGAGGAGTTCATCGGCTTCTGTTTCGTAGAAACATTTCCAGATTTCAGCAATCAATTCATTGCGAGTAATGGGAGTCTTTTGAGAAAATAAGCTTCCAGCTTTAGTTTGTAGATTCTTGGGAAATTCAGCGATAGAAAAGTTGATCCCGACCCCAATGATAACATCTGTAACGAGACCAGTTTCTACGGAGGTAATGGCTTCGGTTAGAATACCAGCAATTTTTTTCTGGTTCAGATAAATGTCATTGACCCACTTGATATCCACGTCGATTAAACTAAGGTTTTTGATAGCCTTGTAGATAGCTCCAGCTGTTAGAAGTGTATAGGCTGGAAGATTCTGGTAAGGGAGATTGGGTTGTAAGTGAAGGGACATGTAAATCCCCCCTTTATCTGGAGAAAAATAGGGACGTTGAAAACGGCCACGCCCCATGGTTTGACTAGTGGAAAGGTAGAGCCTATCTCCTTTTTCACCAGCTTCCATAGCCTCTTTAGCATCGGTTTGGGTAGATTTTGTTGAGGGTTTAAACTGGACAGTAATGGGACTATTTGCTTCGATTTCCTGAGGTAAGATAAGATCACCGTCAAGAAGTTTATACCCACGGTTTTTGATACTGTCAATCTCCAGTCCCTCTTGTTGGAGACGTTGGATCGCCTTCCATACGGAAGTTCGAGATAGTTTTAATCTCTCAGCTATTTTTTCTCCGCTTAGATAATCGGTCTCAGTAGCTAGTATTTTATAGACTTCTTGGTAGGATTTCATGCTAGACCCTTTCTGGAATAATTAGATTTATTGTACCATATTTTTAAAAAAGGGATAGCGATTTTCAAGTAATCTTAGTTAACTATAAAATTTTACTTTGTTTTAGTCACGATGATAGAGGCAAAGAGGTTTTCAAATCTCTTGAAAAATGGTAAAATGTTTTAATAACTTATTTATCTGAATGTGATATTCAGAAGGAAAGGATCTGTTGTGAAATCAATAGGTGTCATTGAAAAGTTAAAAAGTTTATCGAAACAAGAAGGACTTCTTTTGGGAGTTATTCTGAGTATTTTTCTTCCTTTTTATCTTTTTGTTATTATTTTTATCTCTTACTTACTTTGGTTAGTATATACTGGGGAGATGAAGGGGATCTTGAAACGTTTGTCTCAACACCCTGTCTTGCTCTTTTTTATTGCTTATAGCACTGCAATTTCTCTTCTGGCACAAAATGTGATGGGAGTAGTTTCTTCGGTGGCCATGTTTCTGTTTGCCATCTTCTTTTACTACTATCAATCCCAGTTGACTCCTAAATTTTTCAGGTTGACGATTGAAGGAATATTAGCCTTAAGTGTCTTTGCAGCAGTCTTTGCAGCCTTGGAACATTTCCAAATTGTAAAGAAATTTGATTATACCTTCCTCTCACCACGAATGCAGGTTTGGCATCAAAACCGAGCGGAGGTTGCCTTCTTTAACCCTAATTACTATGGAATTATCTGTTGTTTCTGTATCATGATTGGTTTTTATCTGATTAGCACAACTAAGTTAAGGTGGTTACGAATCTTTTCTATGATTGCCATCTTTGCTAATTTATTCGGTTTAAACTTTACGCAGAATCGTACAGCTTTTCCAGCCATCATCTTTGGAGCCATCATTTACCTCTTCACGACCATTAAAAACTGGCGTGCCTTCTGGCTTAGTATAGGAGTTTTTGGGGTTGGTTTAGCCTTTCTATTTTCGAGTGATTTGGGTGTTCGAATGGGAACCTTAGATTCATCTATGGAAGAACGTGTTTCTATCTGGAATGCTGGAATGGCCTTGTTTAAGCAAAATCCATTCTGGGGTGAAGGACCGCTAACCTACATGCACTCTTTCCCTCGTATTGGAGCACCTTATCATGAACATGCTCATAGTATTTATATAGATACGATTTTGAGTTATGGAGTTGTCGGTACCGTTCTCTTGGGGATTGCTTCTACCACTCCGGTACGAATGTTGATTGATATGAGTCAAGTACCTAGTAAGCGTCCTATCCTTGGACTTTACCTCTCTTTCTTGACAGTAGTAGCTGTGCACGGAATTTTTGATTTGGCTCTCTTTTGGATTCAATCATCCTTTATTTTCCTATTAGTGATGTGTAGTTTACCACTAAAACATAGTATGATTGATGAATTAGTTGATTAAGAAAAAGGCGGTGGGACAGAAATCGATAGACAAAGTCTCGATTTCGTTGTCCCAGCCCCGCGAGGATGATTAGGAGCTTTTTGGAGTCAAAAAGACGAACAAAAAGTTCAATCAGCTACCGCGTCAAAGTTTGATTGCTAATAAAAAGTGAGGTTGGGATCTTTTGTCCCAACCTCTTCTTTTTTTCAATTCAATTATTGAATAGCTTGAACCAAGTCTTCAGCTTGTTGTTTTAGTGAAGTAGCAACACTGTCTTCAAGGACTAGTTTACCATCTACCCAAGCAGAATCATTGATACGAGCTGCAGTGAATTCACCTACAACTTGTGTACGGATGAATGGCAAGAGGTCTTTGTAGATTGCAAAGAGTTGTTCATGACCTGCATTTGCTACTGAAGACACAGTAACAATTTTATCTTGAAGGGCAGATGGACCACGAGTTTCAGATAAGTCAAGAGCGCGTGAAAGCCAGTCAAGCAAGTTTTTCACTGTTCCAGGAATTGAGAAGTTGTAGACTGGAGAGAAAATCCAGATAGCATCAGCAGCCAGAACAGCTTCACGAGCCGCTGCTACAGCTGGAAGAGTTGGAACTTCAAGTTCTTGGTTAAAAAGTGGGATTGCTGAGTAGTCAAGGTAGCTAATCTCAGCTTTTCCTGCAAGAGCTTTTTCGGCTTCTAGCGCCATTTGGTGGTTGAAAGAACCTTCACGAAGTGAACCAACGATAAATAATACTTTTTTAGACATAGGGAGTCTCCTTTATATTTTAATCAGAGCTTTTTCTGTTGTTATAAATGATGTTACAACAAAATGAAATCATTTGCAAGAAATTTGCCCAGAAAATAAAAATCGATGATAGTCAAGATTATTTTTAGGAGTAGAGATTAGGAACAGTCTGTGAAATCAATAATTCAAGCGTCATATACTCCTGTCATAAGAGAAGTTCCGTGCTAAATCCTCCTCCTTTATTTACTTGTAATTCACTTGGATAGATGGTAAAATAGACGAGTGAAAATGAGACAGAAAAAAGAAAAAAATTCCCTATTATTTCAGTACAGTATTGGCTTAACCATGCTGGCTCTAGTTGTGACCTCTTCCTTTCTTTATTTGGTTTGGCTTGGTATGAAGCCTTATCGAACTGCAAAGACAGAAGGGGAGAGACTGGCCAAGCAGTATGCGAATCTAGAAACGGTTAGTCAGATTGACTTTTTTAATGGTTTAGAGAGCTACTATAGTGTCCTCGGCCAAGATAAAAATCAAAAGCCAATAGCTGTTTTAATTGAGAAAAATAGTCAAAAAATCTATGTGTATCAACTAGAAAGTGGCACTTCACAAGAAAAAGCAGAAGCAGTTGTCAGAGAAAAAGGAGCAACTGAGATTGACACGATTACCTTTGGACGGTATGCTGATAAACCCGTCTGGGAAATCAAGTCTGGTGGAGACTACTATCTGGTTGATTTTGAAACAGGTGTCATACTCGAAAAGGAGAAGCTATGAAATTATCTAAACGTGTCTTAGAAATGGAAGAAAGCGTCACTCTGGCTAGTGATGCAAGAGCTAAGAAATTAAAGGCTGAAGGAAAAGATGTTCTTTTCTTAACTTTAGGTCAGCCTGATTTTCATACTCCTGAGAATATTCAGGATGCTGCAGTTGAGGCTATTCGAGATGGACGTGCTTCTTTCTATACGGTGGCTTCAGGTTTGCCTGAATTAAAAGCAGCGGTCAATACCTATTTTGAACGCTATTATGGTTATTCTGTAAAGCCTAATGAGGTGACTTTTGCAACTGGTGCCAAGTTCTCTCTTTATACTTTCTTTATGGCTGTGGTTAATCCAGGAGATGAGGTTATCATTCCAACACCTTACTGGGTTAGCTATGGGGATCAGGTTAAGATGGCTGAAGGTGTACCAGTATTTGTCCAAGCCAAGGAAGACAATCACTTTAAAGTAACTGTGGAGCAATTAGAAGCAGCTCGCACAGATAAGACAAAGGTTTTGGTTCTCAATTCCCCATCTAATCCTACCGGTATGATTTATTCTCGTGAGGAACTCTTGGCTATCGGAAATTGGGCTGTTGAACATGACATTCTTATCCTAGCAGATGATATTTATGGTCGTTTGGTCTATAACGGGAATGAGTTTGTGCCAATCTCTAGTCTATCAGAAGCTATTCGCAAGCAAACCATTGTCATTAACGGGGTATCAAAAGCCTACGCAATGACAGGTTGGCGGGTGGGTTATGCAGTAGGTGATCCAGCAATCATCGCTGCTATGAGCAAATTGACTGGTCAAACAACTTCTAACCTAACCGCTGTTTCACAATACGCAACAATCGAGGCATTAACTGGACCGCAAGATTCTGTAGAAGTCATGCGTCAAGCTTTTGAAGAACGTTTGAATACCATCTATCCACTCTTGTGTGAAGTCCCTGGTTTTGAAGTTGTCAAACCTCAAGGAGCTTTCTATCTCTTCCCAAATGTTAAAAAAGCTATGGAGATGAAAGGCTATACAGATGTAACAGCATTTACAACGGCTATTCTTGAGGAAGTTGGTCTGGCCTTGATTACGGGAGCAGGCTTTGGTGCGCCAGAGAATGTCCGTCTCAGCTATGCGACAGACTTGGAAACTCTTAAAGAAGCTATTCGTCGTTTGCATCTATTTATGGAAAAATAAAAATAAGATCTTCGTCGTCTTGACGGAGATTTTTTTGGATAAAACCTGAGATTTTTCTCTGATAGAATCTAGCTATCAGGCATTATTTGTGGTACAATAGTGGGTAATAATGTCTTTAGACAAGTTAAACAAAAAAAGGAAGATAAAACATGACAAAACGTGTAACAATTATCGAAGTAAAAGATTACGTTGGTCAAGAAGTCACTATCGGTGCTTGGGTTGCCAACAAATCTGGAAAAGGGAAAATTGCCTTCTTGCAATTGCGTGATGGAACAGCCTTCTTCCAAGGTGTGGCCTTTAAACCAAACTTTGTAGAAAAATTTGGTGAAGAAGTGGGGCTTGAGAAGTTTGATGTCATCAAACGCTTGAGCCAGGAAACTTCTGTTTATGTGACAGGTATTGTCAAAGAAGACGAACGTTCTAAGTTTGGTTATGAGTTGGACATTACAGACATCGAAGTGATCGGTGAATCTCAAGATTACCCAATCACTCCAAAAGAACACGGAACAGACTTCTTGATGGACAACCGTCACTTGTGGTTGCGTTCACGCAAACAAGTCGCTGTCATGCAAATCCGTAACGCTATCATCTATGCGACTTATGAGTTCTTCGACAAGAACGGCTTTATGAAGTTTGATAGCCCAATTCTTTCAGGAAATGCAGCAGAAGATTCTACAGAACTTTTCGAAACAGACTACTTCGGAACACCAGCCTACTTGAGCCAATCTGGTCAGCTTTATCTTGAAGCTGGGGCTATGGCTCTTGGTCGTGTCTTTGACTTTGGTCCAGTATTCCGTGCTGAAAAATCAAAAACTCGTCGTCACTTGACTGAATTCTGGATGATGGATGCGGAGTACTCATACTTGACACACGATGAGTCACTTGATTTGCAAGAAGCTTATGTAAAAGCATTGCTTCAAGGTGTTCTTGATCGTGCTCCTCAAGCCTTGGAAACCTTGGAACGTGACACTGAGCTCTTGAAACGCTACATTGCAGAGCCATTCAAACGCATCACTTACGATCAAGCCATTGACCTCTTGCAAGAGCATGAAAATGATGAAGACGCTGACTACGAGCATCTTGAACATGGTGATGACTTTGGTTCACCACACGAAACTTGGATCTCAAACCACTTTGGTGTACCAACATTTGTCATGAACTACCCAGCAGCCATCAAGGCCTTCTACATGAAACCAGTTCCTGGAAATCCAGAGCGCGTGCTTTGTGCAGACTTGCTTGCTCCAGAAGGTTACGGAGAAATCATCGGTGGTTCTATGCGTGAGGAAAACTATGATGCCCTTGTCGCTAAGATGGATGAACTTGGGATGGATCGTACAGAGTACGAATTCTACCTTGACCTTCGTAAATACGGTACAGTACCACACGGTGGATTTGGTATCGGTATCGAGCGTATGGTAACCTTCGCAGCTGGAACTAAACACATCCGTGAAGCTATTCCATTCCCACGTATGTTGCACCGTATCAAACCTTAATAGCCATAAAAACGCCGTCTGGCGTTTTTATACTCTTTGAAAATCAAATTCAAACTACGTCAGCTTCACCTTGCCGTACATGTGTTACTGACTTCGTCAGTTCTATCCACAACCTCAAAACTGTGTTTTGAGCAACCTGCGGCTAGCTTCCTAGTTTGCTCTTTGATTTTCATTGAGTATTACTTTAAATGAAAGAGGTGGAGAAAATGTAGGCAAATCTAAGTAAGTCTTTTAGAAACAATCATATTACATATTGAAAGAGAGAAAACAATGTTTAAAAGAACTTACAAACGCAACATTCCACTCCTAGCAGGTCTGGAATTCACTTCTTATTTTGGGATTACCAGTTTTTGGATTTTATTTTTCATTCAAAATGGTCTATCCTTGCTTCAAATCGGCCTATTAGAGAGTATCTTTCATGGGACAAGTCTCTTGTGTGAAATCCCCTCTGGTATGTTGGCCGATCGATTTAGTTACAAGACCAATCTCTATTTGGCTCGCTTGGCCAGTATTGTGTCCTCTATCTTGATTTTGTTTGGTCAGGGGAATTTTTGGATTTATGCGATTGCCATGATGGTTAATGCTTGGTCCTACAATTTTGACTCGGGGACCAGTACCGCTTTCTTATATGATTCGGCAGTTGAAGCGGGTCAAAAGGACCGATATCTTCAGATTTCTAGCTTTTTATCTGGTGTGGCAGAAGTCACCCGAACCCTAGGTACAGTTATGGCAGGCTTCTTTATTCATGGAGAATTGGCTTGGACCTATCTGATTGCTATAGGATTTTCATTTCTTTCTATCATTTTGATTTATTTTATGAAAGAACCAATGGCCAAGAGAGAGAAAAATGAATCCTTGACCTTTAAAACAATTGTTCTGCAAGTCCGAAAAGAATGGCAGGAAAAACCAGTACTTTTTTACTGGATGCTGACTTACCAGCTAGTCGGGACACTCATGTGTATGTTTTACTTTTATTATCAGCAGAAAATAAGTGACTTAGCAGGATGGCAGGTTTCACTGGTTATGCTGATTGGTAGTGGGTTAAATCTTATAGCGGTTTATGTAGCTAGTCAAATCGGTAAAAAATGGAATAGTAATCGAGTTTTTCCGACTCTTGTTGCACTAACGGGCTTGGCCTTGTTGTTGGTGTTTTCAGGAACCCCCTTTGCTTTTCTTCTTGTATATCTTTTAACTGATACACTTTATGCAGTTTATCAGCCGATCTATTTCAATGACTTACAAGGTTATTTACCTTCCAGTGTAAGAGCAACTATGCTTAGTATCAATTCCATGCTCTTTAGTCTTTCCATGATTGTCATATTTCCACTGACAGGTTGGTTAATCGATCGTTGGGGTATTGTAGCTGTCTTTTTAGTTCTAGGTCTTATCTTGCTTTTCATTTATCCTATATTAATAATCAGTCTGACAAGGATGGGCAAGCTATTAGATAAGGACTTAAAAACTGAGTAAAGCACGAAAACCTAATTGCCCAAAGGATCATCCTGTGGTACAATAGCAAGAGGAAAAGGAGAAGAGTATGATCGATGTAGAAGAAATTCTAAGTAAGATGAATCCCAATCAAAAGATCAACTATGACCGTGTCATGCAAAAGATGGTTCAAGTTTGGGAAAAAAATGAAGAAAGACCAACCATTCTCATGCACGTCTGTTGTGCTCCTTGTAGCACCTATACTTTAGAGTATTTGACCAAATATGCAGATGTAACTATTTATTTTGCTAATTCAAATATCCATCCTAAAGCTGAGTATCACAAGCGTGCCTATGTGACAAAAAAGTTTGTCAGTGATTTCAATGAACGAACTGGCAATAACGTCCAATATCTAGAAGCACCTTATGAACCCAATGAATACCGTAAACTGGTTCGAGGTTTGGAAGAAGAACCTGAAGGTGGCGATCGCTGCAAGGTTTGTTTTGACTATCGTTTGGATAAGACAGCGCAGGTAGCTATGGACTTGGGATTTGACTACTTTGGTTCGGCCCTGACTATCAGTCCTCATAAAAATTCGCAAACCATCAATAGTATCGGGATTGATGTGCAGAAAATTTACACCACTCACTATCTTCCGAGTGACTTTAAGAAAAATCAAGGCTACAAACGTTCTGTAGAAATGTGTGAAGAGTATGACATTTATCGCCAATGCTACTGTGGCTGTGTCTATGCCGCTCAAGCACAGAATATTGACTTGGTACAGGTCAAGAAGGATGCAACAGCCTTTATGGTAGATAAGGATATCGAGAAAGATTATTCGCATATCAAGTTCACTGTTACGAAGTTAGATATTTAGATGAAAACCTGCCCAATGTGGCAGGTTTTTTGCTAAAATGTACTGGGATAGAAATAGATGGATCAATCTTTAAATTTTTAGTCCGTGTCTTGCGAGACTTCAATAAATCAGTTGATACTTAAGATTTGTGGATGAAAAATGAAGTTTTGCTCAAAGGAGCTTTTGGGAATTTAGAAGACCCCAAAATAGTTCAATACTGTGGTAAAATTATTCCTTTTTGCATTTATACAACTTATTTTACACTATCTTTATTCTTGTGATATAATGTCAAATTATAGAGTGGAGGTCATTTTTAATGATTGATAAGGTAATTGAACAATATAAAAATCATGATAATCTTGATATTCGAGTAGAATTGCATAAGAAGTATTCAAAAAATAAATTGGGATTTAACAATTGGATATTTTCTAACTACGAAATCACTGATGAAGTAAAGGTTCTAGAATTGGGATGTGGTACAGGAGAACTGTGGAAAAGTAATCTTGATTCTATAGACAAGATGAAGCAGTTGGTTGTTACAGATTTTTCTCAAGATATGGTAAAAACAACGAAGTCAGTGATTGGAAATAGAGACAATGTCAACTATGAAATAATGGATATTCAAAAGATTTCTTTTGAGAATGAAACATTTGATATTGTTATTGCTAATATGCTTCTACATCATGTGAATGATATTCCTAAAGTTCTCTCTGAGGTGAATAGGGTTCTAAAAACAGGGGGCATTTTTTACTGTGCTACATTTGGTGAAAATGGAGTTGTAGATTTTTTGGCCAGTTTATTGAAAGATGAGGTTAATCAAGATTTAGAAAATAAAACGTTTACTTTACAAAATGGTAAAAGGTACCTGAGTAGGTATTTTAACTCTGTCGATACATTACTCTATGATGATGAGTTACAGGTAACTAGAATAGATGACCTAGTTAAATACATCCAATCGTTTAAAGGAATTTCAGAAATAGGTTCACTAGAAGAGGAAATAATACGTAAAAGATTGGAAAGTGAGTTTAATAATGGTACGTTGATCATTCCTAAAGAATATGGTATGTTTATCGCTCGAAAAGAAAGTTAAGGGAACGAAAGTATGAAAAATTACGGAGAAGCTTTTCGATATTTTAGAAAATTAAACGGATATTCTTTAGAGTATGCTGCAGCTGATTCTATATCAAAATCTCAACTCTCTAGATTTGAAAGGGGAGAAAATGAAATTTCTCTTTCAACGTTCTTTAAATTATTATCAAATATCAATGTTTCGATAGAGAATTTTTGTAACTACCTAGAACATTATAAAAGATCTGAGCTTGATGATTTTTTGGTTAATTTATCTCCAAATTTTTATAGTTTGAATACTAAAGGGTTGGAGGAAATAAAAAATGAGCAACAAAAACTTTTTGAGAAGAGTGGGGAAAAAACTCATAAAATAAATACAATTATGGTTCAAGGATTATTAAATCAAATAGATTGTAATCATGTAGTTAGTAGAGATGATCTAAATTTAGTATATGACTATTTATTCCAGAAGGAACGATGGGAGTCCTATGAGATAACGCTGATTGGTAATTTATATCATCTTTTTGAAATAGATTATATTTACAGGGTCGGAAAAGAAATACTAGAGCGTACACATTATTACGAAAAAATCGGCAAGAATAGGAATTTAGTTGTGTCAGCTTGTTTAAATTTTTGGTTTTGTTGCCTTGAAAATTCACATCTAATATATGCAGACTACTTTGAAATGAAATTAAAAAAATTATTAAAAGATGACACAAAAGTTTTTGAAAAATCTACATTCAAATTTGTAGAAGGATATAAAATATACCTGACAGAATCTAAAGAATCTGGAATTAAACAAATGAACAATGTCATTAAATATTTTGAGTTTATTGAGTCTAAAAATATTGCTTTATATTTTCAAAAACGATTAAATCAGTTAGTAGATTAAATAACATTTTCTTTGTTAAGTCATTTTTTCCAAGGATTGTACTAAAGGATTGGTGCTATGTAGAAAGACAAAACTAACTATTTTGATACGAAGGTGATTTGTATTTTTTATACCGATTATCTTCGTATTTTTTGTATTAAACGATAGAAGATTGTTCTTAACTTACAAGAACAAAGAAATTAAAAAAGTATTAGTATATCTATTTATTTTGTATATCTTGCGAATTCTATCATAACGGCTTTATTCCTTTTTGTGTTTACACAACTTATTTTACACAACCAAAAAAACAAGGTCAGGATTTTGTTCCTGACCTCTGACAACTTTACCGATTCTTTAGTTCTACGTAGCGTTTGTACCAAATGTTGACATAGGCTTCTGAGAAAGGACCTCGCTCATTGTTAATCCAATCAACAAGAATCTTAACATGCTCTTTCAGAATATAGTCTAGATCAGAAGAATACTTCATTTTTCGCTTGTGTCGTTCATACTCCTCAACGTCCAAGAGGCGTTTCTCACCATCTGTAAAAACTTTAACATCCAAATCATAGTCAATGTATTTTAAAGCTTCTTCATCCAGATAGTAAGGACTAGCCATATTGCAGTAGTAGGAGATACCATTTTCACGAATCATAGCGATAATATTAAACCAATATTTCTTGTGAAAGTAAACAATAGCCGGTTCTCGAGTTACCCAACGACGACCGTCACTTTCGGTAACAAGTGTGTGGTCGTTGACGCCGATAATAGCGTTCTCTGTTGTTTTTAGTACCATGGTGTCCCGCCAAGTACGGTGGAGACTTCCATCATGCTTATAACTTTGAATTGTAATAAAGTCGCCTTCTTTTGGAAGTTTCATAACTAACCAACTTTCTACAATTTATAAGTTTATCGTTTACTATTGTATCACATTTTTGTTTAAAGTTCTTAGTTTTTTTATGAAAAAATTAAAGATATTCTCGGAGAGCGCTGGCTATATCCGAAAAATCATAACCTTTTCTAGCTAAAACTTGGGTCAAACGTTGTTTCAGTTCGTATCCTTCATACTTTCGTGAGTATTTTGGGTATTGCTTATCCAATTCTTTAAAAATTAGCTCCTGAACAGTTTCTTCATCGACCTGGTTATCTAGTTGATCAAAGGCAGCCTTGGCTTCTGAGTAGGAAAACCCTTTGTTGGTCAGATTTTGGATAATCTTGTCCTGTAAGGCGCGGGCAGGTAATTTCCCTTGGTATTTTTTCAGTAGTTTTTCAGCTGTACGCTCTGCGACTTCCGCCATATCAAATTCTTGTAAGACTTCTTGGATGATAGACTTAGCAACCCCTTTTTGAGAAATCTTCTGCATCAGCATATAGCTTCCCTTATCTCCTGAAAGCTGATTGGAATTGATGATAGCTTGTGCATATTGGCGGTCATTGATCCAGTTGTCATTCTTTAGAGACTGAATGACTTTGGGAATGATTTTCTCATCAATTTCATGTTTGGCAAGATAATCTCTAACTTCTTTTTCAGTACGGGCCTTGAAGGATAAGTGGTAGAGAGCTAGATTTTTACTGTAGGAAAATTGCGCAAAGGATTTAATCTCAGTTAGTTCCTCAGCTGAGATTTCTTTCCCTTTTGTTAACATAAAGCGAACAATGGTATCCTCGGTAATGTAGCAGGTTTGGTCGCTATCAAGTTCGAGCAGATAGAGTCTTTTTTTCTTTTCAAGTTTTGTGATTTTCATGGTTTTCCTTTTATCCAAACGCTTCAAAGGCAGCAACGAGTCGAAGTTTATTCACATCGACCTGTTCTCTCCCATAATAGTCAAGAAATAGTTCAGCGTATTTAGGGTCATGTAGGTTATAGTTGAGGGACCAAATTGCCCAAAAGAGATCGATATGTCGATCACTAAAATCAGCCAAACCAAGATCAATAAAACAAGAGAAGTGGTCAGCATCTTTTAGAATAAAGTTTGGTAGACAGGCATCACCGTGAATAAAGGCATCTGTTTCTAAAAGGTGCCCTTGTTCTTGGATGAGTTGGAAGGCCTCTTCGCGACTGCTAATCTGGAATTGGGCTAGGAGCGCCTTGGCATAGAACTCCCCTTTTTCATAGTTTTTAAAGGCTCTGTCTTTATAGGTCTGTAAATGATTTTCTGATGGAAAATTTTTCGGATTTAAACTGTGAAGCTTTTTTAGAGCCTCTGCCATTGTTCGGCAGATTTTTTCTGGCTGATCTAAAAAAGCGAGAGCATCACGGCCAATGGCTTCTTTTGTCAGAAGATAGTCTTTATCCGTAGATACATAGTCGATAACAGGAGTTCCTATTCCCTCTTGTTCAAACCACCTTGCAATGCTAGCTTCTCGCTCTAATCTTCCCTTTTGATCAATTTTTAAATAGTAACCTGAGTCAAGATAAAGGACCCTTGCGCCTGAATGAGAAGAGCTGTCAGAAAGGCTTGTCCCCTCTATATAAGTTCGTAATTGCTCAGGAAAATCCAATGAGGAAAAAGATATCTTTGTATTCATGTTTTTATTGTAACATATTCTTAACCATTGAGAAACTACGTGGTATAATAGACTTATGAATCTAAAAGTCAAACAAAAAATTCCATTAAAAATCAAGCGCATGGGGATTAACGGGGAAGGAATCGGTTTTTTCCAGAAAACCCTCGTTTTTGTTCCAGGTGCCCTCAAGGGAGAAGATATCTATTGTCAGGTGACTTCGGTTAAGCGTAACTATGTTGAGGCTAAACTGCTTGAGGTCAATAAAAAATCTAAGTTTCGAGTAGTACCAGACTGTACCATTTATAATGAGTGTGGAGGCTGTCAAATCATGCACCTGCACTATGACAAGCAGCTGGAGTTCAAGACAGATCTCCTTCATCAAGCTCTGAAGAAGTTTGCCCCTGCTGGCTATGAAAACTATGAAATTAGACCAACCATTGGCATGCAGGAGCCTAAGTATTATCGGGCTAAACTACAATTCCAAACTCGAAAATTTAAGGGGCAAGTTAAGGCAGGTTTGTATGCTCAGAATTCTCACTACTTGGTTGAGCTAAAAGACTGTCTGGTTCAAGACAAGGAGACGCAGATTATTGCCAATCGCATTGCTGAACTCTTGACCTATCATCAAATTCCGATTACAGATGAACGGAAAATCCTTGGGGTTCGGACCATCATGGTTCGTCGAGCACGGAAAACTGGGCAGGTTCAAATCATTATCGTCACTAATCGCCAATTGAATCTGACTCTCTTAGTTCAAGACCTAGTCAAGGATTTTCCAGAAGTGGTGACAGTTGCAGTCAATACCAATACTGCCAAAACCAGTGAGATTTATGGAGACAAGACCGAGATTATTTGGGGGCAGGATAGTATACGCGAGGGTGTTCTTGATTATGAATTTTCTCTTTCACCTCGAGCTTTTTACCAGCTCAATCCTGAACAGACTGAAGTCCTCTATAGTGAAGCCGTTAAGGCCTTGGACGTAAATGAGAATGACCATCTGATTGATGCCTATTGTGGTGTTGGAACCATTGGTTTTGCCTTTGCTAAAAAAGTTAAAAGTCTGAGGGGGATGGATATTATTCCAGAAGCTATTGAGGATGCCAAAGAAAATGCCCAGCGCATGGGTTATACCAATACTCACTATGAGGCTGGAACTGCAGAAGAAATCATCCCTCGTTGGTACAAGGAAGGCTATCGTGCCGATGCCTTGATTGTAGACCCGCCTCGTACCGGTTTAGATGACAAACTCTTGGATACCATCGTTAAATACGCTCCTGAAAAGATGGTCTACATTTCCTGCAATGTATCTACCTTGGCGCGCGATTTAGTCCGTTTGGTAAAGGTCTATGATCTACACTATATCCAGTCTGTTGATATGTTTCCACACACGGCTAGGACAGAAGCAGTGGTCAAATTGACTAGGAGAAAGCCAGCTTCTAAATAAAAACGGCAACTGGAAAGTTTTTGAAAAGAAGACTTCTAGTTACAGAGTAAGATTTGCAAGCTATCTTTAAATATGATAAAATAAGTAGAAAATAAAATGAAAAAAGAGGTATGTGAAATGTCACGTAAACCATTTATCGCTGGTAACTGGAAAATGAACAAAAACCCAGAAGAAGCAAAAGCATTCGTTGAAGCTGTAGCATCAAAACTTCCTTCATCTGATCTTGTTGAAGCTGGTATTGCAGTTCCTGCACTTGACTTGACAACTGTTCTTGCTGCTGCTAAAGGTTCAAACCTTAAAGTTGCTGCTCAAAACTGCTACTTTGAAAATGCTGGTGCTTTCACTGGTGAAACTAGCCCACAAGTTTTGAAAGAAATCGGCACTGACTATGTTGTGATCGGTCACTCAGAACGTCGTGACTACTTCCACGAAACAGACGAAGACATCAACAAAAAAGCAAAAGCAATCTTTGCTAATGGTATGCTTCCAATTATCTGTTGTGGTGAAAGCCTTGAAACTTACGAAGCAGGAAAAGCAGCAGAATTCGTAGGTGCTCAAGTTTCTGCTGCTCTTGCTGGATTGACTGCAGAACAAGTAGCTTCAACAGTTATCGCATATGAGCCAATCTGGGCTATCGGTACTGGTAAATCAGCTTCACAAGACGATGCACAAAAAATGTGTAAAGTTGTTCGTGACGTTGTAGCAGCTGACTTTGGTCAAGAAGTAGCTGATAAAGTACGTGTTCAATACGGTGGTTCAGTTAAACCTGAAAACGTTGCTGAATACATGGCTTGTCCAGACGTTGACGGAGCTCTTGTTGGTGGTGCATCACTTGACCCAGAAAGCTTCTTGGCATTGCTTGACTTTGTAAAATAAGCCTTAAATATCTGAGACAGACAGTTCCCCCTCTCGAGGTTTTGGCTGCCTGTCTTCTTTTTAGTAAAATGGCGTGCGAAAGCACGCTCTTTTCTGCATTTAAGAAGAAAAAGAAAGGAGAATTATGCTTTATATTTGGTCTTATCTCAAACGTTATCCCAAGTGGTTAGTGTTAGACTTCTTCGGAGCTATTTTCTTTGTTATTGTCAATCTTGGGCTACCGACTGTTCTTGCTCGTATGATTGACCAGGGGATTAATCAAGGTAATGAAGAAAAGCTCTATTTTTGGGCTATCGTAATGTTGGTTATTATCGTCTTGGGGACATTTGGGCGGGTTGTTCTATCCTATGCTGCTAGTAAATTGACCACCAATATGGTTAAGGACATGCGAAATGATGTTTATGCTAAATTACAAGAGTATTCTCATCACGAATATGAACAAATTGGTGTTTCTTCATTGGTGACTCGTATTACCAGTGATGCCTTTGTCCTTATGCAGTTTGCAGAGCAGACGCTTAAGTTGGGTGTTATCACTCCCATGATGATGCTGTCGAGTATTCTTATGATTTTCTTGACCAGCCCTTCACTAGCTTGGATTGTCGCTTTTTCTGTCCCTTTTCTAGCTGTAGTAGTCCTTTATGTGGCAGTGAAAACGCGCCCCTTATCTGAAAAACAACAGAAAACACTGGATAAGATAAACCAATATGTCCGTGAAAATTTGATGGGCTTGCGAGTGATTCGTGCCTTTGCTCGTGAAGACTTCCAAGAAAACCGTTTCGAAGAGAAAAATGCGATCTATGCGGATAATTCAAATCGTTTGTTCAAATTGACTGGTTTGACAGAGCCACTTTTTGTGCAAATCATTATCGCTATGATTGTAGCTATCGTTTGGTTTGCTTTGGATCCTCTCAAACAGGGAAGTTTGCAGATTGGGGATTTGGTAGCCTTCATCGAGTATAGTTTCCATGCCCTCTTGTCCTTCCTTTTCTTGTCAAACCTCTTTACCATGTACCCTAGAACGGCTGTGTCTAGTGAGCGTTTGAAGGAAATCATGGATATGCCGATTTCCATTGATCCAAATGAGGACGGAATTCAAGAAACAGAAACCCATGGTTATCTAGAATTTGATAATGTAACCTTTGCCTATCCTGGGGAAACAGAAAGCCCTGTTTTGCATAATATTTCCTTTACTGCTAAACCGGGAGAAACCATTGCTTTTATCGGCTCAACTGGTTCAGGTAAGTCTACTCTAGTTCAATTGATTCCTCGTTTCTACGATGTTACACTAGGGAAAATTAAGGTCGATGGTGTTGATGTCCGAGATTACCGCCTCAAATCACTCCGCCAGAAGATTGGGTTTATTCCCCAAAAGGCCTTGCTCTTTACTGGGACTATCGCAGACAATCTCCGCTATGGGAAAGAAGATGCCAGTCATGAGGACTTGCACCAAGCAGCTGATGTAGCCCAAGCCAAAGACTTTATCGAAAGTCGAGAAGAAGGTTTTGCAACTCATCTGGCTGAAGGGGGAAGCAACCTATCTGGTGGTCAGAAACAACGCTTGTCGATTGCCCGAGCAGTCATCAAGGGTCCAGATATCTACATTTTTGATGATTCTTTCTCAGCCTTGGACTACCGTACAGATGCTATCTTGCGCCGTCGTCTCAAGGAAGTGACGCAAGATGCTACAGTATTGATTGTTGCGCAACGTGTTGGAACTATCATGGATGCTGACCAGATTATCGTCCTTGATAAGGGTGAAATTGTTGGTCGTGGCCGTCATGAAGAATTGATGGAAACAAATGACATCTATCGAGAAATTGCTGAGTCGCAGTTGAAAAATGCGTCTCTGACAGAAGAATAGGAGGTAAAGGATGAAACAACAATCTAGTCTAGCTCGTCTATGGAGCTATTTAAAAGCCTACCGTTTTTCTGTTTTCTTTGCAGTCTTCTTGAAAATAGTCAGCGTCATTATGAGTGTTATCGAGCCTTTTGTATTAGGGCTTGCTATCACAGAATTAACCAGCAATCTTCTTGCTATGGCAAATGGTGTTGCAGGAGCAGGGATTAATACCAGCTATATCGCAGTGATTCTGGTAATCTATCTCTTGCGTGGCCTTTTTTATGAGTTGGGGTCTTATTACTCAAACTACTTCATGACCAATGCGGTGCAGTCCATGATACAGGATTTGCGAAATGAAATGAGCGAAAAAATCAACCGCATCCCTGTGTCTTACTTTGACAAGCACCAATTTGGGGATTTGCTGGGACGTTTTACTAGCGATGTAGAGACCGTATCTAATGCACTTCAACAATCCTTCTTGCAGATTGTCAACGCAGTCTTTACCATTCTTTTTGTTATGGGAATGGTCCTCTATCTAAATCTTCAGCTGGCTATCATTGTTATCTTGTCGATTCCGATTACTTATTTTGGTGCTAAAACGATTCTGAATCGTTCGCAGCCGTACTTTAAACAGCAGGCAGCTATATTGGGACGAATGAATGGATTTGTACAGGAAAACTTAACAGGTTTCAATGTTTTAAAACTTTTCGGGCGCGAAGAAAATTCTCAAGAAAGATTTGAAAAGATTACGGATGAATTGCAACAAGTCGGATTCAAGGCGAGTTTTATTTCAGGATTGATGATGCCTGCCCTTCACATCGTGTCTGATTTAACTTACCTAATAGTTGCTGTCTTAGGTGGTTTGCAGGTTATTGCAGGGCGCTTGACGATCGGTAATATGCAAGCTTTCGTTCAGTATGTGTGGCAGGTCAGTCAACCGATACAAAACATTACTCAATTAGCAGGGCAAATACAAAGTGCTAAGTCTTCGCTTGACCGTGTCTTTGAAGTTCTAGATGAACAGGAAGAAGTCCAAACTGCTGAAGCGAAAGAACTAGCACCATTGACAGGTCAAGTTAGTTTCAAAAATGTCGATTTCCAATATGTAAAAAATAAACCATTGATTCGCAATTTTAATTTAGATGTTGAACCTGGAGAGATGGTAGCTATCGTTGGACCTACTGGAGCAGGGAAAACAACCTTGATTAACCTTCTCATGCGTTTTTACGATGTGACAGCTGGTGCCATTTTAGTGGATGGACAAGATATTCGAGACTTGTCTCGTCAGGACTATCGTCGCCAGTTTGGGATGGTCTTACAGGATGCTTGGCTTTATGAAGGCAGTATCAAGGAAAATCTTCGCTTTGGAAATCTTGAGGCAACTGACGAGGAAATCGTTGAAGCTGCTAAGGCTGCAAATGTGGATCACTTTATCCGCACCCTTCCTGGTGGCTATAACATGGAGATGAACCAAGAGTCAAGTAATATTTCTCTTGGACAAAAACAGTTGTTAACCATCGCGCGTGCACTCTTGGCGGATCCTAAAATCTTAATTTTGGACGAAGCAACTTCTTCAGTTGACACTCGTCTAGAACTTTTGATTCAAAAGGCTATGAAACGTTTGATGAAGGGGAGAACAAGCTTTGTCATTGCTCACCGTCTTTCGACAATTCAGGAAGCTGATAAGATTTTGGTACTTAAAGATGGACAGATAATCGAACAGGGAAATCATGAAAGTCTTTTAGCTGCAAAAGGTTTCTATTATGATCTTTATCAAAGTCAATTTTCTAGTAAAAACAGTGAAAATAGCTAGGATAAATAGCCACTCATTTTCTTAAATTATCAGTCAATTAGAACTTTTTTAATATGGGTTAATTTTCTTGCTTTTGTCTACTAGGTGTAGTATACTGAGATAGTAATCAATAAATATGGTTGCAAAAATAATATTATGAGGTGAGAAAAATGGTAGAATTGAAAAAAGATGCATTAAAAGACGTAACAACATTATCTAAATCAGCGCCTGAAGCGCTAGCAAAAACAAAGGAAGTGCTTAACCAAGCAGTAGCAGACTTGTATGTGGCTCACATTGCCCTTCACCAAGTACACTGGTACATGCGTGGTCGTGGTTTCCAAGTATGGCATCCTAAGATGGATGAATACATGGATAGCCTTGATGGTTACCTTGATGAAATCAGCGAACGCTTGATTACACTTGGTGGCAAACCATACTCTACATTGACAGAATTTCTTCAACACAGTGAAATCGAAGAAGAAGTTGGAGAATTCCGTAATGTAGAAGAAAGTTTGGAACGTGTTCTTGAAATTTATCGTTACCTCATCACTCTTTTCCAAAAAGCTTTGGATGTAACAGATGAAGAAGGTGATGATGTAACCAATGATATCTTCGTTGGTGCTAAGGCAGACCTTGAAAAAACAGTCTGGATGCTTGCAGCAGAATTAGGACAAGCACCTGGTTTGTAAGATACTCTATTTTGTCAAAAATCCGTAGAAGTTTTCTACGGATTTTTTCTATTCAGGAGGGCATTCCAAAACAGTCTTTTTTGAAGATTTTTGATAAAATAGAACTATCAATGAAAAGGATGAAAGCATGACAAAGAAAATCGTAGCCATTTGGGCTCAAGATGAAAAGGGTGTGATCGGAAAAGAGGATCGCTTGCCATGGCATTTGCCAGCAGAGTTAAAACATTTTAAAGAAACAACCTTGAATCATGCCATTTTAATGGGTCGTGTAACCTTTGATGGGATGGGACGACGATTGCTTCCAGGACGTGAGACTCTGATTTTGACGCGCAATCCTGAAGAGTCAATTGAGGGGACTCTGGTTTTCCAAAATGTTGAGGATGTTTTAGACTGGTACCATCATCAGGCTAAGAATCTCTATATCATTGGTGGCAAGCAGATTTTTCAGCTTTTTGAACCTTATCTCGATGAGATTATTGTGACACAAATTCATGCTCAAGTTGAAGGGGATACCTATTTCCCAGAAGATTTTGACTTGACTGCTTTTGAGACTGTTTCAAGCAAATCTTATTCCAAAGATGAGAAAAATGTCTATGATTTTACCATTGAATACAGAAAGAGAAAGGAAGTCTAATGGAGCGTAGTATTTTTGGTTTTTTCACAGCTCTTTTGTGTGCTGTCTGTCTTGTGGCTGGATCACACGCTTTTCGTAAAAAGCGCTACGGACTTGCTACTCTACTTTGGCTTAATGCTTTTACAAACTTGGTGAATAGCATTCATGCTTTTTATATGACCTTATTTTAGATAGAAAAATCATTTAGAACGGAAGGGAATCATGCCTACAAATAGGAAAAATGATATGATGGTTTATTGCTCATTTTGTGGCAAAAGCCAAGAAGAAGTTAAAAAAATAATCGCTGGGAACAACGCCTTTATCTGTAATGAATGTGTGGAGTTGGCCCAGGAAATTATTCGTGAGGAGTTGGCTGAGGAAGTCTTGGCAGACTTGTCTGAAGTACCAAAACCAATCGAACTCTTAAACATCTTGAACCACTATGTGATTGGTCAAGATCGTGCCAAACGTGCTTTGGCAGTTGCTGTATATAACCACTACAAACGCATCAATTTCCATGACACTCGTGAAGAATCAGAAGATGTGGATTTGCAAAAGTCAAACATTTTGATGATTGGTCCAACTGGTTCAGGGAAGACTTTCCTTGCTCAAACTCTTGCTCGAAGTTTGAATGTACCATTTGCTATTGCTGATGCAACAGCCCTTACTGAGGCTGGTTATGTAGGTGAGGACGTGGAAAATATCCTCCTCAAACTCTTGCAGGCAGCTGATTTTAACATCGAACGTGCAGAACGTGGAATTATCTACGTAGACGAAATCGACAAGATTGCTAAGAAGAGCGAGAACGTTTCTATCACACGTGATGTTTCTGGTGAAGGTGTGCAACAAGCCCTCCTCAAGATTATCGAGGGAACTGTAGCTAGCGTGCCACCTCAAGGCGGACGCAAACATCCACAACAAGAAATGATTCAAGTGGACACTAAGAATATCCTCTTTATCGTGGGTGGTGCCTTCGATGGCATCGAAGAGATTGTCAAACAGCGTCTTGGTGAAAAAGTTATCGGCTTTGGACAAAACAACAAGGCTATTGACGAAAACAGCTCTTATATGCAAGAAATCATCGCAGAAGATATTCAAAAGTTCGGAATTATTCCTGAGTTAATTGGACGCTTGCCTGTCTTTGCAGCCTTGGAGCAGTTGACCGTAGATGATTTGGTTCGCATCTTGAAGGAACCAAGAAATGCCTTGGTCAAACAATACCAGACCTTGCTTTCTTATGATGATGTTGAGTTAGAATTTGACGACGAAGCCCTCCAGGAAATTGCTAACAAAGCCATCGAACGCAAAACTGGTGCGCGTGGTCTTCGCTCAATCATCGAAGAAACCATGCTAGACGTTATGTTTGAAGTTCCAAGTCAAGAAAATGTGAAAACTGTTCGTATCACAAAAGAAGCAGTCAATGGAACGGCTAAGCCAATCCTAGAGACAGCCTAGAGGTGACTATGGAAATCAATACACACAATGCTGAGATTTTGCTGAGTGCAGCTAACAAGTCCCACTATCCGCAAGATGAACTTCCTGAGATTGCTCTTGCAGGTCGCTCAAATGTTGGTAAATCAAGCTTTATCAATACCATGCTTAATCGTAAGAATCTAGCTCGTACTTCTGGGAAACCAGGAAAAACACAACTACTCAATTTCTTTAATATTGATGATAAGATGCGTTTTGTGGATGTGCCTGGTTATGGTTATGCCCGTGTTTCCAAAAAGGAACGTGAAAAATGGGGTCGTATGATTGAGGAATATTTAACTACTCGAGAAAATCTACGAGCGGTTGTTAGTCTCGTTGACCTTCGCCATGATCCATCGGCAGATGATGTACAGATGTACGAATTTCTTAAATATTATGAGATTCCTGTCATCATTGTGGCGACCAAGGCAGACAAGATTCCGCGTGGGAAATGGAACAAGCACGAATCAGCAATTAAAAAGAAATTAAACTTTGATCCAAGTGATGATTTTATCCTCTTTTCATCCGTAACAAAAGCAGGAATGGACCAGGCTTGGGATGCTATTTTAGAGAAAATTTGAGGAAATTGAATGGCTAAAACAATCCATACAGACAAGGCTCCAAAGGCTATCGGACCTTATGTTCAAGGAAAAATTGTTGGCAATCTTTTGTTTGCTAGCGGTCAAGTACCTCTATCTCCTGAAACTGGAGAAATCGTAGGAGAAACGATCCAAGAACAGACAGAGCAAGTTTTGAAAAACATTGGAGCTATTTTAGCAGAAGCAGGGACAGATTTTGACCATGTGGTCAAAACAACCTGTTTCTTAAGCGATATGAACGATTTTGTACCCTTCAATGAGGTTTACCAAACAGCCTTTAAAGAGGAATTTCCAGCTCGTTCAGCTGTAGAAGTAGCTCGTCTTCCTCGCGATGTAAAAGTCGAAATTGAAGTCATCGCAGAGATTGGATAAGCGAGTTGAAGTTTGGTTCTTCCAAACTTCTTTTGATATAAGGAGACAATGATGACAAAGAAACAACTTCACCTGGTGATTGTGACAGGGATGAGTGGTGCAGGAAAAACCGTAGCCATTCAATCCTTTGAAGATTTAGGATATTTTACCATTGATAATATGCCACCTGCCCTCTTACCAAAATTTTTACAGTTGGTTGAGACCAAGGATGATGACCACAAGTTGGCCCTAGTGGTGGATATGCGTAGTCGTTCTTTCTTCTCAGAGATTCAGGCTGTCTTGGATGAATTGGAAAATCAAGATGATTTGGACTTTAAAATCCTCTTTTTGGATGCAGCAGATAAGGAATTGGTGGCACGTTATAAGGAAACTAGAAGAAGTCACCCTCTGGCAGCAGATGGTCGTATTTTGGACGGAATTAAGCTGGAACGTGAACTCTTGGCACCCTTGAAAAATATGAGTCAAAACGTGGTTGACACAACAGAGTTAACTCCTCGTGAACTCCGTAAGACCATTGCAGAGCAGTTTTCAGACCAAGAACAGGCTCAGTCCTTCCGTATTGAGGTTATGTCTTTCGGGTTTAAATATGGCATTCCTATTGATGCTGACTTGGTATTTGATGTCCGTTTCCTCCCAAATCCCTACTATCTACCAGAACTTCGCAATCAGACAGGTGAAGACCAGGACGTTTATGACTATGTTATGAATCATGAGGAATCTGAGGATTTCTACCGCCATTTGTTGGCCTTGATTGAACCAATCCTACCTGGCTATAAGAAAGAAGGAAAATCTGTTTTAACCATTGCAGTAGGTTGTACAGGAGGACAACACCGGAGTGTTGCCTTTGCCAAACGATTAGCCAATGATTTGTCTAAGAATTGGCCTGTAAATGAAAGCCATCGTGATAAAGACCGAAGAAAGGAAACGGTAAACCGTTCATGAGAAAACCAAAAATTACGGTGATTGGTGGAGGAACCGGAATCCCTGTTATTTTAAATAGTTTAAGGGAAAAGGATGTGGAAATTGCAGCCATTGTAACCGTTGCGGATGATGGCGGTTCTTCAGGCGAATTGCGTAAAAATATTCAACAGTTGACACCTCCAGGGGATTTACGTAATGTTCTTGTGGCCATGTCAGATATGCCAAAATTCTATGAAAAGGTCTTTCAATACCGTTTTTCTGAGGATGCAGGTGCTTTTGCTGGTCATCCATTAGGAAACATTATCATAGCTGGCTTATCTGAAATGCAGGGTTCAACCTATAATGCTATGCAATTACTGAGTAAATTTTTCCATACGACAGGAAAGATTTATCCATCTAGTGACCATCCCTTGACACTCCATGCCGTCTTTAAAGATGGAACAGAAGTAGCTGGAGAAAGTCACATTGCAGACCATCCAGGCATGATTGACCATGTTTATGTCACCAACACTCTAGACGATGAGAAACCGCAGGCTAGCCGCCGAGTTGTGAATACCATTCTTGAGAGTGATATGATTGTCTTGGGTCCAGGCTCCCTCTTTACCTCCATTTTGCCGAATATTGTCATTGAAGAGATTGGACAAGCCCTTCTTGAAACAAAGGCTGAAATTGCCTATGTCTGCAACATCATGACCCAGCGTGGAGAAACAGAGCATTTCTCAGATAGTGATCACGTAGAAGTCTTGCATCGTCATTTGGGTAGACCATTTATTGATACAGTACTTGTTAATATCGAGAAGGTACCTAGAGATTATATGGATACCAATCGTTTTGATGAGTATTTAGTACAGGTTGAGCATGATTTTGACGGTTTGCATCAACAAGTTCCCCGTGTCATTTCATCCAACTTCCTACGTTTGGAAAATGGTGGTGCCTTCCATGATGGGGATTTAATCGTGGATGAATTAATGCGCATCATACAGGTGAGAAAATGAGTTTCACAGTAGCAGTAAAAGAAGAAATCCTAGGTCAACACCACCTGAGTCGCTATGAGTTATCAGCTATTATCAAGATGTCTGGAAGCATAGGTTTGTCTAGTTCTGGCTTGACCTTGTCCGTTGTTACAGAGAGTGCCAAGCTTGCCCGCCATCTCTATGAATCGTTTTTACACTTTTATGGTATCAAGTCGGAGATTCGTCATCATCAGAGAAGTAATCTTCGTAAAAATCGGGTCTATACTGTGTTTACAGATGAGCAAGTCCAAGAACTTTTAGCGGATTTGCGTTTGGCTGATTCTTTCTTTGGTTTGGAGACGGGAATTGATCCGGATATTTTAGGAGATGAAGAAGCAGGTCGTGCCTATCTCTGTGGTGCTTTTTTAGCAAACGGGAGCATTCGAGATCCCGAGTCAGGCAAGTATCAGCTGGAAATTAGTTCAGTTTATCTAGATCATGCCCAAGGGATTGCTTCGCTCTTGCAGCAGTTCTTGTTAGATGCCAAGGTGATTGAACGAAAAAAAGGTGCAGTGACCTATCTCCAACGAGCTGAAGATATTATGGATTTCCTGATTTTAGTAGGAGCTATGGAGGCACGTGATACTTTTGAAGGTGTCAAGATTCTCCGAGAAACTCGAAATGACCTCAATCGTGCCAATAATGCAGAGACGGCAAATATTGCACGTACGGTTTCAGCGAGTATGAAAACCATTAATAATATCAGTAAAATCAAAGATAGAATTGGCTTGGATAATCTGCCAGCAGACTTGCAGGAAGTTGCCCGTCTGCGTATTCAGCATCCAGACTATTCTATTCAAAAGTTGGCAGATAGTCTGACAAATCCCTTAACCAAAAGTGGTGTCAATCATCGCCTGAGAAAGATCAACAAAATTGCAGAGGAACTGTAAAATATAATATATTGATGTTCAAAAAAGATATATCGAGATTGATGTTTAAAAATTTTTAAAATAACCTCAAATCATAACCACCCGTCAAACGGGTGGTTTGTACCATGGCTATAAGCCCAGATAACTAGCCAGCGCCTAAAGACGCTGGCTTTCACTTTGTTCAAGCCTTATTGCATTTGACTCGTCACAAGCCTCTTAAAGAGGCATATGTACTACTTGCCACTATCCCTAAAGGGATCTTCATATTCTTTTACACTCAACTTATCTAAAGCAATATCTTTTCGCTCTTGTTCCTGAATGTATTTCTTTATTGTGGCTTCATTGAGTCCCACCGTACTTACATAATAACCTTCCGCCCAGAAATGCCGATTCCCAAACTTGTACTTTAGATTGGCGTGTTTGTCAAACATCATGAGTGCACTTTTTCCTTTTAAATAACCCATGATACTCGAAACACTTATCCTTGGTGGAATACTTACTAACATATGTACATGGTCTGGCATTAAGTAACCCAAGATAATTTCAACTCCTTTATAACTACAAAAGTGATGAAATATTTCGCCTAAACTACTTCGATATTGATTATAGATAACTTTTCGTCTATACTTAGGGGTGAACACAATGTGATACTTACAATGCCACTTTGTGTGCGATAAACTATGAGCCTTTTGTGCCATATTTTTCTCCTTTCGTTTTACAATTGGCTTGAACACCTTAATTGTATCGCGTTTGGAGTTTTTTGGTATAACCTTCGATGCGCACCCGCATAGCGGGTGGTTTATTTGTCTCGCACCTCACGGAGCGAGACGGACTAATAGTCACATAAATTTAAAAAATTCTACTGAAGTTTCATTCAGTAGAATTTTCATTTTCAGAGGATTCGTTGTTTTAAGAGATTAAGGTTCTAGATAGAATACTAAAAATTTCAAATTTTTTTTTAATCTTCATTAAATTGCGTAGTTATAGTTTTCTTAAAAATTAATAGATAATTATGTATTTTCTTTATAAAATCTTTAAATTTATATTTTATTATTGAAGTGTAAATTTAAGGAGGATCAAAATGGAAAAAAATATTTTAGAGACAAGGAATTTGTCAAAGAAATTTGGGAATCAACTTGTAGTGAATAATATTTCATTACAAGTGAAAGAGAATTGTATCTACGGATTACTTGGTCCAAATGGTGCTGGGAAATCAACAACACTAAAGATGATAACAGGAATGCTCCATAAATCGTCCGGAGATATTATATTTAATGATCATACATGGAGTAGAAAGGATCTTGAACAAATTGGTGCCTTGATAGAGCTACCTCCGTTATATGAGAACTTAAGTGCAAGAGAAAATTTAAAAGTAAGAACAATGTTACTTGGATTACCCGAATCAAGAATTGATGAAGTTCTAAAAATCGTTGGTCTATCAAATACAGGTAAAAAAAGAAGTGGAAAATTTTCTTTGGGAATGAAACAACGATTAGGAATTGCAATAGCACTGTTAAATAATCCTAAATTATTAATTTTAGATGAGCCAACCAACGGCTTAGATCCATTGGGAATTCAAGAATTAAGGGAGATGATTCTTGGCTTTCCAAAACAAGGCATTACAGTAATTCTATCCAGCCATAACATTTCCGAAGTTGAGCAAGTTGCAGATTATATCGGAATAATATGTGAAGGTGAATTAAAATACCAAGATATAAAAAACTCTCAAGAAAGTTTAGAAAATTTATTTTTGGAAGTAGTAAAGAAGGAGAATTAAAAATGATAAATTATATCCTTAGTGATTATTTAAAATATAAAAGAACTTTTTTAAAAAAAATAATCTATATAATACCTATATCTTTGATAATTCTTTCTTATATACTGGCACCACCATATTTTACAGTAGATTCATATAATTGGTGGTATACTATAATTATGCCAATTACTTATGCACTGATTCCTGCTTTAATGAATCGATACGAAGATAAAAAAATAAAATATAGGGCAGTTTATCCTCTAAGTATTGATTTAAGAAAGATTTGGATATCAAAAATTATTGTAGCAAGCTATTTGATTCTGATGACAAGTTTGGTTCATTTGATAGCAGTTTTAATTGTGCAATTTATTTTTGGAAAACAAATATTTTTAAGCTATAGCTTTAGTACTTTATTAGTTTCGAGTATAGTATTAGTGGTATCAAGTATATGGCAAATTCCATTTTGCCTACTATTAGCTAAAAAGTTTGGTTTTTCTACTAGTCTTATGATAAATGGTTTATTAGGTGTTGTACTAGGAATTATGTTTTCTGCTGGAGATTATTGGTTGTTTTCCCCATATAGTTGGAGTATAAGAACTATGGTTCCAATGCTGAAAATTATGCCAAATGGACTACCAGCAGATGCAGGAAATATGATGTTAAACACATCCATTTTGCCTCCATGTATCTTCTCAATTCTGTTATTTCTTCTATTATCTTACTTATCATCTATTTGGTTTGCAAAACAGGAGGTGGGATAGTGATAAATATTTTAAAGTCTGAACTATATAAGATAAAACATACTTGGTTACCCTGGTTATATCTGTTTCTCCCAATACTATTTGTGATTATGATATATGCTGGTTTTAAATTTACGAGCCTAAGTAGGTATTCAATAGAGGATGTCACATTAAATTATTTGATTACGTTAGGTGCATTGTTCCCGATTATTATTGGTTTTATTACTGCAAAGGTAATAGAAATGGAAGCAGAAGCAGGTTGTTTTCAGATAATGTTAACTGGTTCGCAATCAAGAACTAGTATGTATATTGGTAAGTTATTATCCTTATTGTTGTGTGCATCTCTATCACTTGTTTTACTCCAAAGTAGTTTTTTGATGTTTTTTAATTATCAAGAATTTTATGATTTGATATTGGAATCAGTCTTAATGATTATCGGAGTTGTTCCGTTATATTTAATACATCTGGTTATTAGCCTCAGATTTGGGAGTGGTGCCTCTATTGGTCTTGGTTTCTTTGAAACTTTGATAGCGCTACTTGCTGTTACAAGTATGGGGGATAATATTTGGTATTACTTACCAAGTTCATGGCCTTCAAGGCTTTGTGGTCTTTATTTTGTAGATAAAATTTCAGGTGAAAACTCATTTTATTTTGAATTTTTTAAATGGTCTTTAGTTGCAACACCAATAATAGTTGTAATGTTATTTGTAAGTTTGATTTGGTTTAATAAATGGAACGGCAGAACTAATATGGAATAGAAATGAAGGTGGTAATAAGATGGTGAAAATATTAGCTATAGATGATGAAATGGATCTTTTGGTCTTAATCAAAAATATTTTAACACAAAAATTATATCATGTAGATATTTTTCAAAATCCAACAGAAGTACCTATTTCTAAATTATCAGAGTATGATTTAATCTTGTTAGATATAATGATGCCAAAAATCGATGGTATATCTTATTGTAAATCTATTAGAGATAGAGTAGACTGTCCCATCTTATTTTTAACTGCAAAATCTTTGGAAAGTGACATTGTTTCGGGTTTATCAACAGGAGCTGATGATTACATTCTAAAACCTTTTGGAGTAAATGAATTAATTGCGAGAGTTGATGCCCATTTACGTCGAGAAAACCGAGAGAGACATTTAAGTTTAAATCTTGGAAAAATTAGATTTGATTTATCAGCGAATATGATTTATGTGAATGATAAGAAAATTCCTTTTACAAAATCTGAGTATCGAATTTGTGAACTTCTGGCACGTAGGCGCGGGCAAGTATTTTCAAGAGAACAGATTTATGAGATGATATTTGGATATGATGGAATTGGTAATTCTTCAGCTATTTCAGAACATATTAAGAATATTCGCGCAAAATTACAGAAGGAAGGTGTATCTCCAGTTGTAACTGTATGGGGAATTGGATATAAATGGGAATAAAATTAAAAGGGCAATCGCTAAGAATAATATTTTTAGAATATCTAATAAGTGTAGGAATTGTACTGTTTCTTTCAGTTGGTTTAGTAATTCTGATGTTCACCACCATGTATTCATTAGGATTTATTTTACCTGCCGATTACACAGAAAATCAAATTTATGAGAGGAAGAATGCGATAGCCAATACAGAGACTTTTGATAAAAATCTTATACCAGATAATGCTTCATATCTATTAATTTCAAAGGATGGAAATATCATTACTAGTTCAATGAGTAAAGATGAAGAAGATCGAGCAATTCGATACTATAATAATGAGAGAGTATATAATACCCCATCTTATAGCTATATAGAAATTTTACGAAATGACGGTTATTGTATTATTCAATATTCAGTAAAACCCTATTTTACAAATAAATTCATGGCAAAATATTTTCCTAATGTCAATGTAGTGTATGTCAGTATTCTTATTTTAGTTAGTTTACTAAATACATTGGTTGTTACAATAGTATGGGCTAAATATCTTGTGAAACAACTCTCACCTATATTTGCTGCTTCCGAAAAAATATCAGAACAAACTTTAGATTTTGAACTGCATTATTCAAGAGTCAAAGAATTTAATGAAGTTCTATTTAGTTTAGAGAAAATGAGAAATGCTTTGCAAGAGTCATTAATCAAAGAGTGGATACAGGAAGAAAACAAGCAAAAACAGATTTCTGCTTTGATACATGACTTGAAAACCCCAGTATCTATTGTTCAAGGAAATGCTGAGTTGCTTAAAAAGACATCTGTGACAGAGGACCAGAGTATTTATATAGATTATATACTGAGGAATAGCAATAGAATATCTGAATATATAAAAACACTTCTAATCATGAATAAGAATTCTAATGCCACTGAATACCAGCCACAATCGTTGGCAGTAAAAACTGTATCAGAACAATTGGTAACAGTTTCTAAAGAACTAATGTCAATTAATTCTAACAATCTAAAAACTAATGTAGTAGTTGAAGATGGTATAATGAGTGTAGACTTGAAACTCTTAGAGAGAGCATTGCAAAATGTCTTAGCGAATTCAATTGAAAATAATAATGGAATAGTTACATTGGAATTGAATTTAAAAACTGTAGATGAATTTTTAGAAATATCAGTATTAGATAACGGGAAAGGTTTTTCTGATATCGATTTAATTCACGCAAAAGAACAGTTCTATCGTGGAGATTATAGCAGGCATTCTGCAACCAATTATGGTATTGGATTATTTATTACTGAACAAATAATTAAATTACATGGTGGATCAGTAATCTTGAAAAATAGAGAAGCTTGTCGTGGTGCTGAAGTTAAATTTATATTACCGATACAGAATGATAAATGAGCCAGATTAACACTTAACTTATGTAATAATTAATCTAACAGCCCTAACATCAAACTTTATAACATGTTCATAACTGTATTTAACGTCAATTTGTAAATGTTAACTTCGAACTTTCACTACAAATTACACTAAGATAGAATATTATCTAGTATTACTCATACGGTGCACAGAGTTTGTTAGTCTGAATATGTCGGAATGAGGGGCAATATTAAAAAACTAATCAATAAGTATTAAACTTTCTATAAAAAGCAAATAAAGGTGGTTAGTGGAAAAGTTTTTAAAATCATAAAAACGCATAATAGCAAGTTCTTTAGATACTTGTTATTATGCGTTTTATCATGAAATTTCACTTGATTTTTTAATAAAGTTGTAATTTTGACATTATAGACTTGTAGAGTGTTTTGGTTGTACTTTTTGTTCGGGGTCGATATAGTTGATGGCATTATTAACAGCAGTTGGTGCTTCACCTAGACCTGTTGCAATCAAGTCAATCTTACCTTCGTAGTAGCAGCAGTCACCGATAGCATAAATTCCAGCTTGGCTTGACTCTTGCTTGCTATTGACGATAATCTTGTGGCGGTTCAGTTCTAATCCCCATTTTTTAAGATTACCGACAGAAGATTTAAAGCCATAGTTGACAAAGAGGTGGTCCAATTCAATGGTTTCGGTTTCATCGGATTTGACTTTTGTGATTTCAAGCTTGTCAAGAGTTTGGCCGTCACCAAGAAGTTGACTCGGCACAAATGGTGTTTTGATAGTTACAGAAGACTCTTGCAAGGCTTGTACGCTATGCTCAAGTGCACGGAAGTTATCGCGACGGTGAACAAGTGTAGTTGGAGCAATCTTTTCAAAAGCTAAAGCCCAGTCAACGGCTGAGTCACCACCACCCAGGATGGTTACCTTCTGACCAGCATATTGTTGAATATTAGAAACGTGGTAGTGGATATTGTCATAGCCTTCAACACCTTCTAATTCGAGTGGACGTGGTTTAAAAGCACCGCCCCCCATAGCAATAATAACGGTTTTAGAAGTATGATTTCCCTTATTAGTTGTAATCTTAAAAACATCATCCTCTTTTTCAATCTCAAGAACAGTTTCATTGAGGTGAACAGGTGTCTCAAACCCTTCAAGTTGTTCCAAAAGGCGGTTAGTCAATTCTTCCCCTGTGAGGTTTGGAAAACCTGGAACATCGAGAATTTGTTTTTCAGGATATAGGATGGCAGGTTGACCACCTAGTTGAGGAAGAGAATCAATGATTTGTACTTTGGCTTGACGAAGGTGAGCATAAAAGGCTGCGAAAAGACCGACAGGTCCACCTCCTACAATGGTAATATCATATAGTTCAGACATGGTTTCTCCTTAATTCATTTCTATCATTTTATTCTATCATATTTTCTAGCTAAATTCGCAAACTAAGTTCCACCGCTATTAGAAGTGGAAGTTAATCTGATAAAAATCCTAAAAACCAGTGGAAATCCGTGTCAGGGTAAGTTCCACTGGTTTTAATAATGCTTGATTTCATCGTTTTTGTAGCCGAAAAGAATCGAAAAAAAGAGCGCACAAAATCCCCACATCTGAAAGCGTTTCAGATTAAGTTCCGCTATGGTGGAAGTTAGTGTGAGACGTTTGAATGGGGTTGAAGGTTAGTTTTTAGATCTTATGTTGGA
>NZ_JASHAQ010000003.1:0-150536 GCF_047465035.1 Streptococcus infantis
TTACCGATTGAATCTTCTGCTTTTGGTTCAGTTCCTTTATCTACAGTTTGAGCTTTTGGTGTTGGCTCGTTCTTATCTGCATCTGTTGGTTTTGAACTTGGGTCTGTAACAGTTACTTTAACTGGAACTTCTTCCTTAGAACCATCTGGGTAAGTTACAACTGCTGTCGCAGGTTTTTCACCTGGTGTTGTTGTATCTACTGGATCCTTGAAGGCTACTGTTGTACCCTTAGGAAGATCTTTCAAGTTACCGATTGAATCTTCTGCTTTTGGTTCAGTTCCTTTATCTACAGTTTGAGCTTTTGGTGTTGGCTCGTTCTTATCTGCATCTGTTGGTTTTTTAGTTACAAATTCTGTTAGTGGTTTTTTATCTGTAGAACCATCTGTGTAGGTTACGACAAGATTTCCATCTGCATCTTTTGTGACTGATTTAATCTTACCATCTTTATTAACTGGAGTATCTTTTGCGATATTCGCATCGTCATTGTTCTTGTTGTACTCAAGTTGAAGTTTTTCTTTGATTTTATCTAACTCAGCGTCTGTTACTTTCGTTGGATCTGCTACAGTAACTTTTTCAGTTGGAGTAGCAATGTCATATTTTTGAGTTTGGCCCTTAAGCATGACACGGAATGCACCTGGGTCAGTTGGGTTTGAAGCACTTGTTGCTCCATTCTCAATTTTCGCACCATCTGTATCCGTTGCAGTTGCATAACGCCATCCTAAAGCTACACCTTTTGGATTTTCACCTCTAGTGGCAGCATCTAAGTCGTTTTGTGTAAATTTCCCTTCTGGTGCTGGAGTACCTGAATAAGTAATGACTGCTGGTGTTTCTGCTGTTGCTGGAGTTTCAGTAGAGATAACATTTGCTTTAAATCCAAATTGAGTGTTAATTTTATTTGCTTCACCTTCAACTGGTTTAAATGCTTGGTTTCCTCCAGCGTTTACAGTAGCACTTGCAATTTTTCCGCTATCATCTTTGAATTTGATATCGAATGAGTTTGCTTCTCCACCGTATACATAAACTTCTTTAGTAGCTTTATTAGAGTAAGGAATCTCTACTGTTGGAGCTACGTTGTCACGTGCAGGAGTTGTTGTATCTTTCGTTACAAATTCTGACAATGGTTTCTTATCTTGAGAACCATCTTTATAGGTTACAACAAGATTTCCATCAGCATCTTTTTCGACTGATTTAATCTTAGCATCTTTGTCAGCTACAGGTTGACCTTTTTTATCTGCCAAGTTAGCATCATCATTGGTTTTAGAGTACTCAAGTTGGAGTTTCTCTTTGATTTTAGCTAAGTCGTCATCTGTTACATTCGTTGGGTCTGCTACAGCAACTTTTTCTGTTGGAGCTACAATGTCATATTTTTGAGTTTGTCCCTTAAGCATGACACGGAATGCACCTGGGTCAGTTGGGTTTGAAGCACTTGTTGCTCCATTCTCAATTTTCGCACCATCTGTATCCGTTGCAGTTGCATAACGCCATCCTAAAGCTACACCTTTTGGATTTTCACCTCTAGTGGCAGCATCTAAGTCGTTTTGTGTAAATTTCCCTTCTGGTGCTGGAGTACCTGAATAAGTAATGACTGCTGGTGCATCTGCTGTTGCTGGTGTTTCAGCAGAGATAACATTTGCTTTAAATCCAAATTGAGTGTTAATTTTATTTGCTTCACCTTCAACTGGTTTAAATGCTTGGTTTCCTCCAGCGTTTACAGTAGCACTTGCAATTTTTCCACTATCATCTTTGAATTTGATATCGAATGAGTTTGCTTCTCCACCATAGACATAAACTTCTTTTTCAGCTTTATTAGAGTAAGGAATTTCTACTGTTGGTGCTACGTTGTCACGTGCAGGAGTGACAACTACAGTAACTTCAATCTCATCTGACTCTTTACCTTGGCTATCAACAGCTTTATACTTAACTGTATAAGTGCCTGGAGTATTTGTGTCAACTGTCTTAGTTGCTGTGTTACCATTTACTGAGACAACTTCAGCATGAACCTTATCACCTAGGGTTGCTTGAGCATCATCTTCTTTATCTGCTACTGTCACAAGAGATGCAAGGTCAAGTTGAGCACCTTGAGCAACAGTTTTTTTGTTTCCTTCAACTGCTGATGCAATAGTTGGAGCTTGGTTTTCTACTGAGCGTGGTTGCCAGTCAGCCACACTTGAGAAGCCACCCTCTACCACGTTTGAGATTGCTGCTACTTCTGTACCTGCAATCTTGTCAGCCATGGTAAGAACGATCGTATCTTGGAACTTACCGTGCTCAACTGATTTGACAGTTGCCTTATCTGATTTTTGTGATGTCCATGCAGATGAGGCATTATCACGTTTGACTGGAATCTCAACAGTCTCTCCAGCAGTATTTGTATAGCGCATGTAGGCAATTCCTGCATCATGAGGAACCTTAAGAGTAACCTCTTTTTGTCCTGCTACAACTGCAGCTTGGTTAGTAGTCAAGCTTGAAGGTTCAACAGTTGTTACACCAACAGATACTGGTACAGTACGACGGCTACTTTCTTCACCGTTAACTACTTGGCTTACCTCTACTGTTTGACGTGGTTTGATAGTTGTACCATCACCTTGGTTGTTGTTCAAGGCTGTTGGAAGCTCACCTGTAGTCCAGTTACCGCTACTGTCAACAGTGACATTGCCGATGTTTTGCTCTTGACCATCGATATAAATCTTAATAGTTGCACCTGGAACCCCTGTTCCTGAAAGAGTGCTTGAAGTTGAAGCTACAGTTTGAACAGGAACGTTGACAGAGGTGTTGGTCAAGTTTGGAGTCACACTTGGTGCAGCAACCTGACTAACCAGTTGCTTATCATATTTACCTGAGATAGCATACCAGTTGTTTCGTGGTAAGCCTGTTTTAGATTCAACTCCAGCAATATAAGAAATGGTCTGTGATGGGTCTTCAACTACAGTACGGTACTTAATAGTAACCATGCGCGCCTTAGTGTTGTTACCATAACTAAGGACATAAACCTTTTTAGTGTTGTTCATGACACCGCTAAGACCATTTACGTTGTTGTAGTCTCCCCCAACGGTATTCTTGACACGCCACTCAAGTTTATTACCAGCATCGATAAACTGCTGACCTTCTGCAGACGGCGAACCACCTGGTGTAACATTTCCATCCACCCAGCCATCGCGGGGGCCGTAAGCGCCGTTGTTATATTCTGTCACAACTTTATAAGGATCAGATACATTTTTAGGGATTGTAAAGTAGTAGTATCCTCCCATCTTATCGTACTGAGCCTCGTTAAAGGTTACCGTCCACTCCAAGACTGGACGACCTTGACCAGATGGGTCTGTAGCCACTGTTTTTCCATCGACTACCTCATAGTCTCCCAGCTGTCTGTACTCGATCTTAGCACGTTGAGTTGGATCTCCATCGTTTACTGTAGCAGTTCTGTCTTTATAAACGTACTTGATGTCTTTCTCTTCCGAAGAGCGATCTTGAGCACGTTCTTGTCCTGCTGCTCGACGGCTTCTTGACTTAGGTTGAGTGGCTGAAGTTTCTGCTGGAGCTGCCACTTTAACAGTTTGACTTGCTGTCAAGTTTGCAGTTGAACCATCTGCAAAAGTAACAACTACTGATCCATCTGCTTGGATTTGAACATCAGTCGCAGTAGGATTTTCCCCCTTAACAGCTTCCACTACATTTGCTTTTTCTTCATCTGTCAAAGCTGAAGAATTTGCAACTACTGTCAATGAAGGAAGCTGAACTCCATCTGCTTCCTTAGCTGTTTTTGCTGAGGTAGCTTCTGAACTTGTAGGATGTTCGGCAACCACTGGTGAAGTTGTTGATACCTCCACTGCTGGTGCTTTATACGTTCCTACTTCGTCACTAGAGCTTGCTTCAGCAGCTGAGTTGGCAGTTTTAGTCTCTACCTCCCCAGTATCAGCTGTGTCGGCCTTAACCGTTGGAGCTACCAAGGCTGCACCAACTGCAAAGACAAGCGAACAACCAAAAAGGAAATGTTTTCCTTTTTTAATCATACGCCAGTTCTTCTGCTCTGCATTTTTACGATTAAAATACATCACATTATCTCCTTTGTTTAAAAATAACTGCATGTCTTTTACATACAATTCAATTATACATCTCTTCTAGAAAATAGTCAATTAAAACAATTTTTGAACTTTCAAGTATTTTATAAACCCAAAACTACATATACACTGCCTTTTATCACTTAATATAGTTATCTAAAAATTAAGTAAAACAGGATTCTACACACACAGTTTTCTTCACTGGACCTTTTAAGACACAAAATTTCAAAAAAACAGAAAATTTACATTAAGTTTTCAGAATGAAAGAAAAAATATATGAATGGAGTTTTTATCAAAGAACATGAGTAACCCTAAATATTCTTGAATCTTTTACTACTCAAGAAAAATCAACCTACACTTTTTATTGACAAACCACTTAAGAAAGATGCTAGTCCAAGTATATATTTTTAACAAGACAATCGATAGACCTTCTTATGTTCTAGGAGGGTAAGGAAAGAGTTTTTAATGAATCCCATACTATAGGTGATCGCACACTAAAAATTTTTGCTTTTTTTGATTTTATAGGCTTAAAATGGTGTTTTCTTTTAAAAATTATGAGATAGCACCGAGGGATGCCATCGATTACACCTGTGAGAGTCAAATATAGTAGATTGAAATAAGATATGAACAAAGAGATTAGAAAAGTCAAAGTAATTTCTAGAAATATTTTTAGCAGTCATAGTGTACTATTCCAGATTCAATCCACTATAAAAGGACTTATACTCTTCGAAAATCTCTTCAAACCACGTCAGCTTCACCTTGCCGTAGGTATGGTTACTGACTTCGTCAGTTCTATCCACAACCTCAAAACAGTGTTTTGAGCTGACTTCGTCAGTTCTATCTGCAACCTCAAAGCAGTGCTTTGAGCAACCTGCGGCTAGCTTCCTAGTTTGCTCTTTGATTTTCATTGAGTATTAGTCTTCTAGCATACTGAACTAAATCCTTGGTCTAAATCATTTGTCTCTTTTTGCAGTCTGAACAACAGCGCTAGGCTCATTTGACAGACATCCTTCTCGAGATGATACTCTCTACTATTCTTGTTGTTAACAAGTTCTACTAGCTACCGCCTATTATGGTTTTTTCAAGTCAGAACCGAGTTTTCAGGACTACTTGAGATACTTGCTTGCTTCTTTGATACTAAGTTCAGCCATTCTTTTCTTGTTTTTTTCGATGAAACTTGCTACCCATTCTGGATTGGTCTTAGAGTAGTCTCTCAGAGCCCAGCCAACGGCTTTATTGATAAAAAATTCTGTCTGGTTCAGATTGTTTAGTAGGATTTTTTCCATCAGTCGGACATTTGTTTTTTCTTTTCTTAACAACTGGTGATCAATAGCGACTCGTCTCAGCCAGATATTGTCTGATAGGCTCCATTGGAGGATGATTTCTCCTAATTCCGGCTTGTCATATACCAAACTTCCTACTACTCGATCTAGAATATCTATCGTATCCCACCAGGATTTTGTCACGATTAACTGCTCTAGCTTAGACAAATCGGTGTCCTTTAGATAAGACTGCATGTTTTTCAAATAATTGGCAGCCACATACTGGTATTCTCTTGGCTCCTTTTTCCAGCAAGTGTCCACAAAATCCCAATCGATGATCTTTGTTTTTTTCTCGCTTGGAAAGTATTTTCTATAGAGCGCATTTCTTTCAGGTGCCGCAATACCTAGAAAGGAAAATTGCTGGCGCATATAGGCTTCCATAGGCCCTGCCTTTTTCGGATCTTTTGCCGCTTCTAGCTCCACAAGTAAATCTGCTAAACTCATCTAAAAATCCTCATGCCCTACCAAGTGATGCTGAAAGGCATAGACTGCTGCCTGGGTGCGGTCGCTAACCTGAAGTTTAGCAAGGATGTTTGAAACATGAGTTTTTACAGTTTTGAGGGAAATAAACAATTCATCTGCGATCCGCTGATTTTCATAGCCCTTTGCAATTAGTTGAAGGACATCGCGTTCACGCGCAGTTAATTCTTCGTGAAGTTCCATATGATTGCGGTGGTATTCTACTTTCTTACTCACCTCTTGTTCGATGGCTAGCTCTCCAACCGCCACCTTACGAACAGCGTGTAACAATTCATCTGCACTGGACGTCTTGAGCATATATCCTCTAGCCCCAGCATTCAAAACCGGCATGATTTTTTCATTGTCTAGGTAAGAAGTCACAATCAAGATTTTAGCCTCCGGCCATTCTTTGAGAATAGCTAGAGTTGCATCAATCCCATTGACTTCAGGCATGACAATATCCATGACAATCACATCTGGCCGAAGCTTCAAAGCCATGGAAATTCCTTCCGCACCATTGGTTGCTTCTCCTACAACCTCTACATCATCTTGTAGTTCAAAATAACTTTTTAAACCCAGACGCACCATTTGGTGGTCATCTACCAATAATAGTTTCATTTTATTTCCTTTTGTTAGTCAATCAAGCAAGGGGATCCGAATATCCACTGCCAAACCCTGCTTGGGAGCTGTTAATAATTGTATAGTCCCAGCCATATCTTCCACCCGTTCTTTGATATTGCGTAAACCATAGCTTAATTCATCAACATCATCTAGCTGAAAACCTCGACCATTGTCTACTACCTTTAACTGCAAGCCTGTTTCCGTTTGATAAAGATAAACATCTAGACAAGAAGCTTGGGCATGACGGAGAGTATTACTAATCAATTCTTGGACGATACGAAAGACATGCTCCTCAATCTTTTTAGGTAATTCGTCTACCTGATATTTAAAACTGACTTTGAGTTCACTTTTTTCTTCCAATTCTTTGAGAAGCAACTGAATCCCCTCAACCAGACTCTTTTGTTCCAGTTCTATCGGTCGCAAATGTAAGAGTAGGATACGCAAATCTCTCTGGGCTGTCTCCAAAATAGCTGTCACACTCTGGAGTTGTGTCTGCATCTTCTCTTTGTCTAATCTGGAAGCTTGTTGACTGAGTCCTGATAAAATCATATGGGCAGCAAAAATTTCTTGGCTAACCGTATCATGCAAGTCACGCGCGATTCGCTTACGCTCCTTTTCAATAGTCACTTCTTCTTTGAGCAAGGCCTGATTGTCAGCTTTTTGAATGGCTTCTGTCAATAAACCAAGTTTGCCTGATAAGTTTTTAAAACTTGCATCTAAGTCAGCATCCCCAAGAATTTTAATATCTTTGCCAGCCAACAGATTCTTAAGATTTGCTTGGATTTTTCTACGTGAAATCTCGTCAACCATTGTCCAAAACAAGACCAATAAAAAGGCTAGAGCAAGACTAAACATCAAAGCTAGAAATAGGACTTTTTCTGTCTTTTCTAAATCTTGGAAGAGAGAAGTCCATTCCAAATCTAAGACCTTAAAAATGCTTCGAAATAGAAAAGCAACAAAGAGAAATGAGGTGAGACCAATTAAAATATAGGGTTGCTTTTTCATCCTCTCACCACCTCAACATCTCCAACCATAGTTGTCAAAAGAATCTTAACACTCTTGGGACTCTTGAGATAATCTCTGGTTTCTTGATGAAATTGCTCATTACGCAAAGCACGTTTAGGCTGGTCAAAAAAGGTTAAATCTCCGTACAGAGAATTGACACTTAGACTGACTTCAACATCCACTGGTACGATAATTCTAGTCGTACCGACCAGTTTTCTCAAGATGATGACATTATCATGATTGCTCAAAATCACGTGCTCTAGATGAATGGTATCCTTCCCCATAAGGCGAAAGAGATTGATATCATCAAAACGACAGGTCTGATAGCTTGAGAAGTGATGAAGATTTCCAAACCAACGATTTTTCTCCTTCTTTACGGTCACAACATCTTCAAAGACCAGATTGGTGTCTTCTCTTTCCTGATTCATCATAGGATAAAGCAAGAAGAGACTATAAATCAAAGCCACAAAGATAGCCATGATGACAAAGGGATTGAGCATGATGATAAAGAAAAATAGAATGCTCACTGCCACTAAAATGAAGTTATTCCCCTGTCTACCAGTATAGTATCGAATCAGCAGTAAAAACAAGAGCAAGATCAGCAGAAAACGGGAAAAATGCTCTGATACCATCATAATCAGAGCTCCTGTCAATAAACAAGCTTCAATAAATAGAAAAATTTGAAATTTTCGCATGTATCCGTCCTCTCTATTTTATTGTATCACAAAACCAAAATGTCACATCAGTCTGAGGAATGATAAAAAGACCGGGACCAAAATCCCGACCTCCTTATAGTTGATCTTTTGCTTCTTTTAATTTTCCATACAGGAGATAGTCAACCTCTTGCAAATCCTCAATTCTTTTACAATTAAGGGCGCACATAATCAAACGTAGGTCTTCCTTCCAGCTTTCAACAATAGAGATAACGACATCTACTGGGTAGTTTTCGACCAACTCTAACATGGTGCGTGATAGCCCAACTGCCTTTGCTCCAAAGACCAAGCATTTGATAATATCTAGTGGATTGCGAACCCCTCCGCTTACCAGAAGCTCCATCTTATCTTTCCAGTCTTGGGCATTTAGAAGGGTTTGCATGGTCGATTGCCCCCAATCATTGAGGTAGTCCCGTTGACCGCTACGACGATTTTCGATATAGGCAAAGCTAGTTCCCCCACGACCAGACAAATCAACCGTACGTATCCCCATCTCATATGCCTTAGCAATGGTTTTCACATCCATGCCAAAGCCGACCTCTTTTAAAACAAGGGGCACAGAGATTTGCTCAGCATAATCTTTCAGATTATTTTGCCACAATCTAAATTGCCGCTCGCCTTCTGGCATGAGCAATTCTTGCATGACATTCACATGAACTTGCAGGAGAAGGGGATTCATCTCTTTGACCGTTTGTAATCCTAGTTCAACAGGTTTGTCCAAGCCAATATTGGTTCCAAGTAGTAGGTCAGGATGATTTGACTTGACGGAGAAAGAGTCATCTGATGGATCCTTAAGTGCCACACTGTAAGAACCCGTCACAAATAAAATTCCACAGGCCTCTGCCACCTGGGCCAATTTTTGATTGATTTCTCTGCCCTTGTCACTACCGCCTGTCATGGCATTTATATAAAAAGGAAAGTCCCATTTGCGCCCTGCAAATTCTGTCGAAAGATCAATCTCATCTATGTCATATAAGGGTAGTGAGGAGTGGATTAACTCCACCTCATCAAAACTATTATAAGAACTTTTTTGTTCAAGGGCATAGCGGATGTGCTCATCCTTCCGATTTGTCGTCATGTCCTATCCTTTCTTGATACAAGAGCTCAATCCCTAAATCAGCCCAGCGTTTTTTCAGTAATCTGGTCGAATCTTGGTCAAAACTGAGAGCTATCCCACAGTCTCCACCACCAGCACCACTACTTTTTGCAACAGCTTTCAAGTCTCGGCTGGCATCTTTTAATTGTCTGAGTGAAGGTGTGTAAATATCTGAACTCAAACCTTCTAAAAGTTGGCTGGCTTGTTCTAGCAAGTCAATAATCATTTCTTCTTGACCTGCCTCCAAAGCCTTTACCAAGCTAGTGACAGTTTCTTTTGAAGCCTGCAAAAAGCTAGCGTTCATATTGTTCTTGATTTGCTTGACCATATGACTAGACACAGCTACTTCCTTGGTCCAACCCACCAGAAAATCAAATGCCAAGACCGGTTCAACATTCCTAATAGAAAAGCCCCAATCACGTGCCAATACAGTTGGCAAGTCTTCCTTTTCTAGCCATTGTGACACTTTCTCACGGTCAAACGACTGATAGAGGACGAGGTCTTCTGAAACGATACAGGCAATATCCCCCATGGAACCATTGTCTCCACGTTTGAGAAGGACTGCACTCGCCAGTTTAAACAAGAGGTCTCTTTCAGCTGGTCTTTCATAGAAAGCAAGCATAGCCTTGATAACCAATACAACGACGCTACCACTAGAACCCAGACCAAACTTCTTGCCCTCACGCTCCATTTTCCCTCGAATATCTATGGAAAAAGGCTGCAGTTCAACTCCTTGGACAGTTAGACACTCCTCCACCAAGGCAACTGTTTCTTGAATCAAGGCATAAGAAGAATCCGGTCGCAAGTCTACACTATAGGAAAACATATCTGAGTAGAGTTGATAAGCATCAGATGCTGTAATCTCAGCCGTCATATAGATGGGAATAGCTTTTATTAGTGCCAACTGTCCTGGTTCTAAAATGGCATACTCACCAGCCCAGTAGAGCTTCCCACAAGTTTTAACAATCGTCATCTTGGCTCAAATCCTTTGTCTTTGAAACGATTAAGCGATAGCGTTGACCTAAAAGTTTTGATAGATGTTCCAAGTCTTTTTCTAAACAAAGAACCTTTACATTAGGCCCCGCATCCATGGTAAAGTAGCAAGCTTCTCCTTGTTCTCTAAGCTGACGAACGAAATCCATAGCCTCATAACTCGCATCTGTCAGATAAGAGAAAGGCGGATTTGCAGTTTTTGTCGTAGCATGCATTGCAAGAGCGTTCTTCTCTGTTAATTCTCCAACTTTCTTAAAGTCATTTTCCTTGAGGTAGACCAGCATATCCTTGTAGTCTTGTTCAGATTGACGAATCCACTCATCAAATGTTGTCGAAGTTTCCACACAGAGTTTCATACCATCCCGACTAGAGATTGGTTTTTTCTGGTCTTCCAAGACCAACATAATCATAGCTAGTTTCAAGTCAGTTTCAACTGGATAAATCTCTCCACTATCCTTATCCCAAGCTGCCAAAGGTCCATAAAAACTACGAGATGAAGAACCCGATGCAAATTTAGCTTCCAAGGCCAATTCTTTACGATCTAGTCCTAATTGGAAATAGGCGTTGCAGGCTTTGACCAGGGCAGATAAGCCACTGGAACTTGAAGAAAGACCTGCTGCTGTCGGCATATTGTTCTTGGTATCGATACGAACAAAACCTGCTCCTTCAGGACGGTAGCGATCAATGATTTTACGCATCTTGGCATGCTCTGCCTCGTTTTGCAACTGATCATTGATGTAAAACTCATCTGCCCTAGCATCTGCTGGCAAAGGTGAAAGTGTTGTCTCCGTATACATATTTTCTAAGGTTAGAGAGATACTGCTAGTCGCAGGAACCATCTCTTTTTCTTTTTTCTTACCCCAATATTTAATAATAGCAATATTGGCATAGGAACGTACTGTTACAGGCTTTCGATCCATGTCTGAACAGCTCCTTTCTCTTCTAATCTTTCTGCGAGTTCTTGCGCTTGGTTGACATTTGCAACTAAGGCGATGATACAACCTCCTAGACCACCACCACTCATCTTGGCCCCTAGAGCACCATGTTCAAGGGTAGTTTCAACCAAGGCATCTGCCTCAGGGCTACTAACTCCGATTTCTTTTAGATTTCCATGAGCTTTGGTTAGAATTTCTCCCAGCTTCACGGCATCTTTTGTTTTTATTGCTTCTTCTGCTTCTTGGGTCAACTCTCCTAGCGCATGCAAGAAAGGTAAGGCATCCTTGCCCTTGCTCTGCACGACCTGGATAGCTTCACGAGTATGCCCATAAACACCAGTATCGGCAATGACCAGATAAGCTGACAAATCCATGGCTAATTCTTCAAAACCAACATTCTTGATAAAACGGATAGGTTGGTCACTAAGACAGGTCTTAGCATCCAATCCACTAGGATTCATATGGGCAATCATCTCCGCCCGATTGACCAAAATCTCTAACACGTCATGTGGAAGTTCCGCTTGGTAATAATCAAATACCGCTCGAATGGCCGCAATGCTAATAGCCGCTGAAGAACCCATCCCACGTTTTTCAGGAATAGCCGAGTCAATTTGACAACGAATGCACGCATCTTTGATATTTAGATACTCGAGAGAAGCATAAACAGCCATAGACAAGGTGTCCTCTTCAAACAGACGCCATGGTGTCGCTGCTGGAACCACCCTACAAGTCACTTCAACCTCTAAAAGAGGTAAAGAGATTGCTGGGTAGCCATAAACCACCGCATGCTCTCCTATTAAAATAATTTTACTATGTGCCTGACCGACACCAACTTCTTTTGTCATTTAATCCTACTATCAGATGAAAATCATCTGTTTCTAGATAAAATTTTAGAACTTTATTCCTTTCTATTTTATTATATTTTCACAAAAAAAGCGATTGTTTCCTTTCAGTTTCACAAAGCAAGGGATATATTTATGATTTTAATTAAGAAAAACGATTGTCCTTGTTTAAATATTAAAAAAGCAGTTACAAAACTGCAACTGCTTTTTATTCCTGCATGGTATAACCAACACCACGCACTGTTTTAATGTAACTCTTTTGACCTTTCACGTCAAGTTTGCTACGTAGATAACGGATATAAACATCCACAATATTGGTTTCGGTCGCACTTTCATACTTCCAAACACTTTCCAGCAACTGCTCTCGAGTTAAAACCTTCTTACTTCCCATAAGGGTAGCCAAAAGATCATATTCACGACGTGTCAGAGCAATCATCTCCTCGCCACGATAGACGGTATGATGTTCTACATCCATACGCAGATTGCGATAAGCTGTCGGAACTTTCATCTGACTACAGTGTTGGTCGATGAAATCTCGACCTCGGAAGATAGCTGAAATACGAGCCACCAAATCATCGATAATGATTGGTTTATAGATGTATGAAACAGCGAAACGCTGAATTGTTTCAAGTTGGTCTTGCAATTCTTCTCGATGGTCCAAGACCATGATTACCGAAGCTGGCTTGGTCCGACTCAAGTTATCCGCAAAATCCTGGGCTGTCATATCCCCTAGATGAGCATTCAGTAAAATCAAGTCATAGTCAGTCTGAAGAGCCATGGAGAGGGCTTTTTGTCCCTCTTCTACCTGATCAACTCGGTATTGCTCTTTTTGGAGTTCCAGACTTAAAAAATGAGCTAGATTTCTTTCTTTCTCAAGTAATAAAATCCGTTTCCCCATGGCTGACCTACTTATTTTTCGTCATACCAAGAGTAGTGGAAGGTTCCTTCTTTGTCTTTACGTTGGTAAGTGTGGGCACCAAAGTAGTCACGTTGTGCTTGGATCAAGTTAGCTGGAAGGTCAGCTGAACGGTAGCTATCAAAGTAAGTAATGGCTGCTGAGAAGGTTGGTACTGGTACACCAGCTTGAACAGCAAGAGCTACGATATCACGAACTGATTGTTGGTACTTAGCAGTTACGTCCAAGAAGTACTCATCCAAAAGAAGGTTAGCAAGATCTGCATCACGGTTGTAAGCATCTGTGATCTTTTGCAAGAAACGAGAACGGATGATACATCCATCGCGCCAGATAGATGCGATGTCCGCAAATGGCAAGTTCCAGTTGTTTTCTTTAGAAGCTACACGCAATTGCGCAAAACCTTGTGCGTATGAGATGATTTTTGAGAAGTAAAGGGCTTGACGGATTTTTTCAATCAATTCAGCCTTATCGCCTTCAAATTTGAAAGCGGCTGGTTTTGGAAGCACCTTGCTTGCATGAACACGTTCTTCTTTGTAAGTTGAGATGTAACGGGCAAATACTGACTCAGTAATGAGTGACAATGGCACACCAAGGTCAAGAGCTGATTGGCTAGTCCATTTACCTGTTCCCTTGTTTCCTGCAGCATCCAGGATGTAGTCTACGATTGGTCCATCTTGACCTTCATCATCTTTACGTCCAAGGATATCAGCAGTGATTTCGATCAAGTAGCTGTCCAATTCACCCTTGTTCCACTCAGTAAAGATTTCAGCCATGTCTTCTGCAGAAAGACCAAGCAAGTGTTGCATAAGATCGTAGCTTTCTGCGATCAATTGCATATCACCGTACTCGATACCATTGTGGACCATTTTTACATAGTGACCAGCTCCATCAGGACCGATGTAAGTTACACATGGTTTACCATCTTCTGGAGCTTTAGCAGAGATTTCTTCAAGAACATCTGCTACCAAGTCATAAGCTTCTTTTTGTCCGCCAGGCATGATAGATGGTCCTTCAAGGGCACCTTTTTCACCACCAGAAACACCTGTACCGATAAAGTTGATACCTGAGTTTGCCAATTCTTCATTACGACGGATGGTATCTTTGTAGAAAGTATTCCCTCCGTCGATCAAGATATCACCTTTATCCAAGTGTGGAAGAAGGGCTTGGATGGTCGCATCTGTACCAGGTCCTGCTTGAACCATAAGCATGATACGACGTGGTTTTTCAATTGAGTTTACGAAGCTTTCGATATCATAGCTTGGCACGAAGTTTTTATCAGGGTGGCAAGCAATCACATCTTCAGTTTTTTCTTTACTACGGTTATAAATAGCAACTGTATAACCACGAGATTCAATATTAAGGGCAAGGTTACGACCCATTACGGCCATACCAACAACACCAAAGTTAGCTTTTGTCATGTGACACTCCTCTTGTTTAATATGTTTTATTTTATCATGTTTATCTGTGAAAAGAAAGAATTTTGTAACAATTTGACTAGTAGTCTAAATCATCCGCATGTCCAGAACCATTCCCTACAAAGTAACCTGTCTTACAATTAAGGGTAAAGAGATAGGTACCGTCTGGTTTATAAAGATTATAGTAGCCATTACCATTAACAATATTCACAGGTTCCAAAATGTATTGGTTGCCTGTAATGTAGCCACGCGCACGCGAAGTCTCAAGAATGCGTTCAAGGACACCATCTGCAAAAGTCCAAGCAGGATCACTACTATCACTTACAGCTGCTTGATTGTACGGTACTCGACTGACACTTCTTTGTAGGTTCACACCATTGCTTGTTAGTCCACTATTTAGGATATTACTTGCTGAGGCTGTTTCACCTGCTGAAGTTGATGCATTAGCAGAGCTGCTAGCATTGCTTTCAGTTGCAGAACTTGACTCTGCTTGGCTTGATGAACTTGACTGACTACTGCTTGAGCTTGTAGAACTTGAAAGTTGACTTTTACCGAGACTAATAGCCTTAGCTAGCAGTTTATCAATTTCAGTATTCCCAGTCTTAACTTCGGTAAATTTAGCATCTGCCTTTACTTTAGCATTGGTATTTAGAACACCATCTGTAATAGCTGGTGTTTCAAATCGAGCATTAACATCTTGTACCGCTTTGATTTGTGTTTCAAGACTATCGTATTTTGATTTGGCAAGAGTATGCTCACTAGCTCCCTCAAGTTTATCTAAAAGCTCTTTGAGCTGACTCAGCTGACTAAACTGACTATTTTTTAGGGCAGTTTTATTCTCATCAGTATAAAAAGTGTCATAGAGACTGTTAAATTGATTGAGAATTGCTTGATTACTTACCAAACCTGCATCAGATGACTGAGACTGAATTTCTTGGGAAGAACGCGTAATCTGACGATAAACATAGTAACTACCCCCAATAATCAAGACAATAATCGCTAAAAGAGCTGACAAGATGACCCACAGTTTTTTGTTTTGTGGCTCATCTTCTGCTTGAGCAGAGCGAGATAAAGATTGATGTTCCTCTTGCAAAGCTTCTTCATCCTCTGCAACAAGGGGCTCAGTTACAGGTTCCACTAGATTTTTATCCATAACCAAGGTTTCCTCTAGTGGCGGAAGGAAAAATTCTTCCGTTGCTACTCCCTCTTCTTCAGCAGCAATCTCTAAGTCAGGGACTTCTTCTACTGGTTCAACCTCTTCATCAATTGTTTCTTTGGCGTCTTGAAGCAAATCATCTAGACTTCGAAGTTCCTCTTTCTTCGCCTGAATGTTAGTAAATTTATCAGCTTCGATTTCTTCACGATGTTGTTTAATGTATTTGTCCAAAATCGTATCATCAGGAGTTACTCCTGCTTCGATTTCTTCATTTTTTCGAATAACCTGTCCAACTGTCAGATCCTTAGCTTCTTCAAAATCAAACTGAGGTTCCTGAAAGGTTTTCTCAGGTTCTAACAACTCTTCTTTTTTATCCTTTGGATCCATGGCAACTCCTTTCTAATCTGTCAAATTTCTTTTGACACGTTGACCAAAATATTGATATAAATCAACTTTCAAAGTACCATTGTAGAGTTTTCGTTTTTTGTCCGCCTGACTACCATATTTGCTTTCAAAGACTTCGTCACTAGTCAGGATAAACTTACTCCACGTCTTGAGAGGCTCAAAAACCTCACCCATTTCAGCATAGAGCTTGGTAACCCCTGCATCATCTGACAGACGTTCCCCATATGGTGGGTTGGAGATAATAACTCCATTAATCTTGTCTGAACGTAAATCCTGCACGCGCATCTGCTTAAAGGTAATATCTCCTGCAACCCCTGCTGCCTGGGCATTGGCCTTAGCAATTTCCACCATGCGTCCATCGATATCACAGCCCATGATATCCAGTTCAATCTCTCGATCTATTTGCTTACTAGCTTCTGTTCTGACTTCTTGAATCAAGCGGTCACTGACCCAGTTCCATTCTTCAAAAGCAAAGGAACGACGCAAACCTGGCGCCATCTTACGTGCAATCATAGCAGCTTCAATACAAAAAGTTCCAGAACCACAGGTTGGATCAATCAAAGGCTTATCTGGATACCAGTTTGACAGTTGCAAAATCGCCGCTGCCATATTCTCCTTGATCGGAGCTCCACCTTTTTCAGTACGGTAACCACGTTTAAAGAGACTTGACCCAGTTGTATCAATCATAAGAGTCGCTACATCTTTCAAAATGGAAACTTCAATCTTGAACTCTGGACCATTTTCCATGAGAGGAACGCCCTCTGGTCGTGCATAATGTTTTTGTAATTTCTTAACAACTGCCTTCTTAGAAATCGCCTGCACACTTGGCTCATTGTGTAATTTTGACTTGACACACTTAGCCTTTGCAATTGGGAAACGTGCTCCAAGCGGGAGATAGTTCTCCCAATCTAGAGCAAAAACACCTTGGAAGAGTTCTTCAAATGTTTTTGCAGGAAAAGTTCCCACAACGATTTTGATTCTATCCGCAGCTCTTAGCCACAAGTTTGTTTGGATGATTGCTTTCACATCACCTTGAAAACGAACACGGCCGTTTTCAACCTGACAATCATAACCCAAATATCTTACTTCACGCCCAACTACAGCTTCCAAACCCGCCGCAGCAGTCGCAATTAAATTAAATGTTGTTTTCATTTCAGTCTTTTATAGACCTTTCTTTATTCACTTTAAAAAATGAGGTTGAGAATATATCTCAGCCCCAACCTATATGCAATTTTCTATAAGCCATGTTTTGTTCCAGAAGTGACTAGGACCACTTCCTTCGATAATCATCTGTCTACCACTAGCAGCTCTAGCTGATAGCAGTCAGAGTACTACGTTCGTTTCCGCGCACTCCATGCCCCGACCAAAATTTGGGTTGCTAGCTTGAGGGGTTTACCGCGTTCCACTCTCTCCGTTTCCAGAGAGACTCCGTCACTGTGGCACTTTCAAGCCTACTCTGACCTATCAAAAGACTTAGCCATTTCAACTGCCGTAACGATTTCTCGTCCCTAGGCTTATGGTTTCGCCTAGCACAAACACTACAGGCATCACAGCCTGTGCTAGCATGGACTTTCCTCATGAAAAGAAATTCTCTTCACGCGATTATCCAAAAATTGCACAACAAAATCATTCTTAGAAATCAGAATTATCCAAGATTTGTTTGCCAAATACTTCTTTTTCAAGACGATTCAAACGTTTCAAAATATCAAAGTTTGTCATAGAAGTCGTACTTCCATGATCTGCTGATTCAGAAGTTGCTGGTGCCACTTGAGGTTTTTTCGCCAATTCTTCTTTGAGCTCCGCGATTTCTGAACGCAATGATTTTACTAATGCTGCATAAGTTTCATAATCCTTGATGACATCATCCAAGAATTCATCAACCTCTGCTTTACTATATCCACGTACTTCTCTTCCAAAATCCTGCTCAAAAATATCTTTTGCTGTAAAAATAATACTTGCCATGTCTCTCTCCATTCTCAGTTGCTAGTATTATTATATAAAAAAAGGCAAACAAAAAGCAAGGTCAAAGGCTCAATTTTCGGAAAAATTTTCAGCTACTTCGTTTAATTCCTCAAATGTTAATCTTTTTGTAATATAGTTGTCTTTCTTTTTCATCAGTTCGTAAAAATACTTCAGTTTTGTTTCATTTTCTTCATCATAAAAAAGATAGGCTCCATCTGTATTTTCAAGTAAGAAAAGTTGATAATCTCGTAATTGACCCTTGTGCTCGTAGTTTGGATAGGCGTACTTAACAAAATCAACTTGTTTAAATTCACTCAGTTTGACCTGATTCCCCTCATTCCAGTTTGCCCCATGAGTCTCAAAATCAAAGATAGTTGCAAGTTGGAAACCAAAGTCATCTTTCATATCTCTGGCCACCTCTAAAACCCAGTGTTCAAATCCCAGAGTTCCCGTAAATACCAACCATTTCAACCCTTCGTCTGCCATTTTTTCCAAATTTCTACGAATGGCTTTTTTAATAATTTTTAAACGAATATCTTTTTCATTAAACAATCCTAAATCAAAGCTAGAATAGCCTAAAACCAAGGCTGTATGCATTTTTCCACCCTTTCTGTACACTTTTATGGTATAATAGAGTGATGTTATTGTACCAATAAGGAGAATTATGGTCAACTATCCTCATAAACTTTCATCAAAAAAAAAACAAGAAGTCACCTCACAAACTAAAAATTTCGCAAATCGTGGGATGACCTTTGAAAAGATGATCAATGCTACAAACGAGTATTATCTGACACACGGTTTGGCTGTTATCCACAAAAAACCAACTCCTGTTCAGATTGTCCGCGTAGACTATCCTCAGCGTAGTCGGGCTAAGATTGTTGAAGCTTATTTTAGACAAGCATCAACTACCGATTATTCTGGAGTTTATGAAGGGTTTTACATCGATTTCGAAGCCAAGGAAACCAAGCAAAAACATGCGATTCCGATGAAGAATTTCCATCCTCATCAGATTCGGCATATGGAACAAGTCCTTGAACAAAAAGGGATTTGCTTTGTCCTTCTTCATTTTTCTTCTTATCAAGAAACGTATTTATTGCCGGCACTTGACCTCATCCGTTTTTATCATCAGGATATGGGTAAAAAGTCAATGCCGCTTGACTATATCAAAGAATTCGGTTATGTGATTGAGCAGTCTGCTTTTCCACAAATTCCTTACCTTGATACAGTCAAACAACATTTACTAGGTGGTAAAACAATATGAACAAACAAACTATCTTGCGCATCGTTAAATACCTCAGCATTGTTACGATTAGCTTATTTATCGTAGCTTTCCTACTTGGCGGTGGTGTATTTCTTCACTATGCAAACAAGGCTCCTGAACTCTCTGAAAGCAAACTTGTTGCAACTACATCAAGTAAAATTTATGATAGCAAAAATGAACTCATCGCAGATTTAGGTGCTGAACGTCGTGTCAATGCTCAAAGTAGTGACATTCCTACTGATCTTGTCAATGCGATTGTCTCTATCGAGGATCATCGCTTCTTTAACCACAGAGGAATTGATAGCATTCGAATAGCAGGAGCTTTCCTACGTAACCTCAGTAGTAATGGTGGTCTTCAAGGGGGATCAACCTTGACCCAGCAGTTAATTAAGCTGACTTATTTTTCAACATCAACAGCTGATCAAACCCTATCCCGTAAAGTTCAAGAGGCTTGGTTGGCTATCCAGCTAGAGCGAACTGCAACTAAGCAAGAAATCTTGACCTATTACGTCAATAAGGTCTACATGTCAAATGGTAACTATGGTATGCAGACAGCTGCGGAAAACTATTATGGTAAGGACCTCAAAGACTTGTCCATCCCACAACTTGCACTCTTAGCAGGTATGCCACAGGCTCCAAACCAATACGATCCCTATTCTCATCCCGAAGCAGCCCTTGAAAGACGAAACCTCGTTTTGTCAGAAATGCAAAAGCAGGGCTACCTTACCGCCGAGCAATATGAAACAGCAATCAATACCCCAATCACAGATGGACTTCAAAGTCTAAAATCTGTTAATAGCTATCCACAGTACATGGATAACTATCTTAAAGAAGTTATTGACCAAGTAGAGCAAGAGACAGGTTATAATCTATTAACAACAGGTATGGAAGTCTATACAAACGTCGACCAAGAGGTACAAAAACGCCTTTGGGATGTTTACAATACAGACGAATATGTTGACTATCCAGATGATGACCTTCAAGCTGCTTCTACTATCGTTGATGTTACAAATGGTAAAGTCATCGCTCAACTTGGTTCTAGACACCAATCAAGTAATGTTTCATTCGGTATCAACCAAGCCGTCGAAACAAACCGTGACTGGGGTTCTACTATGAAACCTATCACAGACTACGCTCCTGCACTTGAGTACGGAATCTTCGACTCTACTGCAGCAACGATTAATGATGCCCCTTATAACTATCCTGGAACAGACATTCCTGTCTATAACTGGGATAAGACCTACTTTGGAAATATCACTCTCCAGTACGCAATTCAACAATCTCGTAACGTACCAGCCGTTAAAACACTTGAAAAAGTTGGATTAGACCATGCTAAGACCTTCTTAAATGGTTTAGGAATTGATTACCCATCAATGGTATACGCAAATGCTATCTCAAGTAATACAGTTGAATCTCATAAACAGTACGGAGCAAGTAGTGAAAAAATGGCTGCTGCCTATGCTGCCTTTGCTAACGGCGGTATCTATCACAAACCAATGTATATCAATAAAGTTGTCTTTAGTGATGGCAGTTCAAAAGAGTTTTCAGACCAAGGTACTCGCGCCATGAAGGAAACAACCGCCTACATGATGACAGAAATGATGAAAACCGTATTAACTTACGGAACTGGTCGTGGAGCCTACATGTCATGGCTTCCACAAGCTGGTAAAACTGGTACTTCAAACTATACAGACGATGAAATTGAGAACTACATTAAGAACACTGGGTATGTTGCTCCAGATGAAATGTTCGTAGGATATACCCGTAAGTATTCAATGGCCGTTTGGACTGGTTACTCAAACCGTCTTACTCCAATCGTAGGAGATGGATTTAGAGTCGCTGCAAATATCTACCGCTCAATGATGGGATATCTGTCAGAGGATGATCATCCTGGTGATTGGACAATGCCTGAAGGTTTGTATCGTAACGGAGAATACGTCTTTAAGAACGGTGCTCGTAACAACTGGATTCCACAGTCAACTCAAGCAAGTTCGACAACAGAGAGCTCAAGTTCAAGTACAACTTCAACAACTGAAAGTCCAATCTCTTCGAATGATAATACGAATGGCACTACCAATCCAAATGCCTCAGTACCAAACACAACTACAAATAGTCAACAACAAAATCCAGCCCCACAAAATACACAAGGGCAGCAATAAAATATAAAAAACTGAGGATTTATTCTCAGTTTTTTGTATGCAGTTTTTTATGGTGGAATCTTAATTTCTACCAGGTCAAACTTTTTAAAAATATGTAGAGAAACAACTGAACAGGTTAATATCTCAATCGCAACCTTATCCCAAACACAAGTTAAATAGTCGGGAAAACTGTTTAAAATTATAGATAAAAGATATCTTACTTTTATGTAATACTGGAGCGTGACTTAGAATGTCTGTTCTACTACTTCAATGCAGTGCTTGAACTAATAACCAAAATATCAAACTGATGTCTCAGCAATGATATCAAAAGACCAGACTTTTTGTCCGGCCTCTTTTTTCTTATTTGACATGATTTGCAAGATCTTCTTGCGCTTTTTTATTAGATTCTTCTTTTTCTTTCTTCCATTTATCTTGAGCTTTTTGATATTCATCAGCAGTTACTGGTTTATCTTGAAGTTCAAGGTACTTGTACAAGAGGGCTTCACTCATACCCTTGTTACCTGAGTATGCAAATGGAAGGGTGAATGGTACCATCTTAGACAACATTGGACGTCCAGTTTTAGAAGTTGTTGGAATAATCAATGCACTATCTGTCAACCAAGCTTGGGCTGCAGCATATTTATCATAACGTTTTGAAACGTCAGTGTCTTCATTTCCAGCTTCAACAACCATCTTTTCGTAATCTTCCAAACCAACTTGTTTGGCGGCAGCGTTATTTGTACCTGAATCAAATCCTAGGTAAGTCTTAGTATTTTCACCTACTGATGGTTTGATGATATCAAGGTATGTAGATGGGTCGATGTAGTCCGGAGACCAACCAACGTTATCTGAAAGGTCCCAATCTTCCCCAGCAGCTGATTCTGCAAAGTAAGTGACATTGAGAACTTCATCTTTTTGAAGTTGTTGGATATCAATAACGACATTGTCAGTTCCTAATGTTGCTTCAAGCGATTGTTTCAATGATTGAACACGTTGAACTTTTGTAGTATTGGTTTGGTCAACTGGCATATCCAAGTGGATTGGGAATTGAACACCCTCCGCTTGGAGAGCTGTCTTAGCCTTAGCAAACTCTGCTTTTGCTTTTTCAGGATTGTAAAGACCGTCTTGAGCGTCTTCTAGATTAACATCTTTCCACTCATCACCATAGGTCACTAATTTTTCCTTAACTAAGTCACCAAAGTTTTTACCATCTGCTTGAACAAATGTTGGTGGTACGAACAAGTTACGAAGGAGTTTGCTTGCTCCACTTGCTCCATTAACTTGAGAAGCATAAGCTGTTCTATCAAAACCAAAGGCGATGGCTTGACGGAAGTCTTTGTTAAGAAGAGCTTTCTTAGTTGAAGTCTTTTGCTCGTCTGTAGTCTTAGAAGTATATTTGTAAGACTGACGGTCAATATTCGTACCGACTAAGAAAGTTGTAGAATCTTGTGTTGTATAAACGATGTTATCCTTAAACTCTTTTTCAAGTTCAGAGTAGCTTCCACTTGTTGGGAAGAGAAGGGCCATTGAGAAACCACCATCTTTAAAGGTTTCTGCAAGTTTGTTATTGTCTTGACCATCCCAGAATGAAAGTTTTACTTTATCAATATGAACATTGTCCTTATCCCAGTAGTTTGGATTCTTTTCAAATTCTACTGAAGATTTTGCTACCAATGATTTCAACAAGAAAGGACCGTTGTAAAGAATACTGCTTGGATCTGTTGCTTTAGCAAAGTCACTTCCTTTAGAAGTAAGGAATTCTTCATTGACTGGTGCAAGAATTCCCATGGTTGTCTTAGAGTTCCAGAAGCTTTCTGGTTTGTTCAAAGTGTATTGAACTGTTTGATCATCTACAGCCTTGATTCCAACTTCTGAGAAGTCTTTAACTTCACCTTTTACATAAGCATCCAAACCTTTAATAGATTCTTGAACAAGATAAAGGGCTTCTGACTTATTGTCAGCAGCATACTTAAGACCTGTTACAAAGTCTTGCGCTTTAACTGGTGCATACTCTTCGCCTTCAGAAGTGTACCACTTAGCATCTTTACGGATTGTGTAAGTGTAAGTCAACCCGTCTTTAGACACTGACCAATCTTCTGCCAAAGATGGCACGAAGTTACCGTAGCGGTCATTCTCCATCAAACCGTCAACGACATTACTTGTGATATTAGCAACCGCAGCCTTACCAGTTGTCAGATAGTTGAGACTATCTGGATCTGTTTCATAAACATAAGAAAAAGTTTTCTCACCCTTTGCACTAGAGCCTGAACCTGAACAAGCTGCCAAAACACCAGACGCTAACAGAGTCACCCCTGCTAGGGCCATTACTTTTGAAAATTTCATAATAAACTCCTTTTTGACTTTTTATACATTATAATCCCTTTTCAGCCAAGTGTCAATACAATTTTCAGAATTTTTCAAATTGATTTAAAAACATTTTTATGAGAAACTTTTCTAAAAACCAACTGAGAAAAAGTTCTTTTATTGACAGTTCTCAAACAAATCTTTATGATATAATGAAAAGAGAAAATTGAAAGGAAATACCATGTCAAAAGAAGTTATTGTTGAAAGTTTTGAACTCGATCACACCATTGTTAAAGCACCGTATGTCCGTTTAATCGGAGAAGAAACAGGTCCTAAGGGAGATATCATTTCTAACTTTGATATTCGCTTGGTTCAACCAAACGAAGACTCAATCCCTACTGCTGGTCTTCATACGATAGAGCACCTCTTGGCCAAACTCATCCGTACTCGCATTGACGGGATGATTGATTGTTCACCATTTGGCTGTCGTACAGGTTTCCATATGATTATGTGGGGACGTCATACTAGCGCAGAAATCGCTGCTGTCATCAAGGATTCACTCAAAGAAATCGCTGAAACAACAACTTGGGAAGATGTCCCAGGAACAACCATTGAATCTTGTGGTAACTACAAGGATCATAGCCTATTTTCAGCTAAGGAATGGGCAAAATTGATCCTTGAACAAGGAATCTCAGACGATGCCTTTGAACGTCATGTCATTTAACATAAAAGAACCAGTTTTTTCAACTGGTTCCTTTTTTGATTCGCAAAACTTTGATTTAGGCTTTTTCACGAATGACCAAGACACCATCTTCCATGTCGGCTTCAAGGTGTTTAGCATCAAGATTATCCAAATGGAAGTCTGTTACTTTGTCACGGATTTGTTGTTCAACTACTCGACGGAGTGGACGAACACCCATGACTTCATCATAACCTTCTTCAGTCATGTATTCTTTGGCAGCTTCGCTCACCGCCAAGTCGATTTCTTTCTTAGCAAGTGTCTTATTGACATCAATCAACATCAAATCGACAATCTTAGAAAGGTCTTCCTTGCTCAAGTGTGAGAATTCAATCACAGCGTTGAAACGGTTCAAGAATTCTGGACGGAAGTAAGGTTTCAAACGATCCATCAATTCTGGTTTGTCCGCATCTTCTGTCAAGTTGGCTTCATAACCAAAGCCAGCATTTGAAGTTGCGATAATCACTGTATTCTTGAAGTTTACTGTGTTACCTTGACCATCTGTTAAACGACCATCATCCAATACTTGAAGAAGAAGAGTAATCACTTGAGGATCTGCCTTTTCAATCTCGTCAAGAAGGACGATTGAGTAAGGGTTACGGCGAACACGTTCAGTCAAGGTATTGTTATTATCATCGTAACCAACATAACCTGCTGTTGTACCAATCAATTTAGAAACGGCTGTACGGTCGCTGTATTCTGACATGTCCAAACGGATAATGGCATCTTTAGTACCGAACATATCAAGAGCCAATTGTTTAGCTAACTCAGTCTTACCAACACCAGTAGGACCTACAAAGAGGAAGCTACCGATTGGACGATTCCCTTCGTCAAAGCCTGCACGGTTCCGACGGATGGCACGTGCTACTGCTTCAACAGCCTTATCTTGACCAATAACCTTAGTTTGCAAACGGTGACCCATATCTTTCAAACGTTCAATATCAGTTGCACCCATTTGTGATACTGGAATTCCTGTCATACGTTCTACAGACTCAGCTACGTCATTAACAGTCGCTGTAACCTTGTGATCTTCTGTATGGTTGGCAATTTGCTTTTCAAGTTCTTCGATACGAACTTTTGCATTTAATGCTGCTTCGTAATCTTCTTTAGCAGCTGCAGCTTCTTGTTTAGCTTTTTCTTCTTCAATTTCATGTTCCACTGCATGCACATCTGTTACTGGATGTTGTGCAGCCAAGTGAGCAGCTGTCACATCGACAAGGTCGATAGCCTTATCAGGCAAGCTACGTTGTGGAATATATTGAACAGAATAATCAACAGCAGCTTTCAATACTTCATCTGGCAAGATAACATTGTGGTGTTGTTGATAAAGATCACGGATCCCTTGGAGAATCTTGAAAGTATCTTCAGCAGATGGAGCATTTACTTTCACTTCGTTGAAACGACGAGCAAGGGCAGCATTTTTCAAGATGGTATTACGGTATTCATCTTGAGTTGTTGCACCGATCACTGTTAATTCCCCACGTGAAAGAGCAGGTTTCAAGATATCAGCAAGCCCCTTAGATCCTTGACCATCCCCTGTGCTACCTGCACCAAGGATTTGATGAATTTCGTCGAAGAAAAGGATAATATTTCCAGCTTCTTTAACTTCTTTTACCAAGTTTTGAATATTTTCTTCAAAGCTACCACGATATTGCGTACCTGCTTCAAGTCCAGAAATATCAATTGAGATGATTTCCTTGTTCTTGATAGCAGCTGGGACATCACCATTTACAATGGCTTGTGCCAAACCTTCTACTACTGCAGTTTTACCAACACCAGCATCACCGACAAGAACTGGATTGTTCTTAGTACGACGAGAAAGAATTTCAGATGTTTCTTGAATTTCCTTATTACGTCCAATAACTGGATCTAACTTACCTTCACGGGCTTCAGCTGTTAAGTTACGTCCAAGTTTTGCAAGAATACCATCTTGTTTCATGGCTTTACCTTGAACATACTGTGCTTGATCACTTCCTTCACTTGGAAGTTGACCAGTTTGACGGTAAATCGCGAACTCTTCCGGAGTTACCTCACGACCGTTAATCAAGTAACGACGATTTTCAGAACTATATCCACGCATACCGCCCATCAATTGGTTAAATAAATCATCCATATTGTTAAAGTTATTAAAGTTGTTATTCATATTTCATACCTCGTTTGTTTTCAAATTTACTTGTCAAAATAATTTGACTTTCTCTGACCTTTGTTTCAAAAAATTTAGACTAGCTATTTGCTACTCTACGTATAATTTCAGGTTTTTCTTTATCCAATACAGGTTTTTCGATTGGACTTCTAAAAATACTAATGTTAACCATAGGTTGTACCTCTTTTCTAGGTTTTACCCATACTTTGACCTTAAGATAAATTACACAATCACCTTAAAATCAAGGTTTTCTAAGGATTTCCTTATCCTTATGTTCTTAGTATATCACTTTGGTCAGTATTAGTCAATATATTTGACCAAATTTGACTAACTTTTTTAAAATATTTTTTTATAGCAAAAAAACCAGTCAAAGTGACTGGTTTTTGATTTATTATTTATGAATCTTAGCTCAATGCGTCATCCATTGAAAGAACTTCGTGGAAGACACGTTGTGTCAATTCAGTTTTTTGTTCTGGAGTGAGGTATTTAGTGTTTACACAGTATCCAGAGATACGTACGATTACGTCTTCACCTGACATGATCTTTTCGTAAACATCGTTCAAGTCCATAACGTTCAAGTTAACGTGTTGTCCACCGTTTTCGAAGTAACCATCAAGGATTGTTACCAAGTTATCAACTTGTTCGTCACGAGTTTTACCAAGGGCACGTGGTGATACTTGAGTTGTCAATGAGATACCATCAGCTGCGTAACCAAAGTCAAGGCTAGCAAGTGAGTTCAAGTTTTGCAACCATCCACCTTTAGCTTTGTTAGATGGGTTAGCACCTGGTGAGAAGAATTCCAATTTAGACAAGTTCACTGAACCATCTTCGTTGAGGTATACACCTTTGTGAACTGGTGAGTTACCAGTTTGTTTAGAGTAAGCAACGTTAGATGTGATTGTCAAAAGTGATACAGTAGCTTCTGCATTCTTGTAAAGTTTGTGGCTACGTAGACGAGTTGTGTAAGCTTCGATCAACCATTCTGCCAATTCGTTTGAACGTGGGTCATCTTCACCCCAACGTGGGTATTCACCGATTGTTTCGTAATCGTAGATGTAGCCATTTTCATCACGGATTGGTTTAACTGTAGCGTACTTGATAGCTGACAATGTATCAACAGTGTTAGCGAATCCACAGATACCGAATCCCATGTTTGCACGTTGTTTAGTTGGCAAGAAGGCCATTTGAACAGCTTCGTAGTTGTACTTATCAGTCATGTAGTGGATGATGTTCAAAGCATCTACGTAAGTGTCAGTCAACCAGTCAAGAGATTTTTCAAAGTTAGCTTTAACTGATTCGAATTCAAGAACTTCATCACGGATTGGTTCGATATCAAATACTTTGTAGTCTTTATGAACATCATCGTAACCACCGTTCAAACCAGTAAGAAGAGCTTTAAGAACGTTAACGCGAGCACCGAAGTACTGGATGTTGTGACGTTGTTCTTCGTTTTCTGGGTCAAGTGGAGATACACAACATGAGATACAGCTCATTTCACCATATCCATCTTTAGCCATTGTTGTAACACCTTCATATTGGATTGAAGAGTGTTTGTGGCTCATGTGCATACAGTAGCGACGGAAGTTGTATGGCAATTTGTCAGTCCAAAGAACTGTCAAGTTTGGTTCTGGAGAGTTACCGATGTTGTCAAGAGTGTTCAAGAAACGGTAGTCCATCTTAGTAACACGGTGACGACCGTCGTTACCCATACCTGCCATAGAAGTTGTGATGAAGGTTGGGTCACCTGAGTACAATTGGTCATAAGCTTTTGTACGAGCAAATTTAACTGTACGAAGTTTCATAACGAAATCATCAACAAATTCTTGGATTTCTGATTCAGTAAATGTACCACGAGCAAGGTCACGTTCTGCAAAGATATCCAATACGATTGGCACACGTCCTAGAGATGTAGCAGCACCGTTGATAACACGGCAGACAGACATGAAAGCGATGTTAACCCATTGAATAGCTTCTTTAACGTTCATCGCTGGTTTACGAACATCAACTCCGTAAAGATCACCCAAGCGTACAACTTGTTGCAATGCTTGATATTGAAGGTTGATTTCTTCACGAAGACGGATTGTTTCTTCATCGATTTCTTCGATTGAGTTCCAGTCGTTAACTTTTTCTTGCATCAAGTAGTCTGCACCGTAAAGAGCAAGACGTGCATAAACACCGATGATACGTCCACGTGAGTATGCATCTGGAAGACCAGTTACAGTGTGAGCGTGACGAGCACGACGAATGTTTGAAGTGTAAGCACGGAAGATACCATCGTTAACAGTTGTTACGTATTTAGTGAAAATTTCGTGAACAGCTGGATCTGGCTCGTATCCATTTTCTTTCAAAGTAGTTTCAGCCATACGGATACCACCTTTTGGCATGAAGTTCAATTTGAAGAGTTCATCATTTTGGATACCATAAATCAATTCGTTTTCTTTGTCGATAAATCCAGCAGGAATATCAGCAATAGAAGTTGGACGAGTGTCCATTGGGAAACGAGTTTCTTCGTAGTGTGCTTTAGTTTCTTCTACGATTTTTTTGATGTGGAGTGAACGTTCTGTTGGTCCTGCAAGGAAGCTTTCATCTCCATCATAAGGTGTGTAGTTAGCTTGTACAAAGCGTGATACACTTGCTTTTTCTTTCCAGTCAACACCTTTAAAGCCTTCCCAGGCTTTGTCAAAAATGTCCTGTGCTTCAACAACTGTCTTAACAACCATGTTAATTCCTCTTTTTTCTTTCTAGTAACAGTCATCTGTTACATTCATGTATTCAGTATAACACACAGTAAACGATTTCAACAACTAAAAACTCACTTTTTTAACACTTTCTTTTCTAATACAGTTCAAAATTTGCTACAAACTGTATTATATTTTTGAAAGAGGTTATTTTGATTTTCATTTTTTCAGAAAAAGAGTATAATAAAATTAAACAAACTAGCACTGAGAGGTTTCTCCATGTTGATTTTTCCACTAATGAATGATTTATCTCGTAAAATCATCCATATTGACATGGATGCCTTTTTTGCTGCTGTTGAAATTCGCGACAATCCCAAACTTAAAGGGAAGCCAGTTGTGATTGGCAGTGACCCTAGAAAAACTGGTGGTCGAGGAGTTGTTTCTACCTGTAGTTATGAAGCGCGAGTCTTTGGCATCCACTCAGCTATGAGTTCTAAAGAAGCCTATGAACGTTGCCCTCAAGCTGTTTTCATTTCTGGAAACTACGAAAAATATACTGCTGTCGGTCAACAGATTCGAGCTATTTTCAAACGTTATACGGATAATATCGAGCCTATGAGTATTGATGAAGCTTATCTAGACGTGACTGAAAACAAACTCGGTATCAAGTCAGCTGTTAAAATCGCTCGACTAATTCAACAAGATATTTGGCAAGAACTTCATCTGACCGCTTCTGCTGGTGTGTCTTATAATAAATTCTTAGCTAAAATAGCCAGCGATTACCAAAAACCTCGAGGTCTGACAATTATTCTCCCTGATGAAGCTGAAGATTTTCTCAAACAAATGGATATCGCTAAATTCCATGGTGTAGGTAAGAAAACAGTTGAGAAATTGCATCAAATGGGGGTATTTACAGGTGCTGATCTTTTAAATATTTCTGAAATTAGTCTCATTGATCGTTTTGGTCGACTCGGTTTTGACCTGTATCGCAAGGCTCGTGGCATTGATAATTCTCCCGTCAAATCCAATCGCATTCGTAAGTCTATCGGAAAAGAAAAAACTTATAGTAAGATTCTCAATCTAGAAGAGGATATCAAAAAAGAGCTAACTCTCCTTTCGGAAAGAGTTGCCCTAAGTCTTCAAAAACATGAAAAATCTGGAAAGATTATTATTTTAAAAATCCGCTATGCTGACTTCTCTACAATGACTAAGCGGAAAAGCTTATCTCAAAAGATCCAAGATGCTGAAACTATTTCACAAATGGCTATCCAACTTTACGAATCTCTGACAGATAAAGATAAAGACGTTCGCTTATTGGGTATCACTGTGACTGGATTTTAAAACCTTGAAGGAAGCTTCCCTCAAGGTTTTTTTCTTATACAAATAATCGTACAAAGCTATAAAGTATCAAGATACTACCAAGGACAATACGGTATTTACCAAACATCGTAAAGTCGTGTTTTTTCACATAGCTGGTCAAGAAACGAATAGCGATCATGCTGACTGCAAAAGCGACTACCATGGCAACTAAAAGTAAGAAAAATTGACCAAAGCTCAAGACTTCTCCTGCTTTGATGAATTTAAAAATCTTCAAAGCACTGGCTCCAAACATAACTGGAATTCCTAGGTAGAAGGTAAACTCAGTTACCACCGAACGACTGGTTCCATTTAACAAACCACCGACGATAGTTGCTCCCGAACGGCTAGTCCCTGGTAAAAGAGCCAAGACTTGGAAAAGTCCGATATAGAGGGCCGTTTTATAAGGCAACTTGTCTAGCTCTGTGACTGTTGGCTCAATTGCTTGCGCTTTGTTGCGTTTTTCAAGATAAATAAAGGCAACCCCATAAACAATCAACATAATGGCTACTGAAACCATATTATGGAAGTGAGTATCAAACCAATCATCAAACTTAAAGACTAAAAGAAGAGGAAGAGTCGCTACAAAAACTTTGGACCATAACTGCCAAGTTCTACGGATTTCCACTTTATCCTTACCTGGTTTGAAAGGATTAAGTTTGTTAAAGTAGATAACCATAACGGCTAGGATAGCACCCAGTTGAATCACTACGTTAAACATAGACATGAAGGCTTCACTCTGGTCTTTATATTGGATAAATTCTTCTGCTAAAATCAAGTGACCTGTACTTGAAATCGGCAACCATTCCGTAATTCCTTCAACAATACCAAAAAAGATAGATTTTAAAATTTCAATAAGATACATAGATAACTCCTTTTTCTATCCTCCATTATATCATACTTTTATAAACTGTGTTTAGTTTTCTTTAAAAGGCACCGATGCTACCGCCACCACCGCCTCCAGAGAATCCACCACCAGAACTTCCACTACTAGAAGATACTGAGTAAGTACTTGCCGTATTTGCGACACTGGCATAATGGCTCATTTGCGCTGTTGAATGATAAAACATACTGTGCCAGCCATAAGCTACATAGAGATTGATATCTGGATTTTCCACTTGAATCTGATGCACCTTCATCAAACGGCTAACCTTATCAGCATAGCCAAATAAGGTTGCATATACCAATAGGCGATTCCAGACAACAATACTTTCCAATTCAACCTGATCAAGTTGTGCAATCTCACGTAACATATTTTCAAAACTGGTCCAGAGATAGTAGACTTCTGCTCCTGCTTCATTTAGGACACCATCACGATTATCTAGTCGAATCTTCCAATAGTAGAAAGCAGCCAAAACTAAACCTATTAAGCCAAGTATTGGCAAGGGGAAATAAAGATAGCCATGAACGTCCAAGCTGTACAAGAACAAACCAAATCCGATGATTAGTGGGAAAATAGTAGAAACACCCATGCTCACTTGTAAGACCTTTTCCACGCTAGTCAAGGGACGATAATAAGCTGGTAGCCCCAAGAAAGAGACTCGGTCCTTCACCCCTTCTTGCATCTCTTTCAATGCTCTTTCAAAAGAATATTTGAGCTTACAGCCTTTTGTTTGAATCCGTTTTTCATCAGTAGCTTTCGCTCCACGGTAAAGGCTCTCAGAGACCTTATAATCTGCAAACAAATCGGAAACAGCAACGTCTTTTTTACCTGAAAAGGCCAGATTTAGACAGGTCCTCTCAAAGCTTGCCAAGCCATCTTCTTTTACCAACCTTAAAGTAACTGCATCTCCTTCTGAAATAATAGAGACATTACCACGGTCGATTACATCTAGTAAGGTAGCCTGAATAAGTTGGTCAAAGGTGAATTTTCCTGCTCCTTTGGTTAGAGGACTCACTTCCTCCAAGGAGGTCGAGTAAACGGCTTCAGATAAAACCATAGGCTCTAATTCCATCGGCGGTTCATAGAGACGATGATTCTTGGCATATTTGACGGAAGGAGTGGTTTTTCTTCTATAGATAAAATAGAAGCAGATACTCAATAACAAGGAGATGGAAAGTATTGAAGGAAACACCCAAGTAACGAGTTGTTTACTCTGATCTTTTTCTCTAACAATCGAGTCTTCTATCTTATTAAACTCTTCTAAACGATTCCCTTTTAAGCCCTGATCTGTAGCGCTAGCAAAATCAGTTCGAGGCCAGTAGGCATGCAACTCAACTCCGCGCTTAGACGGAAGATTGTCGAAACGAATCGTATAGTCATGACCACTCTGTTCAATCCTTCCCTCTCTATAGAGTTGCCCTGTGTGGAAAAAGAGTTTTTCGGCCCCATTATCTCCCATCACATGAAACTCAAATTTTTCAATAGATTCTGAACTATCTGTTAAGGGTTGCCAATTTAATTCAGCGATATCATTATACAAGAAAAGAAGGTTTTTCAAATGCCAGGTAAGTTCCACTTCAACCCTATCCCCTTCCTGACCTGGATTATAAACTTTAACAGTATAACCATTCGTTTCTTCTGTCACTTCGCTAGTAAGATTTTCGATTTTATGACCATTTTTAAAGGCCTCAACCTTTGGATGAGGATCAATTTCAAATCCGCTAGGCATCTTGCCTGCACGACCAAGACCCACGATTTGGCCATTAAAATCATCCTCGAACTGGTAAACTATCTTCTGCCTAAATTCCGCTGTATTGTCTGCATGAATATACAGTTCTCCTTTATAGGATGGAATGCTGAAATCCACGGCAAAAACCAATTTTGGAACAATTATCAGACAAGTAAATATAAGTACTATTAACCATCTTTTTTTCATAATATAGCCTCTTTTGACCTTTTTATCATTATATCATTTTTTTCCAAGTAAGGGTTTACTAGGATTGAAAAACTTGCTAATTTTCGATACAATAGAGAGAAGCAATTTTAGACTAGAAATAGGAGAAAACATGAAAAAATTATGCTTAACTATCCTTGCTAGCCTGGCCCTTACTTTAGGACTAGTTAGCCAGGTCCAAGCCGATGAATATTTACGCATCGGTATGGAGGCAGCCTACGCACCCTTTAACTGGACTCAAGATGACGACAGTAACGGCGCTGTCAAAATCGATGGAACCAACCAATATGCTAATGGTTACGACGTCCAAATAGCTAAAAAGATTGCTAAGGACCTAGGCAAAGAGCCCTTGGTTGTTAAAACCAAGTGGGAAGGACTTGTTCCAGCCCTTACTTCTGGTAAGATTGATATGATCATTGCAGGTATGAGCCCAACTGCTGAACGCAAACAAGAAATTGCATTTTCAAGCAGCTACTATACTAGCGAACCAGTACTTTTGGTCAAAAAGGATTCTGCCTATGCAAACGCCAAATCACTAGAGGACTTTAGCGGAGCAAAAATCACTTCTCAACAAGGTGTTTACCTTTATGATTTGATTTCACAAATCTCAGGCGCTCAGAAGGAAACTGCCATGGGAGATTTCGCCCAAATGCGTCAAGCTCTTGAAGCTGGTGTCATTGATGCCTATGTTTCTGAACGACCAGAAGCTCTCACCGCCGAATCAGCAAACGCTAAGTTCAAAATGATTCAGCCTGAACCTGGTTTTAAAACTGGTGAAGAAGATACATCTATCGCTATTGGACTTCGTAAAGATGATGACCGTATCAGCCAAATCAATGCCAGTATTGAAACCATTTCTAAAGATGAACAAGTTGCGCTCATGGATCGTATGATCAAAGAGCAGCCAGCAGAATCTACAACGACAGAAGAAAGCAACAGTAATTTCTTTGGTCAAGTCGCTAAAATTCTGACTGAAAACTGGCAACAACTCTTGCGTGGTGCTGGTATTACCCTTCTCATTTCAATTATCGGTACCATCGTTGGTCTCACTATCGGTCTTGCTATCGGTGTTTTCCGTACTGCACCTCTATCTGAAAACCAATTTATCTTTGGTATCCAAAAACTAATCGGTTGGATTCTCAATATCTATATCGAAATTTTCCGTGGAACACCTATGATTGTACAATCTATGGTTATCTACTATGGAACTGCTCAAGCTTTCGGAATCAACCTAGACCGTACGCTAGCTGCTATCTTTATCGTTTCAATCAACACTGGTGCTTACATGACTGAAATTGTTCGTGGTGGTATCCTAGCTGTTGATAAGGGACAATTTGAAGCAGCAACTGCACTTGGTATGACTCATAACCAGACCATGCGTAAGATTGTTTTGCCTCAAGTTGTTCGAAATATTCTACCAGCGACTGGTAATGAGTTCGTCATCAACATCAAGGATACTTCTGTATTGAACGTTATCTCTGTTGTAGAACTTTACTTCTCGGGAAACACGGTGGCAACACAAACCTACCAGTACTTCCAAACCTTTACCATCATCGCAGTTATCTACTTTGTCCTCACCTTCACAGTAACGCGTATCCTACGCTTCATCGAAAAACGTATGGATATGGATACTTATACAACAGGTGCTAACCAAATGCAAACGGAGGATTTGAAATAATGAGTCAACCAATCCTTGAAATCAAACACCTCAAAAAATCCTACGGGCAAAACGAGGTCCTAAAAGACATCTCTTTAACTATTCATAAAGGAGAAGTGATTTCTATCATCGGTAGTTCCGGTAGTGGTAAATCAACCTTCCTACGTTCTATCAACCTTCTCGAAACACCAACTGAAGGTGAAATCCTTTATCACGGTGAAAACGTACTTGAAAAAGGGTATAACCTCACTCACTATCGTGAAAAACTAGGCATGGTTTTCCAATCCTTTAACCTCTTTGAAAATCTCAACGTTCTTGAAAATACAATTGTTGCACAGACAACCGTTCTCAAACGTGAACGATCAGAAGCAGAGAAAATTGCTAAAGAAAACCTTGAAAAGGTTGGAATGGGAGAGCGCTACTGGCAAGCTAAACCAAAACAACTTTCTGGTGGTCAAAAGCAACGTGTAGCCATTGCTCGTGCACTTTCCATGAATCCTGATGCCATTCTCTTTGACGAGCCTACTTCAGCCCTTGACCCTGAAATGGTCGGTGAAGTTCTTAAAATCATGCAAGAACTAGCTCAAGAAGGCTTGACAATGATCGTTGTAACCCACGAAATGGAATTTGCTCGTGACGTATCACACCGTGTCATCTTTATGGACAAAGGTGTGATTGCAGAAGAAGGTAAACCTGAAGATTTATTTACAAATCCTAAAGAGGAACGTACAAGAGAATTTTTACAACGCTATTTAGGATAAGACAAAAGCGGTTGGATAAACCTCTTAAACCAAGAGTTGTTTTCCTATTCAATCCCCAATCAACATTGAGTCAAAAGCTCATAAACATAAAAATCAAGGTCGGAGTTTTTTATCCCGACCTCTTTTTATATACTTTAAAAATCAGCTTTATCCCTTCTTCTGTTTCCTGAGCAAGTATTGCTTGTAGCTATATTCCTAATCTTTTATTTGATTTTCATGAGTGATACTCAATGAAAATCAAAGAGCAAACTAGGAAGCGAGCCGCAGGCTGTACTTGAGTACGGCAAGGCGAAGCTGACGTGGTTTGAATTTGATTTTCGAAGAGTATGAGATCACTCAGCTCCCTGTCAACCTAGCTCATTCTAACAAATAGATTTGTTGAGTAGGTCATAGCATGGCTATTTCGCCGTTCCATAAATAAAAGCAGACCCTAATTAGAGTCTGCTTGTATCCAAAGATTAATCTTCAAATTTTTCATGATTTTTTTCATAGAAATCAATTAATCCAAGGGCTGTTTCAAAGGAAATATTTTTAACTTTTGCACGTCCTTGAGCTAGAGCAATGATAGACATTTCACGTGCATTCGTTTCTTTAGAAATACGATAACCAGTGATCTTCTTATCACGAACCCAGCTAACAACTGATTCTACTTTTTCAAAGTTAGTCTTAGCCATGTTTTTCTCCTATTTTATTCTTTACGATATTTAATTGTATACGTTTTTATGGCATTTGTCAATAAAAAAACATATATCCAATCAAATAAGACGTTAAGATTTAGTTTACTTGGCTTTTAAAGCCGATAATATATGGGTTCGTATATCTTCAACTCCGTTAGGATTTGCTGGTAAGAAAATTGTATTATTACCTTGTTTTTCTGCAAAATTATTCAATGTATCTAAATACTGGTTAGTTAACAAGATTGACATGATTTGCTCTTCAGTTAATTCAACATTGGCTCCTTTTAACTCTTTAATAGAATCAGCAAGTCCATCAACAATTGCTTTTCGTTGCTCTGCGATCCCCACACCATGTAGGCGATCCTTTTCTGCCTCTGCTTCGGCCGCTGTTACGATCTTAATTTTATCTGCTTCGGCCAATTCTTGTGCTGCTACTCTCTTACGTTGAGCAGCATTGATTTCATTCATTGATTGCTTGACTTCCGCATCCGGCTCTACTTTGGTAATGAGCGTTTTGACGATAATGTACCCATACGTTGACATTTCTTCCGCTACTTGTTTTTGAACTTCTAATGCAATTTCATCCTTTTTCTCAAACAATTCATCCAAAGTTAACTTAGGAACTGATGAGCGCAATGCGTCTTCAATATAAGATTTGATTTGAGCCTCAGGTCTCATTAGTTTATAGTAAGCATCTGTAACATTTTGTTCATTTACTCGGTACTGTGTCGCAACATTCATCGTCACAAATACGTTATCTTGAGTCTTGGTTTCCACAACGATTTCACTTTGCAAGAGACGCAGTTGTACACGAGCTGCAATTTTATCAATTCCAAATGGTGCTCTTAGGTGAATACCACTATTGCTCAATTTTTGATACTTACCAAATCGTTCAATGATAGCTACTGATTGTTGTCGAACAACATAGATTGAGCTCATTAATATAGCTCCTACAATAAGCATTAGAATAATTAGAACAAGTATAACTTTTAAAACCATGGGAATCTCCCCCTTTCTTCACTTACATTATAGCACTCGTAAATAGGTTAGGCAAATAATATGATAAAAATTTCATAGCATATTAAACAAGCATATTATATAGGGTCTCATTCCCATTCAAGTTAATATAAGACGGGTCGAATTTTTCCATCCGGTGAATCAATCCCGCATAATCATGTTTATCAGCAAGTGCAATCCCTATTAGTACTGGACCAGTTCCCTTGCTAGCTCGTTTGATATATTCAAAACGAGTAATATCATCATGAGGTCCTAAGATATCATTTACAAACTCTCGAAGTGCTCCCGGACGTTGTGGGAAATTCACTACAAAGTAATGCTTGATACCATCATAAATCAAGGCACGTTCTTCCATCTCTGGCATACGGTTAATGTCATTATTCCCTCCAGAAATGATACAACAAATAGTCTTGCCCTTAATATAATCGGATAATACTTCTAGAGCTGCAACACTAGCAGCACCCGCAGGTTCTGCTACGATACCTTGTTTAGAGTAGAGATCAATTAAGGTCTCAGAAATCAAGCCTTCATCTACTCCGATAAGAGTTTCTACATGTTTGCGTGTTGCTTCATAGGTCAACTGTCCTACCTTTTGCACAGCAATTCCATCCGCAAACTTGTCAATTTCTTTAAGTTTAACCGGTCCCCCAGCTTCAAAGGCAGCCTTCATAGAACGAGCACCTTCAGCCTCTACTCCAATGACCTCAATCTGAGGATTTGTTTCTTTAATATAAGTAGAAACACCTGAAATGAGACCTCCGCCTCCAACAGGTACCAAGACAGTATCAAATTCAATAGATTCTTTACGAGCTTCTTCTAAAATTTCATAGGCTACCGTACCCTGACCAGCTTGAACATAGGGATCATCAAAGGGGGCAATAAAAGTACGATTTTCAGCTACGGTAAAGTCTTGAGCAGCCTTGGCTGAAGCATCAAAAGTATCCCCTACTAATTTGATCGTAACAAAATCTCCTCCAAAGAAACGAACCTGACCAATTTTCTGTTGAGGTGTCGTAATTGGCATAAAGATTGTTGCAGGAATCTTCATCTCATTACATGTGTAGGCAACTCCTTGAGCGTGATTTCCCGCTGAAGCACACACTACACCACGTTCACGTTCCTCTTTTGTCAATTGGGAAATTGCGTAATAAGCCCCACGAATTTTAAAAGAACGGACACGTTGAGCATTTTCCTTTTTAAGATAAATTTTCGCTCCGTATTTTTCGGATAAATAATGATCGTAGTCAAGTGGCGTATTGGCTACTACACCACTCAAAACCTTGTGGGCTTTCACCACATCTTTTGCACTTAGCATAATCTCCTCCTAGATGAGTTTTCAAGATAAAAAGCGAGTTAGGTTCCCCCCAACTCGCCTTCTGTTTATATTCTTAAAAATTAGTTGTAGATCTTGAATGCATCATCGTCGTTTTTACCGACAAATGGCATTGCTTTACGCAATTCTGCACCAACTTTTTCAATTTCAAGGTTAGCTGCTTGTTCACGGTAGGCAGTCAATTTTGGACGTCCAGCTTTGTAGTCATTTACAAAGTCGTTGGCAAATTTACCATTTTGGATGTCCGCAAGAACTGCTTTCATATTTTCTTTGACTTGTTCAGTGATTACACGTGGACCTGAAACATAGTCACCATATTCAGCAGTGTTTGAAATTGATTGACGCATTTTCTTGAATCCACCTTCATAGATCAAGTCAACGATCAATTTCATTTCGTGAAGAACTTCAAAGTAAGCCAATTCTGGAGCATAACCAGCTTCTGTCAAGACTTCAAAACCAGCTTCAATAAGGGCAGTCAAACCACCACAAAGTACTGCTTGTTCACCAAACAAATCTTCTTCAGTTTCTTCTTTGTAAGTTGTTTCAAGAAGACCTACACGAGCTGCACCAACACCTTTACACCAGTCCATAGCGATGTCTTTAGCATTTCCTGTTGCATCTTGGTAGACAGCGTAAAGCGCTGGAACACCAAATCCTTCTTCGTAAGTACGACGTACCAAGTGTCCTGGTCCTTTAGGAGCACACATGAAGACATCAACATCTGCAGGAACTTTGATGAATTCGAAGTGGATGTTGAAACCATGTGCAAAACCAACTGCATTTCCAGCTTCCAAGTTTGGTGCAATTTCTGCTTCGTACAATTCTTGTTGGATTTCGTCTGGAGCCAAGATCATGATAACATCAGCCAACTTAGTTGCTTCTGCTACTGTGTAAGTGTCAAAACCATCTTCTTTTGCTTTATCAAAAGATTTACCTGGACGTACACCGATGATCACATCGCGACCTGAATCACGCAAGTTTTGAGCGTGAGCATGACCTTGTGAACCATAACCGATAACGGCGATTTTTTTACCGTCAAGTGCTGCTACTTTTACATCTTTTTCGTATTCCATTTGAACTGCCATAGTTTTTCTCTCTTTTCTATTATTTATTGCCTTTTAGGCTAGTTTAACAAATTTAAGTTGGATTTTTAGTCGCGGGTAAATCCAGTTGCACCCGTACGAGCGATATTCTTAATACCATATGGTCGAATCACTCGAATTAAGGCTTCACTCTTTTCTGCATTCCCAGTCATCTGAATGGTAATGGAACTTGGAGCTACATCGACTACTGTTGCACGGAAAGGTTGGATAATAGCCAAAATTTCTGCACGTTTTTCAGCAGGAGCTGAAACCTTTATAAGAATCACTTCTCGTTCTAAGTGGGGTTGATCCGTGATATCACGAATGCGAATCACATCAATCTGACGATTAAGTTGTTTGATAATTTGCTCCACTTCATCATGTGAGGCAACATCAATGATAATGGTAATTCGTGATACATTAGGATTTTCCGTTGCGCCAACAGAAATGCTTTCGATATTGACTTGACGTCTCGATAAGACTCCTGTGAAGCGATTGAGAACACCTGAACGGTTTTGAAGTTTGGCTGTTAACATTCTACGCATTAAACTTCACCCCCAACATCTCATGATTACTCTTACCAGCTGGTACCATCGGTAAAACATGTTCTTTCCGAGAAATATCTACTTCGATGAACATTGGTACATCTTCCATGATGACTTCCAAATCCTTCTCAAGAGTTTCAGGATTATCGAACTTATAATTTTTAATCCCGTAGGCTTGAGCCATCAATTGAAAGTCTGGCAAGCTTTCAAATACCGACTCTGAAGTTCGACCATCATAGAAGGCTTCTTGCCACTGGCGGACCATTCCAAGTGAGTGGTTGTTAAGCATGATGACCTTGATTGGAATCTTGTAAATATTTAAGATTGCTAATTCTTGATTGGTCATCTGGAAACCACCATCTCCGACAAAGAGAACAACTTCTTTATCTGGATTGGCAATCTTAGCACCAATAGCTGCAGGGACTCCGAATCCCATAGTTCCTAAACCACCTGACGTAACCAATTGACGCTCGTTTTGGTAAGGATAGTATTGAGCCGTCCACATTTGGTGTTGCCCAACGTCTGTTACGACAATGGCGTCACCATTGGTCAACTCACCGATACGTTCAATAACTGCTTGGGGTTGTACAACACGTTCTTTCTTATCATATGAACGAACACGATTCTTATCTTTGGTAACTTTTTCAATCCATTTTTCAGTATTGTTTCGAACAATTGGCTCAGCTAGCAACTGCTGCAAAGCCTTTTTCGCATCACCAACAACCGGAATATCAACTGCGATAATCTTACCAATCTCTGCAGGATCGATATCTATATGCGCTACTTTTGCATTCTTAGCAAAGGTTTTAGGATTTCCTGTCAAACGGTCATCAAAACGACAACCAATAGAAATCATAAAGTCAGCCTCAGTCATGGCAATATTAGCTGCAAAGGAACCGTGCATTCCACCCATTCCCAAAAATAGTGGATGGCTAGTTGCGATTGTTCCCTGTCCCAAAAGACTTGTCACAACAGGAATTTGATAACGCTCTGCGAATTCATTTAACTCTGCTGCAGCCTCAGCATAACTAATCCCACCACCAGCTAGCAAAACTGGCTTTTTAGCCTTAGACAACTGTTTCAAGATTTTCTTGATCTGCATGTCATTTGGCTCAAGTGTTGGCTGATAACTTGGTAAATCTATCTCTGGAGAGTAAATAAAGTCTGTCTCAAGCGCAGAAACATCTTTTGGAAGGTCAATGACGACTGGCCCTGGACGACCTGTAGTCGCAATATGCACAGCTTCCGTAATAATCCGTGGAATATCCGCTGTTTCTCGAACCTGATAATTATACTTAGTGATTGGCATGGTGATACCAACGATATCAGCTTCTTGAAAAGCATCTTTCCCAATTCCAGCACGTGCTACTTGGCCAGTAAAGACTAAAAGGGGAACACTATCGCTCATAGCATCTGCGATCCCTGTAATGGCATTTGTAGCTCCTGGTCCGCTTGTGACGACTGCTACACCCAGTTTTCCTGTTGACTTAGCATAACCTTCAGCTTCGTGAAGACAGCCCTGCTCATGGCGACCTAGAATATGGCGGATTCCCTTAAAATTATAAATAGCATCATATAAAGGAAGTACCGCTCCACCAGGATAACCAAAAATCGTATCGATTCCTAAGTCACGAAGTGTTTCCAAAACAAGATCCGATCCCGACTTAGGTGAGTCTAAAATGATTTTCTCCATCGTTCCCCTTTCTCTTCTCTTAAAAATAGCTTGTTACTATGATACCATTTTTTCAAAAATTTTCAAGAGAAAAGAGCAAATTTTCTGAATTTTCTATCTAGATACTTTACAATATCAAATAGATTAGAAAGTTTATACGTATTTTTATTTTTTTAATAGAAAAAAGGTTGAGACAAACTTGTCTTCAACCTTTTATGTTAAATTATTACTAATTAAAGTGAGTTAACGTCAACCTTGATACCAACACCTTGAGTAGTTGTGATTGTCAAGCTTGTTACGTAAGTTCCTTTAGCAGTAGCTGGTTTAGCTTTTTGGATTGTTTCGTTGAATGCTTTGAAGTTTTCAACCAACTTGTCAGCTTCAAATGAAACTTTACCGATGATGGCTTGTACGATACCTGCACGGTCTGCACGGTAAGTAATTTTACCACCTTTAGACTCTTCAACTGCTTTAGCAACATCCATTGTTACAGTACCAGTTTTAGGGTTTGGCATCAAGTTACGTGGTCCAAGGACACGTCCAAGACGTCCAACAAGAGCCATCATATCAGGTGTAGCGATAACTACGTCGAAGTCCAACCAACCGTCGTTGATTTTAGCAACAAGGTCGTCTTCACCAACGAAGTCTGCACCAGCAGCTTTAGCTTCTTCAGCTTTTGCACCACGTGCAAATACAAGAACGCGAGCTGTTTTACCAGTACCGTTTGGCAATACCATTGCTCCACGGATTTGTTGGTCAGCTTTTTTAACGTCGATGTTCAAGTTGTAAGCAACTTCTACAGTTGCGTCAAATTTTGCGAAGTTAGTTTCTTTTGCAAGAGCTACAGCTTCTTCTACGCTGTATGCTTTTGTGCTGTCGATCTTCTCAAGAGCAGCACGAAGTTGTTTGCTTTTTTTAGCCATTTTCTATTCTCCTTGTAAGTGGTTCAATCGATTTTCATCTCCCACGTCACTTCTCGAAATGATGAAGTCTTGCGGGTTATATAGGGATGTTATTGATTAGTCAACAACAGTGAATCCCATAGAACGAGCAGTACCTTCGATCATACGCATTGCAGACTCAATGTTTGCAGCGTTCAAATCTGGCATCTTAGTTTCTGCAATTTCTTGTACTTGTGCACGAGTAACTGTAGCAACTTTAGTTTTGTTAGGTGTACCTGATCCTTTTTCAACACCTGCAGCTTTTTTCAAAAGAACAGCAGCTGGTGGTGTTTTTGTAACGAAAGTAAATGATTTGTCTTCGTATACTGAGATAACAACTGGAATGATCATACCAGCTTGGTCAGCAGTACGAGCGTTGAACTCTTTTGTGAATCCCATGATGTTGATACCAGCTTGACCAAGAGCAGGTCCAACCGGTGGAGCTGGTGTAGCTTTACCAGCAGGGATTTGCAATTTTACAAGTTTTTCGACTTTTTTAGCCATTTTTAAATCCTCCTTTGTGGTTTTGGCGGTAATTTAGAGATTTCTACCTCCCACAAGTATGCTTTACACATACCCATCTATTATACACTATTTTTTAAAAAATGCAAGAGAAATTTTTATTTTTGATATTTCTTTCTGTTACACTTTTTTGGTGAAATCAATCTTCAGAATCTTCTACCACGATGGAAAGAATTCATTCGCTCAAAGTCAGTACAAAACTCACTCCATTTTCAGTAGTACCACTTTCCACAAATCCAAGAGACTCAAAGCATCTTCTAGAAATCCGATTGAAAGTGTAGATTTCTTGAACTTTCAATTGTTCCCACCCCTTTTGCCGAGCTAGATCAATCAAAGCCTTCAAAACCTTGCGTCCAAGTCCTTGATGTTGATAAGTTGGATTGCCAATCACAATAGGAAGATTTCCCTGAGATAAGGTTACATCCCCAATTGGAAGCCACTCTCCCTTTTCTCTAAACTCAATCCAAAACAAATCCCCGTGTTTTTCTAAATAGGAATACATATCATTCAATTTTTCTACATTATAGGGGATTCTGACTCCATCTACAAGTTCAACCAAGTCCACATCCTGATACCAAGTCAAAGCTACATCACGATGATCCGCTAAAAAATAAGGAACTAAACGTAAGGAATCATCTATCTGAATGATTTTTGTCATCATTTTCTACTACTAATACTAGCTCCGCTGCTTGATTAAAACCATCACACCAGTTATACCATCTTGCTTCATATTCATCTTGAGGTAAGATATGATTTTTTAAATCAAGAACAGAGTATATCTTTCTTTTCTCACAAGCTTGCGCATAGAGATGATATAGTTCATCACCTCCATCTCTATCAAACTCAGCAGAAATTGTATCCTGGCCTAGCAACAAAGCCTGATAAGCCCTGTGATGCCCATCTGTAATCAGCAAACGGTCTCCAAATGCAAGAACACTGATTGTATTTATATTAAAAGTTTCTGCTGACTGATAAAGATTCTGGATATCTTGTAATTTCTTTTCTGATAAGTATAGTTGACTCGGATGAAGATCTTTTATGTTGACTTCCATTTCTTCCTCCTCAAGAAGGGTTAATGCCTACTTCTGCTTTCCTTTGAAGCGCCATTGAAAACGCAGTTTATCATAGAAAGGAAACTCCATAAACAAAACTCCTAGGCCTACACAAAGGCTGGCAATCACATCTGACGGGTAGTGAACTCCCAGATAAATTCTTGATACCAATACACTGAAGATGTATAAACTTAGCAAGATTTGAACGATTTTTCTCCAGACTGTATTCTTAATCCTTTGGCTTAAAATCACAATCAAAGTTCCAACCATAATCGTTACTGCCAGAGAATGTCCACTTGGAAAAGAAAAACCTTTTTCTTCTACCAAGTGTAGAATTTCTGGTCGTGGTCGTTGGTAAATATTTTTAAAAGTTACGATTAAGATTCCAGCTAAAGTCAAATTCCCCAGCATGAGATAACTTTCCATCTTCCATTGCTTACGATAAAATACAAAAGCTACAATTAAAACCCAGCTAATAATGACTGGGATATCAATTAAGTGCGTAATTGCCCGAAAAAGAAGCGTTAAGGTCTCAGGTAAATCACCTCTAATGACAGTCTGAATCGGCTGATCAAAACTGACCAGCATTTCTGGATAAAATTTGACAATATAGCCAATAATCATAAAAAGTAAAAGGGCAAAAGAGCCCTTCATCATAAATGTTTGTTTATCTTTCATAGTATTTTAAAGTTGGTTTCAAAAGGACAAACAACAACCAGAAAGAGACAGCAAAGATAATACCTTCAATCAGATTAAAAGGCAAAACCATAGTCATCAGGTAGTTGCTCAATCCTAAGATTTTCTCAATATCAAAATTAGCAAACTTAGCGTACAAAGGAACAGCATAAACATAGTTTAGAACTAGCATAGCTAGAGTTAAACCAAGCGTACCAGCTAGTGAAGCTAGGACGAAACGCATGGTTGTTCGCTCTTTTTTCCAAATCAAACCAAAAGCAAGTACAAAAACTCCCAAGGCAACAATATTCATCGGTAAACCAATATAGGTACTAACCCCTTGATTGTTCAGAAGGATTTTCAACAAGGACCGAAGGAAAAGCACTCCAAAAGCTGCTGGTAAATCCAAGACCACCAAGCCCACAAGGACCGGTAAAATACTGAACTCAATCCTCAAGAAGGATGCCGCTGGCAAAAGCGGAAAGTCAAAGTACATCAACACAAATGAAAGTGCTGATAAAATTGCAATGGTCGAAAGTCGACGTGTGTTTGTCATAACAGGTTCCTCCAATTTTCTATAAAATCAGAAGAAGTTGGAAAGGATTCCTCTATCTATCCTTTATTTTTATATTCCAAAAGTTCCCCCTCACTCTTTTTTTAGCAAGCGGTTGCAATTTACCTATAAAAAATCAATTAGAATAGACAAAGCCATTCTTTCGTCTTCTCCCATCCAGACTATACTGTCGGTTGTGGAATCTCACCACATCAGCTTGCGCTCGCGGACTTATTTGGCTAAGATATTTTAGATTTATCTAGGCGTCGTAGTCGAAGATAATACTTAAAGTATATCGAGACAAGACAACGACGAGAAAGCTAAAATAGCTAGTCAAATTTACCGCCGGTCGGGAATTTCACCCTGCCCTGAAGACCCCTTTATGATAACAAAAAAAGCTTGCAAGCGCAAGCATTTTATCTAAGTGTTTATTTTAACTTATCTGTTTCGTAAGTGTGAACCAGTTCGAGACCCGCAAAGTTTTGTTGACGAAGTGCTTCATAGACAATCATACAAACTGTATTTGAAACATTGAGACTACGAACATGCTCATCATTCATGGGAATTCGGAGAGCTTTTTCTGGATGCTCACGCATAAATTCCTCAGGCAAGCCCTTATCTTCTCTCCCAAAAAGAAAATAATGATCTCCTTCTGTCGTGAAATCTGCATCTGAATAGACTTTTTCTGCAAACTTGGAAATCAAGTAGAGCTGACCATCCATTTTTTCCATAAAATCAGCCAAACTATCATAAAAATGAATCTCAAGCTTGTCCCAATAATCTAGACCTGCTCGCTTCATCTTACGGTCATCGATAGGAAAGCCCATCGGTTTAATAATATGAAGGGGCGCATTCGTTGCTGCGCAGGTACGAGCAATATTACCCGTATTTTGTGGAATTTGGGGTTCAAATAATACAATGTGATTTGCCATGCCTTGTTTCCTCTCACTAGTGCAAAAAAATAGCCACACTGCCCGGAGTCTAGCTCAGCAAACAGCGTGGTTAAGGCATCGTTAACTTACCTCACAACAGGTTTGAAGTAAATCAGCGAAACTACTGTTTTAGTATATCACTTTCAGCTTGATTGTCAATAGAAATGACTTGTTTTTTTCAATTTTTTTACAAACATATTTACATTAGTTAAAAATGTTTCTGTATTCATTAGAATTAGACGAAAATAGCTGATTTATATCTTAAATTTTTAATAAGGAAGATTATCAATGGGACAATTTTCCTCCCTAATAATGAAAAGAGTCGGTTGCCGAGTGCATTTTATTCTAAAAAAGAGTATGATAGATATATATTGAAAAAGTAGGTTATATAACATGAAGATTATTCTTGTCGGAGGGGGGAAAGTTGGTTCTGCCCTTTGTCGCTCACTTGTCGCTGACAATCATGATGTTGTCTTAATTGAACAGAACGAAACCGTTCTTAATTACATGACAAGCCGTTTTGATATTATTGGAATTGCAGGTAATGGGGCTGACTTTGCCATGCTAGAAGCTGCCAATGTTCAAGACTGCGATATTTTCATCGCTATGACTCAATATGACGAGGTCAATATGGTCTCTGCTGTCTTAGCTAAAAAGATGGGGGCTAAAGAAACCATCGTCCGTGTCCGCAATCCTGAGTATTCCAACCCCTATTTCAAAGAAAAAAATATTCTCGGATTCTCTCTCATTGTCAATCCAGAACTCCTAGCGGCTCGTGCTATTGCTAACATCATCGACTTCCCAAACGCTCTTTCTGTTGAGCGTTTTGTAGGTGGTTTGGTTAGTTTGATGGAATTTGTTGTCCGTAAGGATAGCAATATCTGTCAGATGTCTATCGCAGACTTCCGGAAAAAGTTTGGCAATGTGATTGTTTGTGCTATTGAGCGCGATCATAAACTGATGATCCCTAGTGGCGACCTTATTTTAGAAGATAAAGACCGTATCTTTGTAACAGGTCATCGTGTCGATATGATGCTTTTTCATAACTATGTCAAATCTCGTGTCGTTAAGAGCTTACTCATTATCGGTGCCGGCAAAATCGCCTACTACCTTGTTGGTATTTTGAAAGATAGCCGTATTGATACCAAGGTCATTGAACTCAATCCAGATCGCGCAGCATTTTTCAGTCAAAAATATCCAAAACTCTACATTGTACAAGGGGATGGGACTGCAAAAGATATTCTCCTGGAAGAAAGTGCACAACACTACGATGCTGTCGCAACCCTTACTGGAGTTGACGAAGAAAACATTATTACATCTATGTTCTTGGATAGTGTTGGTGTTCAGAAAAACATCACTAAGGTCAATCGAACTAGTCTCTTAGAGATTATCCATGCACCTGAGTTTTCTAGTATCATCACACCGAAAACCATTGCTGTAGATACGATTATGCACTTTATCCATGGTCGTGCCAATGCCCAATATTCAGATCTTCAAGCGATGCACCACCTAGCAAATGGACAGGTTGAGACTCTTCAATTCCTTATCAAGGAAGCTAACAAGATGACTGGTAAACCTTTGTCTCAATTGAAACTCAAAAAAGATATTTTAATTGCTGCTATTATCCGCAACGGAAAAACAATTTTCCCAACTGGTGAAGATAGCCTTCAAGTCGGTGATAAGTTAGTTGTCATCACACTACTATCAAATATCACCAAGATCTATGATCTGTTAGAGAGGTAAGCTATGAATAGAAGTATGGTACGATTTCTTCTTGCAAAGCTACTCTTGATCGAGGCTGGTCTACTCTTAGTCCCAGTTAGCATTGCTATTTATTATCGAGAATCGAGTCAAGTTTTTACAGCACTTTTCTCTACCATCGGAATCCTTGTTGTGCTAGGTCTTCTCGGCATCATCAGCAAGCCTAAAAAACAGCGAATCTATGCAAAAGAAGGGGTCTTAATTGTAGCCCTCTGTTGGATCCTCTGGTCATTCTTTGGTGCCCTTCCCTTTGTCTTTTCAGGGCAAATTCCCAATATGATAGACGCCTTCTTTGAGATTAGTTCTGGCTTCACAACAACGGGAGCAACCATTTTAAATGATGTTTCTGTCTTAAGTCGTTCTCTTCTATTTTGGAGGAGTTTTACCCACCTCATCGGAGGGATGGGAGTACTGGTTTTTGCCCTAGCTATTATGGACAATGCTAAAAATAGTCACCTAGAAGTTATGAAGGCTGAGGTTCCAGGACCAGTATTTGGCAAGGTTGTATCTAAGCTAAAAAATACAGCTCAAATCCTTTATATCCTCTACCTGGCTATGTTTGCCCTCTTTGTGGTTATTTATTACCTTGCTGGTATGCCACTCTACGATAGTTTTGTTATCGCTATGGGTACTGCTGGTACTGGTGGATTTACTGTTTATAATGACGGAATTGCCCACTATCACAGTTCTCTCATCACCTATCTGACAAGTGTCGGGGTTTTGATGTTTGGTGTGAATTTCAATCTCTACTACTACCTCATGCTCCGTCGTATCAAGGAATTCTTTTTTGATGAAGAACTCCGAGCATATCTCTTGATTGTGGCCATATCAACTGGCCTAATCACGCTTAACACGCTCCACCTCTATAGCGGAGTTTCTCAAAGCTTTGAGATGGCCTTCTTCCAAGTATCTAACATCATTACCACTACCGGTTTTGGATATGGAGATATCACGAACTGGCCTTTGTTCTCTCAATACATCTTGCTAATGCTGATGGCAATCGGTGGTTCTGCTGGTTCTACCGCTGGTGGTCTCAAGGTCATCCGTGGAGTCATCCTATCTAAAATTGCTAAAAATCAAGTCTTGTCTACTATATCACCTCACCGTGTGTTAACCCTTCAGGTTAATCAAACGGTCATTGATAAGGATACCCAGCACAAGATCCTGAAGTATTTTGTGGTTTATATCATGATTCTACTCAGCTTGATTTTCATCGTCAGTTTAGATACCAATAATTTAATGGTTGTCACGAGTGCTGTTTTCAGTTGTTTTAACAATATCGGTCCTATTTTAGGAACAACTGCAAGTTTCTCAATTTTTAGTCCATTTTCAAAACTTCTACTATCTTTTGCAATGATTGCAGGACGTCTGGAAATCTATCCAATCATACTGCTCTTTATGAAGCGAACCTGGTCTAAACGTTAGAACAATCAACTGTACACCCTATCTTCTCTCTTCAAGGAACCCTTGAAGGGGGATTTTTTAGTTTCAAAAGACAAGACAGCTCTAAAAATCGACAATTGGGAATTTAAGGATTTTTCTCTCCTATCTTTTAGCTATAATAAGAAAAAAATATAGGGGATACTTTATGGAAAAAGTCATGAAATCAATTCGACTACTCTTATTCTTTGCCTTAATCCAACTGGCACTTTGTAGTTGTATCTTTTGGTCTGGAACCTCTCTAGCCCTCAAACAATCCTGTTTTTATTTTCTACTAGCTTTATTGGGCTTATCTGGGTCTTGTGCCTTTATGCATTATTTATCTAGTCACAACCTGAAAAGAGATAGACTGATTGATAGGAGTCGCTTTATCTTTTTATTGTATAGTATGATGGTTATTGTCAATCTCTGTGGTGTCGGACTTGTTCTGTCAGAGAGTATCGTCACTGTTAACTTACTTCAAAAAGAAGCTGTAGAACTCATCCTTCCCTCCTTCTTTTTTCTCTTTGGAGTTGATCTCGTTACCTTTCTCCCCTTGAAAAAATGGAGAAGGTTACAAAAAGATTCCAGTAGCAAGGAAGTGAGATTTTCCGTCATCATCATTTCTATTTTAATCTTCCTACGTAATCCAATCACCATTTTATCGATTGCTTTTTATATTGGCCTTGGTGCTCTATTTCTCAGTTTTTTATTCCCAAAAAATTTGAGACAGGAGGTATCATTCTACGGTCATTTGATTCGGGATATTCTATTTGTCGTCTGTACTTTGCTCTTATGGTAACAAATAGAATCTTCTCAGCAATTGTGCTATAATTAGATAAAATTTTTTAGGAGACATATCAATGAACTTTTTTAAGGATTTTCGTAAACGACTCGCTTGGTTTGGGATCTTGTTAGTAGCTATCTTTCTCTCTCAAATCCCGATGCAAACTCTAGCTCTACTAGCACTAAGTCAGATCGATCCTATCTGGTCAACACTTATCGTAGCTCTTATTTCGATTCTTGTCATCGCCATCTTTTTGTTCGGTGCCCATAAGAGCAAGTTGCTGGTATTTAAACCTAAACTCTTAGCGATTAATGATGTCCCTCGTATTGTTTTGAGTTATTTGACAATCTTTGTTGGAAATCTTGTAGGTGGCATCTGGCTACAACTCATAAAACAAACAACAACTTCTAATCAGCAAGTAATTAACAACCTTATTTCTGAAAGCTCTCTGATTAGCAGTTTCTTCCTCATCGTTTTAATCGCACCTATTTGTGAAGAAATTATTTGTCGCGGGATTATTCCTACCAAACTCTTCCAAGGCTACGAAAAGTTTGGCTATGTCATTGGTTGGTTGATTTTCCTCCTTGCGCACAGACCTTCTAATCTCCCTTCCTTCTTGATTTATGGCTGGATGTCTGCCGTCCTCACTTGGACTGCTTATCGTACACGACGTTTGGAAATGTCTATCTCGGTCCATATGCTACTTAATAGTATCAGCTTCATCTTACTGGCACTCTTCACAATTTTTATGAAGAATTTCGGTATCTAATACCCAACTATCCATTCCCTTAGACTAGAATGTTTCGTTCCAGTCTAAGGGATTTTTTTATTTCAACAAACTTTTCACCTCAAAAAATCCACCTTTTTCTACTATCTCAAAAATTTTTTTAAAAAATTTTAAAAATATTTTTATGCATAAATTTTATAGAATATAAAAATAAGTTAACTTAACATGTATATTTGTGAATATTCTTATAAAAAAATGTAAGAAATCCTTTAAAATAGCCATTTTAAAGCCTTTTAGGCCTTATCATATCCCTTGTAATGCATATTAATTTGTGATACTATTAGCTTGTAAGCGATACCAATATCATTTGGTACACACGAGAAAAAAAGGAGGATCCACATGTCTTCACATCCAATTCATGTTTTCTCAGAAATTGGGAAACTGAAAAAAGTTATGTTGCACCGTCCGGGTCAAGAATTAGAAAACTTGATGCCAGATCACCTTGAGAGGTTGCTCTTTGATGACATCCCATTTTTAGCAGATGCCCAAAGTGAACACGACGCCTTTGCTCAAGCACTCCGTGACGAAGGAATCGAAGTGCTCTATCTTGAACAATTGGCTGCTGAATCATTAACTTCTCCAGAAATACGCGACCAGTTCATCGAAGAATATCTCAACGAAGCAAATATTCGTGGTCGACAAACTAAAAATGCCATCCGAAAACTGCTTCATGATATTGACGACAACCTTGAACTGATTAAGAAAACAATGGCAGGTGTTCAAAAAGTTGAATTACCTGACATCCCTGAAGAAGGCAAAGGATTAACAGACTTGGTTGAATCTGACTATCCGTTTGCCATCGACCCAATGCCAAACCTTTACTTCACTCGCGACCCATTTGCGACTATCGGGAATGCAGTATCACTCAACCACATGTACGCCGATACACGCAATCGTGAAACACTTTATGGTAAGTACATCTTTAAGTATCATCCAATCTATGGTGGTAAGGTAGAGCTCATCTATAACCGTGAAGAAACTACTCGGATTGAAGGTGGAGATGAACTTGTTCTTTCAAAAGATGTCCTAGCAGTTGGGATTTCTCAACGGACTGATGCCGCTTCTATCGAAAAACTTTTGGTTAATATCTTCAAAAAGAATGTTGGCTTCAAGAAAGTTTTGGCTTTTGAATTTTCAAACAGCCGTAAGTTCATGCACTTGGATACTGTCTTCACCATGGTAGACTATGACAAATTTACAATCCACCCAGAAATCCAAGGCAATCTTCGCGTCTATTCCGTCACTTACGAAAATGAAGAACTCAAGATTGTTGAAGAAAAAGGAGATTTGGCAGAACTTCTTGCTCAAAACCTTGGTTTAGAAAAAGTTACACTCATTCCTTGTGGTGATGGGAATATCGTTGCAGCTGCTCGTGAACAATGGAATGATGGTTCTAACACACTCGCTATCGCACCAGGTGTCGTAGTCGTTTATGAACGCAACACTGTGACCAATAAGAAACTTGAAGAATATGGACTTCGTCTCATTAAGATTCGCGGCAGGGAGTTGGTACGCGGTCGTGGTGGACCTCGTTGTATGTCAATGCCGTTTGAACGCGAAGACATTTAGATTCTTCCTATTTCTGCCTAGCATCTGCTAGCAGAATCATGCTTGTTAGAAAAGGATATATAGAATGATACATTCAGTATTTCAAGGAAGAAGTTTTCTAGCTGAAAAAGATTTTACCCGTGCAGAGCTCGAATATTTGATTGGACTTTCAGCTCACTTGAAAGATCTTAAAAAACGAAACATCGAACACCGCTATCTAGCTGGTAAAAATATTGCTCTTTTATTCGAAAAAACTTCTACCCGTACACGCGCAGCCTTCACAACTGCTGCAATCGATCTTGGTGCACATCCAGAATACCTGGGGGCAAACGATATCCAACTAGGTAAAAAAGAAACTACGGAAGATACCGCAAAAGTTTTGGGACGTATGTTTGATGGTATTGAATTCCGTGGTTTTAGTCAAGATATGGTTGAAGAATTAGCTAAATTCTCTGGTGTTCCTGTTTGGAATGGCTTGACGGATAAATGGCACCCAACTCAAATGCTTGCAGACTACTTGACAGTACTAGAAAATTTCGGACACCTTGAAGGTTTGACATTGGTTTACTGTGGTGACGGTCGTAACAATGTTGCCAATAGCCTTCTAGTAACAGGAGCCATCCTTGGTGTGAACGTTCATGTCTTTTCACCAAAAGAACTCTTCCCAGATCAGGCAGTTGTTGCACTGGCTGAGGGATATGCCAAAGAAAGTGGGGCTCACATCCTCATCACAGAAGATGCTGATCAAGCTGTAAAAGGGGCTGATGTCCTTTACACTGATGTTTGGGTATCTATGGGCGAAGAAGATAAGTTTGCAGAACGCGTCGCTTTGCTAAAACCTTACCAAGTCAATATGGATCTTGTTAAGAAAGCAGGCAATGAAAACTTAATCTTCCTCCACTGCTTACCAGCCTTTCATGATACAAACACAATCTATGGCAGACAAGTAGCTGAGAAATTTGGTGTAAAAGAAATGGAAGTAACTGATGAGGTCTTCCATAGCAAATATGCTCGTCAGTTTGATCAAGCAGAAAATCGTATGCACACCATTAAAGCCGTTATGGCTGCTACACTAGGAAATCTCTACATTCCTAAAGTGTGATACAAACTATAAGAAACAGCTTAGGGGCTGAGACTAGTGTTTTAGTCCGGTCCCTTTTTGTAATAGTTACGAGCTCTGAGTTGGAATTCACCACTAGTCACCATTCAAGCAAAAACCTCATAACAAGTAACTGCTTTCCAGTTATTCGCATTTCGAAATTCCAATTCAACTCGTCCCTACAAAGTCTTTCTTCTCAACTTCCAAATCCAAGCCTTTAACCAAAATTGGCTTTTGTTCATCCAAAAGAAAGGAGCGCTCATGTCTCATCGTAAAATCGTTGTCGCTCTTGGAGGAAATGCCATTCTTTCCACAGATCCATCTGCTCAAGCTCAAGAAGCTGCTCTGGCAGAAACAGCACACCATCTGGTGAAACTCATCCAAAATGGTGATGAATTGATTATCACCCATGGCAATGGACCGCAAGTTGGTAACCTTCTCCTCCAACACCTAGCAGCCAATTCCGAAAAAAATCCTGCCTTTCCTCTCGATTCACTTGTTGCTATGACTGAGGGTAGCATCGGTTTTTGGCTCCAGAATGCTCTGGAAAATGCTTTACAGGATATTCATCTTGATAAAACTGTCGTTTCTGTTGTCACACAAGTTGTCGTGGACAAGAATGATCCTGCCTTTCTCAATCCAAGTAAACCCATTGGTCCATTCTACTCAGAAGAAGAGGCTAAAGCAGAAAGCGAAAAAACTGGGGCTAACTTTAAAGAAGATGCAGGACGTGGCTGGCGTAAGGTAGTGGCTTCTCCAAAACCTGTTTATATCAAAGAAATCGATAGTATACGCGCACTCTTAGATAAGGGACAAATTGTCATCGCAGCAGGCGGTGGAGGTATTCCTGTAATCAAAAATGAGAACGGTTACTTATCAGGAGTAGAAGCTGTCATCGATAAGGATTTTGCATCGCAATGCTTGGCAGAGCTAGTCGAAGCAGATCTCTTCATCATTTTAACTGGCGTCGATTATGCCTATATCAACTATAACAAACCAAATCAAGAAAAGTTGGAGCGAGTAACTGTTAACCAACTCCAAGAATACATCAAAGAGGGGCAATTTGCTCCTGGTAGTATGCTACCAAAAATCCAAGCTGCCATTGATTTTGTGACCAATCGTCCAGCAGGAAAAGCCGTCATCACTTCCCTCAGCAATTTGGGATCCTTGATTGAATCTGATAGCGGAACAATCATCGTGAAAGAATAATAGTTTAGTTAGCACTCTTGCCACATCATTCGTTTTTATACTGTGTGACATAGTTTAGGAGGAAAAACAAATGAGTGAAAATAAAAAAAGGTTTCAAATGCCCTCATCATACACTGTTTTGATTATCATCATTACCATCATGGCATTTTTAACCTGGATCATTCCAGCAGGTAAGTATGATACCAATGAAGCAGGTAACCTCATCGCAGGTACCTATCAAACTGTTGACTCAAATCCTCAAGGGATTTACGATGTCCTCATGGCACCAATTCGTGCCATGCTCGGTCACGAACCAACTAGCGCAGCCATCGATGTTGCCTTCTTTATCCTTATGGTCGGAGGTTTCCTTGGTGTCGTAAACGCTACTGGTACACTCGATGTAGGGATTGCCTCCATCGTTAAAAAATACAAGGGCCGCGAAAAAATGTTGATTCTCATCCTCATGCCCCTCTTCGCACTTGGAGGAACTACCTATGGTATGGGAGAAGAAACCATGGCCTTCTACCCCCTTCTTATCCCTGTAATGATGGCAGTTGGTTTTGACAGTATCACTGCCGTCGCCATCATCTTACTAGGTTCTCAAGTTGGTTGTTTGGCATCTACATTGAATCCATTTGCTACTGTTATTGCCTCTGATACTGCGGGAATCTCTTCTATGGATGGGGTTATTCTCCGTGTTATCTTCTGGTTTGTAATGACAGGTATCAGCACTTACTTTGTTTATCGTTATGCAGAAAAGATTCAAAAAGATCCTACTAAATCGCTCGTTTACGCTCAACGCGAAGAAGATATCAAACACTTCAATGTTTCCGAAAACGATGATGCACCATCTACCTTGAGCAAGAAACAAAAACATGTCCTCGCTTTATTTGTATTAACCTTTATCATTATGATTGCAAGTTTCATCCCTTGGGTTGATTTGCATGTTACTGTATTTGAAGACTTCAAGAATTGGTTAACCGGCCTTCCTGTAATTGGAGGAGTTATCGGTTCAGATGCTCTACCATTTGGTAGCTGGTACTTCCCAGAAGGCGCTATGCTCTTTGCCGTTATGGGGATTTTGATCGGTGTTGTCTATGGTCTCAAAGAAAGCAAGATTGTCTCAACCTTCCTAACTGGTGCTGCAGATTTGCTTTCAGTAGCCTTGATTTGTGCGGTTGCTCGTGGTATCCAAGTTATCATGAACGATGGTATGATTACTGCAACCATCCTACACTGGGGTGAAGTTGGCCTTCAAGGTCTTTCTCCTCAAATCTTCATCGTATTGACCTATATCTTCTACCTACCTATGTCCTTCCTTATTCCTTCTTCATCTGGTCTTGCTAGTGCAACTATGGGTATCATGGCTCCTCTTGGAGAGTTCGTCAATGTTAAAGCAAGCCTTATCGTCACTGCCTACCAATCTGCATCTGGTGTCCTTAACCTTGTAACTCCTACTTCAGGTATTGTTATGGGTGCTCTTGCTCTTGGTCGTGTTAGCCTTGGAACTTGGTGGAAGTTTGTTGGAAAACTCGTCATCGTCATTGTCGTTGCAAGTATTCTACTTCTTATCTTAGGTACCTTAGTGCCATTCTTATAATAAAGAGGGAAATACGGATGAAATCCTATATTACAGAATCAATCAAAGAGGATTTTCTTCAAAGTTTGAAAACAATCATCTCTTATCCTTCTGTTCTCAATGAAGGTGAAAATGGCACTCCCTTTGGTCAAGCAATTCAAGATGTCTTGAAAAAAACGCTGGACTTGTGTCAAGAACTTGGTTTTAAAACCTATCTTGATCCTCAAGGATATTATGGGTATGCAGAAGTTGGTGAGGGGGATCTCCTTGCCATCCTCTGCCACCTAGATGTAGTTCCTGCAGGTGATTTGACAGACTGGGAAACTCCTCCATTTGAAGCTAGTATCAAAGATGGGCGGATTTATGGTCGGGGTTCCCAGGATGATAAAGGACCTTCTCTTGCAGCCCTTTACGCAGTCAAAAGCCTGCTTGACCAAGGAATTCAATTCAAAAAACGGGTTCGGTTCATATTTGGTACTGATGAAGAAACCCTTTGGCGTTGTATGGCAAGATATAATGCCATTGAAGAACAAGCCAGCATGGGATTTGCTCCTGACTCATCATTCCCATTAACCTATGCAGAAAAAGGGCTCCTTCAAGTCAAACTTCATGGACCTGGATCAGAACAACTCGCCTTAGATATAGGTGGAGCCTTTAATGTCGTACCTGATAAGGCAACTTATCAAGGACCACTTATGGAACAACTCCAAGAAGGTCTAGTAGTTGCTTGTTATGATTATCAACAAAATGATCAGTCCCTTACTGTTCTAGGACTATCTAAGCATGCCAAGGATGCCAGTCAAGGGATTAATGCAGTCATTCGTCTAGCCACCGTGCTTGATTCCATTCAATCCCATCCTGCACTTACATTTCTTGCCAAAGAAGTTGGTCAAGATGGTCAAGGAAAAGAAATCTTTGGTGATATCAGCGACCAGCCTTCTGGACATTTATCCTTTAATGTGGCCGCCTTAACCATTACTCCCGAAAGTTCTGAGATTCGAATTGATATCCGAATCCCAGTCCTTGCAGACAAGGATGCCCTTGTTCATCAGCTGAAAGAGCGCGCAAAAGCTTACCAACTTAGCTACCAAGAATTTGACTACCTAGCACCACTTTACGTTGCAAGAGATAGTATGCTCGTCACTACACTCATGCAGGTTTATGAAGAAAAAACTGGTGACAATAGTCCCGCTCTATCATCTGGCGGTGCAACCTTTGCACGTACCATGCCAAACTGTGTCGCTTTTGGTGCCCTCTTCCCAGGAAGAGAGCAAACAGAACACCAAGCAAATGAATATGCTATCTTAGATGATCTCTATCATGCTATGGATATCTATGCTGAAGCTGTTTACCGATTAGCGACCTAAAAGACCTCCTAAACTCCGCCCCACATTGGGGCGGAGTTTTAGGAAAATTAGGAAAATTTTGAATAGCAAGCTACAACAAAAGCCAAGAAAATCCCTTCCTTGGCTTTTTTCAATAGTTTTAAGGTAAGTTACCAACTCAGGCACTCTTTTGATAGTAGATTGAAATAGAATATGGACAAATTGATGAGGGAATTTTCAAGTAATTTCTAACAATGCTTTAAAAAAATTATGATGTACTATTCTAGACTCAATTTGTTATACTATGACACGAAAACGCGAAAACGATTATTTTTTGCCGATGAGTTAGTAAGGTGGTTAGCTAGTTCACTTCCTTTCTGTTACGACGGCAAAACCCACGAATCAAAACCATTCGCGGATTTTTCCTAATGAAGCGTTTAGGTAAACAGCAATAGCAGTTACCGATTATTAGATTACGACACTGAGTTTTACAAATCGATTCCATTTGTAAAACTCAGTTAGTAAGGCAGTTAGCTAGACCGCTTCCTTTCTGTTACGACGGCAAAACCCACGAATCGATACCATTCGTGGGTTTTGCCTAGTGAAGCGTTTAGGTAAACCGCCATAGCGGTTACCGTCAAATGACAGCAACTTTATGTTGCTAGTCATTTGTAACGATTTACATTTTCTCTTCCAACTCTACATCTGGATACTTGTCCGCAAACCAGCGGAGGGCAAAGTCGTTTTCAAAGAGGAAGACAGGTTGGTCAAAGCGGTCTTTAGCCAAGATGTTTCGACTTGAAGACATACGCTCATCCAAATCCTCTGGTTTAATCCAGCGAACTGTCTTTTTACCCATTGGGCTCATAACGACTTCTGCATTGTACTCATTTTCCATACGATGTTTGAAGACTTCAAACTGCAATTGACCAACGGCACCCAACATATATTCACCTGTTTGGTAGTTGGTATAAAGCTGAATAGCTCCTTCTTGAACCAATTGCTCGATTCCCTTGTGGAAGGATTTTTGTTTCATGACATTCTTAGCAGAAACTTTCATGAAAATTTCAGGAGTAAAGGTTGGCAGCGGTTCAAATTCAAACTTGTTTTTTCCAACTGTCAAAGTATCCCCCACCTGATAAGTACCTGTATCATAAACCCCAATGATATCTCCTGCTACAGCATTAGTTACATTCTCACGACTTTCTGCCATAAACTGAGTAACATTTGACAGCTTAGCTCCCTTACCAGTACGAGGGAGATTAACACTCATACCACGCTCGAATTCACCCGATACGATTCGAACAAAGGCGATACGGTCACGGTGACGAGGGTCCATGTTGGCTTGGATTTTAAAGACAAATCCTGAGAAGTCCTTTTCATAAGGATCGACAAGTTCACCGTCTGTTTTTTTGTGTCCATGAGGTTCTGGAGCAAACTTGAGGAAGGTTTCAAGGAAGGTCTGCACACCAAAGTTTGTCAAGGCTGAGCCAAAGAAGACCGGAGTCAAATCACCTGCAAGAATGGCTTCCTCTGAGAATTCATTCCCTGCTTCATTTAAAAGTTCAATATCATCTTTGACTTGCTCGTAGAAAGGATTGCTAGCAAAAAGTTTATCGCCATCTTCTAGGCTAGCAAAACGTTCATCGCCTTTATAGAGTTCCAATCGTTGGTTATAGAGGTCATACAAACCTTCAAAGGCTTTCCCCATCCCGATTGGCCAGTTCATCGGGTAGCTAGCTATGCCCAAGACTTCTTCCAATTCTTGCAAGAGATCTAGTGGTTCACGACCGTCACGGTCCAGCTTGTTCATAAAGGTAAAGACTGGAATGCCACGGTGTTTAACAACCTCAAACAATTTCTTGGTTTGGGCCTCGATACCCTTGGCAGAGTCCACTACCATGACCGCAGCATCCACCGCCATCAAGGTACGATAGGTATCCTCTGAGAAGTCCTCGTGCCCTGGAGTATCTAGAATGTTGACGCGCTTGCCATCATAGTCAAACTGCATGACAGATGAGGTTACCGAAATCCCACGTTGTTTCTCGATATCCATCCAGTCAGACTTGGCAAAAGTCCCTGTTTTCTTTCCTTTTACAGTACCAGCCTCACGAATCTCGCCCCCAAAGTAGAGCAATTGCTCAGTGATGGTTGTTTTCCCCGCGTCCGGGTGAGAGATAATGGCAAAGGTACGACGTTTCTTAATTTCTTCTTGAATATTCATAAGTTCTCTTTCTTTGATTCTCTATTTTTCTTGTTTCAATGGCTAAGAATGATTTCTACATTGGATTTTACCATTCCTTTCAACACTCCATTATATCGGATTTTAGCATTTTTTTCAATTTCTATTTCTTTTCAGTTCCGCCTCCCTTATTTATAGGAAAATATGGTAAAATAGAACAGATAAATAATCATCATTTCACGAAAGGATACCAGATGAAAATTACGCAAGAAGAGGTAACTCACGTTGCCAATCTTTCAAAATTAAAATTCTCAGAAGAAGAAACTGCTGAGTTTGCGACAACACTCTCAAAAATTGTTGATATGGTCGAATTGCTGGGCGAAGTCGACACTACTGGTGTTGAAGCAACGACTACCATGGCAGATCGCAAGACCGTTCTTCGCCCAGACGTAGCCGAAGAAGGAACTGACCGTGATCGCTTATTTAAAAATGTACCTGAAAAAGATAACTACTATATCAAGGTACCAGCTATTCTGGATGATGGAGGAGATGCCTAATGACTTTTAACAATAAAACGATTGAAGAGTTGCACAACCTCCTTGTATCTAAGGAAATTTCTGCAACCGAACTAACGCAAGTAACACTTGAAGATATCAAATCTCGCGAGACAGCTATCAACGCTTTTGTTACCATCGCTGAAGACCAAGCTCTTGCTCAAGCCAAGGCTATTGACCAAGCTGGAATCGATGCTGAAAATATCCTTTCAGGAATTCCACTTGCGGTTAAGGATAATATCTCTACAGACGGCATCCTGACAACTGCTGCCTCAAAAATGCTCTACAACTATGAGCCAATCTTTGATGCGACAACCGTTGCCAATGCAAAAGCCAAGGGTATGATTGTCGTTGGGAAAACCAACATGGACGAGTTTGCCATGGGGGGATCAGGTGAGACTTCTCACTACGGTGCAACTAAAAACGCTTGGGACCACAGCAAGGTTCCTGGTGGCTCATCAAGTGGTTCTGCCGCAGCTGTAGCCTCAGGACAAGTCCGCTTGTCACTTGGTTCTGATACTGGTGGCTCTATCCGCCAACCTGCTGCCTTCAACGGAATCGTTGGTCTCAAACCAACCTACGGAACGGTTTCACGTTTCGGTCTCATTGCCTTTGGTAGCTCATTGGACCAAATTGGTCCTTTTGCTCCAACTGTTAAGGAAAATGCTCTCTTGCTCAATGCTATTGCTAGCGAAGATGCTAAAGACTCTACTTCTGCTCCTGTCCGCATTGCTGACTTTACTTCAAAAATCGGCCAAGACATCAAGGGCATGAAAATCGCTTTGCCTAAAGAATATCTTGGCGAAGGGATTGACCCAGAAGTTAAGGAAACTATTCTTAATGCTGCCAAACACTTTGAAAAACTGGGTGCCATCGTCGAAGAAGTGAGCCTGCCTCACTCTAAATACGGTGTTGCCGTCTACTACATCATCGCTTCATCAGAAGCTTCATCAAACTTGCAACGTTTTGACGGTATCCGTTACGGCTATCGCGCAGAAGATGCAACCAACCTTGATGAAATCTATGTAAACAGCCGTAGCCAAGGTTTTGGTGAAGAAGTGAAACGTCGTATCATGCTAGGTACTTTCAGTCTTTCATCAGGTTACTACGATGCCTACTACAAGAAAGCTGGTCAAGTCCGTACCCTCATCATTCAAGATTTCGAAAACGTCTTTGCGGATTATGACTTGATTTTGGGTCCAACTGCTCCTAGTGTTGCTTATGACTTGGACTCACTCAACCATGACCCAGTTGCCATGTACTTGGCTGACCTTTTAACAATTCCTGTCAACTTGGCTGGTCTACCAGGAATTTCAATTCCTGCAGGATTTGTTCAAGGTCTACCAGTAGGACTCCAATTGATTGGTCCTAAGTATTCAGAAGAAACTATCTACCAAGCTGCTGCTGCTTTTGAAGCAACAACAGACTACCACAAACAACAACCCGTGATTTTTGGAGGTGATAACTAATGAACTTTGAAACAGTCATTGGACTTGAAGTCCACGTAGAGCTTAACACCAATTCAAAAATCTTCTCACCTACTTCTGCCCACTTTGGAAACGACCAAAATGCCAACACTAACGTGATTGACTGGTCTTTCCCAGGCGTTCTGCCAGTTCTCAATAAGGGTGTTGTCGATGCTGGTATCAAGGCTGCACTCGCTCTTAACATGGACATCCATAAGAAGATGCACTTTGACCGCAAGAACTACTTCTACCCTGATAATCCTAAAGCCTACCAAATTTCTCAGTTTGATGAACCAATCGGTTACAACGGTTGGATTGAAGTGGAACTAGAAGATGGTACGACTAAGAAAATCGGTATCGAACGTGCTCACCTAGAAGAAGATGCAGGTAAAAACACGCATGGTACAGATGGTTACTCTTATGTTGACCTCAACCGCCAAGGGGTGCCTTTGATTGAAATCGTATCTGAAGCAGACATGCGTTCACCAGAAGAAGCTTATGCTTATCTAACAGCTCTTAAGGAAGTGATCCAGTATGCTGGTATTTCTGACGTTAAGATGGAAGAAGGCTCTATGCGTGTGGATGCCAACATCTCGCTTCGTCCTTATGGTCAAGAGAAATTCGGTACCAAGACTGAATTGAAGAACCTTAACTCCTTCTCAAACGTTCGTAAGGGTCTCGAATACGAGGTTCAACGCCAAGCTGAAATCCTTCGCTCTGGTGGTCAAATCCGCCAAGAAACACGTCGTTATGACGAAGCTAACAAGGCAACTATCCTCATGCGTGTTAAGGAAGGAGCTGCAGACTACCGTTACTTCCCAGAACCAGACCTACCGCTCTTTGAAATCTCTGATGAGTGGATCGAAGAAATGCGTACGGAGTTACCAGAGTTTCCAAAAGAGCGCCGTGCACGCTATGTCTCTCAACTCGGATTATCAGACTACGATGCTAGTCAGTTGACAGCTAATAAAGTTACTTCTGACTTCTTTGAGAAAGCTGTTGCCCTCGGTGGCGATGCCAAACAAGTATCTAACTGGCTCCAAGGTGAAGTCGCTCAATTCTTGAACGCGGAAGGCAAGACACTGGAACAAATCGAATTGACACCAGAAAACTTGGTTGAAATGATTGCCATCATCGAAGACGGTACGATTTCGTCTAAGATTGCCAAGAAAGTCTTTGTTCACCTGGCTAAAAATGGCGGAGGTGCGCGTGAATACGTGGAGAAAGCAGGTATGGTTCAAATCTCAGATCCAGAAATCTTGATTCCAATTATCCACCAAGTCTTTGCAGATAACGAAGCTGCTGTTGCCGACTTCAAGTCAGGCAAACGCAACGCAGACAAGGCCTTCACAGGCTTCCTTATGAAAGCAACCAAAGGCCAAGCCAACCCACAAGTCGCCCTTAAGCTTCTTGCCCAGGAATTGGCGAAGTTGAAAGAAGATTAAGCGGAAGGAAAGCAGCCAGAAGGTTAATGTTACCCTTCTGGTATCTTTCAAAACCATTTTGACTTTATTTTCAGACCATTTTATGGTAGAATGAAGAGTAATAATATTTATTAAAGAGGTAAAAACATGATTGAAGCAAGTAAACTAAAGGCTGGTATGACTTTTGAAACAGCTGAAGGAAAATTGATCCGCGTTTTGGAAGCTAGCCACCACAAACCAGGTAAAGGAAACACGATCATGCGTATGAAATTGCGTGATGTCCGTACTGGTTCAACATTTGAAACAAGCTACCGCCCAGAAGAAAAATTTGAGCAAGCGATTATCGAAACCGTTCCAGCTCAATACTTGTACAAAATGGACGACACAGCTTACTTCATGAACACAGAAACTTACGACCAATACGAAATTCCTGTTGTGAATGTTGAAAACGAATTGCTTTACATCCTTGAAAACTCAGATGTAAAAATCCAATTCTACGGAACTGAAGTAATCGGTGTAACTGTACCAACTACTGTTGAATTGACAGTTGCTGAAACACAACCATCTATCAAAGGTGCTACTGTTACAGGTTCTGGTAAACCAGCAACAATGGAAACTGGTCTTGTCGTGAACGTTCCAGATTTCATCGAAGCAGGTCAAAAATTGATTATCAACACTGCAGAAGGAACTTACGTTTCTCGCGCCTAATCTCTAGAAACTAGAAAGAGGTCATTCTATGGGAATTGAAGAACAACTTGGCGAAATCGTCATCGCCCCACGTGTACTTGAAAAAATTATTGCTATCGCAACTGCGAAAGTTGAAGGCGTACACTCTTTTTCAAACAAATCAGTATCTGACACCCTTTCAAAACTTTCTCTTGGTCGTGGCGTTTATCTAAAAGAAGCAAACGATGAGCTCACAGCTGATATCTACCTCTACCTAGAGTACGGTGTCAAAGTTCCTAAGGTTGCTATGGCTATCCAGAAAGCTGTTAAGGATGCTGTCCGTAACATGGCTGATGTTGAAATCTCTGCCGTCAACATTCACGTTGCAGGTATCGTTCCAGATAAAACACCAAAACCAGAATTGAAAGACTTATTCGACGAGGACTTCCTCAATGACTAGTCCATTATTAGAATCTAGACGTGAACTACGTAAGTGTGCTTTCCAAGCCTTGATGAGTCTTGAATATGGTTCAGATTTAGAAACTGCTTGTCGCTTCGCCTACACACATGATCGTGAAGATACAGACGTACAACTTCCTAACTTCCTTGTAGAGCTCGTTTCTGGTGTCCAAGCTAAAAAGGATGATCTGGACAAACAAATCACTCAACATTTGAAAACTGGTTGGACCATCGATCGTCTAACTTTGGTAGAAAAGAATTTACTACGCCTAGGAGTTTTTGAAATCACTTCATTTGATACTCCTCAGCTCGTAGCTGTTAACGAAGCTATTGAGCTTGCTAAGAGCTTTTCAGATCAAAAGTCAGCCCGTTTTATCAATGGACTCCTCAGTCAATTTGTGACAGAAGAAGATTAAATAATATAGAAAAAGTGTTTGACTCCGATCAAACACTTTTTTCTTTACCTTTCACTATCTAAAAAAGTGGTAATAGAAATGATTATAAACAAAAATCCAGATGGGCTTGGCATAAGTGAGAAAGTTGAAAAAACTATGGCAAAGGATTGTGATTTTTAGATTCTTTTTCCAACGGTAGACCAGGGCAAAGAAAAGGCCTCCTAAACTATAAATGATCAAACTGATGGGATCTCGATGGGAAAACACCAAATGACTGATTCCAAAGATAAGGGCTGATAAGATAACATCCAGATAATACTTAGAGTTTGGAAAGAAGGTATTCATAAAATATCCTCTCAGAACTATCTCCTCCAATATAGGTGCGACGACTACTATTAAACTAAACTTAAGAACAGTTGATAGAAAAGTTGGTTGTCCATTTGAATACAAGGCTGAAAGAAGGTCTTGAAAGATATACTTGTTATCAATGAAGTGATGAAACTGTAACTGAAAAGCATCCACCAATTGACGATCAAAATAAGTAGCCACTAGACCAACTACAAGGAAAAAGAGAGTTGACCAAGTCCAAACATTTTTTTCAAAAATATAGAGCATCTTTTTCTTTTTGAGCCAATAGATAAATAATCCTAAAAGAGCTAGTTGCTTTACTGCTAAAATGATAAAATAGCCATCTATCCCCCATTTTAAAAACTTAGTCAGATGCAAAACCCCTAACTCTGGTAGATAAACTGATAGAAATACCAGTAAGATAAAGATTCCCAAATGCCCAAGTTTTTTCATACTCACTCCTTAAAAAAATTAAAATTACCTTGATGGAGGGAAAAATTAACAACCCCCTATTCAGTTTATCAGTTATATACTGACCTAGCACAGCATAAAATCTATAAAAACCTAGTCTATTCTCTGGAGCACTTATAGATTATCATTCCTTATTATATAATATACATCTTTTTTTACGACTCTCAGTTCCATTTCCTCAACTGTCAATTCTTAATCCTGAAATGAATTTTTGAGAGAAACCAAAAAGCTAGAACCACTTTTGTTCTAGCTTTCTTTTAATATTTTCTAAAGCGTTGGTAACGTTCTTCAATGAGTTGGTCTAGTGGCAGTTTACCAAGTTCATAAAGTTCTGCTTGGAGTTGTTCCTTCACTTGCTTGATCAGTTCTTTACTTGATAGACCCACCTCAGAGATGACCTTATCAACAACTTGCATATCCAACAACTCATACGAGGTGATTTTCATCAACTCAGCTGCTTCCATGGCACGAGTTCCATCTTTCCATAAAATAGAAGCAAATCCTTCAGGACTCAGTACGGCATAGATGGAATTTTCAAGCATCCAAACACGGTCAGCTACTGCAAGTGCAAGAGCTCCACCAGATCCACCTTCACCGATAATAATCGCAATGATGGGAACTTTTAAATCACTCATTTCAAAGAGGTTACGGGCAATAGCTTCACCTTGACCCCGTTCTTCTGCTCCTACACCAGGATAGGCTCCCGCAGTGTTGATAAAAGTTACAACAGGCCGGCCAAATTTTTCAGCCTGCTTCATCAAGCGAAGGGCTTTCCGATAACCTTCTGGATGAGGTTGACCAAAGTTGCGGTTAAGATTATCTTGTAAGCTTTTACCTTTTTGGATTCCGACAACAGTTACCGCTTGTTCTCCCAACCATCCGATACCACCAATAACAGCACCGTCATCTCTGAAAGAGCGATCCCCATGTAGCTCTACAAAGTCATCAAAAATTCCTGTTGCGAAGTCCAAGGCAGTTAAGCGGGTTTGTTCACGTGCTTCTCTGACGATTTTCGCAATATTCATCAACTCTCCCTCCTGTGTAGTCTTACTAATCGAGCAATCATATCTGGCAATTCTCGCCGTTTAATAATTGCATCTACAAAACCATGCTCCAGTAAAAACTCAGCCTTCTGGAAGTCTTCTGGTAGGTCTTCTCTTACTGTATTTTCAATCACACGGCGTCCAGCAAAACCTACCAAACTTTGGGGTTCTGCCAAGATGATATCCCCTTCCATAGCGAAGGAAGCTGTTACTCCTCCAGTCGTCGGGTCAGTAAGGATAGTCAGGTAAAATAGACCTGCATTGGAATGACGTTTGACTGCTGCAGAGATTTTAGCCATCTGCATCAAACTCATGATTCCTTCTTGCATGCGTGCACCACCAGAAGCTGTAAACAATACGACAGGTAATTTTTCAGCGGTCGCATATTCGAACAAGCGAGTGATTTTCTCACCAACAACTGTACCCATTGACGCCATAATAAAGTTAGAATCCATGATGCCAAGGGCAACCTTCTCTCCCTTAATCAAAGCTGTTCCTGTTACAACAGCCTCATCAAGACCTGTCTTTTCACGCATCAAAGTCAATTTTTTACGATAGCCTGGAAAATTCAAAGGATCCTGAGTCTCAATCCCTTTAAACATTTCCAAAAACGTACCCATATCAATGGTTAAAGCTAAACGCTCTTGAGCTGAAATACGGAAGGTATAGCCACAGTGAGGGCATATACGCTCACTCCCCAAGTCCTTTTGGTAAATCGTATATTTGCAACCTGGACATTGGGAGAAGAGCTCATCTGGAACCTCTGGCTTGATCTGAGGTTGATTTACAGTCGAACGATTGGGATTGATTCGAATATATTTATCTTTTTTACTAAATAGAGCCATACATCCCCCTTTTCAGTCTTATACTATTTTTATACTCAATGAAAATCAAAGAGCAAACTAGGAAGCTAGCCGCAGGTTGCTCAAAGCACTGCTTTGAGGTTGTAGATAAGACTGACAAAGTCAGTCACATATATAATCCAAGGCCAAGCTGACGCGGTTTGAAGAGATTTTCGAAGAGTATTACATTATTCTTTTTCTTGATAGTGTGGTAAGAAAGTTTCCATCAAGAATGAAGTATCGTAGTCCCCTGCTATCACGCGACGATCTGAAATTAGATCAAGTTGAAAATCAGCATTGGTGACAACCCCTTCAATTTCGAGTTCATAAAGAGCTCGTTGCATTTTCATGAGAGCATCAAAACGATTTTCGCCATGAACAATAATTTTAGCAATCATACTATCATAGTATGGCGGAATGGTATAACCTGGATAGACTGCTGAATCCACACGCAAGCCCACACCACCACTTGGTAGATAAAGATTGGTAATCTTACCTGGACTTGGTGCAAAATTAAAGGCTGGGTTTTCCGCATTGATACGGCACTCAATAGCATGTCCTTTTAGAACAATATCTTCTTGTTTCAAGGTCAAAGGTTGACCTGCTGCGATACGGATTTGTTCCTTGACAATATCCACACCAGATACAAATTCGGTTACCGGGTGTTCCACTTGGACACGCGTATTCATCTCCATAAAGTAGAATTTGCCACTTGCTTCATCTAGTAGGAATTCAATGGTACCAGCATTCTCGTAACCAACAGACTCCGCTGCACGAACTGCTGCAGCACCAATTTCATTACGAAGGGTTTTCCCTATAGCAATCGAAGGACTTTCTTCTAAAACCTTTTGGTTATTCCGTTGCAGCGAACAGTCACGTTCACCAAGGTGAATAGCATGACCCATCTGGTCAGCAAGAATCTGTACTTCAATGTGGCGAGCAGGATAGATTACACGCTCAAGGTACATAGCTCCATTACCAAAGTTGGCTTTGGCTTCACTTGAGGCTGTTTCAAAGGCTGACACGAGATCTTCTGCTTTTTCAACCTTACGAATCCCTTTTCCACCACCTCCAGCTGAAGCTTTCAGCATAACTGGATAACCAATTTTTTCAGCAATAGCGAGGGCCTCTTCTGCAGTATGGACTTCTCCATCTGATCCTGGAATGACAGGTACATTAGCCTTAATCATTTGAGCACGGGCGTTAATTTTATCTCCCATGATATCCATGACACGAGCTGATGGTCCGATAAATTTGATCCCAACTTCTTCACACATGGTTGCAAATTTGGAATTTTCACTTAAAAAACCAAATCCAGGGTGAATGGCTTCAGCTTCAGTCAAGACCGCAGCTGAAAGGATAGCATTGATGTTCAGATAAGATTCTGTAGCCTTCCCAGGGCCGATACAGATAGCCTCATCAGCCAAAAGCGTGTGGAGAGCTTCCTTGTCAGCAGTCGAATAGACAGCGACTGTTGCAATTCCTAACTCTCGTGCCGCACGAATAATACGAACAGCAATTTCACCACGATTGGCAATTAAAATCTTACGAAACATGGAAAACCTCCCTAGTTTCCAATAGCAAAGGTTAGAGTACCGCTTGCTGCAAGCTTACCATCTACTTCTGCCTTCGCTTCTACTACGGCGATTGTGCCACGACGTTTGACAAAAGTTGCTGTCATGACAAGCTGATCACCAGGAACAACTTGCTTTTTAAATTTAACTTTGTCCATACCAGCATAGAAGACAAGCTTCCCTTTGTTTTCAGGTTTTGATAATTCCAAAACACCTGCTGTTTGTGCCAAAGCTTCCATGATCAAGACACCTGGCATCACAGGGTAAGCTGGAAAGTGTCCATTGAAGAAAGGTTCGTTAATCGTCACATTTTTAATAGCAACAATGGTATCTTCGCTAACTTCTAAGACACGATCCACTAAGAGCATGGGATAACGGTGTGGCAAAGCTTCTTTAATTCCTTGAATATCAATCATTTGATACGTACCAAGCCTTTCCCAAACTCAACCATTTCTTCATTTTCAACTAAAATTTCTGTTACAACACCATCTTTAGGTGCTGGAATTTCATTCATGATCTTCATGGCTTCGATGATGACCAAGGTTTGGCCTTTTTTAACAGTATCACCGACTGAAACAAAATTAGGTTTGTCTGGTCCGGCAGCCAAGTAAGCAACTCCGACAAGTGGACTTTCTACAAGGTCCCCCTCAGCTACAGATTCACTAGCACTTGATTCTGAAACTACTTCTACAGCTGGTGTAGTTTGAGCTTGAGGTGCTGGACTTGCTTCTGCAACAAGTTTCGCTTCATTCTTACTGAAGACCAACTCGTCCGTTCCATTTTTATAAGAAAATTCTTTCAAGCTTGACTGGTCAAATTGCGCCATCAAGTCTTTGATTTCATTTAAATTCATCTTTACTTATTCTCCCAACGTTTGAAAACAAGGACTGCATTATGCCCACCAAATCCAAAGGTATTTGAGATAGCATATGGAATTCCACACTCCAATCCCTGTCCATAGATAACGTTCGCTTCGATATAGTCTGATAATTCTTTCGTTCCGGCTGTCATTGGAACATAGCTATGACGAATAGCTTCAATAGTAGCAATGGCTTCAACAGCCCCTGCTGCTCCCAGCAAATGACCTGTGAAGGATTTGGTTGAAGAAACTGGAACATCCTTACCTAGAACAGATACAATCGCTCCACTTTCTCCCTTTTCATTGGCAGGAGTCGAGGTTCCATGAGCATTGACATAGGCTACTTGGTCTGGAGAAATCTCAGCTTCTTCCAAGGCTAATTTGATAGCCTTAATAGCTCCTTGTCCTTCTGGATGTGGTGAAGTCATATGGTAGGCATCACAAGTGTTACCGTAACCAACAACTTCAGCTAAGATAGTTGCACCACGTTTTTCAGCATGCTCTAAACTTTCAAGTACCAACATACCTGATCCTTCACCCATGACAAATCCATTACGATCCTTATCAAATGGAATAGAAGCACGAGTTGGGTCCTCTGTTGTTGAAAGAGCTGTTAAGGCTTGGAAACCTGCAATCGCAAATGGAGTAATAGAAGCCTCAGAACCACCAACTAGCATAACATCTTGGTAACCAAACTTGATGGAACGAAAGGCATCCCCAATTGCATCATTTGAAGAAGCACAAGCAGTATTGATAGATTTACAAACACCGTTTGCTCCAAAACGCATAGCAACATTTCCTGATGCCATATTTGGTAAAGCTTTTGGAAGTGTCAATGGTTTTACACGTTTTGGTCCCTTATCATGAAGTCGAAGCACTTGATCTTCGATTTCCTTGATTCCACCGATACCTGAAGCAACGATGACACCAAAGCGGTCTCTATCAAGAGTCTCTACATCAAGATTAGCATTGTTCACTGCTTCTTGTGCTGCATATAGTGCATATAAAGAATAAGCATCAAAACGGTTGGTATCTTTTTTTACAAAATATTTGTCAAAAGGAAAATCCTGGATTTCTGCCGCATTATGCACCGCAAATTCACTATGATCAAACTTGGTGATTTCAGCAATTCCGATTTTTCCAGTTGTCAAACTATTCCAAAATTCTTCTGGTGTATTTCCGATTGGAGATGTCACTCCATAACCTGTCACTACTACTCGATTCAGTTTCATTCTTCTACCTCTATTTTAACTCTTATTGCATAGTTAGTCCACCATCAATTGCAATGACTTGTCCTGTTAGATAATCTTGACTAGCCAGAAAGGCTGTCACATCAGCAACCTGCTCAGCTTGGCCAAATTGTTTCATCGGAATTTGTGCCAACATGGCATCCTTTACTTTATCTGTCAAGACTGCGGTCATATCCGATTCAATCATCCCAGGTGCAATAGCATTAACCCTGATATTGCGATTGGCAACCTCACGTGCTACTGATTTAGTAAATCCAATCAAACCAGCTTTGGATGCGGCGTAGTTGGCTTGACCGATATTTCCCATGAGACCAACAACACTAGACATATTGATGATAGCACCTTCGCGTGCTTTTATCATCGGTTTTAAGACTGATTGTGTCATATTGAAAGCCCCTGTCAAATTGACTTTCAAGACCTTCTCAAAATCTTCTTCTGTCATCTTGAGCATGAGAGTATCTTGAGTAATCCCAGCATTATTAACGAGGACATCAACTGAACCCAGCTCTTCAATGGCTTGGTCTACCATACGTTTTGCGTCCGCAAAATCAGACACGTCACCAGAAATAGCAAGAACCTTCACCCCGTATGGTTTAAATTCGGCAAGAAGTTCCTCGGAGATTTCACCACGACTATTCAAAACAACATTGGCTCCCAAGCTGGCAAATTTATGAGCAATGGCGAGACCAATTCCTCGACTTGAGCCTGTAATAAAGACATTTTTCTGTTCTAGTTTCATGTTTCTCCTTTCAGAACTTCTACCTCATGAAATTTAATTCTCTAGAAGTGCTTCTAAGCTTGCTTGATCTTCCACATTAGCAAGTTGAGCTGTTTTATTAATCTTTTTAACGAATCCTGACAAGACTTTTCCAGGACCAATCTCGATAAAGTTGGTTACGCCCGCTTCTTGCATAACTGCAATGCTTTCATAAAAACGAACTGGCTCCTTGACCTGACGCGTCAAAAGTTGAGCAATATCTTCTTTTTGCATGACTATAGCTTCTGTATTGCCAACTAGGGGACAAATAAAATCTGAAAAACTTACCTGAGCCAGAGTTTCAGCTAGTTTCTGGCTAACAGGCTCAAGGAGAGCGGTATGAAAGGGACCTGATACCTTGAGAGGAATCAAGCGTTTGGTACCAGCTTCCTGCAAGAGTTCTACAGCTCGGTCAACTGCAGCCCCTTCTCCACCAATCACGATTTGTGCAGGTGTATTATAGTTGGCTGGGTTAACCACTCCAAGTTCAGAAGCTTTTTGACAGGCTTCCTCAATGACCTCTACTGGTGTATTAAGAACTGCCACCATCTTGCCAGAGCCAGCAGGAGCCGCTTCTTCCATATAGACGCCACGCTTAGCAACCAAGGCTACCGCATCTTCAAAATCCAAGGCACCGCTGGCCACCAAGGCAGAGTATTCTCCAAGAGACAAACCTGCCACCATATCAGGCTGGTAACCTTTTTCCTTTAGTAGTCGGTAAATAGCAACGGATGTAGCCAAAATAGCTGGTTGTGTGTAACGAGTCTGATGTAGCTTCGTTTCATCGTTATCAATCAAGTCACGAAGATCATAACCTAAGACCTGGCTAGCTTGGTCGATTGTTTCCTTGACGATAGCATATTGGTCGTATAGTTCACGTCCCATTCCAAGGTACTGGGCTCCTTGACCTGCAAATAAAAAGGCTGTTTTAGTCATTTCTTGTAACTCCTGCCCAACGAGCGGCTTCTTCCTGTATTTTCTTAGCTGCACCGTAGTAAATATCTTTTAAGATTTCTTCAACAGTTTCTTCTTTCGAAACCAGACCTGCAATCTGACCAGCCATCACTGAACCGCCATCCACATCACCATGGACAACAGCCTTAGCTAAGGCTCCTGCGCCCATTTGTTCAAAAATTTCTAAATCTGGATTTTCTTGTTTGAAGGCATCTTTTTCAGCTTGCTCGAAATCACGAGTCAATTTGTTTTTAATGGCACGAACTGCGTGTCCAAAATGTTGTGCTGAGATCGTTGTATCAATATCACGAGCTTTTAAAATCTTAGCCTTATAGTTTGGATGAGCGTTAGATTCTTTAGCAACTACAAAACGAGTTCCTACTTGCACAGCTTCTGCACCAAGCATAAATCCAGCTGCAGCTCCCTCACCGTCTGCAATACCACCAGCAGCGATAACAGGAATTGAAACAGCCGTCGCAACTTGACGAACCAAGGTCATGGTTGTCAATTTACCAATGTGTCCACCTGCTTCCATACCTTCTGCAATAACAGCGTCTGCACCGATTTTTTCCATGCGTTTAGCCAAAGCTACACTTGGGACTACAGGAATAACGGTAATCCCCGCTTCGTGGAATCGCTCCATGTATTTGCTTGGATTTCCTGCACCAGTTGTGACTACCTTAACCCCTTCTTCAATAACGAGGTCAACAATATCATCTACAAATGGAGACAGAAGCATAATGTTAACACCAAAAGGTTTATCTGTTAAAGATTTAATCTTATCGATATTAGCTTTAACAACTTCTTTAGGTGCGTTTCCTCCACCAATGATTCCGAGACCACCAGCTTTTGAAACAGCACCCGCCAGGTCACCATCAGCTACCCAGGCCATTCCTCCCTGAAAGATAGGATATTTAATATTCAATAATTCTGTAATACGTGTTTTCATAGCGCCTCCATGAGTCTTGCTTAGGTAATAGTTCGACTATATTATACTTTGACTGTCAAACTATTACCTGAACAAGAGGGAGCGGGTTTCCCTACTCCTTCTCCATTTATTTAAATTATTTTGTTTGCTCTTCAACGTAAGCAACCAAGTCACCAACTGTTTTCAAGTTGTCTTCTGCTTCGATTTGGATATCAAAAGCATCTTCGATTTCTGAGATTACTTGGAACAAGTCCAATGAATCTGCTTCCAAATCATCAAAAGTAGATTCAAGTGTTACTTCTGATGCGTCTTTTCCAAGTTCTTCAACGATAATTTCTTGTACTTTTTCAAATACTGCCATGATAGACTCCTTTAAAATAAATAGTTTTTATAACAATGTGTTCACCACATGATTACCTAAATTGTAACAACAAGTGTGCCCCATGTCAAACCTCCACCGAAGCCTGACAAGAGTATTTTTTGGCTACCATCCAAACGGATTAGCCCTCCTTCTACACACTCTGAAAGTAAAATCGGAATACTTGCCGCACTAGTATTTCCATACTTGGTCATATTTGCGGGAAGCTTATCACGATCTACACCGATTTTTCTAGCCATCTTATCCAAGATACGGTTATTAGCCTGATGAAGCAGGAGATAGTCTAGTTCTTCTGCAGATACAGGACTCATCTCTATGGTCTCTTTGATAGACTTAGCAACATCTCGAATTGCAAAGTCAAAAACTGCTCGTCCATCCATTTTCAAGAAAGCGTCTGGCTTTTCTTGAACTGAAAATGGGGAAGTCAAGCCTGTCTGCCCATAGGTCAAGCACTCACTACGTGAACCATCGCTATTGAGACTCTCCGCTAGGAAATGTTGCTTATCGCTTGCTTCTAACAAGACGCCACCAGCTCCATCTCCAAATAGGACAGCTGTTGAACGATCTGTCCAGTCCAAGGTTTTGGACATAGTTTCACTACCGATGACCAAGCCCTTGCCAAATCGTCCAGATGATATGAATTTCTCAGCAGTTGAAAGGGCAAAGGTGAAACCACTACAAGCAGCAGTTAGATCAAATGCAAAGGCCTTACGAGCACCAATACGAGCCTGTACATGTGCTGCAGTAGAAGGCATCATTGAGTCAGGTGTCATCGTAGCTAGGATGATAAAATCCAACTCTTCAGCAGAAATCCCTGACTTCTCTAGGAGTTGTTTTGCAACTGCCGTTGCCAAATCTCCTGTTGATTCTGTCTTAGAAATGCGACGTTCCTTAATCCCAGTTCGACTTGAAATCCATTCATCACTCGTATCCATAACCTGAGCCAAATCCTCATTTGTGACAATCTGCTCTGGTACATAATGAGCAACCTGGCTTATTTTTGCAAAAGCCATTATTTCAAATCCTCCAAAAATTGATAAAGATTGGTCAAACCTTTACTCATGACGTCCATTTCCTCTGGGCTCATGCCTTCGATAATTCTTTCGACCATGGCCTTGTGGAAACGTTTATGGAGACGATGTACGAGTCGACCTTTCTTGGTCAAATGCAGATGTACTACACGACGATCCTGATCTGAACGTAAACGTTCGATGTAACCTTTTCGTTCCAAGTTGTTCAAGCTAGTTGTCACTGTTCCTAGAGTTACCATCAACTCTTTGGACACTTGACTTGGTGTCACATCTGGAAACTTACCAATCACATCAATCGTGTGCATTTCCTTGATAGAGATGTCCTTGAAACGACTACCTCGCAAACTCACTTCCTCAATCACCAGGACGTTATTAAAAATAGATGTTAAATAGTCATTGATCCGTTGGTAGTCCAATTCTTTTCCCTCCCTCATCAAAAAAAGTTTAACTATCAAAACATTTGACAAAAAAAGTATATCAAACTTCAAAGAATTGCGCAAGTATTTTCTTATTTCCCCAAAAATTTTGGACGTCTTCTTTCAGAATGTGCACGAACACCTTCCTTAAAATCTTCGGTATAAGATAGAGTTTTCTGTAGCTCCAGTTCCAATTTGGCATATTCATGCCACTGCTTAAACTCGCTCTCCCAGACCAATTTCTTAATGGCTGCGTAAGAGTTAGTAGAGCCTCTTCTCAACTTCTTCAATAGTTGCTCTCTTGTCTTTTCCAGTTGCTCACTAGCACACAGACGATAGACAGCTCCTGCTTCTAAAGCCTTCTCAGCTGTAAAAGCTTCACCGGTCATAGCAAGTTGCGTCGCCCGAGTCGCTCCTAGCGATCGTGTCAGCAAGAATAAACCACCCGCATCTGGAGCCAAGCCCACGCCTACAAAGGCTTGAATAAATTTAGCCTTGTCCGATGCAATACAGAAATCAACTGCTAAAGCCATATTAGCCGCAGCTCCAGCAACTGCTCCGTCTACTTCCATGATGACAGGCTTAGGAATTTGCTTTATTTTATAAGAAATGGCATTGACTAATTCTGCAATCTGAGCCAAGGATGCAATATCATCCTCATCGACAGCTCGTTTCATCTCTACCAAGTCCCCTCCGACAGAAAAAACTTTGCCTCTTGCATTGATGAGAATATAGGAAACAGCACTATCTTTTTCAGCTAATTCTAAGGCTTCTAAAATTTCCTGACACATAGGAATATGAAAGCCATTTGCTACCTCGGGACGATTCAGAGTAAGCATCGCTAGATCGTCCTGAACTTGATAGATAATATGATTCATAGCCACTCCTTTCAAATTACAATGATATTTAAATTATTTTATTTTCAAATTATATCTTTTTCCGGCTTTTTAAACAAGATAAAAATCGACCGAAAGTGTCTCGGCCGATTTTAAAATCTTAGTCTGGTCTCTAAAAATACAGGAAAACCAGTATTTGTATCATCCATGAAATCATAAATCACTTCAAGCATTCGCCCTCCTTCTCTCTGATAGAGCTGTTCTTGGTTGGATCCTTTATGGTAGAATTCTCCTGAAATCATGTAAAAAACACGATTTGGATCTTCAAGGTAGGCAAAAAGATTGCCTGTAAAAGGAGCTTCCTTGTCTCCGTCCTTGTTAACCAGACTTGTAGCTAAGAGTTTTGTGATTCCTCTAAATTGTCCACTTTCATCTGTTCGACAATAAAACTTGACTCTAGTTTCATAGTCAGGATTAACGATAATCTTTTCAGAGAGAATTCGATAGGTCCTTGCCTTACTATCTGACAAGCCGATAGATAAGATAATTTTAGCCCTCTCAACTGAAATCTGACGCTCCTGAGCATACTCCATCGCTAATTCTTCTCCCGTCAAACGACCACTGGGAAGAGGTTGAGAACTTGCTCCGATATTTGTAGGAATTATCACGAAGGTAAGGACTAGTAAGATTAAACAAACTACTCTTTTAATCATCTTCCCCCAACTCCTTTCATTAGAAGAGTCTTTCCTCCTACACCTTTATTATAAGCTTTCCTGATGAGACTTTCAAACAATTGTATAGGATATTTTCCAGATTGAAAAAAGCCCCTCTTTCTGCTATAATCGTATAAAATACTTACTTTAGGAGTTCTTATGAAGGTTGTTAAATTTGGTGGAAGCTCGCTTGCCTCTGCTAGCCAATTAGAAAAAGTTTTAAATATTGTCAAAAGTGACTCAGAACGTCGTTTTGTGGTTGTATCTGCCCCTGGTAAACGTAATTCTGAAGACACTAAGGTTACAGATGCCTTGATTAAATACTACCGCGACTATGTGGCTGGAAATGATATTAGCAAAAGCCAAAACTGGATTATTGATCGCTATGCTGCTATGGTTAGCGAATTAGGTCTTAAACCAGCCGTTTTAGACAAAATTTCAAAAAGCATTCGCTCTCTAGCTACTCTTCCAATTGAAGATAATAAGTTTCTCTATGATACCTTCCTGGCTGCAGGGGAAAATAATAATGCCAAGCTAATTGCTGCTTACTTCAATCAAAACGGAATTGAAGCACGTTATGTCCATCCAAGAGAAGCTGGAATTGTAGTTACTAGTGAGCCTGGAAATGCTCGTATCATCCCTTCAAGTTATGACAAAATTGAAGAACTCAATAATAGTTCAGAAGTTCTTGTTATCCCTGGTTTCTTCGGTGTTACGAAAGAAGATCAAATTTGTACCTTTTCACGCGGGGGATCAGATATTACTGGTTCTATCATCGCTGCTGGTGTCAAGGCTGACCTCTATGAAAACTTTACGGATGTAGACGGAATCTTTGCAGCTCACCCTGGTATTATCCATAAGCCACACTCTATCCCTGAATTGACCTACCGTGAAATGCGTGAATTGGCCTATGCTGGATTCTCTGTACTACACGATGAAGCACTTCTACCAGCCTACCGTGGGAAAATTCCTCTTGTCATTAAAAACACCAACAATCCAGACCACCCAGGTACTCGCATTGTGCTACAACATAGCAGCGACAAATTCCCAGTTGTTGGGATCGCTGGTGATTCTGGCTTTGTCAGCATTAATATGTCTAAGTATCTGATGAACCGCGAAATCGGTTTTGGTCGTAAAGTTCTTCAGATCCTTGAGGACCTTAATATTGGTTGGGAACACATGCCAACTGGTATCGATGACCTGTCTATCATCTTACGTTCACGAGAATTGACTCCGATCAAGGAAGAAGAAATCCTTCGTCAATTAGTCCAAAAAGCAGAGGTAGACCACGCTGAAATCGAACACGATCTCTCTATCATTATGATTGTTGGGGAAAAAATGAAGCGTCATATCGGGGTAACTGCTACAGCCACTCGTGCCTTATCTGAAAACAACATCAACATCCAAATGATGTCACAAGGCTCTAGTGAAGTTTCTATCATGTTTGTTGTCCATAAAGACCAAGAAAAAGCCGCTCTTAAAGCTCTCTACCAAGCATTTTTCGGTGAAAATAAGGAAGACTAAACATGGCACAATCCCTCAACAAGGTCGTCGACTTACAAACAACTGGAACTTCCTATCTCTCCATTACAGGAAAGGTTGGAAAATTTCTGGTCGGAGATCATGCTTTAGAATTTTACGCAGACCGTAATGTCGAGGACTATATTCAAATCCCATGGTCCAGCGTTAACCAAATCGGAGCCAATGTTTCAGGCCGCAAGGTTAGTCGGCATTTTGAAGTCTTTACAGACCAAGGAAAATTCCTCTTCGCCTCAAAAGACTCTGGAAAAATACTTAAAATAGCTCGTGAAAAATTGGGAAATGACAAGGTAGTCAAACTTCCTACCTTAGTCCAAATCATTGGTCGAAAAATTAAAAATCTATTTGCAAAAAAATAGAAAGTTTAGTATAATCATAGAAACGGATAAGTAGGTTACTTCCTTCTTTCAGAAAGTCTGCGGGTGCTGCGAGCAGATAGAAGATTTAATTGAAATTCTACCGTTGTTTTAAATCAAATACAGAATCAAGTGCACACCTGTGAAGTTGGATGGAACCGTGGCCCTGCCACTCCAACGCTTTGTCAGGTGTGCTTTTTTCATAAAGGAGTTTATATGTTAGATATCAAACGTATTCGTACAGACTTTGATGCTGTCGCAGAAAAACTAGCTACACGTGGTGTAGATGCTGCTATCTTGAACGAGATGAAAGAAATCGATGCCAAACGACGTGACATCTTGGTCAAGGTTGAAACCCTCAAGGCTGAACGTAACACAGTTTCTGCTGAGATTGCACAAGCTAAACGTAACAAGGAAAATGCTGACGATAAGATTGCAGCTATGCAAACCCTCTCTGCCGAGGTAAAAGCTCTTGATGCTGAATTGGCTGAAATCGATGCTAAATTAACAGAATTTACTACTACACTTCCAAATATCCCAGCTGATAGCGTGCCTATCGGTGCAGACGAAGATGATAACGTAGAAGTTCGCCGTTGGGGAACTCCTCGCAAGTTCGACTTTGAACCAAAAGCTCACTGGGATCTAGGTGAAGATCTTGGTATTCTTGACTGGGAACGTGGTGGAAAGGTAACTGGAGCGCGCTTCCTCTTCTATAAAGGACTTGGGGCTCGTTTGGAACGTGCTATCTACAACTTCATGTTGGATGAGCATGGAAAAGAAGGTTACACTGAAGTCATCACACCTTATATGGTTAACCATGATTCTATGTTCGGTACAGGACAATATCCAAAATTCAAAGAAGATACGTTTGAATTAAAAGATACGAACTACGTCCTCATTCCTACTGCTGAAGTTCCTCTGACCAACTACTATCGTGATGAAATTCTTGATGGAAAAGACTTACCAATCTACTTTACTGCTATGAGCCCATCATTCCGTTCTGAAGCTGGTTCAGCTGGTCGTGATACTCGTGGTTTGATTCGTTTGCACCAATTCCACAAGGTTGAAATGGTGAAATTTGCCAAACCTGAAGAGTCATACGAAGAACTAGAAAAGATGACAGCCAACGCTGAAAACATCCTTCAAAAACTCAACCTTCCATATCGCGTAGTTGCTCTTTCTACAGGAGACATGGGTTTCTCAGCTGCTAAGACTTATGACTTGGAAGTATGGATTCCTGCGCAAAATACCTACCGTGAAATCTCAAGCTGTTCAAATACAGAAGATTTCCAAGCTCGTCGTGCCCAAATCCGCTACCGTGATGAAGCCGATGGAAAAGTGAAACTCCTTCATACCTTGAACGGTTCTGGACTTGCTGTTGGACGTACAGTCGCTGCTATCCTTGAAAACTATCAAAACGAAGATGGTTCTGTGACCATTCCAGAAGTTCTTCATCCATACATGGGTGGAGCTGAAGTTATCAAACCATAATTAAATAGATGTAAAAAGAGGAGGCTGAGCTTCCTCTTTTTGAGTAATTCAAAAGAAACAGGTAGAAATCTTTCATTCTACCTGTTTTTATTTATTTCTTAGTAGCCACCCATCATAGATGGATCCATAGCTGGCGCTGGTGCAGCTGGTTCTGGTTTGTTAGCTACGACTGCTTCTGTCGTTAGAATCAAACTTGCTACTGAAGCTGCGTTCTGAAGGGCTGAACGACTAACCTTAACAGGATCGATAATTCCTGCTTCAATCATGTTGACCCATTCACCTGTTGCAGCATTGAAGCCTGTTCCAAGCTCTGCATTTTTCAAACGATCAATAACAATTGAACCTTCATAACCTGCATTGTAAGCGATTTGACGTACAGGTTCTTCCAAGGCACGAAGAACAATGTTACGTCCTGTTGCTTCATCACCTTCTAACTCCAAGGCAGCAACAGCAGAGATAACATTGACAAGGGCAGTACCACCTCCCGCAACGATACCTTCTTCAACGGCTGCACGAGTCGCGTTAAGGGCATCTTCGATGCGGAGTTTCATCTCTTTCAACTCAGTTTCAGTTGCAGCACCGACCTTGATAACTGCTACCCCGCCTGACAATTTAGCCAAGCGTTCTTGGAGTTTTTCACGGTCGAATTCTGAAGTTGTTGTTTCAATTTGTGATTTGATGACAGCAACACGGTTAGCAATTGCTTCAGGATTACCTGCACCTTCTACAATGACTGTACTATCTTTATCAACAGACACTTTAGCTGCTTGACCAAGCGCTTCGATAGTAGCATCTTTCAATTCAAGACCAAGATCTTCTGTGATAACAGTTCCACCTGTCAAAATCGCGATGTCTTCCAGCATAGCCTTACGACGGTCACCAAATCCAGGCGCCTTAACAGCAACTACGTTGAAGGTTCCACGGATCTTGTTCAAAACAAGAGTTGGAAGAGCTTCACCGTCAACATCGTCTGCAATAATCAAGAGTGGACGACTGCTTTGAAGAATACTTTCTAAAAGTGGCAAGATTTCTTGGATATTTGAAATCTTCTTATCTGTAATCAAAATGTATGGATTTTCAAGGTCTGCAACCATTTTTTCATTGTCAGTGACCATGTACTGTGATAGATAACCACGGTCAAATTGCATTCCTTCTACAACTTCAAGCTCTGTTTCCATCCCACGTGATTCTTCAATGGTGATGACTCCATCCTTGCCAACTTTTTCCATGGCTTCAGAGATGTACTCACCTACTTTTTCAGAGCGAGAGGATACGGCAGCGACTTGGGCGATTGCTTCTTTATTAGCAACTGGAATTGCATTATTTTTCAAGGCTTCTACTGCTGCAACAACCGCTGCTTCAATTCCACGACGAATGCCGATCGGATTTGCGCCTGCTGTGACGTTTTTGATCCCTTCACGAACGATCGCCTGTGTCAAGACTGTTGCAGTAGTTGTCCCGTCACCAGCGATATCATTCGTCTTAGAAGCTACTTCTGATACCAATTTGGCACCCATATTTTCAAAATGGTCTTCCAATTCGATTTCTTTAGCGATTGTTACACCATCATTGGTAATCAATGGAGAACCAAATGATTTTTCAAGCACAACGTTACGACCTTTAGGTCCCAAGGTTACTTTAACAGTATCTGCTAGAATATCAACGCCACGAACCATAGCTGAACGAGCGTCTGATGAAAATTTAATGTCTTTTGCCATACTTACTTTCTCCTATTATTCTTCAACGATTGCTAAGATGTTAGCTTCACCCACGATGATATATTTTTCGTCACCATCTTTGACCTCGATACCTGCATGAGCTTCGACTAAAACTTGATCTCCAACTTTTACACTTGGAGCAACTAGTTCACCACTCAAGGTACGAACGCCTTGTCCTGTAGCCACTACTGTAGCTGTTTTTGTTTTTTCTTGAGCTGATCCTGCAAGAACAAAGCCTCCAACAGTTTGTTCTTTTTCTTCAATTTTCAAGACCACACGGTCTCCTAATGGTTTCAACATCTGTTTTCCTCCATAATTCAATCATATTATTAGCACTCTTTGTACACGAGTGCTAAACCATAGTTCTATTGTATCACTTGGTCAAAAATAGTCAAGAAAAAAGTCTGATTTATAGCATAAAAAGAGTTGGAGAAAAATCTCAAACTCTTTTCATTTTAGAAGGGAAGTTCCTCCTCTTCCAAGACCAAATCTGCTAAGTCTTGTCCTGCATTATTTTCACGCATAGCACGTTGGGCACGACTTTCTAAGAGTTGAAAACCTGTACAGAGAACTTCTGTTACATAGTTGGTCTGGCCATTCTTCTCAAACTTACGGGTACGAAGTTCCCCATCCACAGAAATGAGACTACCCTTGCTTCCATAACTAGCCAAGGTTTCAGCCAATTTGCCCCAGACCACAATATTGATGAAGTCTGCTTCACGTTCCCCATTTTGATCTTTATAACGGCGATTCACTGCGATAGTTGCTCGTGCAACGGACTTGTCATTGTTGGTTTTGTGCAATTCTGGTGTTGCCACGATTCTTCCAATAAGAATAACTTTATTATACATTTTTTCATCCTCCTACTTATCTATTCGAAGGAAATCAAAAAAAGTTACAACATTTGTAACTTTTTTAAAAATAATATTAATCTCTGTGAATCGTAAATCCAGTAGCTTGTTGATTGGCCATGATGGTCATATCAGTGATTTGCACACGACGAGGTTGACTGGTCACATAAACTACAGTATCTGCAATATCTTGCGCCTGCAAGGCTTCAAGTCCCTGATAGACCGTTGCAGCCCGTGCCTCATCTCCATGGAAACGGACCTTAGAAAAGTCAGTCTCTACGATTCCTGGCTGAATGGTTGTCACCTTGATATCTGTAGCTATGGTGTCAATCCGAATCCCATCTGAAAAAGTTTTGACAGCTGCCTTGGTTGCTGAATAGACTGCTGCACCAGCGTAGGCGTAAATACCTGCGGTTGAACCCATATTAATGATATGACCTTGATTTGCAGTCACCATAGAAGGCAAGAGACAACGAGTGACTGCCATCAAGCCCTTGACATTGGTATCCAGCATGGTCAGCATATCCAACTCTTCATAGTCCTGATAGGGAGCTAAACCGAGAGCCAGCCCAGCGTTATTGACCAATATATCAATCTGACCCACAGTTTTTAGAATATCTGAACAGACAGTCTTAACCATGCTCATATCCGTAACATCTAAAGGAAAGGTCCAAACTTTTTGATTTGGAAAGACTTCTGCGAACTCAGTTTTTAGGGCTTGGAGTCTTTCTGTTCGACGCCCTGTGAGAACAATATTTTCACCTTTTTCTAGATAGGCACGCGCAATAGCTTCACCAATACCTGATGTTGCACCTGTTATCACAACATTTTTTGCCATCTTACTTTCTCCTATCTAACTTAACAAATTTAAGCTGTCCAGTGTTTTGCTGGGTCAAATGGAGTTCCAACAACTTGGTCTTCGGATAATTCAATGACACCACGTTTTTGTGGAGCATTTGGCAAATGCAATTCACGAGGACTACACATCATGCCAAAACTCTTTTCACCACGAAGTTCCCCTGGGAAAATGAGATTCCCTTTTGGCATCATAGCTCCTGGAAGAGCTACAATGGTTTTCAAACCAAGACGCGCATTGGGAGCACCAGCAACGATTTGTACTGTCTTATCACTCGCAACTGCCACTTGACAGATATTGAGGTGGTCACTATCTGGATGTGCAACCATTTCTACAATCTCACCAACCACAAATTTTGGTTCCTTGTCGTTAATGATTTCTTCAGTAAACCCTTGAGCCTGCAATTCTTGGTTCAAACGAGTTACTTGGTCGTCTGTTAAAAATACTTGGCCACGGTCTTCAAGTTCAAACAAGCTAGAAACCTCAAAAATATTCCAAGCGACAGTTTCACCAGTTTCCTTTAAAAAAACTCGTGCTACATTGCCTTTACGCTCAGCATCTAGTTTGGCATCTCCACTATTTTTTACGATGACCATAAGGACATCGCCGACATGTTCTTTATTATATGTAAAAATCATTCTTTCTTTTTCTCCTATTTTAATCCTGCTAAAAATTCGTTAATTTGGTCCTTGGTTTTACGGTCACGATTGACAAAGCGTCCAATCTCCTTGTCCTTATCTAAGACAACAAGACTTGGAATCCCGTAAACATCCCAAAGTTTGGCTAAGTCCATGTACTCATCACGGTCTACTCGTATAAAGGTAAACTCTGGATTTGACTCTTCAATCTCTGGCAAAGCAGGGTAGATATAACGACAATCGCCACACCAATCCGCAACAAAAAGGAAGACTTTCTTGCCATCCTGCTCTACTAGATTTGCTAATTCTTCTATACTCTTAGAAGAAATCATAAGACTTCCTCCTCGTAGATGAGATCTTCATCTTCATAGACAAAGGTATAGTGACGACCATCTTCAAACATGACACCACCAACGAGACGCTCTAAGCTACTTTCGTAGACTTGGACATAGAGAGTCGCAATTTCACCCATCTCTGAAAAGGAGTCACGCACAATAGCAGTCAACTCTTCTTGTGTCTTCATGAGCTTGTGCTCATCAGCTACTTTCTTTGCTCCAAAAGCAAGTGCTCCAAGACCTACTAATGCCAAACCTGTTTTAATGATATTTTTCGTTTTCATGCTAACATTGTAACACAAAAAGGCTCAAGGAACAATGAAAAAGGGAGTCCCTCTCCCCTTTCTAATTTCTAAACATTAATAATTTCTCTCGCCAAACAAACCTTCCGGTAAATCATGGAATCCCTTGCCTGTCTTGAAGTTTTCAAACTTGCCTAGCAAGAACTGGTAGGCATCCAGACGACTCTCGTAGCGAATCATGGCATCTTTAGCGCGCTCATCTTGATCTTCTTCATAAACCTTTTGGCTTTCCTTAAGAGCCATATCATTAATCATGATTTGGGTATTAACCCAGGCTTCAAATTCCTTCATAAATTCTTGTTCGTAACTCATTTTTTCTCCTTATTCTAATCCACGGAAAAAGTCTGTATCAATCTCACGGTAGGGTTGGATGTCCTGAACATATTCCAACACACCCTGAAATTCCCCGTTTTCATCATGTACCGCAGCATAGGTGATGTGGACAAACTTGCCTCGTGACTCGGACTTAAACCACATCTCGTACTTATCCTTAGTTCCCTCACGAAGACCTTGCATAATCGCTTTGACTTTCTCCAAATATTTTGGGGGATGGCATAGTTCGACATTTCGTCCAACTTGAGACGGTGTCCTCTTGAAAATCATCTCATTTGCTGGAGTATTGTCATTGTAATACTGGAAAATATCGTCTTTATTGACAAAGGTAATCTCCATAGGGAGGTGATTGAGGATGAGATTGGCCTGTTCAACTGAGAGATATCCATTGCCGAAAGCCTGCTGGCTATTGCGATCTAGCACCGTTTCCTTTTCCTTTGGTGTAAAGGTGATGGTAAGCTGGCCTTCTGGCGTATCAATCACTTGCTGAACTTGTCCATCTACAGTTTCTGGCTGAATTGGTTCTTCTACACTTTTTTCCTCAACAAAACTTTGACGTTCTGGAATCCATTTCTCAGACGGACGGATAATGGCATATCCATAGGCGTCACTTTCCTCGGCAATCTGAATCCAGTCATCCTGGGTAAAAGATTCGAGCAGAATCATGAGAAGGATTGATTCTTCCTTGAAAATCATACTCTCAAATTCTGTCGCAAAAGCTTCAAAATCTGCCTTTACAGTGCTAATGGACACTTCTGGTAGGGACTTGGCTGTCGCCAAGGCTATTTGAAAGAGGTCCCTGATTTGGTCATCCACTCCCCACATGACTTTTGGTGGCGAATCATGTCCATAACGCTCCATGATAGGAAAGAAGAGCTCTTCCTTGCGCTGGTAGTGACGGTCAAATTGACCTACAAGTCCCATCTGCCGAACCAAACCCTTACGCATCTCCGCAAGCATTTCCTCATCTTCCATAGACTCATATGTATCTAATAATCTACGAACACGAATCAAGGCAGCACGAAGGGCTAGATTTTCATCCTTAAAGACACGCACGGGATGACCTGGATGGTCGGTATCTTCAACCTCGACACCCTTAACAGCATTTTTAAAGAGATTGGCATGGACATCACAAAGCTCCATGACATCTTCAAAGGTCACACCTGAGTCCGAGTTCATCAACTCGTGCTCCATAAGGGAAATCTCGATAGCTGATACACCTGTAAAGGTTGCATCAAAGCGTTCCTGAACGGACTCTGGAGAGGCTCCATGATGCAATTCTAATAAAATATCCCGCAGGATATGAATACGTTCATCTGTCATTAGTCTAACCCGATCACTTCGTAACCATTTGCTTCAAGCGTACGCACAATCTTATCCATAGGAGTTCCCTCGAGTTTAGAACCCTGTTTAAGCGAAACTTTTCGCCCTACAGTATTACGCATCAAGGGATTTGCAAGAGGTTTAAAACCAAGCTCAACCAAAATATCTAAAACTTCTGGATGTTTATCCACCACTTCCGCAACTGGAATTGATACATCGATTATATTGTCCATGAGAACCTCCATGAGTCTATCTCTAATCATTTAGCTATTTTTATTATACCATAAGGACAATGATTAAAAAAACTAGCAGTACAAGTCTTGCTAGTTTATTTCTTATAAAATCATTGTTCATGTCTATGTCGGCTCTTCCTAGTGATATCACAAAGTCTTAATGTATCCCTAGCATGATTATTAGAGAACTTTGAAAAACCAGTCTAATATCTTAAAAAGAATCTTGTAAAACAGTAATTGGATGGCGAAAGAGATTAGGAACCAGAGTATTTTTATCAGACCAACAATTGGTGTTATAAAAAGAAGAGTGAAGAGCCTCCAAAAAGATTTCATTCTTTATCCTCCGGCTTCATCAACCAAGTAGCTGTATCCATAAGCTTATCTACAAGAAATAATTTTCCTAAGCCAACTACTATATTTTCATCTTTCTTCATGGTTTCTGCAACTTTTAAAGCTTGCTTTGTAAGAAGATAATTACCGTATGTTTTGGCCAGTACTGTTATGATCCCCATGTCATTCTCCTTCGATGATTTTAACCTCTTTTTGGATAGTGGCAACATCTCTTTGATATTGTGCTTCATCGTAGTTAATCAATTTGGACAATTCTTTTTGCAATCTTTCTCCCATGGGTTTCATGGTCGCAAAAGTTAAGCCACCTGATAGGACTCCACCTAAGATAGGAATAACTTTTCCCATCCCCTTAGCCAATCCTCCCTTAGTCAGATTCACTCCAAAGATTTTCAGAGCTTTTTCCAAAATTGGATACCAAAGAGTCTTTGTCAAAGCCTTTTTGTTTACAATTTTCATCACTTGCTTAGCAACTGTAACACCACCAGAACGAAGTAGAGCGCCCGCACCATTTACTCCCAACATCACTCCCAGATAGAGCAAGAGGGTATTTTTAGCTTCTTCGCTCAGCTCATTTCGCGAAGCCCAGAGATCATCATAGCCGTAAATATAGCCTAGCTCCTGGGCTAGTTTTAATGAAAATGCGTAAAATTGGGCTACATCTGTCGGAATGGTAACTGCCATGGCAATACCTCCTGGCAAACCTGCCAAAACAGATGTCCCACTTGCCAGTAAAACATTATCTTTAATACAGGCATTGGCCACTTGATCTAAGGTTTCCTTAGGTAATAAAGCTGTCGGCCCTTCTTCCAATAATCTAGGAATATCCTTTGAAGCCACTTTCTTAGAGAATTTATCCATTAAAAATTTTGACCGGTTCACTTTGACGACAGGAAGTTTTACTACCTGTTGCAACACATGCATCGCCACATCTTCTTTAGCCATCTCTATCTCCGTTTTTCATTCATATCAAGCTTTATCTTATCATATTTATGGAATAAATGATATTTTCAAGATTTATTTTCTTGATTTCTACTCATCTAATCTGACTAGACAATGACCTACTTATAGACACACAAAAAAGAGGGTTTCCCCTCTTTCTGCTTAATGTTTATCCAGATTGCGTAGCATTTCATCAATTTTGTTTCCATATTCGATGGATTCATCTTTGACAAAAGTTAAGTCTGGAATTTTGTACAATTTCAAATTGCGACCAAGTTCACGTTTGATAGTACCAGTTGCTTTTTCAAGTCCGACTTGAGCTTTCTGATTATCTGAAGCAAGATTACTCAAAATAGTGTAGTAAACCTTAGCCATAGATAAATCACCTAGCATCTGAACATCAGTGATAGTCACACCTTGGACACGCGGATCACGGACTTTCTTTTGCAAAATCTCATTGACTTCGCGCTTGATTTCCATGCCCACACGGTCCGTACGGAAATGATTTGCCATGCGTTTTCCTTTCTCTCAATTGAACCAAAAGCTAGGCCAGCAGACCTAGCTATTTTTAAACTTATTGATTTTCAATTCAAATTGAAACGAAGTTCAATTTGAACTTATCTGCTTCTTTCACCGTGGCGAAAGTGATTGGACTGATAATTCAATTCAATCACTGGGTATTTTGGGGACTCTAGGCTCAAAAATAAGCAATGAAACCATCGGTTTGCTTGTGTCCCTCACCACCTAAGAAAGGAGCAAAAACCTTATCTCTTGATTTCTTCCATGATATAAGCTTCAATCACATCATCCATCTTGATATCATTGTAGCCGTCAATCATGAGACCACCTTCACGGCCGTTTGTAACTTCTTTAACGTCATCTTTATAGTGTTTCAAGCTAGCTAGAGCGCCATCGTAAATAACAACACCATCACGGATAACACGGACTTTAGAGTCACGGGTAACTTTACCGCTGGTAACCATAAAGCCACCGATTGTTCCCACTTTAGATACCTTGAAGGTTTCGCGGATGATCGCTTCACCAATAATTTTTTCTTTAAATTCTGGGTCAAGCATCCCTTTCATGGCTTCTTCCATCTCTTCAATTACCTTGTAGATGATGCTGTGGAGACGGATTTCTACATCGTCAGCTTCTGCTTGTTGACGAGCTTGTGGTGTAGGACGCACGTTGAAACCAACGATAAAGGCATTTGAAGCTTCGGCAAGAGTCACGTCAGATTCATTGATAGCACCAACTGCTGAGTGAACGATGGTAACTTTAACACCTTCCACATCAATCTTTTGAAGTGATGCAGAAAGAGCTTCAACAGAACCTTGTACGTCTGCCTTGATGATGACGTTAACAGACTTGAGTTCTCCAGCTTTAAGGGTATCAAAGAGGTTTTCAAGGCTGACACGTTGAGTAGCTTGACGTTGCTTCATAAGAGCACGTTTTGCACGCTCTTCACCAGCTGCCCGCGCAGATTTTTCATCCTCATAAACAGCAAAGTGGTCACCCGCCATTGGCGCTTCATTCAAACCAGTGATCGATACTGGTGTTGATGGGCCTGCAACCTTCACACGACGTCCAAGGTCATTGGTCATGGCACGGACACGTCCAAAAGTATTTCCGACAACGATTGGATCTTGGACATTCAAAGTACCTTGTTGAACAAGAAGGGTTGCGACCGCACCTTTTCCTTTATCCAAACGAGCTTCGATAACAGTACCGATGGCACGAACTGTTGGATCAGCTTTGAGCTCTTGAATTTCAGCCACAAGTAGAACAGTTTCCAAGAGTTCATCGATATTTTGGTTGAACTTGGCTGAGATTTCTACGAACTCAGAATCTCCACCCCAAGCTGTTGACATAACACCATGTTCAGCCAATTCACCGATCACACGTTCTGGGTTAGCACCTGGTTTATCGATTTTGTTGATAGCCACGATGATTGGAACATTAGCCGCTTTTGAGTGGTTGATAGCTTCGATAGTCTGAGGCATTACCCCGTCATCTGCCGCTACGACCAAGATGGTAATATCGGTAACAGAGGCACCACGCGCACGCATAGAGGTAAAGGCTGCGTGTCCTGGTGTATCAAGGAAGGTAATCTTCTTACCATTTTCTTCAATCTGATAGGCACCGATATGCTGAGTGATACCACCGGCTTCTCCCGTAGCAACACGAGAATTACGAAGGGTATCCAAAAGGGTTGTTTTACCATGGTCAACGTGTCCCATGATCGTTACAACTGGTGGACGCTCTACGAGTTCATCTTCATTGAGATAACCCTCTTCAGCAAAGAAACGTTCGATATCAGCATTGTCCACTTCAACCTTTTGTTTAGCTTCAATACCGTAATCTACCATGAGGAGTTCGATTGTTTCACCGTCCAAGGACTGGTTTTGTGTCGCCATCACACCCATCATGAAGAGTTTCTTAACAATCTCAGCTGGTTCGCGTTTGATACGTTTTGCAATTTCCGCGACGGTCATACCATCTGTATATTCAAATTCTGTTGGCAATTCATGGAACTTACGCTCTGTAACAGGTTTTGGTGCCTGACTACGGTTGTTTTTGTTATTGCCTTTTTTATTCTTTTTGTTATTGTTCCAGTTACTATTTCTTTGATTTCTCACTTGATTTTGACTACTTCGATTCTTTTGTTGTTTTCTAGGACCATCTTCTTCGTGATCGTAATCATCACGATCTTTGTCTGGTCGGGCTTGTTTCTTACGACGTGTATCCACTACAGGTTCTTTAGCTGCAGGAGCTACTTCAACCACTGGTTGAACTGGCTGCGCTTGTTCAGCTAACTTAGCAGCTTCTTCAAAGATTTCCTCAGGTTCCTTGCGTTTGTTTGCTTGAGCCAAGGCTTCTTTGGCAGCTTGAGACTGCTTGAAGCGTTCCTCACTTGAACGAGCATATTCTGCATTTTGCTCTGCTTTTAGAGCAGCTGCACGGGCTTTAAAGTCAATGCGTGGGCCTGCTTGATTTGGACGTTTGTCCTCTTGCTGGCGGCGGTCATTCCCGCGATTTTGCTGACCTTGTTGTTTTTTACCTTGATCATTGAATCGACGGTTGTCACGATTGCCTTGACCTTGTTTACCACCATTACGGTTATCATTTTTTTGACGATTCCCATTTTGTTGATGGTCACGGTTATTACCCTTATTTTGCTTGCGTCGTTCAGCCTGCTCTTTTGCACGTGCTTCACGCTCAGCCTTAAAGTTTCGACTCTGCGGTTTTGCTGGTGCCACTTTTTCTTCTTTAGGGGCAACAGCTGTTGCTGGTTTTGCCTCTTCCTTAGTGACAACTGGCTTTGGAGCCACAGGTTTCGATTCTACCTTTGGAGCAGGAGCAGGTTTAAAACTTGCTACGATTTTTGAAGCAGCTGCTTCCTCCACACTTGATGAGTGGCTTTTTACATCCAAGCCCAACTCTTTTGCACGCGCTACAACTTCTTTACTTTCTTTTCCAAGTTCTTTTGCGATTTCGTACAATCTTTTCTTAGACAAATCATGTCCTCCTCTTCTATTCCATAAGAGACCTCATTTTCTTTGTAAATCCAGCATCTGTCACAGCCAAAACTTTTCTCGATTTTCCGACTGCTATGCTTAATTCCAGTGTTGAAAACACGGTTACAATTTCTACTTGATAATAATGACTTTTATCTTGAATCTTCTTGGTCAGATTGGGTCCAGCATCATGAGCTAGAAAGACCATCTTAGCCTTGCCGTCTTGAATGGCCTTGACCACCAATTCTTCACCCGATATGATACGTCCTGCTCGTTGAGCAAGTCCCAAGAGATTACTTATCTTTTGCTTATTCAAGTCCTAACTCTCTTCTTTTCACTTTGTGATCCACATAAGCGATCAACTCATCATAAAAGCTTTCTTCCACTTCCATGTTAAAGCTGCGGTTAAAGACCTTCTTCTTTTTCGCCTCTAGGGCTTCTTTATTGTCTAGCTTGATATAAGCGCCACGGCCATTGGCCTTGCCTGTCGGATCGATAAAGACTTGTCCTTCCTTGTTCTTGACAATGCGGAGCAAATCACGCTTATCAATCACTTCATTGGATACAACAGACTTGCGCAAAGGGATTTTTCTCGTTTTCATCTTTCCCTCCTCTAGCAGCTTTTATTCTTCTACAGTATCGTTTTCTGCTTCCAAATCTACCGAACCAGCTTCTTCCATGGCTTCAAATTCGCTAGCAGACTTGATATCGATACGGTAACCAGTCAAGTGAGCTGCCAAGCGAACGTTTTGTCCACGACGACCGATCGCAAGAGAAAGCTTGTTATCAGGAACAACCACCAAGGCACGTTTGCTGTCGTTTTCATCAAAGATAACTTGGTCAACTTCTGCAGGAGCGATTGCGTTGTAGATAAATTCAGCTGGATCTGCTACCCATTCGATAACGTCGATGTTTTCTTCGATTGGGACCATACGATCGCTCTTGGCATCGTAGCGAGCTGGGTGGAATTTGCTAGTGATTTTCTTGATGTTAGCACCACCACGTCCGACGATTGTCCCGATCGCATCCACGTTTGGATTGTGGCTACGAACAGCAACTTTCGTACGGTCACCTGCTTCACGAGCCACGCTCATGATCTCAACTGTTCCGTCATAGACTTCTGGAATTTCTTGTTCCATCAAGCGTTTGATCATTTCAGGATGGCTACGACTTACAAAGACGTTCACACCACGAGGATTGTCTTCAACCTTGTAGACATAAACTTCGATACGATCGTGGGAAGCAAAGACTTCACCAGGGATTTGGTCTTGTTTTGACAATTGAGCTTCGATGCTGCCAAGGTTGACATAGATAAAGCGATTGTCGAAGCGCTCCACTGTACCTGACATGATTTCTTGCTCATGCTCTTTGTATGTGTTGTAGGTGATAGCACGTGTTTGCTTGCGCATTTTTTCCATGATGGTTTGTTTGGCAGACTGAGCTGCTACACGACCAAACTCACCTGGTGCTTCTTCAAATTTAATCTTGTCCCCAAGCTCGTAAGCTGAGTTAATGGCAAGAGCATCTTTCAAGCTGATTTCCAAACGGCTATCAAATACTTCATCAACAACTTCACGAACAGTATAAACTGTAAAATCACCTGTTTTTTCGTTGAAATCAATGGCCACACTGTCAGACTGCCCATAGCGTCTGCGATAGGCTGAACGAAGTGATTCCACCACTGCATCAATGATGTCTTCTTTTTTGATTCCCTTGTCTTCTTCCAAAATGCGGAAGGCCTCTAGCATTTCTTTACTCATCTTCTATTCACTTTTGAATCTTCAAAAGCTTCCTTTCTTTTACTATAATTTTACTGCTAAACGTGCTTTTGACACCAAACTGTATGGGATTTGGACTGTTTTCTTACGTGTCTTGTCCATATATTCCATAGTCAACTCATCCTCTTCAAAGGCTAGCAAGGTTCCTTCAAAGACCTTTTGCTTATCGATGGCTTGGTAAAGTCCAACATGGATGTATTTCCCAACCGCTCCAGCGACTGCTTCCTTGGTTTTCAAAGGACGTTCCAAGCCTGGACTGGTGATTTCTAGGAAATATTGTTCTGGGAAGGGATCTGGCTTGATAGTATCTAGGACAGGACTGATAATCTCTGTCAAGTCCGCTGTGTCGTTCAAGGTAATTCCCTCTGGTTTATCTACAAAAATACTAAGAATCATGTCACTGCCAATCTTTCCGTACTCGATATCCACGAGTTCAAAGGGAGCTTCAATGACAGGTTCTACGACTTCTCTGACTAATTCTACGATAGTTGCGATTGCGTCCACCTCCTCATAAGCAAGAGGCGAAGATATTTCCCCGCCTCACTTTCTCATATTCTTACTTACAGTATAGCACTTTTGACTACTTATGTAAAGTATAAGCACTCAGAAGGCTTGATTTTAAGCTTTTTCTTAAAATTCTGCCTCCACTCGGTAGATGACTTGACCCTTGCTTGAGAATTTTTGCTCATATTCTGTCATGACATTGCCTTCAAAGTCACTGGTATGCAAGTCCAACCAAACTCCATTGAGCTTCATGCCGTATTGAGAAAAACTCACTAGGCTATATTCAAACAAGCCACGGTTATCCGTTTTGAAATGAATCTCACCGTGTTCAGGCAAGATACGCTTGAAGGTATCCAAGAAACTCTTATAGGTTAAACGACGTTTTTCGTGGCGCTTTTTAGGCCATGGATCTGAAAAGTTTAGATACAAGCGATCAATCTCACCATCTTCAAAGTAGTCAGTCAAATCTGAACCATCAACCCACAACAACTTGATATTGGGGACTGCAACTTCCAAGACCTTGTCCAAGGCATAACTCAAAACAGACTTTTGAATATCAATCCCAATATAGTTGATATTAGGGTTTTGCTTGGCCATACCTGACACAAAGGCTCCCTTACCACTACCAACCTCAACATGGATAGGATTGTCATTTCCAAAGAGGTCTCGCCATTTTCCTTTGGCTTCTAAAGGATTTAAGACAACATACTGAGGATTAGCCTCTAGTAATTCTGTTGCCCCTTTACGATTTCTAACTCTCATCTCTTCTTTCCATACTTGTCACGGAAGATACGCAAGGCATAAATCTCCCGATTGACATTTTCTAGATCTTCATTTGTATAATATTTGGCAATCTGGCTCAAGAAGGATAACTGAGCATACCAAAATAGTTTGCTGATGACTGTCTGGTTGTATTTGTAACCGTAATAAGTCAACCACTCTTTCCACTGATAGTCTGGAATATAGTGACATAGCATATGCGCCACATCAAACATGCGATCCGTTAAACGAACGGAATCCCAATCCACTAAATAAACAAGACCGCTCTCTGTCTCAATCCAATTACTATGTCGTACATCTCCATGAACGATCGTTGCATAATCTTCCCTAAAGTTTGGCAAACTTCCTCGCAAATCCTCTACTACCATTCTTAGATATTGATTGTTCTTCAAGGATTCTGGAGCATCTTTTAACCAAACCTGAAGCAAGTCAAAAGGTGTTTCTAAAGAATAGCCCAAACGAGTCAATTGCGTCATCAAAGGACGCGAACGATGCAAGCGGCTCAAAATATTGATAATCTGCTTGCGATTCATATCATAAGGGGTCAAAATTTTACCATTCAACCATTCTTGGGCACACATATCACGCCCATCCGATAAACGGCGAGTCCATAATAATTGAGGAGCGATTTGTTCCTTGGCTAAACCAGGTAGGATTGGAGAGGTGTTCATTTTAATAAAGACGCGCTTCCCATTAGGGTAGCTTCCCATATAAGCTTTCCCGCTTTTCCCAGGTATAGGGGTCAGCGTTAGCTCAATATCACCCAAGTCCATTTCTTTCCTCCGTATAAAGTTTCCTTACTATTCTACTAGTTTTTAGGCTATTCGTCAACCAGTCCCGACCTGATTCTCAAATAAAAGCCTCTGGGGTGGTTTGGATTATCATTATAGAAAGAAAAAGGTAAGCACAATCTCCTACTTACCTTTCATGATTTTTATAAATAAAATAAGAGTGGCCAACTGTTGTAAAACATATGGACTAGAGTAGAAACCCATAGATTTTGGCTCTTTTTATAAGCAAAGCCCAGTAACAAGCCCCCAAGTAGATAAAAAATAAACGAAGGGACATTAGAAGGTCCATGCATGAAAGAAAAGAGAGAGGAAGTTAGCACAAGCCCTAACCAAGAATTTTCAAATATAGTCCCCTGAAAATGAGTTCCTCCTGGATGGGTCCAAAAACTGAGGTAGTCAAAATCAAAGACATAGAAATTCCTCTGCTGACTTCCTCCAAGTGTTGAGCTCCTGCTCCAGAAGAAACAGCGAAGAAATGAATATAAACTAGCGTCTCAAGCACACTTAGAAGAAAGATTGCAATGAAAAGTAAAAGTTGTTTCTTGCTTAACATCCCAAAAGAAATCATTTCAAACTTTCTAGCATAAGAAACACTCAGCGCGGTTACAAGAAGACTTACAATAATCAATGCAGATTCATTTTGAAAAAAATCCCCATGGTTAATCGTATAAGGAACTGTAATTACGATTATTAGTACTAAAAATCCAAAACAAAAGGCATGAAATTTATTAAAAATAGTCATAAGCACAACCTCTCTCCTTTAAAAGTCGATCAAAATAAGGAGGCAAAAATTTTTATTTATGAACTCTTTGTTTCCACTTGATCATACCTGAAGTAATTAAGAGTGCAACAGCTATACGCAATAGATTGTAACTTTCTTCCTCTCCTGTATTAGGCAGTAATTGTTTGCTCAAATGAATGGTTTGGGAGGCAGAATCATTCCCCTTAACTTCGGATAAAGAAGTTTGTAACTTATCAGTATTTTCAGAGATTGTCTTAGATGTATCTCCTCGCTTATTCTTATCTGTCATTACCAAATCTTCAGGCTGAACAGTTATAGTGTTAGAAGGAGGAATATTATTCTTCAATGGTTCTCTACTATCACTATTATTAGTTAAATTTTCCTTTGAATTCTCCACCTCTCCTGTTTTATCATCACGGACACTTTCTGTTACTGTATCCTCAGAAGATGCTACTGTTTCCGTTTGCTTAGGTGAGTTTCTCGAGTACATATAATCATAAACCTGTTGTGCAGTTGCTCCGCCACCAACCCATCCAGATATCGGACGTCCGTTTCTTAAATACAAAATTGTTGGTGTTCCTGGAATACCGACTTTTTTAAATAGAAACTCTCTCGCTTCCCCGTCAAAATCTTTACCATCCAAATCATAATATTCTAACTTCTTTTCAATTAAGTTATTAAATTCTTTCAATTCAGGAGAAAATTGACGACAATGAGAACAAGTTTTTCTACCAAAATATATAGTATGTTCCAATTGATCCTCTGTAAAAGATTGACGAACGGCTTCAATATCTATCTTTTTAAATTCCGCAACATTCTGCTCATACTCTTCGGGAGTTACAACGGAAGGTTTATGCTCAACATTTTCCGTACCCGATTGCAGATCTGGTGCCACAACAGAACTATCATTAGGCTGGATAGAGGAAGAAGTAGTCTGTTCTTCTGCATATGCAACACCTGTAGTAATAGATGCAAATACAAGTGGTACAAGTAATAGTGATTTTATCTTTTGTTTCTTCATAAGAATACTCCTTTACATTTGATATATTTATCTTACCTTATTTAAGATTACAAATTCATCTAAATCTTAAATGGTCATCAAAACATCTTGAATTGCAAAAACTTCATTAAAAAAGGTAAGCATTTTGAAAACACTTACCCTTTTATACTTTATTAACCTCTACTTTTTATAATACTTCAACCCCCAAATGAGCAAAAGCATGATAATCAAGCATAGAACCACACCAATATAGGCGATTATTTGTTGGTAGGCTTCTGCTGCTGTGATACCTCTATACAGACAAATAATAGACATAAAGCCTGTCAAGCCGATGAACATGAGTTGATTGGTTCTAGGACTAACCAAATCATCATCTTCAAACTCTCTTATCCTCATTTCCCTAGTGAGGTAAACAGTAGCCAAAATAGAAGCCAAGTTAATAACTACTAAAAGAAATTGGAAAACTACGGAAAAATTTAAAAACTGACGAGATAGAAATAGATAAGTAGAAACAACCAAAGGTATCTGTCCGAACAACAACCTCACTAAGAAAACATTGCGTTTTGTTGCAAATATTTTTTTCATTACTATCTCCTTTCCCATGCTAACAGGTAAGCGCACCGCCAATTCCACCTAGTACAGCACCAATTGCACCTGTTCCTATAGCGTATGGCCCAAGTAGAAATGTTGAGCCATAAGTTGTAGCGTAGCCTTCCATCGCACCGTATGCAACCCCCGCTGCACAGCTAATTGTTCTTCCCCAATCAATATCTCCACCTTCAACGCAAGCAAGCATATCAGCATCCATAATCTCAAATTGTGACATCATTTTTGTATTCATGACAAATACTCCTTTTTATTTTTAATTTTTGTCTTGTTGCAACTTTGACAAGTTTAGTATAACATTGTTTTTTTTAATTTTTCACCCGAATCTTGAATTGTCATCGAAACATCTTGAATTGCAAAAACTTCATTATAAAAGGGTAAGTATTTCGAAAACACTTACCCCTTTATACTTCATTATGTGACTTTCAGTCTGTCTCGCACCTCACGGAGCGAGACAAAAAAACACCCGCTATGTAGGTGCGCGTCGAAGGTTATACCCCAAAAACTCCAAATGCGATACAATAAAGGTGTTCAAGCCAATTGTAAAGCGAAAGGAGAAAACCATGGTACAAAAGTCTCATAGTTTATCACACACAAAGTGGCACTGTAAGTATCACATTGTGTTCACCCCTAAGTATAGACGAAAAGTGATCTATAATCAATATCGAAGTAGTTTGGGAGAAATATTCCATAGATTATGTAATTATAAAGGTGTTGAGATTATCGAGGGTCACTTAATGCCAGACCATGTACATATGTTAGTCAGTAATCCACCGAGTATAAGTGTTTCAAGTTTCATGGGGTATTAAAAGATAAAAGTGCACTCATGATGTATGACAAATACGCTAATCTCAAGTACAAGTTTGGGAATCGTCATTTTTGGGCGGAAGGTTATTATGTGAGTACGGTTGGACTCAATGAAGCCACAATTAAGAAATATATTCAAGATTAAAGAAATTATCCAGTGAATGATTTCTTCACGAGTATGAAAATTTGAGAACGAGTAAAGCATGATATAGCACTAGATAAATTGAGTGTAAAAGAATATGAGGATCCCTTTAGGGATAGTGGTAAGTAATACCTAAGCCTCTTTAAGAGGCAAGTGACGAGTCAGGAGCAATAGGGCTTGAACAACGTGAAAGCCAGCGTCTTTAGGCGCTGGCTGGTAATTTGGGCTTATAGCCCTGGTACAAACCACCCGTTTAACGGGTGGTTATGATTAAGCTCTACTTTTTATAATACTTCAAGCCCCACATGAGCAGAAGCATGATAATCAAGCAGAGAATAGCACCAATGTAGGCAATTAGTTGTTGATAGAATTCTCCTGCTGTGATCCCTCTATACAAACAAATAATAGACATAAAACCTGTCAAGCCGATAAACATAAGTTGATTGGTTCTAGGACTAACCAAATCATCATCTTCAAACTCTCTTATCCTCATTTCCCTAGTGAGGTAAACAGTGACCAAAATAGAAGCCAAGTTGATAACCACTAAGAGAAATTGGAGGACTAAGGAAAAATTTAAAAACTGACGAGATAGAAATAGATAAGTAGAGACAAGTAAAGGCAACTGACCTAGGAACAATCTCGCAAGGAAGATGGTCCGTTTTTTAAAAAATATTTTTTTCATTGCTTTCTCCATTACAATTAAATGACATCTAATCATTTTCTAAAATTTGATAACTTTTGTGAAATGTTTTAGCAGAAACAACTCTATGATTGGTGATATCTATATAATCACCTGGATAACCAAGAACATACATTCCATAACCAGCGAATCCTCCTCCAACTGTTCCAACTAGACCAAACTTGATATTCGTTGCGAGAGAAGTGTTGAGACCTGCCATTAGAATGCGCACATGATTATCCAACCAAACCATATAATTTTTTTGAAAAGCTTCCTCTACCCAACTTGGTTTAGGAGTTGCTTGACCAATTTCCCAAACATCAACAATCTGATTCCCATGTTTTGCCTTCATAGCTTCAATCCTTTTTTTAAAATACCATTACATGAGTTTGGAGTTCCCCCTATACCATAAGGACTACATGGTTTCGAAGGATGTCTAATAGGCCACTTACCATTTAATTGATCCAAAGTTGGAGACGGTGCTAGTCCACCCAATAAACCAGAAAGCATATCTCCGAAACCTCCTTCAACTTTCGCAAGCATTTCAGTATCCATGACCTCTAATTGTAACATCATTTTTGTATTCATGATGAATACTTCTTTTTTTATTTTCAATTTTTTACCAAAGTCTTAAATTCAATAAACAAATAGAATTATTTTTAATAATATATTTTTGATTTTCTTAACAAAGTATAGACGTCTACTATCTTCTTAAAAGTAGCAGTACTTATTTTTAAGTCTAAGATTTCAATAATCCTGAGTATCTAAAATATCTTAATTTTCACTGCTCTCCTTGCAATAAAAAGTTTTACTATATTATTTATTATCTTGCAGAAAAAATATTAGTAAATTAATCGTTTGTAGTTAAGTTTTTTTATTTCCTACAAATCCATCAACTAAGCAAAACATCAACAATTATATAAACTATTGATAATATAATCAAAATTTTGCTAACTATCTTATTCTCATCATTCTTAGATAGCTTTGATATTTTGTAAGTAAGCAAATAAGACAGTAAATTAATAGCGATAATAATACTATATTTAAGAATCATAATCTTACAAATTCGAGTTATTCAGTATCCATAATCTCAAATTGTTCCATCATTTTTGTATTCATGATAAATACTCCTTGTTTATTTTTAATTTTTTTCCTGTTGCAACCATGATAAATTTAGTACAACACTGTTTTAATTTTCTCACTCAAATTCAGAGTTACAATAAAAATATTAGAAATACATAAACTATAATTAACATATCACCTATACTATATCCTAGTATCCATATCTAATATTAGATAATTCTCTTAATTTTTTTATCTGATTAGACTGAATTTCAGATAAATGTAGCGCATTTTCAATTAATACATTTGAAATTTCAATGTTCATTCGACTAAGGGTATAAGGAATCGATATACTTCCTTTCTTTAATTCACATTCGTAAGAAATCAATATATCTTTCAAAGGGAGGAGTTGAGAATCACATTTTATATTTTGAATAAGTTCTTCTAATATGATGATAGCTTCACGGCGTCTTTCAATCCCACCAGAAAACCACTTTAACCCTCTCATTATAGAGGTCCACCCGAATTCCAACCTGCATTCCCACCTGAAAATCCATTAACAATAGAATTAGTAAGAATTTTATTTATAGCTTCAGGCCAGTTTACCCAGCAACCTTTAGAGTTATCACAATATAAACCATTACCGTAATATATTGTTTTTCCTCCTACTTTACTCGCAAGCATCTCAGTATCCATAATCTCAAATTGTTCCATCGTTTTTGTATTCATGGTAAATACTCCTTGTTTATTTTTAATTTTTGTCCTGTTGCAACTTTGACAAGTTTAGTATATCACTGTTTATTAAATTTTTTCATCCAAATCTTGAATTGTCATCGAAACGTCTTGAATTACTCAAAGAGCACCATCTTCCCAATCAACTAATCATGACCACCCGTCAAACGGGTGGTTTGTACCAGGGCTATAAGCCCAGATAACTAGCCCGCGCCTAAAGACGCTGGCTTTCACGTTGTTCAAGCCTTATTGCTCTTGACTCGTCACTTGCCTCTTAAAGAGGCGTGAGTATTACCTACTACTATCCCTAAAGGTATCCCTAAAGGGATTCTCATATTCTTTCACACTTAATTTATCTAGTGCTATATCATGTTTTACTCGTTCTCAAATTTTCATACTCGTGAAGAAATCATCCACTGGATAATTTCTTTAATCTTGAATATATTTCTTAATTGTGGCTTCATTGAGTCCAACCGTACTCACATAATAACCTTCCGCCCAAAAATGACGATTCCCAAACTTGTACTTGAGATTAGCGTGTTTGTCAAACATCATGAGTGCACTTTTGCCTTTTAAATAACCCATGAAACTTGAAACACTTATCCTTGGTGGAATACTTACTAACATATGTACATGATCAGGCATTAAGTGTCCTTCGATAATCTCAACACCTTTATAACTACATAATCGGTGGAATATTTCTCCCAAACTACTTCGATATTGATTATAAATGATTTTTCGTCTATACTTAGGGGTGAACACAATGTGATATTTACACATCCACTTTGTGTGTGATAAACTATGTGCCTTTTGTGCCATATTTTTCTCCTTTCGCTTTACAATTGGCTTGAACACCTTTATTGTATCGCGTTTGGAGTTTTTTGGTATAACCTTCGACGCGCACCCGCATAGCGGGTGGTTTATTTGTCTCGCACCTAACGGAGCGAGACGGACTGAAAGTCACATAATAAGAAGTGAATAATATTAAATTCCATTATTCACTTCTTAAAATCGATAATTATTTTTACCCAAATACCCTGTGTAAAAAAGTCAGCAAAAATGGTAATGTCGCTACAATATTATTAATCACATGCACAGCATAGGATAGATAAATGCTCTTTGTATAGCGGGTAAAACCAGCAAAGATGATGCCAAATGTTGCAAAGACGAAGATATCTAACAGACTAGGCAGGCTTGAAAAATGAGGAAGAGCAAATAAAATGGACGAAAGAAGCAAATCAAGACCAAATCTCGAATATTTAAAGAAGGCGTGTGGAAGTAATCCTCTATATATCCCATCAATACGGCCCAACCTTCAGCAGTTGACTGAACATGTTTAGCTGTCTAAACATTAAAAGAGATATAGAGAACTACCACTACAATAGATTGAACCTAGAATAGTACACTAAGGATTCTAAAACGTTTCTAGAAATTAATTTGACTTTCCTAATCTCTTTGTTCATATCTTATTTCAATCTACTATAATATTGTCAAAATCGAATACCTGAGCCATTTTTTCTCGGAATTCGAAAGATATAACCATGGCCTGTCTTGACCAGAATCCAAATCATGACCCCACTAAATAGCAAACTCAATATATTGCGAATCCAGAAGAAATTTCCTACATGAGAAGAAAATTGCCAATGATTTTGGATGATAAACGTCAACTGAGAAAGTCCAAATACGAAAAAGAGATAAGAGAAGGCTACACTTATTTTGAAAAGAAGCTGATACTTCTTCATATGAATTCTCTTTTGTAAACTAGAAACATCTCTAATATAAACCATATTTCCCTGAATCACTACGCAAAATTCTTGAGATTTCCTGAATAGTTAAAATAAAGGAAATGAGGAAACATGAATATCTATTCCCTTGTATCAAAAAATCACTGCCTTCCCCAGATACACCTAAGGAAAACAGTGATTCAATTTTTAGGAATTAGGAATGAATATAAGGACATGTGTTTGATGTCAATATATTAAAAATCAAAAAAATAAGGTATAATCTTTATTAAAAACGATCATAAAGATGACCACTTAAACACTAAGTAAGCCTTCCTACAAGTCATCCTTTATCTCAAATCTCTCTAAAACAAAACATTTAAGTAACAAAAATCCGACCACATAGCCAGCACCTAAGAATATAGCCATTAATGCTAGCATAAGATTCAGGAAATAAAAGACCACCACAGATACAAAGGTTAGCACAAAAACATTAAAGGCAATGGTGTCAGAAGCCAAGTCTAGAATATAGGGCGTCAACCAATCTAAGGTTTTTGAATCTAGGAAAAATAAGTGTTTATACATGATGACCTCCTCTATAGCTGAAAAATAAGCCTTTGTTTTTTTACCCCAAGACCCTATGCAAAAAAGTCATGATAAATGGTAAGTTTGCGATGATATTATTGATAATATGAATCGTGTAAGAAGGATAGATAGTCTTGGTATACCGTGTCAAACCAGCAAATATACATCCAACTGCTGTATAAACCAGAAGGTCTAGCAGACTAGGAAAACTTGAAAAATGAGGTAAGGCGAACAAAATCGACGGAAATAGAATATCCAGTCCCCATCTTGAATTTTTAAAGAAGGCATGTTGAAGCAGTCCCCTACAGACCAATTCTTCCATCAGAGGTCCTAGTACGATTAAGGTTAGGTAAACACCGAACTCCGCAAAATTGGTCTCACTAAAGGCAATAAATAAATTCCAACCTTCGTTTGTCCCCTGAACGTGTTTAGCTGTCAGATAGTTAAAGCTTATAAGAACGACAGCTGCTAACATCGTCAAAACAGAATAACTCAACCACTTTTTCCTAGGGATACGAAAGAGATAAGCATGACCCGACCTGACCAAAATCCAAATCATCAAACCGATAAAGAGAAGGCTGATGATGTTTCGAATCCAGATAAGATTTCCTACCCAAGAGGAGAACTCCCAATAATTTCTCCAAAATTGTGTTGTCCAAGACAACCCGAAAAACAAAAATAAATAGGAAAGGACTGCACTCGTTTTGAAAAGAATAGGGGGTTTTTTCACAGGAATTCTCCTTTAATAGCTTTTCTATCCCATTTTACATAAATGAAATCCTGCCCCTATGTACCCAATATCATGATAACCACGTGGGCAATAACCACTAACAGGGAATGGACCCATATTTTTCAATGGAAACGGATAAGGATTAGGTAAAGTGTTACTAGGGTCATAATGTCCAATATAATCATTTATTTCTCCACCTTCAACACAAGTAAGCATATCAGTATCCATAATCTCAAATTGTTCCATCATTTTTGTATCCATGATGAATACCTCCATTTTATTTTTAATCTTTGTTCTGTTGCAACTTTGACAAGTTTAGTATATCATTGTTTTTTAAAATTTTTCATCCAAATCTTGAATTGTCATCGAAACATCTTGAATTAGCTTTTTTATTTCAATCCACCTCTAAATTTTTAAAGAAAGATAGTTTCTAATCACTTTTTCACCATTCAGGAAGTTTCAATGACTATTCAAGATTTTATAAAATATGAACTTATTTTTATGGCATAATATACCTATCTATTATATGAAAGGAATTGCCAATGACTTCTTATAAACGTACATTTGTTCCTCAAATAGATGCTAGAGACTGCGGTGTTGCTGCCTTAGCCTCGATTGCTAAATTCTATGGTTCAGATTTTTCTCTAGCTCACTTGAGAGAACTTGCAAAGACCAATAAAGAAGGAACGACTGCTCTTGGCATTGTAAAAGCCGCTGATGAAATGGGCTTTGAAACAAGACCTGTTCAAGCAGATAAAACGCTCTTTGACATGAGTGATGTCCCCTATCCATTTATCGTTCACGTTAACAAAGAAGGAAAACTCCAACATTACTATGTTGTCTATCAAACAAAGAAAGACTATCTGATTATTGGTGATCCTGACCCTTCTGTAAAAATCACCAAAATGTCAAAAGAACGCTTTTTCTCTGAATGGACTGGAGTAGCTATTTTTCTAGCTCCCAAACCTAGCTATCAACCCCATAAAGATAAAAAGAATGGTCTACTAAGCTTCCTTCCTCTGATTTTCAAACAAAAATCTCTCATTGCTTACATTGTTCTCTCAAGCTTATTGGTCACTATTATCAATATAGGTGGTTCTTATTATCTCCAAGGAATCTTGGATGAATACATCCCAAATCAGATGAGATCAACTTTAGGAATTATCTCAGTTGGTCTGGTTATCACCTATATCCTCCAGCAAGTCATGAGTTTCTCCCGTGATTATCTCCTAACTGTTCTGAGTCAGAGATTAAGCATTGATGTGATTTTATCCTATATTCGCCATATTTTCGAACTTCCTATGTCTTTTTTTGCGACACGTCGTACAGGAGAAATCATTTCACGGTTCACAGATGCTAACTCTATTATAGATGCCTTGGCTTCTACCATTCTCTCTCTTTTTCTTGATGTTTCCATTCTGATTATTGTAGGGGGTGTTTTACTGGCACAAAACCCTAATCTCTTCCTTCTTTCTCTTCTTTCCATTCCTATATACATATTCATCATCTTTTCTTTTATGAAACCTTTTGAAAAAATGAACCACGATGTCATGCAAAGTAATTCTATGGTTAGTTCTGCCATTATCGAAGATATCAATGGGATTGAAACCATCAAGTCACTCACAAGTGAAGAAAATCGCTATCAAAATATAGACAGTGAATTTGTAGATTATTTAGAAAAATCCTTTAAACTCAGTAAATATTCTATTTTACAAACTAATTTAAAACAAGGAACAAAATTAGTTCTGAATATCCTTATCCTATGGTTTGGCGCTCAATTAGTCATGTCGAGTAAAATTTCTATCGGTCAGCTGATTACCTTTAACACACTTCTTTCTTACTTTACAACTCCTATGGAAAATATTATCAACCTCCAAACCAAACTCCAATCTGCGAAGGTCGCTAATAACCGTTTGAACGAAGTCTATCTAGTCGAATCTGAATTTCAAGTTCAAGAAAACCCTGTCCATTCACATTTTTTGATGGGCGATATTGAATTTGATGACCTTTCTTATAAGTATGGTTTTGGACGAGATACCTTAACAGATATTAATCTCACGATTAAACAAGGAGATAAGGTCAGCCTGGTTGGAGTTAGTGGTTCTGGTAAAACAACTCTAGCCAAAATGATTGTCAATTTCTTTGAACCCTACAAAGGACATATTTCCATCAATCATCAGGATATTAAAAACATTGATAAAAAAGTCTTGCGCCGTCATATTAATTACCTACCTCAACAAGCCTATATCTTTAATGGATCTATCTTGGAAAACTTAACTTTGGGCGGTAATAATATGATTAGCCAAGAAGATATTCTAAGAGCTTGTGAATTAGCTGAAATCCGTCAAGACATTGAAAGAATGCCTATGGGCTATCAAACTCAGCTCTCTGATGGAGCTGGTCTATCAGGAGGACAAAAGCAACGAATCGCTCTCGCTCGTGCTCTTTTAACTAAATCTCCCGTTTTAATACTAGATGAAGCTACTAGCGGTCTTGATGTCTTGACTGAGAAAAAAGTTATAGATAATCTTATGTCCCTAACTGATAAAACCATTCTCTTTGTAGCCCATCGTCTCAGTATAGCCGAGCGAACTAATAGTGTCATTGTTCTTGACCAGGGTAAAATCATTGAAGTTGGTAGTCATCAAGAGTTAATGAAGGCGCAGGGCTTCTACCATCATCTATTCAACAAATAAGGAGAATGTTATGAATCCTAATCTTTTTAGAAGCGTCGAGTTTTATCAGAGACGTTACCATAATTATGCGACAGTATTAATCATACCTCTTTCATTACTGTTTACTTTCATCGTGATTTTCTCCCTTGTTGCCACAAAAGAAATTACTGTTACTTCCCAAGGGGAAATCACCCCTACAAGCGTCATTGCATCCATTCAGTCGACCAGTGATAATCCTATCCTAGCTAATCATTTAGTGGCAAATCAAGTAGTTGAGAAAGGTGATTTACTCATCAAATACTCTGAAACAATGGAAGAGAGCCAGAAAACTGCCTTAGAAACTCAATTACAAAGACTTGAGAAGCAAAAAGAAGGACTTGGAATTTTGAAACAAAGCTTAGAAAAAAATACCGATCTTTTTTCTGGTGAGGATGAGTTTGGCTACCATAATACCTTTATGAATTTTACTAAACAAGCTCATGATATTGAACTAGGTATCTCAAAGACTAACACTGAAGTTTCAAATCAAGCTAATCTTGCCAATAGCAGTTCATCAGCTATTGAACAAGAAATCACAAAAGTTCAACAACAAATTGGCGAATACCAGGAGCTGAGAGATGCTATCGTAAATAAAAGGGCTCGCTTACCAACTGGCAATCCACATCAGTCAATTTTGAATCGTTATCTTGTAGCCTCTCAAGGACAAACACAAGGAACGGCAGATGAGCCATTTTTATCTCAAATTAATCAAAGTATTGCAGGTCTTGAATCATCTATCGCAAGCCTCAAAATTCAGCAAGCTGGGATTGGAAGTGTAGCAACTTATGACAATAGTTTAGAAACCAAAATTGATGTACTCCGCACTCAGTTTTTACAAACAGCTTCTCAGCAACAACTAACCGTGGAAAATCAATTAACAGAATTAAAAGTACAACTAGATCAAGCGACACAGCGCTTGGAAAATAATACCTTAACCGCTCCAAGTAAAGGTATCGTTCATCTGAACAGCGAATTTGAAGGTAAAAATAGAATTCCAACTGGTACAGAAATTGCTCAAATATTCCCTGTCATCACAGATACAAGAGAAGTACTAATCACTTACTACGTATCTTCTAACTATCTACCTCTACTAGATAAAGGACAAACTGTAAGATTAAAACTGGAGAAGATTGGAAATCACGGCATTACCATCATCGGCCAACTTCAGAGCATTGATCAAACTCCTACCAGAACAGAGCAAGGCAATCTCTTTAAATTAACCGCTCTTGCAAAACTATCTAATGAGGACAGTAAACTCATCCAATACGGCCTACAAGGTCGAGTCACTAGTGTAACTGCAAAGAAAACATATTTTGATTATTTCAAAGATAAAATTCTAACACATTCTGATTAATTTTCAGATAACACTCTATAACTATTTATTATCTTATAAAACAGGAGAATCATAACATGGATAAGAATCAAAACCTAACTTCATTCCAAGAACTAACAACTACTGAACTCAACCAAATTACAGGTGGAGGATGGTGGTTCGATTCAATATTAAGTATATTAACATCTGATTCATCAAACCAAGCCAATAGGTATGGAAATCATCAACAAATGTAATCATACAAGGTGGTATTGGATAAAAAACTTGGCTCTATAATATTTGTAGTGGGTAAATCTCCTATAGATATTATGAAGCCTATTTTGTTGTAAAAAAATAAGACAGTAACCTCAGGATAGCTACTGTCTAGTCTCGTTTCTTCATAATTCCCTTATTGACTTAACAAATGGTAGAAAAAACTTAAAAATTATAAAAATTCATAATTAATCTTTCAAAACACTTATATTATAGAATTTTGTTATATTTATTCTATTATTTAGTCATTCTATTATTTGTTATCATTCAATTGATAACATTGTCAAAACCTGACGAAAGACTTGATTTTTGCAGGTGGTATTTAGACTAGTATTAGGATGGCTTTCCACAATTTTCATGACGGTATAGAGACCAACTCCTCTCTCCTCCCCTTTAGAACTTGCTCCAAAGGAGAAAATCTCAGAAATATCGATACCCTCTTCTTTGATGGAGTTTTCAATGATAAAGGTCTCCTGTGCTCCATTTTTAAAAAAGGCAATTGAAACTTGAGGATGACTAGCCTCTGCACTGGCTTCAATGGCATTGTCACAAAGGATAGATACGATGGTTAAAAAATCAAGCAGGCTCATCCCCTCAACTTGAATCTCCTCAGGAACTTCGACATTAAAGACAATATCCCTTTCTCTTGCTTTTATAAATTTTCCAGCTAGAAGACTTTTGAGGGCACGGTCACGAATATTCACCAATCTGCCCAGTTCATATTTATTGTCCCGCAATTTCTGAACGGAGTCCTTTAAGACCGAGTCGTAGACCTCTTTTACCTGTCCCATATCCTCCTCTTCAATGCCCAGACGTAAGCTAGTCAAGAGATTGGTATAATCATGACGAAAGCTCCGTACTTCCTTGTAAAGCTCCTCTATATGCAGACTATACCGCTCCATATCTTTGTAGCGCAAGTCCTGCTCTTGGTTCAGTTTTCCCTGAAGTTTTTCCTTCAAGTAGGTGTCCAATCTCTTGACAACCCCCATAAAAAAGAGCAAGTAAAACACCAGAATCAGATGGCGAATAGTCGTTGATTGAACACCTTGTACATATTCAAAATAAGACAGACTTTGCATCACCAAATAGTAAGCTCCCATTATCCAGTTAATCTTAGTCAGGGACTTTTGAAAATCTTTATCTAGAATCTCCCTTCTCAAGCTAGTGAAATCATAGTCTAACCATTTCAAAAAAGCTAGAGAAATAAAGCAAATAAAAATTTTTATAAATAACCAAATAAAAGAGTGGTCATCATACACCTGCCCTTGCTCCAAAAATGGAAGCACAAAATAGGAGACTCCTCTATAAAAGAGATTCACCAATATCATTGGAAAGAGACCATAAAAGAGAAGGAGTTTTTTAGGAAGCCCTCTTAAAAACAAGAAAGATAAACCGATGCCGTACAAGGGTTCCACAAAATAAGATAGGTAATTATTTCCTACTATATAGCTAATCATTACAAAAACAACTGCCAAAAGTATCTTAAAAAGAAAGGCCTTAAAAACTCTCTCCAGAGTTAGAACAATTCCATCCACCTTAAAAAATATAAACAATTCCAATCCAGGTATCAAAAACGCATATACTATCTTCCAAACTAATTCCATTCCATCACCTCACTCAGTGTAAGTTATTGATAACCTCAGACACTTCCCTGACCTTATAACGCGCGATCAGACAGCTTCCACCATTGGGAAAGAAAAGGAGTTTTTCTTTCTTATCCAAACGAACTACATTGGTTGGATTGATGAGGAAGGAGCGATAGCACTGCAAGAGACGTGGCTCCTGCTTGAGAACCTCCTCTAAACTCGCCGTAAATTCCAACCTGTCTGTCTTGGTATAGAGGATAACACGATGGGGTCTTGGGGATGTTTCGAGATAGTAAACCTCTTTAAAAGGATACTGGAATTGAGCAAATTTTGATTTAAAGTAAAAGCAATCGTCCGCCAGACTTTTACTATCTTGACTATTGGCATAGAGGAGGGCTGTCTCGATACGAGATTCAAACTCCTCTGCCGACAAGGCCTTATCAATGTAGTCCAAAGCTGAAACTTGGTAGCGAAAAGACAGGGGCATAAACTCTGAGTGAGTCGTCACAAAGACAATCAGGGCATAAGGATCCCGATCCCGAATCTTTCTAGCCACTTCCAGACCCTTCATCTCTTCGTTTCGAATCTCAATGTCCAAAAAGAAAAGCTGATGCGCCCCCTTCTCATGCACCTCTGCCAGCAGTTGGTTTGGCTTGCCAAAAACTTCAAAAGAACTGGGAATGATACTCTGTTTTTTCAAAAGTTTTTCAATCGTCGTTTCAATTCTTGCTTGTTGGGAAAAATCATCTTCTAAAACAAAAATTCTCATCTTCTTACTCTCCTTCTTTCAACCATTTTTGGCGAATTTCTCTATAACGACGTCTGGAATACTGAACAGCATATCGACCTTCTTCTCCAAGAAAAAGAGTCTTTGATTGGAGTTCCATGGATTTTACTCGTTCAAGGTTGACCAGACAATTCCGATGACATCTCGTTAAGGTTTCCCCATATTGTTTCTCAAGCTTGCTTAAATTTTGAAACAGATCAAAGCTAGCTTCTTTAGTAAAAATCTGCACGGTATGGGCTTTACTTGGATGCGTTTGGATATAGTAGATATCCTTTATGTTTAATTTAAAAATTTCTTTCTCTTTTTGGATGATGATATAGTTCATGGATAAAACCTCCTGTAGAGAGGATATCATAAGTCTAGCAACTAATTTTCACCAAATCCTAAACGGTCCTCAAAAATTCCTAAAGTGTTGAATTTTTTACTAAATAACCATGATAACCTTACAACTATTTTATCATAAAATCCCGCTATTACCATTCAGGAAATTTCAATGACAATTAAAGATTTGTAGATAAAAAAAGAGTAAAAAGTGATAGGCTATGATTAGAAAGACAAAGGCTTAAAACAACTTTAAAACCATCACAAAGGAGGAATTCTCATGACAGAAACAGACCCAATCAAAAGAGCTCAGACACTGATAACTGAGTTAAACAAAGCCTACCAAGTCTGCAAACAGGCAACAACTGACGATGTCCGTTTCCAGGAGCAACTGGACAATATCCTCTGCTTTCTCTCTAAAGCTGAGACAGTGGATAATCGATTCTTGATTGAGCTGGAAAAATTTTACCAAACTTCCAGTCTTCTCATGGGCCTCAGTGCTCTCAATCCAGATGCCCCTACCCGTGCCGCTTGGAGAGCCTATGACCGCTTCCACTTTGACCAAGTCAAAACCAAGTTGAGTCTCTACGGGCCAACCCTTATCTTGTAGTAACTAAAAAGAAGCTGAGACAGATTGAACTCAACTTCTTTTTTAGTATCATATAAGCAATGTTATACTCAATGAAAATCAAAGAGCAAACTAGGAAGCTAGCCGCAGGTTGATCAAAGCACCGCTTTGAGGTTGCAGATAAAGCTGACGTGGTTTGAAGAGATTTTCGAAGAGTATTAGTCCTGCATCTGACGTTTCACCTGATATGGGAGATACAAGATTTGCAAGACCAGTCCAGCTCCAAGGAGGGCTAGAAGGGCTAATTTTTCTTGGAGGGTAATCAAACCAACTACCAGTTGAACCAATAAAACAAAACCAGTCAATCCTCGGACAACCGCCTGTAACCCTTTTTCCTTTTGCCCCTTGTCTAGCGGGAAAAGTTGGGTCAAATATTGGTAGTCAAAAGCATGATAGAGGGCCAATAACTGAAAGAGCAAGAGATAGTTAAATAAAACTACTACTGCTGTCGCTATCCAAGCTTGCTCGATAAAGATCAACGCCAGCAAGGATAGGAAGAGGAGACGAAGACTGAGGGCAAAGAGGTCTCCATTTCGCAGATAAGAACGAAGATAGAGGTTTTGCCAAATCTTGCTCGGCACCTTTTGAACAACTTTAAGGATAAAGTCTAGATAAGCTCGTCGCTTTACGCTGTTTGAAATTCCCTTGACTTGGGTAAAGAGGGCAAAGAAGCGAAGCAAGAACTGCTTGCGTTTACTTTCTTGGGCAATCACATAGTCCCAGTCCAGATGATTTGCACTAAAAAACTTGCCAGCCTTTTTCTGAAACAGGAAATATTTCCCGACTCCCAAAAGAAGAACATAAACACCAAAAACTCCTAAGCCTAAGCCCATGGCTAAAAATAGAGGGACAAAAAGAAGCAAAAAGAGAGTCTGTACACTAACCCAAAAGATGAAGGAAACTAGACTTTGCTTCTGGATGTGTTCTCTCACTTCTTCTTCAGCTACTAAGAGAAAGAGCTTATCAGGCGCTTCAACATAAGTCGCTATCCCTCCCCAAAGTAAGAGTAAAACAGAGACAATCCCAATTAAACCTAGGATTGGTAAGTGATTTTCAGGAAAATGCTGGAGCAGCTGACTATACTGATAGGCTAGAAAACCTACTAAGACCAGTAAAAACAAGACAAAGTGGTCATTGAGCACATAGCGAAGATAACCGACACACTCTTTACGAAAAGCCTGCTTTCGCTTTAGAAACAAGTCTTTCATCGGTCCTCCTCTTTGGTCAAAGCCAAATAGATATCATTGAGACTTGCTTCTGGCATGGCAAAAGCTTGTCTCAGCTCTTCAAGATCCCCTTTAGCTCTGACTTGACCTTTGTGGAGAATGACAAAAGAATCACACATTTTTTCAGCAGAGTCAAGAACGTGGGTACTCATGAGGATGGACTTGCCTTTTTTCTTTTCAAGATCCAAAAGCTGAATCAAGTCTGAAATTGCCAGGGGATCAAGACCAAGGAAAGGTTCATCGACGATAAAGAGACTAGGATCCACGACAAAGGCGCAGATAATCATAACCTTTTGTTTCATCCCTTTGGAAAAATGAACCGGGAACCAATCCAATTTCTGGTCTAAACGGAACATTTTTAAAAGCGGCTCTACACGTTCAAAAGCAATATTTTGCTCGATACCATAGGCCATGGCTACTGTCTCGATATGTTCTCTGAGAGTTAATTCTTCGTACAAACTAGGAGTTTCAGGAATGTAACCAATCTGCTGACGATATTCACGAGGATTTGCACCTAAGGCTAGTCCGTCGATGTTTATTTCTCCACTATAAGGTGTCAAAAGTCCAATAATTTCATTGATAGTCGTTGATTTTCCTGCACCATTGAGACCAATCAAACCGACCAGCTGTCCACTCTCGACTGTAAAGGACACATCTTTCAAGACAGGGACATGAACATAGCCCCCAGTCAGGTTTTTAATTTCTAACATATTTTCTCCAAATCTGGTATAATGTAGCTATATTATATCAAAATTCAATACAGTAGAGGTAGATTTTATGTCAGATTGCATTTTTTGTAAAATTATCGCTGGGGAGATTCCCGCATCAAAGGTTTACGAAGATGATCAAGTTCTTGCCTTCCTTGATATCTCACAAGTAACACCTGGTCACACCTTGGTCGTACCAAAAGAACACTACCGCAATCTTTTAGAAATGGATGCTGCAAGTGCTAGCCAACTGTTCGCCCAAGTACCAAAGGTTGCTCAAAAAGTCATGAAAGCTACCAAAGCTGAAGGTATGAATATCATCGCCAACTGCGAAGAAGTTGCTGGACAAACCGTTTTCCATACCCATGTCCACCTTGTCCCTCGCTATAGTGCAGATGACGACCTCAAGATTGACTTTATCGCCCATGAACCAGACTTTGACAAACTTGCCCAAGTCGCTGAAACGATCAAAAATGCTTAAGGAGTCACTATGAAACTATCAAACTTACTACTTTTTGCAGGCTCTGCAGTCGGTTCATACCTCCTCGTTAAGAACCGCCAAGCTATCACTGAAGAGGTTCTAGATACAACTGATCGTGTTGAAACCATTAAGGATGACTTGGATATCATCCAAGATAGCCTGCAAATTATCGACCAACAAAAAGAACTCATCAAGGAATATCAAAAAGATTTGACCTATAAGTTTAAAGTCTTGGAAAAAGACGTCCAAACGAGACTTGCTGTACTAAAAGAATTGCAGGAAACTGAAGAAAATTAAGGGAAACTCCAATTTTCCTTAGTTCCCCTTTCAATCCATTTTGGGTTATCAGATCTTAATAGACAAGGGAGGGCATGAAAATGAAACAGTTTTTGAAAGTTTTGACGCGGATCATCCTGATTATTTGTGGTGGCCTCTGCCTTCTTGCAGCCCTAGCATTTCTAATACTGGTCAATCTTTTCAAGGCCTCACCGAGTGACATCCGAGAAGGAAATAAAGCCTTAAAACAAATCTTTATCTCCCTTGACCTGCCTCCTGAGAAAGTAGAATCAAATGGAAGCTATCAATTCGAGGGTGGAGGTTTAGATTTTTATGTGACATTCTCTGATGATGTTGTCAATAGCCACCCAGTCCTAAAAGAAAGTCCAAACCTCACTAAAAACCGACTCAAAGTCTATGTCCTAAACACAGGAGATATCTCCTACCATTCAGTAGAGGACAACTTATTCAATCATGGTTTATCCCAATTTTTAGAGGAGGAAGGCGAGAAGTATTTCCGAGAAAACGGAAAGAAATCACATTCTTCTTACACAATTCTAACTTTGAATGATCCAGAAAGCATGAAAAAGGGGATCGCATTCTATGAAAAAGCTTTGACCTTGGTGGATATTCAGGATAATTCGGCAATTAAGCACATTGATACCGTCACCATTAAACCTGGAAAAGAAGCGGAATTTAAGCAACTCATCCTGGAAATGGATGAGGCTGGCTTACTCAAGCAAAAGTATAAATAATAGGCTAACTGGAAAATGATTTTTCGACGCTAAATTTTCAAAGATAACACAAAAAGAGCCATTCGGCTCTTTTCAGATTGAAGACAAACACCATTTGGAATGTTTGTCTTCGGTCTGAAATCCTCGGCTGACCCGAAGATTTTTTCTATTTCTTAAAGCCTAAAATGCCGTAGACCGGTGAAAATCATAGTCAAGCCATGCTTATCATCTGCGATAATAGACTCCTCATCACGGACAGATCCACCTGGCTGGTTCGACCCAGTCCAACACTGGGTGTTATGTAGTCATTCGTCATGATGATATCATTTGATTTCACGTATTTGACAGCCTTCCAAGCAAAATTAAAAGTTCTTCTTTTTTATTAATATTATTTAAATCAAAACTAAATAATATGAGCTACGAAAGAAAATAATCGTAAAAATTTTCCATCATTCAAAGCATTAACCGCTTGTTATAATATGTACTTATGGTTATAAAATAGTTAAATCATACTTATCAATTCGCTCTTCGTCTTTTTTTATAACAATATGAATATCAACTTCATGTTGAAAACTATATGATTCAAATGCAAGTTTCAGTAACTGGAGTCGTTGCATAGAATTTAAACTTCCTTCTTTAAATTGAATATTCCCTCCTATAACAGAGCAAACAACTGCCTTCCCATGTGCATTATCATCTATAAATTGACAAAGTTCATATATCATCGAAAAGTAATCTGTATACGTATTTAATTCAATATTATTGGTATTTGTATACTCTGCTATCCTCAATAGAAAGTAATTATCGCAAGCGATAATTCTTTCCTCTGATTCTTTTAGTTCATTCAGTCTTTGATTATCTATACAATTGTTATCTCTAAATTGAAACTGAACTGATTTTATTCGTATATCAGCCTGATCACAATCTAAATTTCTATCCATAGGTATTACTTTTATAAATTTATTGAAATCTTCATCAAATATATCCCCATAATATATATTTAAAATTAATTTTGAATCTTTACTAACATAACGATATAAATATTTTTCTAGTATTTTATCTAATACGTATTTATTCCAAAACCAAGCTCCCAACAATGAAAACATAACAATGGCCAACTCAAATTGTAGAAAATAACATTTTGGAATAATAAGTTGCAAAAACTGTAAAAAACTAAATATTGATGCCCAGGGGAAGAGCCACTTCAATATATGTTGGATGATATCTTGTCTTTCTTTCTTTTTTTTCAAATTCATTTTTATTTTCCTAAATTTCTATAATAGTATTTTGGAGGATTCTGCTTCATAGTGTTATCTTGATTATGTAATCGTTTATATTTTATTGCATCTAAATCAACCTCACAAATATCAACATGAGTATTTTTGGCACCCTTATGGATTGAAATCTGCCTTCTATATTCTTCCTTATACGGGCTAAACACTTCAACCCCCCCTAGCTGTGAATAATTGGTTATAGTTGACACAGCCATCAAATCACGTGATAAACTTTCTGCTATCTGTTTATAATACTTAATATCCTTATTATTAGTAATTAAATGTACTACCTCTGGTTCTTCTTTTGATATTTCATACTTCAAATCTAAAGAAGCTGCTTCATAACAATTTAATACCGCATGGGTACTATCCTTGAATTTTACTATATGCTGATTTTCCCAATCGGATGAGTCAGGAATATAAATTTCCCAATTTTTGTTACGACTGAACCTACTTCCCTGAAATATTTCATATTCAATAGGTGAAGGGTATAATTTTGGTAGTAAAATAATCTCCGTATCTTTATATTCTTTCTCTCCTTTCAACACTTTAAAGGGTCTAATAATAAATGTTAAATTTAATACTTTATTCTCGTTCTCTAGATAGATAAAATCCAAGCCACCAATTACTAATATTTTTGTTTTTCTAGCAAACCTGACAAGTGAATATATTTCTTGCAATGGTATACCTTGTTCAGGATACAATAAAACATCTGTTTTATTCCTATCTGCTTCATTTAGCGTAAGTATAATGTCTTTTATATTGGATTTATTTTTTGAATAATCTTCAAAATATTTTAGTCTCTGACTATATGTTTCAAAATTACTCTGAGATAGCACAATCTTTTTCTTATAGTTATAATCCCCAATTTTTATTCCGTCATTACCATCAAAAACAATAATACCTTTTTCATTATGATAATTATTTCGAAAATTCTTTTTTACTACATCCAAAAAATTTTTGTCAACATTTGAAACAACTAATGATCTAGAGCAACTAAATTCAGCCAATTTTCTTAATTGCTTCTCAAAATAAAATAGACTGTCCTTTTCAACTATATTTCTTAATTTATATCTTGGATATCGAAAGTACTCTTGTATTTGATATAACGAAGTACCATATCGAGCTTTAAAAGTATGTTCAAGATTATTCTTGAAATTTGATAGAAAAATCTTAAACAACTTACTTTTTGGCTCTACATTTTCTTCTAGAGACTGGAGCCTTTTCATAAATTCTAATTTATCCAATTTAATACTAGATTTTTTTGCCAATTCTTCACACAATAGAATTTTATTTGAAACTAATTCAATTATAATTAACTGATACCAATAATCAAATAAATTCAAAAAAAATTCATCATCAACAAATGAGTAAAAGTATTTAAGAAACTTCTTTGCCAAGTTTACATTCTCTTCATCAATGTCCTCTTTAAGATTCCAAAAAATATAGTTGAATACCGTAGAAATAGTCCGACTAATATACTTTTTATCTCTGACTATTGTAAATAAGTCTGAAATTTTCGTAAGTCCTTGCGTTAAGTTATAGGCATTTTCAAATTCTTTATCATATTCATTAGGGTCTATTAATCTATAACTATCACTGGAAAGTTGTTGAGTTTCTTTCGCGAATTTATTCAAATAATTGATATCGTTCCGTTTATTAACAATAAAAAATAATGTTTTATCTTCACTAAGTTTGACGGACTTCTTCTCATTTAATTTAAGTGAATCTCTTATTTGTGTGATTTTTGCTTTTATATTATCTATTTCAGGCAAGTCTCCTGGTTTATATTTTTCAGAAACATCTGTTTTTACCAAAAAAACAATATCATCTACATATCGACTATAGTTTACTGGATAAAACGTTTGCTTTATTTTATTGTCTAAATCTAATAGATAAAAATTGATTAAAATGTTGCTGGGTAAAAATCCAATTGGCAAAACTGTTTCAGAAACTAAATTATTATCTACTTTTGAATCTTTTAAAAAATCTCTTATTCCTTCTAACTCATTATACTTTTCTATAATCTTAAAAATATACTCTGTAATAAATTCAAAATTCTTTGTATAATTTTGTCCTAATTCTTCTACTAATTCTTTTTTTAACTTTTCGACATTTACATTGTAATAACATCTTGACAAATCTGTTTGTACATATATGCCTGTTTCTTTTTCTTCTATCCATTGACGCATCTTATTAAAATTCGAATCTCTGAATTCAGAATAAGCATCGAAATATGGGTTAAAAAAACTACTTTGAGATTGAGAAAGTCTATTAGCATATACATCATCTTTAAGCCTACTATCAATTAATCTAGCAACAGTTTCTAACCAAATTGCACTCACAATAAAATCTTGTAAACTTATCTGAATAAAATAATTAAATTCGATCTTTCCTGATATTTTTTTAGATGAAGAAAAAGTAACAACATTGTGAGATTGATTTTCAGATTCTTCTCTAACTTTTTTATACATTGAAACTGCTTTAATTTCGTCTAAGCAAGGCTCAATTGTCTGACTTATTAACTCCTTCTTAATAGAAGAAATTCTTGAAACAAGCATATCTAGAAGATTTTCCTCTTTATCTCCACTAAACCAAGCTGACCAATTGTAAAACATTCTCTTGTTGTATTTTAACTCATTTAAAATTTTTGTAGCTACAATTTTTTCATTAACATCATTAATATCCATATTGTTTTTATCTATCAATTGATTATACCTCTTCACTCTCCATAATCTTAGTATATCAAATTTTTTTTGCATTTAAAACTTAAATATAATACTTGCAACAAAAAACATCCAATTTCTTGGATGTTTCAAATTTAAGACAAAGTCCTTAGAACTCAAGTTTCTAAGGGCTTTTCTTTTTATGGTTTCAAGCCAGTTTTTCTCATAGAGAAAAACAAGAAAACCACCAGCTATGCTGGTGGCTGAAAAGGCTTCTAGCTTCCATTTATTTTTTCAAGTATAATCTAATTGTTCAGGTTAGATAAAGGAGGAAAAATAAATGGCTAAAACCAGTTACAGTTTATCACATACCAAATGAATGTGCAAATATCATATAGTTTGCACACCTAAGTATCGCCGTAAGGCGATATATTACAAAGTCAGGTCGGATTTGATAGATATTATTAAACATCTATGCCGTTGTCGTGGCGTGGAGATTATCGAAGGTCATATGATGCCAGACCATGTACACCTGCTTGTACTGATACCTCCCAAACTTTCGATTTCCGATTTTATGGGGTATCTCAAGAGTAAAAGTGCATTGATGATATTTGATAAGCACGCTCATTTAAAATATAAGTATGGAAATCGAAAGTTCTGGGCTAGAGAATACTATGTAAGTACCGTTGGACTAAACGAAAAGACCGTAGCTAAATATATTCGCGAGCAGGAAAAGAATGACATTGCACTCGATAAGCTGAGTGTAAAAGAATATGAAGATCCGTTTTCTGATGGTGGATTTAGAATAAGGTAAAAGCCCGTTGTGACGGGCATTAGTCAAGTAATATAGCACGACCTGAACGAAGTTCAGCGAGCGTCTTTAGACGTCGCTGAAGAGAAACGGCTTATAGCCGGTGTACAAGCCACCCGTTTTCACGGGTGGTTATGATTCATTCTCCTTCAAAGGCATCCTTAATATGGTCAAAGAAGCCTTTTTTCTTTGGATTTACTTTCAAATCACCTGCAGCTGCGAATTCTTTCAAGGCTGCTTTTTGGCGGTCATTCAAACCTGTTGGGGTAACAACATTGACAGTAACGTATTGGTCACCAAGGGCACCTCCACGAAGGCTAGGCGCACCTTTACCACGTAGGCGGAATCGTTTACCAGTCTGAGTTCCTTCTGGAATGACTAATTCTACATCACCATGAACTGTAGGGATGTCTACTGTATCACCAAGTGCTGCTTGAACAAAATTGAGGTTCAAATTGTAGAAGATAGTAGTTCCTTCACGTTCAAACTTATCACTAGCTTCAACTGAAACTACCACGTACAAGTCACCATAAGGACCACCATTAAAGCCAGCTTCACCTTGACCAGCTAGGCGGATTTGTTGACCTGTTTCCACACCAGCAGGGATTTTTACGTGTACGCTATGGGCTTGTTTTTCATGACCAGTTCCATGACAAGTTGCACATGGATCTTTGATTTCTTGACCACGGCCATGACAGACATCACAGGTTACTTGGCGACGCATCATACCGAGTGGTGTTTGGGTGTCCACATTGATCACACCTGAACCATGACAGCGTCCACAAGTAACTGGACTTGTTCCAGGTTTAGCACCAGACCCATTACAAGTACGACAGCTTGCTTCACGATTGTATTTGACTTCCTTTTCTGTACCAAAAATAGCTTCTTCAAAAGTCAAATGAACGCGATACTGGAGGTCGTCACCTTGACGAGGGGCGTTTGGATTACGTGATGCACCGCCACCACCAAAGAAGCTTGAGAAGATATCTTCAAATCCGCCAAAGCCACCTGCTCCGTCGAAGCCTCCGAAACCGCCAGCACCACCAAAACCACCATTGGCACCAGCAGCACCATATTGGTCATAGGCAGCACGTTTCTGTTCATCGCTCAAAGTTTCATAAGCTTCTTGAACTTCCTTGTACTTGTCCTCAGCACCAGGATCCTTGTTGATATCTGGGTGATATTTTTTAGATAATTTCCGATAGGCTTTCTTGATCTCATCTTGAGATGCATTTTTCGAAACGCCCAAACGGTCATAAAATTCAGTATTGTTCATACAAGATACTAAGAGCGAACAGAAAGCGACTGAAATTTAGGAAACCGACAAGAAATCCTGATTTCTTAGGCGGTTTATCTAATTTCCAAGCTTTCCGCTCGAGTTCAATTCCCCGAACGCTCTTTGTTCCTTTCTATTGATGTTGTGAATCAAACCACGAATTTAGGTCGGGTTCAATTCCTTTCTTTCATATTGAGTAAGAAACTTTAGAACTCGGGTTCAATTCCCCGAACACTCTTTGTTCCTTTCTATAATTTTCATGTAATCTTTAGAGGATGTTTTCTATACTTCGCTTCACTTGATCAAACTCCTGGTCTGATAGAGTAAATATCAAATCCTCTTCAGCATACTCGTTCTGTTCTTTAAAATAGTTGTCAGTATTTTCTGCCAAACCTAGACTAAGAATTACTTTTCTTGCAAACTCTTGGTGCGCAAAGCCTATAGCCGTAATGATTTGTTTATCTTGCACAAGCACTTTCGGTTGGAAATTCTCACGTAGAAGAAATTCAAAATAATCAAAGAAGTTTTGCCAAATTCCACCTGTAAATTTCGTATCGTTCAGCAAACTTGCTTTCGCTAATAAAAGAGGCGCTGAAGAAATGGCTGCAATCAAGACATCTCGCTCACCAAGGTCCCTCAAGAACGAAATCAATTTCTCATCCTGTAGGGCAGATCCTATGTTTACCATTCCTGGCAAAATCACACAAGAATACTCTTCTATACGGATCTGATCTAGTGTTTTCGTTGGTTGACAGGGCAAACCATCCTCAGAGACCACCATCGAGTGATCTGAAGCGACATAATCAATCGTGACGTCAAAAGACAGAGCTAAAGTACTCGTTAAAGCGGTTATTTCATAAAGAGAAAAATTAGGATAAATGATACAAAGTACTTTTTTCATACGCAACATCCTCTATTTTACCGAAAAACAGAGGCTGGGTTGCAACCTCTGGATTTCTTCTTATATTTACTAGTTTAAGTTTTAAAAATCAAACTAGTAATGCTGAATTGAGTTTCGGATTAAAGGAATCCTAAAATCTCGGAACCTTTCTTTATTTTAGGAGGTTCCGCTAAAACAATCCACTGGATTGTTTTACTTCTCCGTAAACTCTCCGTCTACAACATCATCGCCTGCGTTTCCTGTTGCTTGTGAGCCTTCTGCTCCTGCTTGGGCTTGTTGCGCTGCTGCGGCTTGTTCGTAGAGTTTCACCGCAAGTCCTTGAGCTTTTTCGTTCAATGCTTCAAGTTTTGCTTTCATTTCGTCCAAGTTGTTATCTTCTTGGGCTTTCTTAAGATCATCAAGGGCAGCTTGGGCAGCATCGCGCTCTGCATCGAAGCCTTTACCTTCAGTTTCCTTGATTGTCTTTTCAGTCGCAAAGATAGCTTGGTCTACTTCGTTACGAAGGTCGACTTCTTCTTTACGTTTCTTATCTGCTTCAGCGTTAGCTTCTGCATCTTTCATCATGCGGTCGATTTCTTCGTCTGTCAAACCTGAGTTAGATTGGATGACAATTGTTTGTTCTTTTTGAGTTCCAAGATCTTTCGCTTTAACAGATACGATACCGTTCTTGTCGATGTCAAATGTTACTTCGATTTGTGGGATACCACGAGGTGCAGCTGGGATATCTGTCAATTGGAAACGTCCAAGAGTCTTGTTATCTGCTGCCATTGGGCGTTCACCTTGAAGAACGTGGATATCAACGGCTGGTTGGTTGTCTGCTGCAGTTGAGAAGACTTGTGATTTAGATGTTGGAATAGTTGTGTTGCGGTCGATGAGTTTTGTGAAGACTCCACCCATTGTTTCGATACCAAGTGACAATGGTGTTACGTCAAGAAGGACAACGTCTTTCACATCACCTGTGATCACACCACCTTGGATAGCAGCACCCATGGCCACAACTTCATCAGGGTTCACTGATTTGTTTGGTTCTTTACCAGTTTCAGCCTTAACAGCTTCAACAACGGCAGGAATACGAGTTGAACCACCAACAAGGATGACTTCGTCGATATCTGACAAACTCAAACCTGCATCTGAAAGAGCTTGACGAACTGGAACTTTTGTACGTTCTACAAGGTCACGAGTCAAATCGTCAAATTTGGCACGAGTCAAAGTCATTTCCAAGTGAAGAGGTCCAGCTTCACCAGCAGTGATGAATGGCAAGCTGATTTGTGTTGAAGTTACACCAGAAAGGTCTTTCTTAGCTTTTTCAGCCGCGTCTTTCAAACGTTGAAGGGCCATCTTGTCTGTTGACAAATCAATGCCGTTTTCTTTCTTGAATTCTGCTACCAAGTGGTCGATGATTTTTTGGTCAAAGTCGTCACCACCGAGTTTGTTATCCCCTGCAGTTGCCAATACATCAAAGACACCGTCACCCAATTCAAGGATAGATACGTCGAATGTACCTCCACCAAGGTCGAATACCAAGATTTTTTCTTCTTTATCAGTCTTATCCAAACCATAAGCAAGGGCTGCTGCAGTTGGTTCGTTGACGATACGTTCTACTTCAAGACCAGCAATTTTACCAGCGTCTTTAGTTGCTTGACGTTGAGCATCGTTAAAGTAAGCTGGAACTGTGATAACAGCCTTCGTTACTTTTTCACCAAGGTATTCTTCAGCATAACCTTTCAAGTATTGAAGAATCATAGCTGAGATTTCTTGTGGAGTGTATTCTTTACCGTTAGCAGAAACTTTTTCAGAAGTACCCATCTTAGATTTGATAGAGATAACTGTATCTGGATTTGTGACTGCTTGACGTTTTGCAGCATCACCAACGATGATTTCGCCGTTTTTGAATGATACTACAGATGGAGTTGTACGGTTTCCTTCTGGGTTTGCGATGATTTTGCTTTCAGTTCCTTCAAGAACTGCTACTGCTGAGTTTGTTGTACCTAAGTCAATACCGATAATTTTAGACATATGTTTTTCTCCTTAAATTTTATATTCTTTTTTTCTTTTTGATACTCTTCTTAAGTGGCGACGCCGTCAGAGCTTGACTTCGTCAATCTCTTTGACTAAACTTTGAGCCTCAGGTCTCAAAGTTTGCGAAAATACCGCCACGGCGAAGAGTATCGCCTTTGGTTCGCTACGCTCACTATTGGTAAAGCCGAACCGTTTCTTATCTTTCTTTCATAGTTTATTGTCGTTTCGGACAAGGTTTCTATTATGTTACGACACGAGGAGTCGAAATCACAGATTTCTGACTTATCGCCTAGTTATAGACCACTACCATAGCCGGGCGTAGGATGCGGTCATGGAGTTTGTAGCCTTTTTGGAAGACCTGTGCGATGGTGTCTGCTGGATGTTCGTCATCAGCTGGAACCGTTTGAATAGCCATGTGGTAGTTATGGTCAAATTCTCCATCAGCTGCGATTTCCTCGATTCCTTCTTCTTTCAGAGCATGTACCAAACTTTCTTGGACCATCTCCAAGCCCTTCTTCACATCATCTGTCAAACCTTCAACTGCAAGGGCGCGTTCAAGGTTATCAAGTGATGGTAAGATTGCTTTCGCCAAATCTTGACTGCGATAGCGTTGCAAGAGTTGACGTTCTTCATTGGCACGACGCTGAATGTTTTGCATTTCTGCATGAGCACGAAGGTATTTGTTTTCAAATTCTTCGGCACGTTCATTTGCCAAGTCCAGTTCAGACTTCTCAGGAGTTGTTTCTTCAGCTGTTTCCACAACTTCCTCTTCTTTTACTTCTTCATTTTTAATATCTTGGGCCATTTTCGCCTCCTTTAATGATTTCAATCCTATACTCAATAAAAATCAAAGAGCAAACTAGGAAACTAGCCGCAGGCTGTACTTGAGTACGGCAAGGCGACGTTGACGTGGTTTGAATTTGATTTTTGAAGAGTATTAATTCACTTCATAGTGATTACTGCTGAGATAGCGGTAAAAATCCGTCAACTTCATTGTCAAAACTCGATTGACAACATTGAGTTGATTGACCAATTGTTGATAATCCAGATTAACCGGACCTATAATCGCAAGAATTCCAAATCCACGATAAGGAATCAGGAACTTACTGCTAATCACCGCTAAGTCAGCAAGACAAGATTCTTGACTATCCGCAACTCGGACACTCTGCATCTGGTCTCCTATCAAATTCTCTCGAATTTCCAAAGCTACCTTTTGTGGCTGATCAAAAAACTGATAAGCTGCTAGATTTGCGAAATTCAAAAGATTGACTTTTCCAGAAACCACGATATTTTCATTGAACATTTCTTTGAAGATATGTTCGACGAGGTCCATGACGTTATCCGTTGTTGTAAAGTAACGTTGGATAATTTGCGGAATCTCTGTCCGAATCTTGTAGTGAATATCCAAAACAGTTTGATCCAGGAAACGCTCTTGAATCATGGTCTTGAGGCGATTTAAATCCTCCTGCAAGAAATTTCTCGGAATCAAAAACTGACTGGTAACTGTTCTAGACTCATCAAGCGTAAAAACTGCCAGAGCTGTATGTTGTCCGAGGACAACAATATCAAAAGCTGTTAGCTTCTGCCTACTTGGTTCAACATCCAGTGCTACAACCGTACAACCACTCAAGTCTGACAAGATTTTCGTTGCCTCTTGAAGGATATCCTCAAGTTTGAAGAATTCTTGATCAAAGGCTTTTACAATCTCATAAACTTGATTCTCGGCTAAACGGTCAAAGGATAAAGAGTGTTTGACATAGTATTGAAATCCAGCCACACTGGGCATCCGACCACTGGAAGTATGAGCCTTTTCAAGCAAACCTTGCTTTTCTAGGGCTGCCATATCATTTCGAATGGTAGCACTACTAGAGTTGATAGACTCTTGCAAGGCCTTAGATCCAACAGGTTCGTGCGTTTTGGTAAAGATGTCAATAATCAGATTTAAAATATTCTGCTGACGTTCTGTAACCATCTCGCTACTCCTCTCTGATAGATCTTTTTTAGCACTCGGCGCATCTAAGTGCTAACTTATGATTCTATTATACACCCTTAAAAGAGAATGTCAAGACAAAAACTCAAAAAATTAGCACTCTTTTATCAAGAGTGCTAAAAATCAGTCTGAGGACCTAGAAACTATTGTCAATCAAGCAGATATTTCCGTCTAAGTCTGTAAAAACTATAGATTAGATAAGTAATCATGAGAGCATATAGGGCAAAAATAATGAAGAAAGACCGAGAGAGACTTTCGCGAAACAGGCTCATACAAACAACTAGACCGCCAGAGATAGAAACTGTAGCTGTACGAAATCCAGATTTCACACCAGCCCATCGAAGACGATTGTCCATGAAAGATTGATCATTTAAATCTACATCACAAGTTGCCTTTCGAAAAACAGTATAAGAACAATTTTCCACAAATTCCCATCTTCTATCCTTAATACTTTGTAAATCTACCTCATTTTTTCTAAGATAGCTAGTATTCCATACACAGTAAACCACATCATCTGGTTGGCATTGTTCAAAATAGAAAAATCCAAAACGATTCGATTTAAATTTCCAACCTTTCAAATACATCTCATGCAAATAATCTTCTACCTTATCCAAATCAAAAATGGTAAACATTCGAAATTGTACTTTGCTATTCATTGTCTGACCTCCAAATTAGAAAACATGCTTGATTTTATTTATCGGATAATTCTTTCCATTTTTGAAACAATCTCCAACAAATATAAGAAATCTGAATCGCAAAAACTATCAATAAAGTACAGTCTATGCTAACAATCAAAAACATTCCCCAACTGAAAGAACCTCTTCCACTGAGTAACTTTGAGAAAACCGGTAGTAGCGCTGAAAAGAGAAACAAGACAGGAAGCATCCGCATTGTTAAAATCCGTTTGACATAAAAAAATCTTTATTTAAACAAAAATATTATGGTGAAATTTACGCCAATTTTTGAACTGCTGATGTAGATATTTTATACTTTCAAAATGTTTAAATGTGATTATTTATTTTTGAAAAATAGCTCACCAGCCCGACTGAAAGTGCTTGTAGAATTATAATAAGTCGCCTGCCGAAAACGGCGAAAAATAGCGGTGTTATGCGGAGATAATCCGACGCAATGCGAAAGTATATTGCATACTTATTTTCAACAATTCAGCAGAGTGTTTTTATAAGTGTGATATAATAGAAGTATAATTTGTTCTGATAGTTTATTTTATGGAGAAGTAGACTTTTAGAATGCGGAGGTTCAATATGGTTGAGTTTATAAAGTCTAAGAAAGAAATGAGTGAGGAGGATATTAAAGCAAATTTCATCACTCCTGCTATTGTATCCAAAGGATGGAAAAATGGTGAGCATATCGCTTACGAAGAATACTTCACTGATGGTCGAATTGAGGTTAGAGGAGATAAGGCTCGTCGCAAAGAAGGAAAAAAATCAGACTATTCACTGTATTACCAATTTGGAACTCGAATTGCAATTGTTGAGGCAAAGGATAATAAACACAGCGTTCGAGCAGGATTACAACAAGCTATTGAATATGGAGAGATTTTAGATGTTCCATTTGTTTATTCTTCGAATGGTGATGGCTTTATTGAACACGACCGTATCACGAGAGAAGAACGTGAGCTGGAGTTAGACGAATTCCCTACTCGTGAAGAATTATTTTCTCGTATGACGAAGGAAAAAGGATTGACGTACGAGATTACAGAAGCTATCTCAACTCCATACTATACAGATGCCTTCTCAATGAAAACGCCACGCTATTATCAGCAAATAGCTATCAACCGTACTATTGAAACAGTTGCCAGAGGACAAAAACGAGTAATGTTTGTGATGGCAACAGGAACGGGGAAAACGTTCATGGCTTTTCAAATTATTCATCGCCTTCGAAAAGCTGGTTTGGCTAAACGAGTTTTATTCTTAGCGGATAGAAACATCTTAGTAGACCAAACGATGGCTGAAGACTTTAAGCCATTCGAAAAGGTAATGACGAAAATTACACCAAAACTTTTGACTGCTCCTGAAAAATTAAATTCTTTTGAAATTTATCTAGGGCTTTATCAGCAACTTACTGGTGAAGATGGAACTGAAACACGTTATCACAAGTTTGACAAAGACTTCTTTGATTTAATCGTAATTGATGAAGCGCACCGTGGTTCAGCTAAGGAAGACAGTAACTGGCGTAAGGTGATTGATTATTTCAGTTCTGCGACACAGATTGGGATGACCGCTACTCCTAAAGAAACCAAGAATGCTTCCAATACAGAATACTTTGGTGAGCCAATCTATACTTATAGTTTAAAACAGGGAATCGAGGATGGTTTTTTGGCTCCATATCGTGTTATGAGGGTTAATTTAGATGTGGATGTGGATGGTTATCGCCCAGAAACTGGAAAAGTTGATTCTAACGGACAATTAATAGAAGATAGGTACTACGGCAGGAAAGATTTTGACAAAACCATTGTCATTGATGATAGAACACAAAGAGTTGCCAAGTTTGTTTCTGATTATATGAAGCAAAACAATGCACGATTTGATAAAACAATTGTTTTTTGTGTTGATATTGACCATGCCGAACGAATGCGTGCTGCACTTGTCAAAGAGAATCTAGACTTAGTCCAAGAAGACTATCGTTATGTCATGCAAGTAACTGGTGACAACGCTGAAGGAAAAGCTCAACTGGATAACTTTATGGATGTCAATTCTAATTTTCCCGCTATTGTAACAACGTCTAAATTATTAACGACAGGAGTTAATGCTAAAACATGTCGTTTGATTGTTTTAGACTCTAATATCCAATCCATGACTGAATTTAAACAAATTATTGGTCGTGGCACACGTCTTTATCCTCAAAAGGGGAAAGAATTTTTTACGATTATTGATTTTCGAAATGTTACCAATTTGTTTGCCGACCCTGATTTTGATGGTGAACCAGTGAAGGTTCTGGAAACGGGCGCAAAAACAAACAATGGTACTACACCTGGTTTTGTAAACGAAGGTGGTGACCCAGTAGAAAAATATATCGTTACAGATAAGCAGGTTACCATTCTTAATTCTACTGTTCAAGTATTGGACGAAAACGGGAAACTGATTACCGAAAACCTGACCGACTACACTCGGAAGAATATCTTAGGTAGCTACGCCACTTTGAACGATTTTATCACAGTTTGGCATACGGCGGATAAAAAGAAGCTTATCTTAGACGAACTTTATAAAAAAGGAGTTTATCTAGATGCTATTCGAGAGTCGGAGGGAATATCAGAACAAGAAATCGATGATTTTGATTTACTCCTAAAACTTGCCTATGGTCAAAAAGAATTAACCAAAACGGAACGTATTAATAAACTCAAACAAAGCGGATATTTATATAAATATAGTGAGGAAGCGCGTGCTGTTTTGGAAATTTTACTGGACAAATACATGGATAAAGGTATTGGAGAACTCGAAAGCATTGAAACATTAAAACTTCCAGAATTTCAGATATATGGTGGAACCTTCAAAATCATCAATACTTATTTTGGAGATAAAAAACGATATTTACAAGCAATTAAAGAATTGGAGAAAGAGCTATTTACAGTAGCTTAATGAAAGGAAAGTATGTCAATTACATCATTTGTAAAAAGAATTCAAGATATCACTCGAAACGATGCTGGTGTTAATGGTGATGCTCAACGTATTGAGCAAATGTCTTGGTTATTATTCTTAAAAATTTATGATAGCCGTGAAATGGTTTGGGAATTAGAAGAGGACGAGTATGAGTCAATTATCCCAGAGGAATTAAATGGCGGAATTGGGCTCATGCTCAAAATGGGGAACGGGTATTGACAGGCGATGAATTACTTGATTTTGTCAATAACAAGTTATTCAAAGAGTTGAAAGAGCTTGAAATAACTTCAAATATGCCTATTCGAAAAACGATTGTTAAATCAGCTTTTGAAGATGCGAACAACTATATGAAAAATGGCGTCTTGTTACGCCAAGTCATCAATGTTATTGATGAAGTTGATTTCAATAGCCCTGAAGATCGTCATTCGTTTAATGATATTTACGAAAAAATTCTTAAAGATATTCAAAATGCTGGGAACTCAGGAGAATTTTATACGCCACGTGCAGCGACTGATTTTATCGCCGAAGTTCTTGACCCAAAACTTGGAGAATCAATGGCAGACCTTGCTTGCGGAACAGGAGGCTTCTTGACTTCGACTCTGAACCGTTTAAGTAGTCAACGTAAAACTAGTGAAGATACCAAAAAATATAATACAGCTGTTTTTGGTATTGAAAAGAAAGCATTTCCTCATCTTTTAGCAGTTACAAATCTGTTTCTTCACGAAATTGATGACCCTAAAATTGTTCATGGAAATACTTTGGAGAAAAATGTTCGTGAATATACGGATGATGAAAAATTTGACATTATTATGATGAATCCACCTTTTGGAGGGTCAGAATTAGAAACAATAAAAAATAACTTTCCAGCAGAATTACGGAGTTCTGAAACGGCTGATTTATTTATGGCTGTCATTATGTATCGTTTGAAAGAAAATGGTCGTGTTGGAGTTATTTTACCTGATGGTTTTCTATTTGGTGAAGGTGTAAAAACTCGCTTAAAACAAAAACTGGTAGATGAGTTCAACTTGCATACGATTATTAGGTTGCCTCATAGTGTCTTTGCACCGTATACAGGAATCCATACGAACATTCTTTTCTTTGATAAAACAAAGAAAACAGAAGAAACTTGGTTTTATCGTTTAGATATGCCAGATGGTTATAAAAATTTCTCGAAAACTAAGCCGATGAAGTCAGAACACTTCAATCCTGTTCGTGACTGGTGGGAAAATCGTGAAGAGATTCTGGAAGGTAAGTTCTACAAATCTAAATCATTTACACCTAGTGAATTGGCTGAGTTGAATTATAATTTAGACCAGTGTGGTTTTCCAAAAGAGGAAGAAGAAATCTTAAATCCCTTTGAGTTGATTCAGAATTATCAAGCGGAAAGAGCAACTTTAAATCATAAGATTGATAATGTATTAGCTGATATTTTGCAGTTGTTGGAGGACAAATAATGACACCAGAACAACTTAAAGTAAGCATTCTCCAAAGAGCGATGGAAGGGAAATTAGTGCCGCAAAATCCCAATGACGAACCTGCAAGTGAATTGTTAAAGAGAATTAAAACTGAAAAAGAAAAGCTTATCAGTGAAGGAAAAATCAAACGAGATAAAAAGGAAACCGAGATATTTCGTGGTGATGATGGGAAACATTATGAGAAGTTTGCTGATGGAAGCACTCAAGAAATTGATGTTCCTTATGATATTCCTGAGAATTGGAAGTGGGTGAGGATAAAATCAATTTATTGGAATTTTGGGCAAAATAAGCCAGAGAAATTCTTTAGGTATATTGATACGTCTAGTATTGATAGAAAAAAGAATATAATCAACTATAAAAATCTACAATATCTTTCACCTGAACAAGCGCCTTCCCGTGCTAGAAAATTAGTTTCGCAGAATAGTGTCTTATTTTCAACAGTTAGACCATATCTAAAAAATATTGCTGTAGTTATAGAACTTAAAGAGTATTTGATAGCTAGTACAGCATTTATTGTTTTGGATACTTTACTTAACGAAACATATTTGAAATATTATTTATTATCAGATAATTTTATCAATCGTGTTAATAATAAATCTACTGGAACAAGTTATCCTGCAATCAATGATTATAATTTTAATCTATTGTTAATTGCTATCCCTCCGCTAGCTGAACAACAACGAATAGTAGAAGCAATCGAATCAGCTTTAGAAAAAGTAGATGAATATGCTGAAAGTTATAACAGACTAGAACAGATAGATAAAGAATTTCCAGATAAACTAAAAAAATCTATTCTTCAATATGCTATGCAAGGAAAAATAGTAGAACAAGACCCAAATGATGAACCAGTTGAAGTTTTACTTGAAAAAATACGAGCAGAAAAACAAAAACTCTTTGAAGAAGGTAAGATTAAAAAGAAAGATTTAGAGATTTCAATTGTTTCCCAAGGAGATGATAACTCTTATTATGATGAAGTACCAAATACTTGGCAACTTTTGAAATTAAAAAATTTATTGCAATTGGATAATGGAACTAAACAACAAAATGAACATCTTATTTATTGGGATGCAAAGACTTTACGAGGGATTAAGGATGCTGAATTTAAAGAAAAAGGCAATAAAGTACATTCAAAAGATACAGTAATTCTTGTAGATGGAGAAAATTCAGGAGAGTTATTTATAATACCTCATGATGGATATATGGGGTCAACGTTTAAGAAAATTCACTATCTAGAAGCTGGGTCAAAGAAATATATAGATTTATATATAGACAGTAAAAAAGAACTTTTAAAAAATTCAAAAACTGGATCTGCGATCCCTCATCTTAATAAAACGTTATTTAAAGAACTTATAGTCGCCCTTCCTCCAATCCAAGAACAAAAACGTATATCAAGTAAAATCACTCAAATATTCTCACAAATTAATCGACTAATTTAGTATAATAGTTTTACGTGCGGTGGAATTTCTATCAAACATAAGATAGGAGTTTTGCGTTGAAAGATTTTGAATTACATTTGAAGAAAGCTGGTTTAGCTGAAAATACTGTGCGTTCGTACCTTTATGGTGTTCGATTTTTCTTGGAGAATTACGAACTCAAAATGGAAGAATTATTTGAATACAAAGGATATTTATTAGACAATTTTAAACCTAAAACTGTCAATTTGCGACTACAAGGAGTAAATAAATATCTGGCTTTTATTGGTCATGATGATTTGAAATTAAAATTTGTCAAAGTACAGCAAAAACCGTTTTTAGAAGATGTCATTAGCCATGCTGATTACCTTTTTCTTAAACGTAGTTTGAAAAAAGATGGTATTTTAAAATGGCATTTTGTCGTTTGGTTTTTAGGTGCAACTGGGGCTCGTGTAAGTGAACTTATTAAACTAAAAGTAGAGCATGTAGAAATCGGTTATTTTGACATTTACTCAAAAGGTGGTAAAATTCGTAGACTGTACATTCCTAAAAAATTAAGAAATAGTTGTCTTAGTTGGTTAGAATCAGAAAATCGCCGAAGTGGTTATTTATTTTTGAATAAATTTAACGAACCAATTACAGCAAGAGGAGTTGCTCAACAGTTAAAAAATTATGCAGATAAATACAAAATGAATTCTAAAGTAGTCTATCCTCATTCTTTTAGACATTTATTTGCTAAGAATTTTTTAGCGAAGTATAACGATATTGCTTTGCTAGCAGATTTGATGGGACATGAAAGTATAGAAACTACTCGAATTTATCTAAGAAAAACAGCTACCGAACAACAAAATATTGTAGATAAAATTGTTAATTGGTAAAAAAAATAACAGGTGGTCAAATTGACTATCTGCTATTTTTTTGTGATTGTGGCTCTTATTATGGGAATATACCTATGAATTGGGTTGTTATAAAAATAAAAGATATTTTTTCAATAAATACAGGTCTTTCTTACAAGAAGGGCGATTTAAGCATTAATAATAAAGGTGTTAGAATTATACGTGGTGGTAATATTAAGCCTTTAGAATTTTCTCTTTTGGATAATGATTACTACATTGATACACAATTCATCTCCTCTGAGCAAGTTTATTTAAAACATAATCAGCTAATAACACCTGTATCAACCTCTTTAGAACATATTGGAAAGTTTGCAAGAATCGATAAAGACTATGATGGTGTTGTGGCTGGAGGATTTATTTTCCAATTAACACCATTCGAAAGTTCAGAGATTATTTCAAAATTTCTATTATTTAACTTGTCCTCTCCGTTATTTTATAAACAATTGAAAGCAATAACTAAACTATCAGGTCAAGCTTTATATAATATTCCTAAAACTACACTGAGCGAGCTATTAATTCCGTTAGCTCCTTTTGAGGAACAGGAACTTATTACTCAAAAAGTTGAGAAACTTTTTGAAAAAGTAAGTCAATTTCCTGAATAATACGCATTTGTTCATTTCTAGGTAATACAGGAATCAATATGTTCCCCAAGTTATTTTTACTAACACCTCCAATTATTCCAGATTTATTTTCTTGGAAATCACTTAAAAATTGTGGACTTTGAAGAAAATAATAAAGAAATTTATTTTCTCCGTAGTAAAATGATAAATTACACAACTTATTACCAAAGCAGACATCTTGTTTCAACAATCCTATTTTGCGTCCAGCACTGCCACCTTCTAAGCACAGCAATACAGAATTGAAATAGCTAATTTTGAATTTTGACAAATAGTTATCGGGAATTCTAATGCCGTTATCATAATTAATAGTGTTATCAAAATTGACATCCTTGGTAGCAATATAATTAATCCCATCTACTCCAGAAAAATATTTTTTCTTTTCAGTAGAGTTAATACTATTTCCAGTGTAGAGATTGGAGACACTATCTAGAGTTGAAAGCATCCAGTTTCTCGGTAACTGCTCATAATAAGAGTTATCATCTCCTTGGGAAACAATAGAAATCTCCAAATCTTTCTTTTTAATCTTGCCTTCTTCAAAGAGTTTTTGTTTTTCTGCTCGTATTTTTTCAAGTAAAACTTCGACTGATTCATCATTTGGGTCTTGTTCAACTAATTTTCCTTGCATAGCATATTGAAGAATAGATTTTTTTAGTTTATCTGGAAATTCTTTATATAGCTGTTCTAGTCTATTATAACTTTCACCATATTCATCTACTTTTTCTAAAGCTGATTCGATTGCTTCTATTATGCGTTGTTGTTCAGCTAGCGGAGGGAGAGGGATAAGAATAGAAGCAACTTTATCACTATTCAAGTTTTTCACAACAGCTCCACTAATTAGAGATAAAAATTGAGAATAAACTACATTTGATGAAAGAATATAGAATAGGTAATCTCTATTTAATGAGTTTTCATAGTTCGAAATAGCCAACCATCCATCGTGTATTGCACCATCAACATTCAAAATATAAGGTCTACCAAAACTCATAGAATTAGTTAACAAAAATGTACCTTTTTTTACAAATCTAGTTTTGTTAAGCCCTGATTTTTTGATTTTTTCTTTAACATTATTTATATACTTTTCACCCTTTTCAGTATCACCTATTTTTATCCAATTTATTCCATCTACTTCGGAAGTAAGATAATCTTTGATTGGTCGTGGAGAGCCACCTCTAACAATTTCAACCAATGTAGAAAACCTCACCCACTCCCAAGTATCAGGAATATCATAAGGAACATCAATTTCTTGAGTGCTTCCATCAGCAAACTTCTCATAATGTTTCTTATGTGCTTCAAATATATAAAAAGGCGTAAAAATACGCCTATAGATAATGGAGTTAAAATAGGTTTATTGCTGATGAGATTGTAGATAGTTTAATTTTTTACTTCCAAACGAATATTCAAAACCTCCACTTTTTCTGCCTATAGTTGTTCGTCCTAAAATTCAATATTTTCAGATTTTTTCGTTTGGCAACCTCGGCAGAAATATTCTTGTGGTCGTTCAAGATTCAAAAATCGACAAGCATAAACAAAACGATAGCCATCATCATTTATTGGGATAATATAGTAGATTGAAATAAGATGTGAACAAATCGATTAGGAAAGTTAAATTAATTTCTAGAAATGTTTTAGCAGGTACAGTGTACTATTCTAGTCTCAATTCACTATAGGTTCAAATATATCTTTCAAAAAAATATTTACAGATGTGTAATTTTGAAGCTTGCAAAAGTTAGTAAGCTTGTAGATTTCGATTTGAGGCAGTTTGTTTTCTTTCCCGATATTGTTTTCAAAATTGAATTTTTCTATAGTGACTCCTTGATTTTCTTCTACACGTTTGATGATAGATCTAATTTGCAAAAGAATCAAGAGGATTTTCGAAAAATAAATAGCGACCGAAATCGCTAATTTAGGGGTTATAAGTATTCGATTGCTTAGACTGCTGTATGACTGCTTACCCTCAGACAAACTTTCTTCTCTATTAGTAAAGATCTAGGTAGTTATCAATTTCCCATTGTGAGACAAAGGTAGCGTAGCTTGCCCACTCGATACGTTTGGCTTCAAGGAAGCTAGTATAGATGTGCTCACCTAGAGCTGCTTTAACCACTTCGTCTTCTGTCAAAGCTTTCAAAGCATTGTGAAGAGTTGATGGAAGGTCTGTAATGCCAGCCTCTTTACGCTCTTCAGCAGTCATAATGTAGATGTTTTCTTCGATTGGTGCTGGTGCTTCGATTTTGTTTTCAATACCGTTCAAACCAACTTCTAAAAGAACAGCCATAGCAATATAAGGGTTTGCCATTGGATCCACGGAGCGCAACTCCAAACGTGTTCCCATTCCGCGTGATGCTGGTACGCGAACAAGTGGTGAACGATTGCGACCTGCCCAAGCGATGTAAACAGGGGCTTCGTAGCCTGGCACCAAACGTTTGTATGAGTTAACAGTTGGGTTCATGATAGCTGTATAGTTGTAGGCATGTTTGATCAAACCACCAAGGAAGTAGTAAGCCGTTTCTGACAACTGCATGCCTTTTGGATCATTTGGATCGAAGAAGGCATTGTTTCCTTCCGCATCGAACAAAGACATATTACAGTGCATACCTGAACCAGCGATACCAAATTTTGGTTTAGCCATAAAGGTTGCATAGAGACCATGTTTACGCGCAATTGTTTTTACAACAAGTTTAAAGATTTGAATCTTATCACAAGCACGAAGAACTTCATCGTACTTAAAGTCAATCTCATGTTGACCTACAGCAACTTCGTGGTGACTTGCTTCAACTTCAAATCCCATTTTGGTCAAGACGTTAACAATCTCACGACGAGTGTTGTCAGCAAGGTCAGTAGGTGCCAAATCAAAGTAACCACCCTTGTCGTTTACCTCAAGAGTTGGGTCTCCATTTTCATCAAGCTTAAATAGGAAGAATTCTGGCTCTGGTCCAAGGTTGAAAGATTTGAATCCAACTTCTTGCATGTGACGAAGAGCACGTTTGAGGTTTCCACGAGGATCTCCTGCAAATGGTTCTCCTTCTGTTGTATAGACATCACAGATCAATCCTGCGACACTACCATTCTCATCTCCCCAAGGAAAGACTGTCCAAGTGTCCAAGTCAGGGTATAGGTACATATCTGATTCGTTGATACGAACAAACCCTTCAATAGAAGATCCATCAAACATAGCCTTGTTTGACAAGACCTTGTCTAGTTGTTCATCTGTAGCAGGAATTTCGACGTTTTTCATAGTTCCCAAAATATCTGAAAACATGAGACGGATAAAGGTTACATTTTTTTCCTTAACTTCACGACGAATATCTGCAGCTGTGATTGGCATGGTTTTTCTCCTTATATATGACGACTTGCGGTTGCCTAACCGCGACCAAAAGGTGATTGTTGAGAAGCAAAGCGACTTTGTTGGAGAACTTCATTCCGAAGGGCTCTTCGTACTTCAGTTTGACTCACTGGCTTTTTAGACTTCGCCTCACGTTCAGCATATTTTTTCTTGATGGCAGCAATGTTCAGACCTTCAGAGATATAATCTTTAATCTCGAGCAATCGATCCATATCATTCAAAGAATACATACGGCGATTGCCCTCGTTACGATCAGGCTTAATCAACTCCTGGTCTTCATAGTAACGAATCTGGCGCGCCGAAAGATCGGTCAACTTCATAACACTGCCAATAGGGAAAACTGCCATATTGCGACGAAATTCTTTTTCCTTCATGTACACTTCCTTCTTTCTGTCTATTATAGTCTAAAAAAATTCAATCGTCAATCAATAATGTTATATCTTGTAACATTATTTTTCTTTTTTCTCTAAAACACTTCGTAAACGATCAATATCGTAATTTACAAGAATTGCCACAAAAACACCCATAAATGTTTCAAAAACTCGGGCAAACACGTACAAAACTGTCTCCCCATTTGGAATTGATAAGGTAATAATCAACATAGCCGCAACTCCACCGATAACACCTGCTTTATTGTTCATGGCAACATTTGTCATAATGGTTAACATGGTACAAATTGGAACAACTAGGAGGGTTACCCAGAAGGCACCGTGAAAAAGATTATTTAAGAGAAAGAAAATCAGGGCATAAAAACCACCGATACTATTTCCGAGAATACGAGAAGTACCAAAATGAACACTCTTGTCAAAGTCTTCTCTTAAACTAAAAACTGCAGTCAAGGCTCCAATCTGCAGTCCTTTCCAACCAAAAAAACCAAAAATCATGAGAACTAAAAAAACAGCGATCCCTGTCTTGAAAGTTCGCATTCCTAACTTAAACTTGGATTTGTCAAATCTATACTTTTTAAAATAACTCATCATTTCAACTTTCTATTTCCATTTTACCATAAATTTACCTATTTTTGAGAAGGGGATGCAATAAACTGATGGAAATAAAAAAGAGAAGGAACTTAATCCTTCTCTATCTGATGATTCCACATTCTCTTTTTAGAACAAATATATGAAAGCTAAAGTCAAGAGACTAGCGAGTAAGGCCACTCCCCAGAAGAAGAAGTCGACCTTCCACTCACTCCAAGCTTGGCCTTTCCCAGAAAAGCCCCCCAACTCAAAATGATGGTGAACTGGTGTCATACGGAAGATACGTTTTCCTCCAGTCAACTTAAAGTAGGTGACTTGCATCATAACAGATGTTGTTTCAAAGACATACACTAGACCAATCAATAGAAGAGTCCACTCTTGGTGAAGAGCCATTGAGATAGCAGCCAACATTCCTCCAAGAGCTAGGCTACCTACATCTCCCATGAAAACTTTAGCAGGCTTGTGGTTAAAGACAAAGAAGCCAAGAAGACCACCAATCATAGCTACAATCACTAGTAAGATATCGAGCTGATTTTGCACATAGGCAATCACTCCGTAGGCAGATAGGCTAATCACCACCGAAATACTTGCCAAGCCATCGATTCCGTCAGTCAGGTTAACTGCGTTTGAAAAACCAACTAACCAGAAGAGGGCAAAGAAAATATACAGAACACCTAAATGCAAGGGATAACCAAATACATTTAAGATATCTCCTCCTCTTTCATAGAAGAAATAGAAGATCACTCCTCCGACCAACTGAAGCAAGAGCTTCTGTTTAGGATTAAGTCCTTCGTTGATTTTACGGAAAACCTTGAGGAAATCATCCAAGAAACCGACCAAACCATATAAGACCAGGATAAAGAGGATCATTCCGACATTATTGGTTAATTGATTAGTCACGAGAGCAAGGACCAGACTAACTAAAACTCCTGCTAGGAGAAAGACGAGTCCTCCCATTGTTGGTGTCCCAGCTTTTGCTTGGTGTTGTTTGACATCCTCATGCATCTGTTGACCGGTAATCTGTGCTTTATGGTAAAAACGGATAAAGGCTGGAATTCCTATGACTGTTAGAATAAAGGCAATCACTCCAGCAAAGATAGAAATAAGCATTCTAATCTCCTAATGTTATTTTTATTTTCTGTAAATCTTTTAAAGCTGTATTGGCACGAACACTTTGCTTTTTAACAGTTTCTCCTGTGCCTTCAAACTCAACTTGGATATTCAGCCATTTGGCAAAGGTTTCAACATTTTTCTTAGACCAGCCATATAAGTCAGGCATCTCTTCTACCTTATCTGAAAGGAGTAAGATTTGCTGATTGGCGTCTAGATTGGTTCCTTCTGCTACAGAGCTTTCTTTGATTTTTGTTCCTGAACCGATAACAATTGGTTGTACAAGGTTACGACGGAGTTCTTCAGCTAAATCTCCAGGGCTATAATCCTTCATTTCTGGCATGGCATAACTAGTTGTAGATGTTACCTGATCCAAGCTTTTGGCTGTTGATTGAAGATTGAGTGTATCTTTCATTGCTGAAGCTCTTTCCAGAATAGGGTTGGCAAATTCTCCTAACTGAGCTGTAGAAAAGTGTTCAGGTTGTTGAACTGTCACATAGAGAATAAAATCCGGGTTTTCAGCCGGATGCATAGAAACAACTGAAAAGATATAATTTGTTTCCCCCACTAAATAACCACCATTTTTTTCATCCGCAATTTGTGCTGTACCTGATTTTACAGAAACATTCTGTCCCGGAACAGTAATTACAGGTTTTCCAGTTCTATGATTAAACATGGTACCATAGTTAGCATCTGTACCTACCTTAATCATATGATCTCTCGTTATGCTTGCTGCTTCCTTGGACACAGGATTTCCCACAACTTCCTTTTGTGACTTACGAACTGTTTGATCATTTGGATCATAAAGGGCACTGATAAATTTAGGCTCTAGCATAACCCCGTCGTTGGCAATAGCTGTAAAGGCACGAAGCATCTGGGTTTGCGTAACAGAAATCCCTTGACCAAATGAACTCATGGCAATATTAACGATATTATCTGCAGGGAGTTGACCAGCATACTCTTCACTCATCCCAAACCGAGTCGGAACTCCAAATTTGAAACGATTGAGATAGTCTAACCAAGTAGCATCACCCATTTTCTGCTCAAGGAGAGTCATACCGATGTTACTAGAGTGAGCAAAACCTTGCGAGAAGGTCATCATTCCACCACTAGTAAGACCTTCATTGACATCCCAGTCTTTGATGGTAGCATCCGCCACCTTCAGTTCACTACTGTTGAAATATTCTCCTCCAGGGAAGGTATTGTTATCTATAGCTGCTGCTAAGGTCATGACCTTCATGGTTGAACCTGGTTCATAGTTACTTTGGTAAAGGATATCACGCCAGACAAAGTCCTCTGTAATCCCTTCTTTGGTATCAGCATCAAAGGTCGGCCTTTGAGTCGTGGCCAAAATTTCTCCTGTCTTGGCGCTAACCAAGGTCGCAGTCATGTACTTGCCTTTCACTTTTTCCTGGAAGGCATCCATTTGGCTTTCCATAAAGGATTGCAAAGGACTAGATATTGTCGTGTAGACATCTTTTCCATCTACGGTTTGTTGAGTGACTTGTTCCGTACCTGGAACGATATTCCCCAAACGATCCTTTTCATAGGTAATAATACCATCTGTCCCTGCTAACAATCTATTCAAGGAGCTTTCAATACCAGATGTTCCAATAAGGCTCTTTGAACCATCTTCATTTTCATGAAGCTGGGCTAGACCAATGAAGGATGAAGCAAATTTCCCATTTGGATAACTTCGATTGGGGCTTGTGGTAAAATCCACTCCCTCAACCTTGGCAGCTTCTAGATCCTTTTTTATGGACATCATATTTGCGTAGGTAATCCCATTTCCTTTAGTACCAAAGGAAACCTGTTTGAGATTGGGTTGAGAGAGTTGATCTTTGACGTAGGTCTCCTCCATATCCAAATACTTATGGAAAATTTCGGCTACCTTATTGTACTGAGATTCCTCAACATATAGAATATCTCCATTCGCAGACTTATAATCCTTATCAATGACCGCATAAACATTGTAGGAGGTTGCATCTTCTGCAATCGGAGTTCCATTACGATCATAAATGGTTCCCCTCTTAGCAGGGACTGTTCGAGTTGTTTGATGAACCTTATAAGCTTCTTTGACCAGGTCAACACCAAACTTCTTTCCCGTACCAATAATCACCGCAAAGTTAACCAAAAAAACAGCAAAGAGAATGACAGCCAAGAGACTAAGGCTTTTTCCAACTCGTCTGCGGTTTTCTAGAGGAGTTCTGCGATTCTTAATGGCAAAGTGTACTATTTTTTCTTTCCATGTTTTCATATATTACTCCGCCGATCGGATATTTCCATTGTTTAATTGCAAGTCTTGCGAATCCGCGACACCCGCCAGACGTTCTGAGCGAATCAATTCATTGACTTCTTGCTTAGCGTCGTCCAGCTCCGTCTTTTTCTCCTCAATCTGTCTGTTGACAGTTGTCAAATCACTTTGAACTTGCAGGAGCTTGGTTTGCATATAGACCACACTGATGGCTAAGACAAGGGCTGTAATGGCAATCGAAAGGTAAAAGGCCTTCTCAACACGTGAAAATCTATTGATACGAGCTTGCAGTAATTGGCTCGTTGTTTCTCTTTTTTCTACCATTTTATCCCCTTACTTATGAATTTTTCGAGCTACTCGTAACTTGGCTGAGTGGGAACGATTATTGGCCTCCAACTCCTCCTTGCTTGGTAGAATCGGTTTGCGAGAGACTAATTCCATCTTGGGCTTAAGATCATCTGGGATGAAAGGTAAGCCTTTTGGCACTTCTACTGTTGAAGCTTCCTTGAACAATTGTTTTGTCAAACGATCTTCCAGTGAATGAAAGGTAATGACAGAGATTCTTCCGTCCACTGCTAGTAATTCCATAGCTTGTTGGATGGACTCATCTGCAGCCCCAAGTTCATCATTGACTTCAATACGAATAGCTTGGAAAATTTGCTTGGCCGGATGACCTTTTTTCTTGAGTTCCTTAGCAGGCTTAGCAGACTTGATAATCTCGGCCAATTCTGTCGTTGTCTCAATCGGCTTCAGCTCACGCGCCTGTTCAATCTTCCGAGCAATCTGTTTAGAAAACTTGTCTTCTCCATATTTGAAAAAGATTCGTACCAAGTCATGATAGTCATAGTGATTGACAACCTCATAAGCTGTCAAGCTAGCTTCCTGATTCATCCGCATATCCAGTGGCGCATCCTTCTTATAAGAAAAACCACGCTCCCGCTGATCCAACTGAGGGCTTGAAACACCTAAGTCATAACAAATGCCATCAATTTCTTCTACACCTGCTTCCTGCAAACGTAGTTGCAAATGACGGAAGTTGTCCTTGATGAAGGTAACCATTCCTTTTTCGATATAAGGCGCCAGACGTTTTTGGGCATTATCAATGGCATTCTGGTCCTGGTCAAAGGCATAGAGATGCCCCTTTTCACTTAGTTTACTTAATAAATACTCGCTATGGCCTGCTCCACCCAAGGTCGCATCAACGTAAATACCGTCAGGTTTCACATCGAGCATATCAATCGTTTCATGGAGCATAACCGTTACATGATGAAATTCTTTAGTCATATCTTATCTATTTTACCACAATTCTAACCAGCTTGCACTCGCTAAAGCAAAAACCTTTCCTTGTTACTTTATCCCTTGTAGTCAGCAGATGGCTCTGCTACCTGAGCTAGTTTAAGTATTGTAGCAATCTCAGAGACCAAAATATACTCATTACATCCTTTAAAATAAACCACACAAATAGGTATTTCTCTATTCAAACAAAAAAGCTGAGTAAATATGGAGAGAGCATATATCTTAGAAGATAATACTCCGTTCTAATTTTTTAGTTATCTACTTTAATCACTCCAACATTTTAAAAATTCATATCAAATTTCCGTATCAACTGTCCTATTATTTGTTTTGACCATTTCTCTGACTTGCTGGCGTTGTTCCTCATTTAGATTCAACTTCTGTAGTTGCTTTTCAATATTAAATTCTGAGGTATTGTATTTCTTATCATACATATCTAATAATTTATTACGAAGAATAGGCTCGCTGATTAAATGAATTTCTTTTAATAGTTCTTCTTCATTTCCTTCCTGCTCCTCTTCCCCATTAAGTCTTTCAATCATAGAATTAATCTTCGCTAAAGCAAAATCACCATAAATATTATCAATCAAATTTTCCTTCATGATTTCTTGTATATTCTTAGCGAAAGTATTTTGCAAAACTTTCCCTTCTGAGTATCCAGTTTCTTGATTCTTTTCAAGCATAATCACATTTCCCGGTTTAATATCCGAAAGCATATAAGGGGAATGAGTTGTGAAGATGAGTTGGAAGTTCATTCCTCCTATTTTGTTGATTTTATTTATATAGTTGACTAAAAAGTTTATTAAGCTTCTAGACCATTCGAGGTGCATACCCGATTCTAATTCATCCACTACTAATTGACATGTCCCTTGAGAGGAATTCATTTGTAACCACTTTACATAACTCATAACTTTTAATATATTTGCTTCACCAGTAGACATATTATAATAAAATTCATCTATTGCTCTAAAGCCGTAGTACTTCAAATCTAATGCATTCTTTTCTAATTTTTCATAGTCTAGATATAGTTTTTCAAATTCGATTCGATTATCAAAATTTTTTTCTCCATATCCAATCTCAACTATCCGGCTTTTCGTACCATCACTGTATTCTTTTATCTTGTACTTGTGAATAAATTGTTCTAGATAATTTAGAAAATTGACTAATGAATCTATAAAATCTTTCTTTTCTTCTTCTATTTCTTTTTTTATTTTATCAAATAGGTGAAGATAATTGCCATCTATAAAATATCTTTCAATTTCTCCATCGCTTAAACAACACTTAAAGTCTTCACAGATCTTTACAATTATTTTCAAAACGAGACAGGAAAAAAATTCTCTCTCTTCCCAATCGTTCAAATATTTTTCTGGAATACTATAATTACTAACTCCAAAACTAAATTTATATGACGAAGAAACTAAGCTTTGAGAATATAATACTTCATAAGCTTCGAAACTACCATTCAAAATATACCATCTATAAGATTCTGCTAAGTGAACGTCTAATAATGATGAACCTCCGTAGCTTCCGCTTGGACGTCTATCTTCGTTCATGATATAAATCAGATTATCATTCTTTTGAGAACCATAATATCCACTTATATCAACTTTATCTGTTGCTATACCCTTTATAGTGATTGACGATAAATCGTAATTTTCATCTCTTAGATAAAATTTTCTATTAGTATCTAAATACACATGGAAAAATTGATTTATATCTTTGTTTTGATCTTCCGCACTATAATAATAGCCTATCAGATTTAAAATAGTGCTTTTTCCCACACCATTTATCCCAACTACCGGTGAAATATTATAAATAGACTCTCCATAAAAGTTTTCAATATAGTCTGGATTTTTATCAATTCTTAATTCATTCGTTTCAAAATCAAAATTTACTTTATATTCGTCTGAAAAATTAAAAATTTGATTTTTAAAAAGTTCATCATACTGTTTAATCACCAAAGCAATTAATTTCATTCTTCTTCTCCCACTAGTCCAATTTCTTTGCTAATATCTGTAACCATTTTTGAAAGTGGTCTATTCCCATAATTTTCTTGGTCTGTGTAATAACCAACTATCATTCTATCTATTTCAGAGTCTGAAAAATATTTACTTGAATCCGCAAATATTTGACATAAACCTGCTTTATAATCTTTATTATAAATTTCATGTTTCCATAGCAACTCTTGAACTATATCCGCATGTAGTTTGTATAGATTTCTTGTATCAATCACATATTTATCCTTCAATAATTTCTGTCTGACACTTAATTTATCCTTGCTTTCTAATTGTTTTAACTCCTCCTCCGATATGTCATCCTTGATTATAATATCAATACTTTCTGAATTATTAATAAAATCTGCAGACTTTATATTCAAAGAAAATTTCAACAATTCATCAATATCAGTTATACTTTCGTCATAGGGAGAGATATAAAATTTACTCGTACTCTTTTTATTATTACAACCATAACAAGAAGGAATTAGATTGTAAAAACATAAAGCGAATAGAGGATATTCATTCTTAGGGAAAAAATGATCCAGTTGGCTCGTATTTGCTTCTTCCGTCACATTAATAAAATTACGATTACAATATGGACAAACTGTGACACCAGTTATGCGAACTAACTCTTTTTTGTCTATTTTATTATAATGGGATTCCAACTTTTCTTTGTATCGTTCAACAATATAATCCTTCAATTTTGTATGAGATTTTTTAGTATAAATTCCATCAAACTTGTAGCTTTGCACTAAATCATTAAACGATTTTTTTGAGCTCATCATTTCAACCAAAATATCCATTTTATCCGGAAATATATCTTCAAAGTCCTTTACGAATTCAGATTTTAAATTCTTCTTAATCAAGTCGATAAATTCTCTTGTATTCTTTGTTCTATCAACAATAATCCGTATATTGTCAGTCAAATTTTTCTTTTTTCGAATTTTATCTAGATTATCATCAATCTCATATGATAATATTCTTTTCAGATTAATACTAGTACTTACTCCTCTAATATGCCCTATTTTTAGCTGCTTAATTTCCTCATCACACTTTTCTATAAAATCGTTTTTTAAATGACTATAAATATGATTAACCAAATCAGAAAATTTCTCCACATGTATTTTAAAAACCCATTCAACATCAGATGAGCTATCTATTTTTTCCTTTACGTTTAGTAAGGTAGAGTAGTCCGCCGTCATAAGTTTTAGAAAGGCTCTATCTTGTTGTGTAAAATAGTCTTCCAATCCATTGTGAGATCCAAAATTCTTAAAAATTAACATATCTAATTCGTCTTTTTCTGGTAATTTCTCATAAATATAACGACACAATTCATATACTTGTTTAGAATTGCCCTTTTTTATCGGAATCATTTTTCACCTCTAAAGCTTAGTTTAATCATAATTATACCACAAAAGACCGTTTTTACGGCCTTTTGTTTATATATTAACTATCTAAATCTGCCGAAGATTCTGTAATCACTGCTTCTAGTGCCGTCGCATTGCCATGAATATCTGATAAATTTGCGATTTTATGGTTCATGATACTCTCCTTCTGTTTGGTAATCTACACTATCTTCCGCTACTTGAGCCAACTCCACTTCTTCCTGAGGGTTCAACTTTCTTTGAACGACTTCTGCTACTGCTCTTGGTATACCAACTGCGACAATCTCATCCACGCTGGCTTCCTTGATTTTTGTCAGAGATTTGAAATATTTCATCAAATTCTGCTTGCGTTTTGGACCCAGGCCTTCAATTCCATCCAATTGAGAGGAGAAGGAATTTTTAGAGCGCAGTTGACGGTGGAAGGTGATCGCAAAGCGATGGACCTCATCTTGGATTCGTTGTAGGAGAAAAAATTCCTGAGAATTGCGAGACAGCTCTACCACCTCAAGCGGATCTCCAAAGAGCAATTCATGGGTTTGGTGCTTATCGTTTTTTTGCAGACCTGCAATGGGAATATCTAACCCCAACTCTTCTTGAATAACCTGCTTAGCGATATTAACCTGACCTTGTCCCCCATCAATGACGATCAAATCTGGCGGTGTCAAGCCATCACGTTGAACTCGACCATAGCGTCTGCGGATAACCTCTCGCATACTTGCATAGTCATCTGGTCCAACAACTGTTTTTATCTTGTACTTGCGGTAATCCTTCTTGCTCGGTTTCCCGTTAACAAAAACAACCATGGCAGAAACTGGACTAGTCCCCATGATATTGGAGTTATCAAAGGACTCGATACGGACAGGTGTCGGAATTTGTAAAAGTCGCCCAAGATTTTCAATAGCCCCTTGAGTCTTTTCAACTGATTTCTCTAACAGATTAAACTTCTGCTCCAAGCTTACACGCGCATTTTTGATAGCGAGATTGACCAGTTGTTTTTTCTCCCCACGTTGGGGCTTTAGAACCTTGGTATCTACCAAAGCCTTAACAGCCTCTTCATCAATATCCTGAGGAATCAAAATTTCATTAGGAACCAGGTGAGATTTTTCTTGATAGAATTGTCCTACATAGGTCAAGAAGTCCTCATCCGGATCATTGTAGTAAGGGAAGAGATTGACATCGCGCTCAATGAGCTTACCTTGGCGGACAAAGAATACCTGAACGCACATCCAACCCTTATCTACATAGTAGCCGAAGACATCACGATTTTGGAGATCCTTGGCCATAACTCGTTGCTTGGTCCGAAGGGTCCCAATAGCCTGAATCAGATCTCGATATTCAGCTGCACGTTCAAATTCCATACTCTGAGCTGCCACATTCATCTTTTCCTTGAGGTCATCGATGATTTTGTCATCCTGACCCTTTAGAAAATCAGAGACTTCTTGAGCCATGGCTTTGAAATAAGCCTCGTCTTTCTTACAAATGGTGTGAGCCACGCACTGGCCGATATGGTAATAAAAACAGACCTTAGACGGTGGATTAGTACACTTACGAAAAGGAAAAATCCGATCCAGAAGTCGCTTGATTTCATTGGCCGCCCCCACATCAGGATAGGGTCCAAAATAGAGACCTCCGTCTTTTTTGACCTGACGGGTGATAATCAAGCGAGGATAGCGCTCATTGGTAATTTTGATGAAAGGATAGGACTTATCGTCCTTGAGCATAATATTGTACTTGGGCTTGTTTTCCTTAATCAGGTTAATCTCCAAAAGGAGGGCTTCAATATTAGACTCCGTGACAATAAACTCAAAATCTACAATCTCAGACACCAAGGATTCTGTCTTGGTATCATGACTTCCACGGAAATAAGACCGTACACGATTACGTAGATTTTTAGCCTTTCCTACATAGATAATCGTACCGTTTTTATCTTTGTGAATGTAGCAACCAGGGCTGGTCGGCAAGAGCTCTAGTTTTGATTTAATCAAGTTATTCATAGTTCCATTATAGCAAAAAGCCCCCTTCATTGCTTACATCAAGGAGCTCTATTTTTCGTTTGAAAATCACTTATTCTCCAGACTCATAAAGTTCTTGAACTGCTTGAACATCTTGAGCCTGAATACCATAATAAGAACCTGCTGGCTGCATGACTGACACTTCATTAGTATGTTCCAAGCCAATGGCATGACCTAGCTCATGCTCTGCTGTATGCAAGATACGATCATAGGTATAGCCATAGTTTGGATTGGATAGATAATAATGATTCAACCGCACCGTTACAGACAAGAATTGCCCTGTTAAGAGATTGGTCTGACTTTCCGCCTCTCCTGCCACAGGAGTGGCTCCGTCATTCATCTCGGTAGCCAAGATATCTGCCTTGCTGGACTCGGTGACAAGTTCAAAGTTAAAAGCACCAGTTTGATTCCAATTCTGGATTGCTTCTACATAAGCCTCTTGAAAGCGTGAATCCATCTGCGGATCCAAGTAAATACGAGCAGAGGCCTGTGGCCACCTTCCTTCAGAATGTTGGTGACTATCCGTCTGGCTTAACTTAGGAAGTTGCCCTGTTTTTTCCCATTGGTCAATACTTTGTTGACCAATCTTTACCGACCGTTCTGCTTGCTTTAGCGCTCCTTGAAAATCCCCGTTCAGATACCAGAGAAGTCCAAAAGCAAGAGTGCATAAAAGCAAAACAATCCAAACCAGGCGCCAAAACAAACGCCAAACAAAAGAAAAGAAAGCCCCTATTAAACGAAAAAGCCAGCGCATGTCTCTCCACCTTTCTAGCAAATAAACTTTATTGGCTCTATAATATTTGTAGTGGGTAAATCCCCTATAGATATTATGGAGCCTATTTTGTTGTAGAAAAAAAGTTCCATAAGATCTATAATGAAAAGCGACCAAACTCTCATTAGAAAGAATCATATGG
>NZ_JASHAQ010000004.1:0-131277 GCF_047465035.1 Streptococcus infantis
TCCATAGGATTCTTTCTAATGATGGTTTGGTCGCTTTTTATTATAGATCTTATGGGACTTTTTTTCTATACAAAATAGGCTCCATAAGATCCATAGGGGATTTACCCACTACAAATATTATAGAGCCACTTTTTTCGAGGCTCTTTTGTCTTATTCTTGTTTCAATTGACTATAAATGCTGAAGATAGCAATAAAAAACCAGCGATTCAATCACTGGCTGTTAGATCGTTCTTTTAGGAAGCTCCATTAGTAGTAGAAGTTTTTGTATCTGTTGTTTGGGTGCTAGATGACGGAACAGTTTGTTGTTCTTGTTTACTGCTAGTGTCTTCTTTCTTGCTTTCTTCACTGCTACTAGATTGACTTGTCGTTTCTTCTTGTGTGTTGTCCTTTGTAGAAGTATTATCCTTGTTGGGAGTAGTGTTCTCTTGAGGGGATTCCTTTTGAATCTCTTTTATGACAGTTGTCTGGGTTGTCGTAGTTTCTTTTTTAGAGTTATTATTATTGTTGTTATTCATAGCATTCATAATGGTGATGCTTGCAGTAATCAGCCCTAGAATACTACCGATAGTAGCAATCGTTTTTTGAAAAACAGTAAATCCTTTTTTGATGTGTTCTGTTTTGGGTTTTGATGTTCTACGATAATTAGACATAATATCTCTCCTTTACTAAAATTCATTATACCGAAAATCTTTAAAAAAAACTTAAATGAACCTGAATTGCCTTTCTTGTCGCCTGAACTGTTTCGTGATACAATAGAAGGAGTGATTTTAGAAAGCGTGAGAAACCATGATTTACTTTGATAATTCGGCAACGACTAATCCTTATCCAGAAGCACTTGAAACCTATATGCAAGTGTCTGCAAAAATTATTGGAAATCCTTCAAGTCTCCATCGTTTGGGAGACCAATCTAGCAGAATTTTAGAAGCTTCTCGACAGCAGATTGCAGATTTGATTGGCAAGAAAAGCGAAGAAATCTTCTTTACCTCTGGTGGGACTGAAGGGGATAATTGGGTTATCAAAGGTGTGGCTTTTGAAAAAGCGCAGTTTGGTAAACACATTATTGTGTCAGCTATTGAGCACCCAGCAGTCAAGGAGTCGGCTCTCTGGCTCAAGACTCAAGGTTTTGAAGTGGATTTTGCACCTGTAAATGAAAAAGGATTTGTAGATGTAACTGCTTTAGAAAACCTACTTCGTCCTGATACAACGCTAGTCTCTGTTATGGCAGTCAACAATGAAATCGGCTCAATCCAGCCTATTGAAGCTATATCAGAACTATTAGCTGATAAGCCAACGATCTCTTTTCACGTCGATGCCGTTCAAGCTTTGGCTAAAATACCAACAGAAAAGTATTTGACTGACCGAGTGGATTTTGCGACCTTCTCAAGTCATAAATTCCACGGAGTTCGTGGTGTTGGATTTGTCTATATCAAGTCTGGCAAGAAAATTACACCGCTTTTAACTGGTGGTGGCCAAGAGCGTGACTATCGTTCAACAACTGAGAATGTAGCAGGAATTGCAGCAACAGCCAAGGCACTGCGTCTAGCTATGGAAAGATTGGAATTGTTTTCTAACAAAACGAGTCAGATGAAGGAAGTCATCCGTCAGGCTCTTCTTGATTATCCAGATATTTTTGTCTTTTCAGGTGAGGAAGACTTTGCTCCTCATATTCTGACCTTTGGGATTAAGGGAGTTCGTGGGGAAGTCATCGTTCATGCTTTTGAAGACTATGATATTTTCATTTCTACAACGTCAGCTTGCTCGTCCAAGGCTGGGAAACCTGCTGGGACTCTGATTGCCATGGGGATTGAAAAGGATAAAGCCCAGTCAGCAGTACGCCTCAGCCTAGACCTAGAAAATGACATGAGTCAAGTTGAGCAATTTTTGACAAAACTAAAATTAATCTACAATCAAACTAAAAAAGTAAGATAGGAGTATTCATGCAGTATTCAGAAATTATGATTCGCTACGGAGAGCTTTCAACCAAGGGTAAAAACCGGATGCGTTTCATCAACAAACTTCGTAATAACATTTCAGATGTCTTGTCCATCTATCCTCAAGTCAAGGTAACTGCTGATCGCGATCGTGCCCATGCTTATCTTAATGGAGCCGACTACGCAGCAGTAGCTGAGTCTCTCAAGCAAGTTTTCGGGATTCAAAACTTTTCGCCAGTATACAAGGTTGAAAAATCTGTAGAAGTTCTGAAATCTGCTGTCCAAGAGATTATGAAGGACATCTACAAGGAAGGTATGACCTTTAAAATCTCAAGCAAGCGAAGCGACCACAACTTTGAGTTAGACAGTCGTGAGTTGAACCAAACTCTTGGTGGTGCAGTATTTGAAGCCATTCCCAATGTACAAGCACAAATGAAAAATCCTGACATCAATCTTCAGGTGGAGATTCGTGAAGAGGCGGCCTACCTTTCTTATGAAACCATTCGAGGAGCTGGTGGTTTACCGGTTGGAACTTCAGGGAAAGGCATGCTCATGTTGTCTGGTGGGATTGATTCGCCAGTAGCTGGTTATCTAGCTCTAAAACGTGGAGTGGATATCGAAGCTGTTCACTTTGCTAGTCCACCATATACTAGTCCAGGTGCCCTCAAGAAAGCCCAGGATTTGACCCGTAAATTGACCAAATTCGGTGGTAATATCCAGTTTATCGAAGTGCCATTCACGGAGATTCAAGAGGAAATCAAGGCTAAAGCTCCAGAAGCCTATCTGATGACACTGACTCGTCGCTTTATGATGCGGATTACTGACCGTGTCCGTGAGGTACGAAATGGCTTGGTCATCATCAATGGGGAAAGCCTTGGTCAGGTAGCAAGCCAAACTCTTGAAAGTATGCAGGCTATCAACGCGGTGACCAATACCCCAATTATCCGTCCAGTTGTGACTATGGATAAGCTAGAAATCATTGACATTGCACAAGAAATTGATACCTTTGAAATTTCTATTCAGCCATTTGAAGACTGTTGTACGATTTTTGCACCCGATCGTCCGAAGACAAATCCTAAGATTAAGAATGCTGAGCAGTATGAAGCGCGTATGGATGTCGAAGGTTTGGTTGAACGTGCAGTAGCAGGAATTATGATTACTGAAATTACGCCTCAAGCTGAGAAGGATGCAGTCGATGAGTTGATCGATGATCTCCTTTAATCAGAAAAACCAGAGGAAAAGATAAAATAAGTAAAAAAAGTTAGTTTATTGTCCTAAATTTGGACGGAAACTGACTTTTTTTCTATTTTTATGATATAATTAGATAAAATTTTGAATATAGAGAGTTTTCTGACAATGAATCAATCATATTTTTACCTGAAAATGCGAGAGCATAAATTAGTGGTTCCCTACACAGGTAAGGAGCGCCGGGTTCGTGTTCTCCTCCCAAAAAACTATGAAAAAGACACGGATAGAAGTTATCCTGTGGTGTATTTCCATGATGGACAAAATGTCTTTTATAGTAAGGAATCTTACGTTGGACATTCCTGGAAGATTATTCCTGCTATCAAGCGAAATCCAGATATCAGCCGTATGATTGTTGTGGCTATTGACAATGATGGACTTGGACGGATGAATGAGTATGCAGCTTGGAAATTCCAAGAGTCTAACATTCCCGGTCAGCAGTTTGGTGGGAAGGGAGTTGAGTACGCAGAGTTTGTCATGGAAGTGGTTAAACCCTTTATCGATGAAAACTATCGCACAAAATCAGACCGTAAACACACTGCCATGATTGGATCTTCACTTGGCGGCAATATTACCCAGTTTATCGGCTTGGAGTATCAGGATCAGATTGGGTGTTTGGGAGTTTTCTCATCAGCCAACTGGCTCCACCAAGAGGCCTTTGATCGCTATATGGAGCGAAAAAAACTATTGCCTGACCAACGTGTCTTTATCTATGTTGGTACGGAAGAAGCAGACGACACAGACAAGACGCTGATGGCTGGTAATATTAAGCAGGCCTATATCGACTCTTCCCTTCGCTATTATCATGATTTGATAGCGGGAGGAGTGCAGTTGGAAAATCTCTCACTCAAGGTTCAGGCTGGAGCCATTCACCATGAAGTGCCATGGTCAGAAAATCTACCAGCTTGTCTACGATTTTTTGCAGAAAATTGGTAAATAGTATAAAGGAGACAGGATATGAATATTGAACATCTTAGCCACTGGAGTGGCCATCTAAATCGTGAAATGTATGTCAACCGATACGGACACGCAGGTATCCCAGTTGTTGTCTTTGCATCCTCAGGTGGTAGCCATAATGAGTACTATGATTTTGGCATGATTGATGCTTGTGCGTCCTTCATCGAGGAAGGCCGTGTTCAGTTCTTTACCCTTTCAAGTGTAGACAATGAGAGCTGGCTTGCGACTTGGAAAAATGGTCATGATCAAGCTGAGATGCACCGTGCCTATGAACGATATGTCATTGAAGAAGCCATCCCTTTTATCAAACATAAGACAGGCTGGTTTGACGGTATGATGACGACAGGTTGCTCTATGGGAGCTTATCACGCTTTGAATTTCTTCCTCCAACATCCTGACGTCTTTACCAAGGTCATCGCCCTCAGTGGTGTCTACGATGCCCGCTTCTTTGTAGGTGACTACTATAATGATGATGCTATCTACCAAAATTCACCAGTAGACTATATCTGGAATCAAAATGATGGTTGGTTTATCGACCGTTACCGTCAAGCTGAAATTGTGATCTGTACGGGCCTGGGTGCTTGGGAACAGGATGGGCTACCTTCTTACTACAAGCTCAAAGAAGCCTTCGACCAAAAACAAATTCCTGCCTGGTTTGCAGAATGGGGACATGATGTTGCCCATGACTGGGAATGGTGGCGCAAACAAATGCCTTATTTCCTTGGTCATATGAGTCTATAAAAGGAGTCGCTTATGAATTATCTTGTAATTTCACCCTATTACCCACAAAATTTCCAACAGTTTAGTATTGAGCTTGCCAATAAAGGAATCACAGTTCTAGGGATTGGGCAAGAACCCTATGAACAACTAGATGAACCATTGCGCAATAGCTTGACTGAATATTTCCGAGTTGATAATCTTGAAAATATCGATGAGGTTAAACGTGCAGTAGCCTTTCTTTTCTACAAACATGGTCCAATTGACCGCATTGAATCACACAATGAATACTGGCTAGAGTTGGACGCTGCCCTTCGTGAACAATTTAATGTCTTTGGTGCCAAACCAGAAGATCTTAAGAAGACTAAGTTCAAGTCCGAAATGAAGAAACTTTTCAAGAAAGCTGGAGTTCCAGTTGTGCCAGGTGCTGTTATTGAAACAGAGGAAGATGTTGATAAAGCTGTGAAAGAGATCGGTCTTCCAATGATTGCCAAACCTGATAATGGAGTGGGGGCAGCAGCAACCTTCAAACTTGAAACAGAAGATGATATCAATCACTTTAAGGATGAATGGGACCATTCAAGCGTTTATTTCTTTGAAAAATTTGTCACCTCTAGTGAAATCTGTACCTTCGATGGTTTGGTAGATAGAGATGGAAATATTGTTTTTTCTACGACCTTTGACTACGCACACACACCTCTCGATCTTATGATTTACAAGATGGACAATTCTTATTACGTTCTCAAAGAGATGGATCCAAAATTACGCAAGTATGGTGAGGCAATTGTCAAGGAATTTGGCATGAAAGAACGTTTCTTCCATATCGAGTTCTTCCGTGAAGGTGATGATTATATTGCCATTGAGTACAATAACCGTCCAGCAGGTGGTTTCACTATTGATGTCTATAACTATGCCCATTCTTTTGATTTGTATAAGGGCTATGCAGCGATCGTTGCGGGTGAGTCATTCCCAGCTTCTCAATTCGAGCCTCTATACTGCTTGGCAACATCTCGTCGCGCTAATGCCAACTATGTTTATTCAGAAGAAGACTTGCTCGCCAAGTATGGTCAGCAATTCAAGGTCAAGAAAATCATGCCGGCTGCCTTTGCTGAATTGCAAGGAGACTTTCTCTATATGCTAACGACGTCAAGTCGTGAAGAAATGGATCAGATGATTAAGGACTTTGGTCAACGTCAAGAATAATCAAAATTTTGACTTAACAAACTCTCTTTGTTAGGTCTTTTTTGAAGTGCTGAAATAAAAGCGTTTTCCTGCAGTATTCTTTTAGAATATCTGTTGCTAAAAGGCTTAAAAATTGATAGAATAGGGATTGTCTAAAAAATATTAAGGAGAATCTATCAATGGATTTCACATGGGCAGTCAAATATGCCACTGAATTTTTGGGAACAGCCATCTTGATTATCTTGGGTAATGGTGCTGTTGCTAACGTTGAACTTAAAGGTACGAAAGGTCACCAAAGTGGCTGGCTCGTTATCGCTGTTGGTTACGGTATGGGGGTTATGATCCCTGCCTTGATGTTTGGTAATGTTTCTGGTAACCACATCAACCCAGCCTTCACTCTTGGTCTAGCAGTTAGCGGACTTTTCCCTTGGGCACAAGTAGCACCATACATCGTTGCACAAGTCTTGGGAGCAATCTTCGGACAAGCCTTGGTTGTTGCAACTCACCGTCCTTACTACTTGCAAACTGAAAAAGCAAACAATATCTTGGGAACTTTCTCAACAATTTCAAGTTTGGACCACGGTACAAAAGAATCACGCTTCGCTGCAACAGTTAACGGTTTTATCAACGAGTTTGTTGGTTCATTCGTTCTTTTCTTTGCAGCTCTTGGTTTGACAAAGAACTTCTTTGGAGCTGAAGTCCTCCAATACATGAAACAAATGGCAACTCAAGCTGGTCAAAATGTTGACTTCTCTGATTTGGCAATTAAAGCTCAAGTAGCGCCTCATACAGCTTCAGGACTTTCTGTTGCTCACTTGGCACTTGGTTTCCTAGTAATGGCCTTGGTAACTTCTCTTGGTGGACCTACAGGACCTGGTTTGAACCCAGCTCGTGACTTTGGACCACGTCTCCTTCATGCCTTCCTTCCAAAATCAATCCTTGGTCAACACAAGGGTGATTCAAAATGGTGGTATGCTTGGGTACCAGTAGTTGCACCGATTGCAGCAGCTATTGCAGCAGTAGCGCTCTTCAAATTACTTTACCTATAATCACTAAAAACTGGGAAATCCCAGTTTTTTCTTGTCCATGAAAGTCGAGTTTTTAGATAGAGATTCTTAAATCGTCAGACTTTTTTCATTTTAATGCTAAAGGTGAAAATGTGGCGAAAATATGGTAAAATAGAGTACTAAGTAAACGTTAAAAAGGAATATTATGCGTAAAGAGATTGCACCCGAATTATATAATTACAATAAATTCCCTGGTCCTGAATTTCATCTATCTGGAGATAAAGTCGAAGCTGAAGGCTTTACCTTTACTTTAGTTGAAAATAGTAAGGATGCTTTTGATGCAACGGCATTTACTCAACGCTTTTCTGAAGTTTTAAGTAAGTTCGATTATATTGTTGGAGACTGGAGTAATGAGCAGTTGCGCTTACGTGGTTTCTACAAGAATGAGCGAGCAGAAGAGTCTCTTGAGAAAATCAGTCGTTTACAAGATTACCTACTTGAGTATTGTAGCTATGGTTGTGCCTATTTTGTTCTAGAAAATGAAGTTCCTAAACGAGCACCGTTTGACCAAAAGATGCGCAAAAAAGAGGAAGAAAAGGATTCTCGTAAAGGGAAAAAAACTTCCCAAAGTAAGAAAAAAAATCATACGGATAAGAGAAATAGACGCCGTTCAAAAGAACAGAAATCTCAGAAAGAAGACAAGGGGCAACGTCATTTCGTCATCCGTCAGAAAGATTAGAGAATAAGGAGAAAACATGAAACCGTCTATTTATAGTTTAACACGTCAAGGCATGCAAGAATGGGTCTTGGAGCAGGGAGAAAAGAAATTCCGTGCCGACCAAATCTGGGAGTGGCTTTACCGTAAACGTGTACAATCATTTGAAGAAATGACAAACTTATCTAAGGATTTGATTGCCAAACTCAATGATCAATTTGTAGTCAACCCTTTGAAACAACGCATCGTTCAAGAATCGGCTGATGGTACTGTAAAGTATCTCTTTGAGTTGCCAGATGGGATGTTGATTGAGACAGTGCTGATGCGTCAACACTACGGTTTGTCAGTCTGTGTAACGACTCAGGTAGGATGCAATATCGGTTGTACCTTCTGTGCATCAGGCTTGATCAAGAAGCAACGTGACCTCAATAACGGTGAAATCGTTGCGCAGATTATGTTAGTCCAAAAATATTTTGACGAACGTGGACAAGATGAACGTGTTAGTCATATCGTTGTAATGGGGATTGGAGAACCTTTTGATAACTACAATAACGTCTTGAACTTTATCCGTACTATCAATGACGATAAGGGAATGGCTATCGGTGCTCGTCATATCACTGTTTCAACTTCTGGTTTGGCCCACAAAATCCGTGAGTTTGCTAATGAAGGTGTACAGGTTAACCTTGCTGTCTCACTTCATGCGCCAAACAACGAACTTCGTTCAAGCATTATGAAGATTAACCGTGCCTTTCCGATTGAAAAACTCTTTGCAGCTATCGAGTATTATATCGAGACAACCAACCGCCGTGTTACTTTTGAGTATATCATGCTCAATGAAGTTAACGATGGAGTAGAGCAGGCACTTGAGTTGGCAGAATTACTTAAGAATATCAAGAAATTGTCTTATGTCAACTTGATTCCTTACAACCCAGTTAGTGAGCATGACCAGTATAGCCGAAGCCCTAAAGAACGTGTCATGGCTTTCTATGATACACTCAAGAAAAAAGGTGTCAACTGTGTCGTTCGTCAGGAACATGGTACAGATATCGATGCGGCTTGTGGACAATTGCGTTCAAATACCATGAAGCGTGATCGCCAAAAAGCAGTAGCTGAAGTAAATCCATAAGATGAGTCGAAAAACATTACTAAGCTTGGGAGTGCTTTTATACAGTCTTTGTATTGTCTGTTTTTGTTTTACTCCCCAGCCTCAACTTCCTACAGGAGTGGAAACTCCAGGTATTCAAACTTTTGGACGCCTGGTTTTTCTTTTGACGCCTTTTAACTCCCTCTGGAAACTGGGTGAAGTAACCAGCTTTCTGCAGCTATTCTGGATATTTTTGCAAAACGCCTTAAATATCCTTTTACTTTTCCCACTGATTTTCCAACTTCTCTATCTCATGCCTATTCTAAGAAATACTAAGAAAGTGATTTTGTTCAGTTTTCTATTGAGTCTAGGAATCGAATGTACACAGTTAGTTCTTGACTTTTTCTTTGATTTTAATAGGGTCTTTGAGATTGATGATTTGTGGACCAATACCTTGGGTGGCTACCTGGCTTGGCTCCTCTATAAACTACTACATAAAAACAAGATAAGGATTTAAAATGAGTATCTTAGAAGTTAAAAATTTGAGTCACGGTTTTGGTGACCGTGCGATTTTTGAAGATGTATCTTTCCGCCTCCTTAAAGGTGAACATATCGGCTTAGTTGGTGCCAATGGTGAAGGAAAATCAACCTTTATGAGCATCGTGACTGGTAAAATGTTACCTGATGAAGGTAAGGTGGAATGGTCAAAATATGTGACAGCAGGCTATCTGGACCAGCATGCTGTGCTTAAAGAAGGCCAAACTGTGCGTGATGTCCTCCGAACAGCCTTTGACGAATTATTTAAAGCCGAAGCACGTATCAATGAACTCTACATGGAAATGGCGGAAGAGGGCGCTGATATTGATGCATTGATGGAAGAAGTTGGCGAACTTCAAGACCGTTTGGAAAGTCGTGATTTCTATACCTTGGATGCTAAGATCGATGAGGTAGCGCGTGCCCTTGGTGTCATGGACTTTGGGATGGACACGGATGTAACAGCCTTGTCAGGTGGGCAAAGAACCAAGGTATTATTAGCAAAACTCCTCCTTGAAAAGCCAGATATCTTGCTTCTGGACGAGCCAACTAACTACTTGGATGCTGAGCATATTGACTGGCTCAAGCGTTATCTTCAAAATTATGAGAATGCCTTTGTTCTTATTTCACACGATATTCCTTTCCTCAACGACGTTATCAATATCGTCTATCATGTAGAAAATCAGCAGTTGACTCGTTATTCAGGCGATTACTACCAGTTCCAAGAAGTCTATGCCATGAAGAAATCACAGTTGGAAGCAGCCTATGAGCGTCAACAGAAAGAAATTGCGGATCTCAAGGATTTCGTAGCCCGTAATAAGGCGCGTGTTGCTACTCGTAACATGGCTATGTCTCGTCAAAAGAAATTAGACAAGATGGATATCATCGAACTTCAAAGTGAGAAACCAAAGCCATCCTTTGAATTCAAAACAGCTCGTACACCTGGACGCTTTATCTTCCAAGCTAAGGATTTGCAGATTGGCTACGATCGTCCGCTTACCAAACCATTAAATCTTACCTTTGAGCGCAATCAAAAGGTTGCCATCATTGGTGCCAACGGTATCGGGAAAACAACCCTCTTGAGGAGTCTTTTGGGAATTATTCCACCTATTGCTGGGGAAGTTGAGCGTGGTGACTATCTAGAACTTGGCTACTTTGAACAAGAAGTGGAAGGTGGCAATCGCCAGACACCACTAGAAGCTGTCTGGAATGCCTTTCCGGCACTCAATCAAGCCGAAGTTCGTGCAGCCCTTGCTCGTTGTGGTCTGACGACTAAACATATCGAGAGTCAAATCCAAGTATTGTCAGGTGGGGAACAAGCCAAGGTTCGTTTCTGTCTCTTGATGAACCGCGAGAATAATGTCCTTGTTCTTGACGAACCTACCAACCACTTGGATGTAGATGCCAAGGATGAACTCAAACGAGCTCTGAAAGAATACAAGGGTTCTATCCTTATGGTTTGTCACGAACCGGACTTTTACGAAGGCTGGATGGACCAAATCTGGGATTTTAACAAGCTAACTTAAAAATAAGTATAAAAGAAATACAGTACCAAGATTGGATACTGTATTTTTTTGGTTTTTAAGATTTGAAATCGTAGTCCTTAACAATTTCGATACTGTCGATAGTGATAGCAGTAGTTGGTTTGTCTTTTTCGTCTTTTTCAGCTTTGGCAATCTTGTCAACAACATCCATACCATCGATGACTTGACCAAAGACAGGGTGCTTACCGTCTAGACTAGGATTTCCACCTTCTTTGTAGGCTTCGATAATTTTCTTTGGATAGCTACTTGTAGGGAGTTTGGCAGAAATATCCGTCGTATTTTGGTTGATGAAGAACTGGCTACCATTTGAATTTGGTTGACCAGTATTGGCCATAGAGAGAGAACCACGAATATTATAGAGGTAAGGAGAGATTTCGCTCTTGAAACCAGTTCCCTGGTCTTTAGTCTTGTCCTTATCATGCCAGATGGATTCACCACCAGTACCATCCCCTTTTGGATCACCAGTCTGGACCATGAAGCCATCGATCACTCGGTGGAAGGTAACGCCATTGTAGTAGCCTTCTTTTGCGTGAGTTAGGAAATTTTCAACCGCAAGTGGAGCTAGCTTTGGAAAGAGTTTGACGCGGATATCTCCTTGACTAGTGTGGAGAATGACTTCAGCTTCGTCTTCAGCAACTTCCTTAGAGAGTTGTGGGAAGTTAGCATTCTCATTTGTCAAGGCGTCTTTGAGATCCTTGGCAGATTGGGCAGCTGCTTTGGAACTTTCTTCAGCAGCCAAGCTAGAATCTACATAGTCATCCCCTCGGAGACTACGTTGGATACTGCTACATCCAGCAAGGGCAAAAGTTGAGATTAATAGAAGTGTTGCTATTTTTTTCATGGTAATCCTTTCAAAAATCATTTCTACCATTGTACCCTAATTGAAAGTGGATTTCAAATATTAGTAGTTTACAGAAATAGTTTAGATAATAGTTGGGATTTCATCATCATCTTGAAAATCTTCAACTTCTTTTTCCCCAGTAAATGGTTTCTGAAAAGAACTTAGTATAAAACGGGCAATTGGTCCAACAATTAGGAAATTTAGAGGAAGAGCTGCAATAAAGTTTACAGTCCAGGCACTTAGATAGGTCTTGGGTGTGATAGCAATGCCATTGTAAAAAAGTCCATAGAAGGACATGAAAGTGACCATGAGAACTGCCATTCCTCCAGAAATTGTAATGATTTTCTGCCAGCGTTTATGATGATCCTTGAGGATACGAAAGGCAATTGACTTAACGATTGGTCCAACAAGGATGACATCCAATAAAAATGCTGTGACAAAACCAGGAATGTAACCAAGGGCTAAATGATGTAGTGAAAGTTGACCAACAATAAAAAGATTCCAAATAGACATACCGAGTACCATCATGGAACACATTAGTGTTGTAAATAAAAGAGCTTCTTTAAAATTTCTAGGCATTATAGTCTCCATTTCTTTTTGATTAGAAATCAGTCTATCATAAAAATTTTTTTCTCGTAAGTGAATTGATTAGATTTTTTTAAGAAACTGTTTTCAAAAAAATCAACCTGACTTGGTTGATTAAAGATTCTTCTTTGGATGGCGGTCAATGATTGCCTGATGGTCCTTGAGAGCCTGTTCTCCTTTTGGAGTTAGTTTATAGCCACGAATCGAAAAGTGACTAGCTAATTCCTCTTCTGAAAAATGCTCATGAAGGGCTTGATCCAAGTCGGCAGCCTTCATTTTAGAAAGTCCAGTAACTCCCTTCTTCTTCAGGATATTCTTTTTCATGGTACTATTTAGATGGTCAAGCGAGTCAAAAGCAGTTTCGACAAGAACATAGCCTTTTTCAACAAGCGTTTCTAAATGTTTTGGGGCATCGATGCCATAAGTGTACTCGAAGTATTTAGGAAACCAGCTTTCGGTGATAAAGGTACCAAAGTTGATTCTCCAGAGGAGGATAATATCTCCTGCTAGTAAATAATCTGCTAATAAGTCCATGTGTTATTTGGGAACGGGCTTGGGATTTAGTAGCCAAGCTTGGACATCACGATTTGGAGAGATGTAAGGTTTGACTTGATGGTCTTTGTAAATGTTCTCTAGACTAGTATTCATAAAGTTTCTCTTTCTAATTTATCCCTATTAGTCTAGCAAATTTCAAAAAAAAATTTAAAAATTTTAAAGTCTGTCAAGTTTTTTTCTTGACACCTCTTAGAAATCTGCTATAATAGAACATGTGCTAAATAGCTCAGCTATTTCACCGAAATAAAAAATAAGAAAAGAGACTTTAAAAATGGCAGTTAAAATCCGTTTGACTCGTATGGGTTCTAAGAAAAAACCTTTCTACCGTATTAACGTAGCAGATTCACGTTCACCACGTGACGGACGTTTCATCGAAACAGTTGGAACTTACAACCCACTTGTTGCTGAAAACCAAGTAACTTTGAAAGAAGACCGCGTTCTTGCATGGTTGGCTGATGGAGCTCAACCTTCAGACACAGTACGCAACATCCTTTCAAAAGAAGGCGTATTGAAAAAATTCCACGATTCTAAATTCTCTAAATAATTCTAAAGTAGGTTGACAGATGGATACGATTGAAAATCTCATTATTGCAATTGTGAAACCTTTGATTTCACAACCAGATGCCTTAACTATCAAGATTGAAGATACACCAGAATTTTTGGAGTATCATTTGGATCTTGACCAAAGCGATGTGGGTCGTGTGATTGGTCGTAAGGGTCGCACTATCTCTGCGATAAGAACGATTGTCTACTCTGTCCCAACTGAAGACAAAAAAGTAAGAATCGTTATTGACGAAAAATAAGAAGGGCGGGACGAATGTCTCGCTTTTTTTTGCAAGGAGCAGGATATGAAGGATTTAACGTTTAGACAATTACAAGACTACTTACTCGAACATTACCAGCAGTCTCGGACTGAGGAAGGTCTTTTTATCAAGCTAGTGGAGGAAGTCGGAGAAGTAGCTGAGGTTTTGAATGGTCGTTCTGGTCGAAAAGAGGGTGTTCAAGACTCGAACGAGGAACTTGCTAAAGAACTTGTTGATATCATTCACTACACAGTCGCAATTGCAGCCATCAACGACATTGATCTAACCAAGACCATTTTTGAAAAAGACAAAAAGGCAGCTATCAAATATCAGCATGAACGAGATTTGGAAGGATTTTTAGAAGCCGAAAGTCAGAACTAGCTTTTTTCTCCAACTTGTGAAAATCCCTGGAACGTGATAAAATAAAGGATAAGGATTTTTAATAATTCATTATATAGAATGAGTGGATTTCTTTATGAAGAGGTTTGAAGTATCTACAGAAATTGGTAGTCTCTCTGTTACTTATCAAAAGCAAAAGAAAATGCTAGTTTGTTTAAGTGGCGCAGGTTTGCTACCAAGTTATGAAAATTTTTCACTTATACTTGAAAAACTTCCTCCTACAATTGGTTATTTGACAATTGATTTTCCGAACACAGGTAGGAGTTCGATTCATGACCAATCTGGAAAAAATCTAGATAATCTTGCAGATGCGGTTTATGAAGTACTTGAAGAATTAGGGATTTCTGAATATATACTTTGTGCACATAGTTTGAGTGGAATTTTAGCTTGCAAATTACTCAAGAAACCAATTAAGTGTCAGGCTTTAGTAGCAATTGAACCGACAACTAAAAAAGTCATGTTTGCTGATTTTTCAGAAAATCTTTATCCAGAAATGGAAGAGCAAATGAGACTGATTGAAGAATTTGGTCCTGAACTTTATTTTAAGAACTTAACTCAATCCACATTTAACCCTGAAACTAACAAAGAAATCTGGAAATTAATGCAAGAAAAAGGCTTAGAGTTGGAAAATCAAGATCCAGAATTTCAGATATCTGGAGAAATTACTGAGGAAGATTTTGAGAATTTGTCGATAGAATCTCATGTCCCTGTATTTATTTTTTGTCAGCCTTATAGAGAAAAAGAGTACAGAGAATCAGAATATTGGACTTCCAATACTAAACTCATTTTAGGGGGGAATCACCATTATTTACAGTGGTCCGAATCAGAGAAAATTGTAGATATTATTAAAAAATTGTAAGAAGAAAATGGAGATAAGGAAATTACAGGAGATCAAATGAACTATTTTAACGTTGGAAAAATCGTCAATACGCAAGGTTTACAAGGTGAGATGAGAGTCTTATCTGTGACGGATTTTTCGGAAGAACGCTTTAAAAAAGGTGCAGAACTGGCCTTGTTTGATGAAAAGGATCAATTTGTTAAAACAGTGATTATCGCAAGTCACCGTAAGCATAAAAACTTTGATATCATCAAATTTAAGGATATGTATCACATCAATGATATCGAAAAATACAAGGGCTACAGTTTGAAGGTTGCAGAAGAAAACCTGAATGACCTTGATGAGGGTGAATTTTACTATCACGAGATTATTGGACTAGAGGTCTACGAGGGTGATAACTTGATTGGAACCATTAAGGAAATTCTTCAACCAGGGGCCAATGATGTTTGGGTAGTTAAGCGTAAGGGAAAACGTGACCTGCTTTTACCATACATCCCACCGGTCGTGCTCAATGTTGATATTCCTAATAAGCGCGTGGATGTAGAACTCTTAGAAGGGTTAGACGATGAAGATTGATATTTTAACCCTCTTTCCAGAGATGTTCTCTCCACTAGAACATTCTATCGTTGGAAAGGCCCGTGAAAAGGGACTTCTTGATATCCAGTATCATAATTTTCGTGACTATGCTGAAAAGGCTCGTCATGTTGATGACGAACCCTACGGTGGTGGTCAAGGCATGTTGCTACGTGCGCAACCAATATTTGATGCCTTTGATGCTATTCAAAAGAAAAATCCGCGCGTGATCCTTTTGGATCCTGCTGGTAAGCAGTTTGACCAAGCTTATGCTGAAGATTTAGCACAAGAAGAGGAACTCATCTTTATCTGTGGTCACTACGAGGGCTATGATGAACGCATTAAGACCTTGGTAACAGATGAGATTTCCCTAGGTGATTATGTGCTAACTGGTGGAGAACTTGCAGCAATGACCATGATTGATGCGACGGTTCGCTTGATACCAGAAGTAATTGGGAAGGAAACCAGTCACCAAGATGACAGCTTCTCATCTGGGCTCCTCGAATATCCTCAGTACACACGTCCTTATGATTATCGTGGCATGGTGGTTCCAGAAGTGCTTATGAGTGGGCATCATGAGAAGATTCGCCAATGGCGTCTCTATGAGAGTCTCAAAAAAACTTATGAGCGTAGACCAGATTTGTTGGAACATTATGAATTAACAGCAGAAGAAGCTAAAATGTTAGCGGATATTAAAGAAAATACAAATTAAAAGGAGAAGCCTATGCAAGTCATTAAACGTGATGGACAAGTTGCCGACTTTGATCCAGATAAAATTTATCAAGCCATTCTCAAAGCTGCTCAAACAGTTTATGTTTTGACAGATGATTTACGTCAAAATCTAGCTCAGGTAACTAAGAAAGTTGTCTTGGATCTAGAAGAGGCAAAAGTGGAGCGTGCGACAATCAGCATGATTCAATCAATGGTTGAGCATCGCTTGCTTGGTGCAGGTTACATCACTATCGCTGAACACTATATCTCTTACCGTTTGCAACGTGATTTAGAGAGAAGTGGTTACGGAGAACACATTGCTGTTCACCTTCATTTTGAACAAATTCGTTAATAGAAAAGAGTGAGATGAAGTAAACTCATCTCACTCTTTCTTAAATCGATTTTTTTGGGCTGTTTGGACAGTCGAGGGAACAAAACTCACTTTCTGAATATCTGGGATTCGAATAATGCGGGTCACATTTTTTGAAAAATTTTTAACGATAATTTGCTGGCGGTCCGTATCATATTTGATGATATCCCCTGTAAAACTCGTATCGGAAAAAATAATATGGACAGCAGTTTTTTTTAGGAGCGCCTCTTTAATGGCACTTGTCAGGGAGTCAGCTTTGGAATTGTCAGGCTCTTCTCGTCCGTTGAGAAAGCTTTGGAACTTTTGTTGAATGTGTTTAAATAAATCTTTCATCGGAGCCTCCCTTCTTTTTAACATTATTATATACAATTTTAAAAAAATCTACAAGATTTTACGAATAATCAAGTGAAGACAATCAAAAGGAGAATACAATGGCAGAATTTACATTTGAAATCGAAGAACACTTACTTACGCTCTCAGAGAATGAAAAAGGTTGGACCAAGGAAATCAATCGTGTCAGCTTTAATGGAGCACCAGCAAAGTTTGACATTCGTGCTTGGAGTCCAGACCACACTAAGATGGGGAAAGGAATCACCCTCTCAAACGAAGAGTTTCAAGTGATGGTCGATGCCTTTAAGAATCAATAAGCAATCATGTAAGAATAATCCAAAAGAAGCTGGGCAAAACCCGGCCTCTTTTTATTTGCTTGAAAAATAGGATTGAGTACGGAGACGTTGAAGGAGTGGTCGACCGATAAAACTGATGGCAAGGATTTTTGCAAGATCAGGAATGATAAAGGGAATGACACCGACAGCTAGTGCTTTATCAAAAGGCATACCAGCAAGGAAGTGGAGGCTGAGAATACCACCAACAAAGACAAGGGAATCTCCCAAGAGATTTGCAAGAAAGATACGAATATAGCCACTTTTCTTATGGATAAGATAGGACGTAAGCCCAGCATAGACAAGGTCAAACCAAAGATAGCCAGCGCTTGGACCTACCAAAACATGAAAACCAGCTCCCCCACTGGCAAAGACAGGAATACCGATAGCACCCAGCAAGAGATAGAGACCAACAGAAAGAACGGCTTCCCTTGGTCTAAAAACAGTAGCAATGAGTCCGATAGCAAAGTTTTGTAGAGTAAATGGTACTGGTCCAATTGGGATACTGATTTGGGCTAATACTGCAATCAGAGCAGCCCCAATAGCAGGAATAGCGTAAATGTGTGCTTTTTTCATAATAGTTAACCTCTTTTTTAATTTATAGTAACTATTATACTGGAAGGGGGATGATTGTCAACCTATTTTACAAATAAAGGTTACAAATTTGTAACGGCCGATTTAGAGAGAGCCGGAGGACAAGAGATTTTTCAAAACACAGGTAAATCTTATCAGTAATAAAAAGATGAGCCTTATGGAAGTTGGCTATCATATAGTGCAAACACTTAGGAATCCTGATGGGATGCTATTTTTAAGTGTTTTATAATTTGCTCTAATAAAAGAAAAAGATTGAAGAAAATGGTCCTAAATAGGCTTTTTCTTCAATCTGAGTGACCAAGATGGTCTTTTTTGTATTAACGCATGGTCACAAATTCTTCTGAACCTGTAGGATGGATAGCGACCGTCGCATCAAAATCAGCTTTTGTAGCTCCCATCTTGATAGCAACTGCAAAACCTTGAATCATTTCGTCGACGCCGTAGCCGATACCATGAAGGCCAACTACCTTTTCGTTCTCACCAGCTGTAATGAGCTTGAAGCGGGCTTCTTGACGGTGGCTAGTGACTGCTGAATACATAGAAGCAAATTTTGAAGTATAAACTTTAATGTTTTCTTGTCCATACTCTTTGATAGCTTCTTCCTCAGTCAGACCGACAGTTCCGATAGCTGGATGTGAGAAGACAACAGTTGGAATAGTAGTGTAGTCCATTTTAGCATTGGTTTTACCGTTGAAAAGTCTCTCGGATAGGGTACGACCAGCCTTGATTGCGACGGGAGTTAGTTCTTTCTCACCCGTGACATCTCCTAGAGCATAGATACCATCAACGACTGTATTTTGGTATTCGTCAACTTGAATGAAACCACGTTCATTGAGGGTAACACCTGCTTTTTCAAGCTGAAGCCCTTCAACATTTGGACGGCGACCAGTTGCCCAGATAACTTGACTGGCGGTATGGGTACTCCCATCTTCAAAATGAATCCTAATGCCTTCTTCGGTTTCTTCAAGTTTTGCTGGAACCTTATGGGTGTGGAGGTTTAATCCAGTATTTTCCATTTCTTGAACCAAGCTCTCAACAATATAGCTATCAAATCCACGAAGTGGACGCTCACGACGGACAAATAAATCAGTCTGTACACCAAGGGTATGGAGTACGCCAGCTAATTCGACAGCAATGTAACCAGCACCTAAAATGGCTACTGATTCAGGCAATTCTTCCCAGGCAAAGACATCATCAGAACTACCACCTAGTTCAGCACCAGGAATGGCAGGGATATGAGGATGGGCCCCAGTTGCAATCACGATGTGCTTAGAACGGATCAACTCACCATTGACACTGACTGTATGAGCATCAACGAACTCGGCGCGTCCTTCAATCAAATCAACTCCGTTACGTTTAAAGCTTCCACCATAAGAAGAGCGAGAACGGTCAATGTATGCTTCACGATTCTTACGAAGCCTTGCGTAATCAAATTCATTCCCAGTGCTCGTGAAACCATAGTCAGGTCCATATTTGTGGATACTCTCTGCAATTTGTGCTCCATACCACATGATTTTCTTGGGAACACAGCCTATATTAACGCAGGTTCCTCCTAGTTTGTTTTCTTCAATAACTGCAGCTTTGGCTCCATGTTCACCAGCACGATTCATGGTAGCAATGCCCCCGCTACCTCCACCGATAGCGATAATATCATATTCTCTCATAGAAAGCTCCTTTAGTTGTTTTCTAGTCATATTCTATCTTTTTTTGGGAGTCAATGCAAAAATCTGCTACGTTTAAAAATTTTAAGAAAATGCTTGCAAAAATAAAAAAGAAAATGTATTATATAACTAATACAACAATAAAAGATTTTAGCAAATGTTTTTGGATAATGAAAAATCAATTGTCCATTTTTAGGATATGTGCTATAATCTTAACATATATATTTATAAAAGGGGTATTGCTATGAAAAAAAAGTCAAAAGCTAAGAAATGGCCTTTATTTACTGCTATTGGAGTTGCATCAGTACTTGTAGTGGGAGCAGCAGCTGTTCTTCTATTGAGACAACCAAATCAAGCTGCAGCAAAAGATGAAACTGCTAAAATTGCTGTAGCTAAAGATGGAACGGTTGCTTCATCGGTTCTTCTATCAGGTAGTGTAACTGCTCAAAAAGAACAATATGTTTATTTTGATGGTAGCAAGGGAGATTTGGATGAGGTTCTTGTTTCAGTTGGTGACAAGGTAAGCGAAGGCCAGGCCTTAGTCAAGTATAGTAGTGCAGATGCTCAAGCAGCCTATGATGCTGCTAGTCGTGCAGTTGCTAAAGCTGACCGTCATATCAATGAATTGAATGAGGCTCGAAATACTGCTGCTTCAACACCTGTGCTTCCTCAAGCAGGGATTGAAGGCGCTACGGACCAAACCCAAGCACAATCTTCTACATCAGCTACAGCTTCTATCGATTCACAAATCAGTGATGCGCGTGATGTTCGTGCAGATGCAGCGGCACAACTTGAAAAAGCCCAGGCACAGTTGAATGCTGCTACGGTATTGAGTACGGTGGAGGGAACAGTTGTTGAAGTGAATCGGAATGTTTCAAAATCTCCAACAGGAAATAGTCAAGTTTTGGTTCATATCGTAAGTAACGATAACTTGCAGGTCAAGGGAGAGCTTTCTGAGTACAATCTTGCCAATCTATCTGTAGGCCAAGAAGTCACTTTCACTTCCAAGGTTTACCCGGATAAAACTTGGAATGGTAAGATTAGCTATATTTCAAATTATCCAAAGAACAGTAGCGAAGCAAGTAGTAGCTTAGCTGGTTCAAACTCAGGATCTAAGTACCCATATACGGTCGATGTAACTAGTGAAATTGGCGATTTGAAGCAAGGATTTACTGTTAGTGTTGAAGTCAAGAATAAGAGCAAGGCCTTGATCGTTCCAATTTCGAGTGTAGTGATGGAAGAAGAGAAAAACTATGTTTGGATTCTTGATGAAAATCAAAAGGCCAAAAAAGTTGAAGTTGGTTTGGGCAATGCAGATGCAGAAAATCAAGAAATCACATCTGGTCTGACAGATGGAGCAAAAGTCATCAGTAATCCGACAGCTTCCTTGCAAGAAGGAAAAGAGGTGAAGACTGATGAAGCAACTAATTAGCCTTAAAAATATTTGCCGTAGCTATCGAAATGGTGATCAAGAACTTCAAGTCCTTAAAAACATTAACCTAGAAGTTCATGAGGGAGAATTTGTAGCAATCATGGGACCATCTGGTTCTGGGAAATCTACCCTCATGAACACCATTGGGATGTTGGATACTCCTACAAGTGGTCAGTATTTTCTAGATGGAAAAGAAGTAGCTGGTTTGGGTGAAAAACAATTAGCCAAGGTTCGAAATCAGGAAATCGGCTTCGTCTTTCAACAATTCTTTCTCTTGTCCAAGCTTAATGCTCTTCAAAATGTAGAACTGCCCTTGATTTATGCTGGAGTTTCAGCTTCAAAACGTCGCAAATTAGCAGAAGAGTATCTGGAAAAGGTTGAACTGACCGAGCGTAGCCATCACTTGCCTTCGGAGTTGTCAGGTGGTCAGAAGCAAAGGGTTGCCATCGCGCGTGCTTTAGTCAACAATCCTTCTATCATTCTAGCAGACGAACCAACTGGGGCACTTGATACCAAAACAGGAAATCAAATCATGCAACTCTTGGTTGAATTAAACAAAGAAGGAAAAACCATTATCATGGTTACGCATGAGCCTGAAATTGCCGCCTATGCGAAACGTCAAATCGTCATTCGTGATGGCGTCATTTCATCTGATAGTGGTTTCGTAGAAAAGGAGGAAAACTAAGATGCAGAATCTGAAATTTGCCTTTTCATCCATTATGGCCCACAAGATGCGTTCTTTCCTCACCATGATTGGGATTATTATCGGCGTATCATCCGTTGTCGTAATCATGGCCTTGGGCGACTCTATGTCTCGTCAGGTCAATAAAAATATGACCAAGTCCCAGAAAGATATCCATGTCTTTTTCTCACCTACAAAGAGTAAGGACGGTTCCTTTACACAAAGACAATCTGCATTGACCTTGTCTGGTGGTCAAGAAGAAAATTTTGTTGAACCACCAAAACCTCAAGAAGCATGGGTCAAGGAAGCTGCTAAGCTCAAGGGAGTGGATAGCTACTATGTGACCAACTCAGCCAATGTGACCTTGACTTATAAGGATAAAAAGGTCGAACACGCTAACATGACGGGTGGGAATGTCACCTATATGGATGCGGTCGAAAATGAAATCATTGCAGGTCGTGGCCTTAGAGCGCAAGATTATAAGGATTTCGCAAGTGTGATCATTTTAGATGAAGAGCTTGCCAATAGCCTTTTTGGTTCAGCACAAGAAGCTCTCAACCAAATTGTTGAAGTAAATGAAATCAGTTACCGTGTTATTGGTGTTTATGCAAGTAAGGAAGCTAAGGCTGCGAAAACATTTGGAGTCGGAGGACTACCAATTACGACCAATATTTCTCTTGCAGCTAATTTTAACACAGATGAGATTTCAAATATTGTCTTCCGTGTCAATGATACTAGCTTAACCCAGACCTTAGGACCGGAGTTGGCGAGAAGAATGACAGAGATTGCAGGTCTTCAACAAGGGGAATATCAAGTTGCAGATGCGTCTGCAGCCTTCCAAGAAGTTCAACAACTCTTTGGCTTCATAACAACGATTATTAGTGCCATTGCAGGGATTTCCCTTTTTGTCGGTGGTACTGGTGTTATGAATATCATGCTTGTTTCGGTGACAGAACGTACTCGCGAGATTGGTCTACGTAAAGCACTAGGAGCTACACGCGCTAATATTCTGGTTCAGTTCTTGATTGAATCTATGATTTTGACTTTGTTAGGTGGGGGCATCGGTCTTGTGCTGGCTGCAGGGGTGACTATGCTTGCAGGTGTTCTTCTTCAAAACATGATTGCAGGAATCGAAGTTGGCGTATCTATCCCAATCGCTCTCTTTAGTTTAGCGGTCTCAGCTGGTATCGGTATGATATTTGGTGTTTTACCAGCCAATAAAGCTTCTAAGCTAGATCCGATTGAAGCTCTTCGCTACGAATAATAAAGAACAAGATGGACACTTGTCTATCTTGTTTTTGTATGGATTTCCCTATCGAAATTCATTAAAAATGTGATATAATGAAGTGTTAGAAAAACAGGTTTCATTTGCCTGGAAAGGAAATATTATGTCTGAAAAGAATTTTTATATTACAACACCGATTTACTATCCATCTGGGAAACTTCATATTGGTTCTGCCTACACAACCATCGCTTGTGATGTCCTAGCTCGTTACAAACGCCTCATGGGCTACGATGTCTTTTATTTGACAGGTCTTGATGAGCATGGTCAAAAAATCCAGCAAAAAGCAGAAGAAGCTGGAATTACACCACAAGCTTATGTTGATGGGATGGCGGTTGGCGTCAAAGAACTCTGGAAATTATTGGATATCTCATACGATAAATTTATCCGTACAACTGATGACTACCATGAAAAAGTAGTGGCTCAAGTTTTTGAACGCTTGCTTGCTCAAGATGACATCTACCTAGGTGAATACTCTGGTTGGTATTCAGTTTCAGATGAGGAATTCTTTACAGAAAGTCAACTTGCGGAAGTTTTCCGTGACGAAGCTGGAAATGTGACGGGCGGTATCGCTCCATCAGGCCACGAAGTGGAATGGGTATCTGAAGAGTCTTACTTCCTTCGCCTCAGCAAATACCAAGACCGCTTGGTCGAATTTTTCAAATCACATCCTGACTTCATCACTCCTGATGGTCGTCTGAATGAAATGCTGCGTAACTTCATTGAGCCAGGTTTGGAAGACTTAGCAGTATCTCGTACAACCTTTACCTGGGGTGTACCAGTCCTATCAAATCCAAAACACGTTGTCTACGTTTGGATCGATGCCCTTCTTAACTATGCGACAGCTCTTGGTTATGGTCAAGATGAACATGGTAACTTTGATAAGTTCTGGAATGGAACAGTCTTCCATATGGTTGGGAAAGACATCCTTCGTTTCCACTCCATCTACTGGCCAATCCTTCTTATGATGTTGGATGTTAAATTACCTGACCGCTTGATTGCCCATGGTTGGTTTGTCATGAAAGACGGTAAGATGTCTAAGTCTAAAGGGAATGTCGTTTATCCTGAAATGCTGGTAGAGCGCTATGGTCTCGATCCACTTCGTTACTACCTCATGCGTAGCCTTCCAGTTGGTTCAGACGGAACCTTCACTCCAGAGGACTATGTAGGGCGTATCAACTATGAATTAGCAAATGACCTCGGAAACCTCCTCAACCGTACGGTTTCAATGATTAACAAGTACTTTGATGGTCAAATTCCTGCCTATGTAGAAGGTGTGACAGAATTTGACAATGCTCTTGCTGACGTTGCAGAACAATCAATCGCTGACTACCATACCTACATGGAAGCAGTTGACTATCCACGTGCACTTGAAGCAGTCTGGACTCTTATCTCACGTACAAATAAATACATCGATGAGACAGCTCCATGGGTACTGGCTAAGGACGAAGCGCACCGTGACCAATTGGCAAGTGTGATGAGCCACTTGGCAGCTAGCCTTCGTGTCGTAGCTCACTTGATTGAGCCATTTATGATGGAAACTAGTCGTGCAGTCTTGACTCAACTTGGTCTAGCAGAAGTTTCTAGCCTTGAAAACTTAAATCTAGCAGACTTTCCTGCAGGTGTAACAGTAGTTGCTAAAGGAACACCAATCTTCCCACGTTTGGATATGGAAGAAGAAATCGCCTATATCAAGGAACAAATGGAAGGCAACAAGCCAGCTGTCGAAAAAGAATGGAATCCAGATGAAGTTGAACTCAAGCTTAACAAGGAAGAAATCAAGTTTGAAGACTTCGACAAGGTTGAAATACGTGTCGCAGAAGTCAAAGAAGTGTCCAAAGTAGAAGGTTCTGATAAGTTACTTCAATTCCGCTTGGATGCTGGAGATGGTGAAGATCGTCAAATCCTTTCAGGTATTGCAAAATACTATCCAAACGAACAAGAATTGGTCGGCAAGAAAGTCCAAATCGTTGCCAACCTCAAATCACGTAAAATGATGAAAAAATATGTCAGCCAAGGGATGATCCTCTCAGCTGAACATGATGGCAAATTAACCCTTCTCACAGTTGATCCGTCTGTACCAAACGGAAGTGTGATTGGATAAGATTTAAAAGGACCAGTTTAAGCTGGTTCTTTTCTTTTGTGAGATAGCAGTTGATAAAAGTGTCATTCTGCTTTATAATGAAGAAAAACGGAGGAAGTTGCCATGAAATACATTCCATTTGGTCAAGAGAAAAGAGAACTATCCGAAATCGTTCTAGGAATGATGCGAATCAGTGACAAGTCGGTCAAAGAAGTTGAGGAGCTGGTTGAAACAGCCTTATCTGTCGGAATCAATGCCTTTGACTTGGCAGATATCTATGGTCGTGGACGTTGCGAAGAATTACTGGGTCAAGTCTTAAAACATCGCCCTGACTTGCGTGAGAAGATGTGGATTCAGTCCAAGTGTGGCATTCGCATAGAAGAATTTACCTATTTTGATTTTTCAAAAGATTATATTTTAGAGTCAGTTGATGGGATTCTACAACGATTGCAGGTTGATTATTTAGATAGCTTGCTTCTCCATCGCCCAGATGCCTTAATGGAAGCTGATCAAGTAGCAGAGGCCTTTGATATCCTTCACAAATCAGGTAAGGTTCGAGATTTTGGTGTATCCAACCAAAATCCTATGATGATGGAATTGCTGAAGAAAGAGGTCAAACAACCTTTATCTATCAATCAATTACAGCTAAGCGCAGCTTTCACGCCAGGATTTGAATCAGGTTTCCATGTCAATATGGAAGGTGACAAGGCTGTTGTACGTGATGGAAGCATCTTTGAATACTGCAAACTAAACGATATAGTCATTCAGGCTTGGTCAGTCTTGCAGTTTGGCTATTTTAAGGGCAATTTTGTTGGTAATGAGCAGTTTCAAGCTTTGAATCAAGTTTTAAACCGTCTTGCGCAAAAATATGGTGTAAGCCCATCAGCTATTGCTATCGCTTGGGTGTTACGCTATCCAGCTAAGATGCAAGCGGTGGTAGGGACAACTAACCCTAAACATTTGCTAGAAGCCAGTCAAGCAAGTAACCTGACTCTAACTCGAAAAGAATGGTATGAGATTTACCTAGCAGCAGGGAATGATTTGCCTTAGGAAAAAATGCATTTTAAGAAATCACAGTCAAAAAGCCGTTGGAAAACGGTTTTTTGTTATAATTAAATTAAGATTTATAGATAACAAAGGAGAAAAACATGACATTTGAAGAAATTCTGAAAAGCGTCTAGGAATGGCTTCAAATAGGAGTTTATAGGCTTTATTTTTGTGGACTTTTTGAAAAAACATAGTCACAAATGACCTTTAATATTCTCCCAAAGTCCACAAAAAGGGGAGTAAAAAAAGACCTAAAATAGGTCAATAATTTACGAGTTCAGCAGGCAAGAACTAGCGTAGTCACCAGCTACGCTTTTTTAGTTGTTTTTGCTTATCTGATAGGTTTATTATACCCAAAAAGGGAGTGTGTGACCTCTCGGTCTAACTCTCCCTTTTTGGGTAGACTATGCAAGCCTCAAGCTGTGAAAATATTATAACATGTTTATCACGCGCATTGGTTATTTATCTATCGAAAAGATAAGATACCTAAAATCGCGTGGTTGCTAATTTTGTTGCCTTTTACAATACTGTTTTACGCGAATATCAAGTGGAAATATACTGTGTCTTTATGTTATAACTCTCCTTTTTCTATCTTCTCTCTGATAATGCCAGCTAAAATATTATAAACAGGGTGTCCTGCTGGAATAACAGGGGGATTTTTAGCAAATTCTTCTTGTGTTAAGGTGGTTTCTTTGTCTAATATTGTACCGTCTGCTAGTTTAGTACCTTTAGGGACAATATGGGTTATTGTTGGATTCCATTTTTCTTTAACTTTTGCCATGTTAAATACTCCTTTATGGTAAAAACAGAACCGTCCCACCTCCTACTGCAGAATGAACTGTTTCAAGGGGAGATGGAAAAGCCCTGTTTATAAGTCAATTATATCATAGTTAATTATTAAGCATGGATTTTTTTATCAGCAATAGCGTCTGTTAGGGTCTGTGAGAAGTTTAACCCTAGGTCACGCCCTAATGTATCCGCCCAACGTGGAATGGTTAGGGTTTTTTTAACAGGTTCTTGACTGCCTAGATATTCTGCAACGTCAACCATAACCATAGAGATAAAAGATTTACTAGGATCATAGACTAGATCTATGTCCTCATCATCCTGGAAAGGGTTGTTAGAAGCCAAAGATAAAGCGTTAATAGGAGTAGGGGTAGGAATTTCTCGCCCATTCTCGATATAATCAGCTAGGTTAATACCGAGCCAATCGCTGGCCATTGCCATAGCGTCTGCCATATCCTCCCCTTGAGTTGCTGAATGTTCAAAATCTGGGAAAGTTACAAAGTAAGGGGCGTTAGCTCCGTCTGTATCGTCATAATAAAATAAAGCTGGATAAGTGACAAGCATAGTTTACCTCCAAAATCAAAGACAAGCAGGGGGACTGCCTTTATTACAGTCCTGCTTGCTTTCTTATCCCTCTTTCAGTGTACTTATTCAGTTCACCATGAGGGACTGTGATAGGTCTTTCCCCTTCCTTCTCCATTTTAACGTGGGAGCCTTTACCGCCTTTGGTTTTTATCCAACCATGAGCCATAAGGAGTTTGACCATCTCTTTTTGTGTCATAGGCATAGCGCTTTTACCTCCTGACAGTATTATTATAACACGTACTACACGTATTGTAAAGGGATAATACTTGTTATCTCTCAAATAGCAAAAGCCCCCAGATTCGTTTCTAAGGGCTTGTAGTTTATCCATGGTGTTTTAGTCGTCCAGTCCAAAACAAAGTGAAATAGGGGCAAATATGGGGCTTAGAGCTCCCCATACGCTCCTAATTCTGTGGTAAGGTTAAATCAATCCACATTTATCATACCTGCCAAATGTTCTATAGCTTCCTGCATTACTCGATATATCGAAGATTTAGACTTCCCTATTTCCTCAGCAACCTCCCAAGCGTCGAGATCATTCAAGTAAAAAAGCCTTAGAACAGAACGCTCAAACGGATTGGCCAGCTTATCGATTAGCCCAGATATTGCCATTCTTTCCTCAGTGAGACGCTCAATTCTCTGGAGCGTATCCTCTTTTAGCTTCAGAACACTTATAAGGTTATTTTCTGCTGTATTTACCCTGCTTGTTTGTACTCTTGTAGTGCTCAGTTCTTGCTTTTGGATAATACCACCTTCCAGGACTTCCAATTCCAAATATAAGCCTTTGATCTCCTTGTTTATCCACTTGACGCCCTCTAGTTTTTCTTTTACCTGCTCTGGTGTCATGCCTTGGCCTCCTGTATGGTATAATTTTATTGTGTTAATTATAGCTGAGGCGGAGCGCCTTGGCTTTTTTTGCTATTTCTCTATGTTCTCTCTAGCTTCAAGCTATGTAATCTTCTCTGTTCGTTCTCTGTTCAAGAGCTATTTTCTCGGCGTTCGCTCGGAGTTCAACACCATATTATCCCTTATTTTTAAGGCGTTTTTTTGGCCACTACCTAACCAAAACCTCACCCTTTTTGGAACGTTTACCGCACCCTTTTTTGGAACGCTCGAATCCGTCAAAAGTCTTGATATAGCTGACTTATTTCAAAGTTTTAACCGTCTAATATGTAGTATTTATTTGTTTTGTAAATTGCACCCTACTACAAATTATCTCAGGGATCCCAAACCATTCAGCCAAAAGCTATCCCCTTTTCTGGTGTAGTTAACAAACTTTTGATAATGCTTATAATATTTGGCACGTTTCATATACTTTGGTCTTTCAGGAAAACCATCGAACATATATCCGCCACGTTTGGGACTCCACCCTGGTTCTACCTTTCTAGCTTCCCTAAGCGCAAGCTCCCAATAGTATTGGCAATCTGTCTTATTTCGGTTCAGTGTTGACTTGTGTATTTTCTGGCATGATCCACAACCATATTGAAACAGTCTCTTATAGAGTTTTCTGCATCGATTACCACAAATAGGACAGAGAAAGAAGTAGCGATTACCTCCCTTAGTTCCTGGTATACTTGCTAAATCAAAATGATTACTTCCAAAGGTGATGTACAGACTATCTAGGTCTATTTCCAGTTTTCTACCGTTCAACTCAGCTATACCGTGACTGATATTCTGGTTTTTCATTGGCTTTATAAATGTCTCTATGGTTATTGATTTTATAACTTCCATTCGTTCAAAAATACTCCTATATGGAAAAACCCAAATCTATTGCCTAAATGTCAAAAGGGGATTGCTCCACCTCCTATGTTTTATTGACCTGAATAACCAGCAAGGCCTTTATATTCGCCTTCTACGTCCAACTTTTGGAGTAGGCTAATACTTTCATCGCCCAGCATTTCCAACGTACCAAAAGCGGTCATAGAGTCCATAGGGATAGGCTTATCAGAAAGCAAGCGATCAGCATAGTCTAATAGTTCTAGCTCGTAGTCTGTAACCTTATTGAGCAAACTCTCAAAATCCTCTGACTCTTTGAGTTGAAGCACGCGCTCCCGTTTGTAACATTCTTCAAACGCTGCAGCCTCTCCTGGTTGTTTGTGGTAGTCTTTAAAGCTGTCACAAATACGCTTGAAAGTCTTGTTTAGCTTGTAATCTTCCACATACTCAGCGACAAGCGTGCCTTTATCCTTGTAGGTCAATGAGATTACAGGCTGGCAATATGTCCCAGTCATGTATCCCAGTAGCGCGTGACCTGCTACTTGAGCAGTCGCCTGATCACAAAAATAGTAAGTGAAAGTGAATGTTTTTGCTTTGTCTGAAATTGATTTTAATGTCATGTTGTTTTTCTCCGTTTCTTAGTTTAAGGTAAATTATGTAATATTTTTCGTGTTATGTGACATTCTGTGACCTTCTGTGACAAAGAACGTCACACGCTCAAACCCTTGGGGCTCTATGGGTTAGGCCACTCCTGTGACCCTGTGACGTTCTTTTGTTTTATCGTTCCTATATATATAAATACTGTATTTTTTCTATATATAAGAGTTGGAAAGAATGTCACAACGTCACACCTATTCCCCTAAAGCTAGATATATCAAGGCTTCAAGGGGTGTGACCTTCTTTTTTGAGAACGTCACACAACGTCACACTTTTTTCAAGAAAATCAGTATTATCAAGGATTTCAGCGAAAAAAGAACGTCACACTTATTCTTGCTTAGTGATAGAGTGTTGAGGTGTCCGCATTTTTATCTTGTCAGCGTCCCATGCCTCTAGTTTCTCAAAATCTTCTGAAGGAACTCTTTTCTTTCTTAGAGAATACCGATAGGGCGTCAACTGTTGTAAGTGCCTGATAGTTTCTTTACCTGCTCCGTAAACATTGGGCTTGGGTATTCTCATGTCCTCAGCATAATGCTTCAGTGATCTTGTAACGATAAAAACAGGTACTACGTCCAGCTCATGCCAACCTTTTTCCATGTATTCGTGTTTAACCCATGAAAGCAAGTAGTCGTTATCTTCCTGATATTCTTCTAGAAGGCCTTTAACTGCTTTGGGTTCGATAAAGTGAGTAAATGGCTCTTGATTGATAGCTTTGTATAGGGCATATTCTAGGACTTCCTTATTTGCTAAAAACTCATTTTTTATCCAAGGTTTTTCCTTTTCCCCGTTAAAGTCAGCATTGAAAGGTACGATCATAATTCTACGATACCAGCCTTTTGTCTTGTTCCCACCACTGGGGATATAATTTCCTGAAAAGATATTGAATAGCTTAAAAGTAGCTTCAAAAGCTGGCCGACCTTTTGGATTGACTAGAACAGTGTCCCCGCTAGTGATACTCATTAAATCAGACGGATTTTTTAAGTATTCATTAGGTGCTTCATCCCCAATATTACAAACTTTTCCTACCAAGGTTTCTAAGTTATGTTTTTCAGCAAACTGTGCTGGCTTTAATGCTGATATACTGCTTTCTCCTATCAGATTGATAAGGAAGCGCTGAAATGTCCCTTTACCGTTGTTACCGTCCCCGTAGAAGATAGCAAACTTATTTCGGGTGTGGTTAGGGTTTATAGCTTCAAGGATAATCTGCCAAAACAGTGTTACCAGTTCGCTGTCATTACATGCGATTGAGTTTAGCCAAGCGTCAAAAGTTTTGCCCTCTCGATCTGTTGGGACTCGTTTAGGCGCGTGGTAAGCCGTGCTGATCTTGCTTGTAATTACATACTTAGGACTAAAAGGGAGTAGTTCCTTTGTTTTTAGGTTAATAATTCCATTTTTTACAGGGATAAGGTCAGCACTTTCTAAAGGTTTTTGTATCTTGGTCAATGTCCTAACCATTAACTTAATCTGTGGCCACTCTCTGGGTTTAATTCTCACGTCAAAAGTCTTACACAAAAGATTGAAAAGATCATTACTAGCGGTATAGATACCCTCGTCTAAATCATAGATATAGAGTAGGCTATAATCAGGAACATTGCTCTTGCTGATAAAAGTAAATGTGACAATCTCGCTCAGTATTTTAGCTACTGTGAATGTTTGGGGCATCGCAACCTTTTCGGTAACGTCCCCTGTGGACTCATTTACCTTTGTTTCGGTATGTTCTGCCCGCCATTCTTCACCAGCTTTAAAGATACGATTTTCAAGCTCCTTCATCGTTCTAGGAGGTTGTTCTTGCTCTCTCACCTCCAAGATTTCACTTTTTAGGTTTTCTAATTCTTCTAGTTCTATGGCTTTACCCTCTCTTTCTATATTCTGCCCGTGCTATGCTACTGAATGTACGATCTAGTTCCTCGATTGGTAAAGGTTCAGCAGTCACGCTATTGGCTATCTTTGTAAGCTCGTATGCAGTCTCTAGGTCACAATCAACCCATTTATTAAAGAGTAAACCTACAAAGCGTGTCAGTGCTACGTTACGCCCTCCCTCGTCTCCAAAACCATGAAATAGAGTGTCAATAATTCTCATGGTCATTGATCTCTGGCCACTCGTTCTGGGTGTGAATTTTTCAGTAGTTTCTAGCTTCGCTCTTGGTTCAACTTTGGGGGCTGGATAATCTAGGCCATGCTCGACAATTTTTTGATAACTTGCTGGGTCTCCTGTTGTGATTGGTAGCCCCTGGAGTTGTGACCAGGTTAGACTGGCCATGTCAAAGGGTAGTCCTATCTTGTCAGCAATCTCCTTTACTACCTGCTTATAGGTTACCTCATTCATCACGTTGTTAGGCTTCACTACAAGGCGAAAACGGGGCTTTTCTAAGCTATGTTTGATAGTCGGGTATAAGATATAGGAGTAGCCAAATAAAGCGCTAGAAACAGCCTTTATAAAGCCCTCAGACGTCCTCTGTATATCGTCATAATCAAGGAAAATCAAATCCCGATAGATTAGACTGGAGTTGTTTCGCTTGTAACTGCCATGCTTTTCTGGTGTCACTTTGCCACTTATACAGTAAGGCGCTTGTGTACGTTTAAATTCTTCAATGTTTGCCCCTTCAGGGACTACCAAAGGCTTAAAGCGTTCAATGTACTGGAACGGCTCAATTTTATCAAATGGATAGACAAGATTACCCTGAAAGCCTCTAGCCTCGTAAATCGTCATATCAGCTCCCTTTCCGACGTTTCTTCCTCAGTTTCTTTAGTTGTTTCCGTTCTTTGAGTTGCTTCAACTTTGGGCGTCTGACCTTGGTTTTATCTTCCTTGGCTAACTTCATACCAGCATAAGCTGGCTCTGTCATGTATCTACCCATTTTCTACCCCCAGAAACTTCCAGATGTCAGTTATTTTATAGTAAACCTTTCTTGTATCTTCAAGCGGTGGATGGTATCGTCTTAGCCCTGCTTTTTCCCATTTTTGGAGTGTCATATATTTTATATCTAACTCGTCCATGACTTCCTGGGCTGAGATTAAACCTGTTAGGCGTGGTTTGAGTCTATCACGCGCTTCCAGGTATCTTTCCACTACTTCCAGAATGCCATGCGCTAGGTCTTGCTCGCTTTCTCGGCTTAGGCTAAACATATCCGCCCACCTCCTTCAAGGTTTCTTTGTAGCTTTCTAGGTCGCTGTTCATCAACACCGCTAGGCGCTTTTCTTCTTCTCGTATCTGATTGTAAAATGTTTTTGCTCCGTCCAGTAGCTCCTCTTTGTTAGCTGGGATAAAATATCCTCTAAATGTCCCATGGCGAACCCCAACAATAGGAACGCTATGGCGCGTGATTAGACGGCTGATAATATCTTGCACTGTTCTTTCTGCTAGCTTAGTGATCAGACTGATTTCTGCCCCTGTTATGGAGTTCTCAGCCCCTACTTTAATTAGTCTTAATACTCGTTTATCATTCTCTGATAGACTCATTCAGTTCCTCCCCTCCTTTGCTTTTATTCACAAATGTTATTTGTCCGCTTGCTACCCCTTGCAAAATAGCTTTTTGGTTTTCTATGATTGTATCCAAGGTTTTACAAATAACTTCTTTAGTTTCTTTGTCTAAAAGTTGAGATGTTAGCACACCTCTGGCTACTGCTATTCTGATTGTGTTATTTAAGCACGTTGCTAGAAAAATCTCTTTAGTAAAATAAGTTTCATCTGGTATTTTTTCAATATCGGGGTATAAATTCATTGTGTAAGTCATTTCATCCCTCCCCATACGTTGACCCCTGCCAGCTGGATATAACGCCCATAATCAGGGTTTAAATCCTCGCTAGGTGTTTCTATCGTCTGTTTGCTTTCTCGCTCAATTTGGGCGCTTTTTTGCGGTCTCGGTGGTTTAAATAAAGCAGTAAGCCAATCAATACCACCATAAAGATTACTGTTTGTGTATTGGTCAAATCTAGCTCGTTCATTTTAATAGCCCCCTTTTTTGTAGATCAGTAGCTACTAAACTACGTAAGTACATCCAGGTTGACGTAGTTGCATGATTGATCCCATTACTTAAATCATTTTCTTTTATTACTTGATCTAAGAAATTGAATAGCAACCAGTCAGGAGCTTTCCCATGTCTTTCTGTACATTCCTCGTCATATTTTTTTAATTCTCCAAGCAAATTCTCAACATTCCTATTAAAGAAATCCTCATGACTTGCCTCTTGCTTTTTATATGTCTCAGATAATTTGTAAAATTGAATCCATAACTGACTAATTGCTGATCTACAATCTTCGGCAATCTCTGTTGCCCCATGGTGGTTCTTGGATAAATGCCACTCTGATAAAATATCTAGCTTTTCCTCTACAAGTCCTAACTCTTTTTCAAAATCTTTAAAGTATGTATCCATGTTTTTTACCTCTGTTTCTGTGTAATTACCTTGATGGGCTTTTTAATGTCTTTCCTGCCACTCTTATCTCACGCTCAGACTCGCCAAATTGAAAGCATGAATAAGAACCAGTTTAAAGAGTTAGCGCTCTCCGTATAGTCAAAATGTCCCAGATATGCTATAATCTAGGTATAAATCTTTACTAAAACCTCTTTAATAATAGCTTGCCTGCTTTGTTAAATTCGTTTTAGTGTTAGTATGAAAGGCTTTGCGGTGTGGTTATTGCTAAGCCTTTTTTTGTTGCTCTCACGCGCTTCTTTGTCGTGGTTTTTTATTTCTGAATGCCATAGCTTTGATTTCCTGATAACTCATATTCAAGCCAATCATGGCTATTACCATATCTTCAAATGCCTGATATTGCTCCAGCTCGTCACTGGTCAAGCTATCGATACCGTTATAGCCCCCACGTTCTTCCCTTAACTGCTTCGCGTTCATGTCAGTTACTGCCTTCAGTAGCAGGTTGTTCATGGTGCTATGCGCGTGCTTTGGGGCTTGTTCCCAGTTCTCAATGCTATCATGCAAAGTCTTACGCTTTGGCTTTTCTAGCGCTCTCTGCATACGAAACTTAGAAAGTTCCTCACGCATTTCAAAGAATGCTTTGACTAGATTGGTTTTAAAGTTGGCCACTTGCTCGGTATTCTTTAAGAATGTAACTAACAGGGTCGCTTGTTGCTCATTCAAAATATAATCTTTTGCCTGTTGTCCACTTTGCAAAGGTCGCATTTTAAATGACACCTTTCCAAATTGCTCCAGTCGTCCAATCTGCTTTCTAATGTGTTCCTGTATCGCGTGGTGTTTTACTCCAGCACATTCAGCTATGATTGCACTCGTAGTATACGGCTCTTTCTTGCCGTCCATGTAGACTAGTTCCATTGTGGTTCACTCCTTTCTAGCTATAAAACAGTTCATCTATGGTTATGTCTGGTTTGATTTCTGCAACCATTGACTTAATCGCTAGGCGTTCTTTGTCATTGAATGGCGTTTTACCTAATTCTTTGTTGTTGTATGACTGCAAAGAAATTTTTAGCTTGTCCGCCATCTGTTGTTGCGTCAGTCCTAACATAACCCGATAGCCTCGTAGTTTGCTCATAGATTTGCTCCTTTCTAAAAAATCCCCCTCCATGAATAGATTGAAAGTGTGAAAGGTTGGAGGGAGGTTGCACATTTTTTATGTGCTTGATTTGTATGATACACAATATTTTTTCTATTGTCAACTATTTTTTTAATTTTTGCACAAAAAAAATGTACTTTTTCTAAGGTATAGTATATAATCATCTGTGAAAGGTGTGATAAAACATGAATAGATTGAAAGAATTGAGACAAGAAAAAAAGCTATCTCAAAAAGAGTTAGCTGAAAATATTGGGGTTCATTATCGGACTCTTCAAAATTGGGAAAACGGAGAAAGTCAAATTAAGCCAGAAAAAGCTCAACTGTTAGCTGACTACTTCGGAGTAAGTGTTGGATATCTGTTGGGGTTTAGTAACGATGTAGAAAAACACCCTTTTGAGTGGGATGAAATTTCGGAAATTTCTAAACCATATTTGGTAAAAGAACTAGAAAAACGGAGGCAAGAAAGAAGAGAAGAACTAAGAGTTTTAAGAGATTTTGCAAAAAATAATGATTTAACTGAAAATATAAATAATGTAACTCAAAAATTAGGAGATATTGTAATACCTTATCTTGATTTAAATGCGCAATTAAAAGCTAAACAAAAGTTCTCAGATAGTGAAAAGAAAGCATTGGGATACCTTGAAAATCAAGTTTTAAACTTGAACTCAGCATTTTCGCAAACACTCTTGACGATTTTTAAAGGTATGCAATCTATAGATGAGTATAAAAATATGGAAAATGTATTGAATTTCCTTAGAGAATCTGAAAGCAAATAAATCACGCACTAAATATAGTCATGGTCAAGGTCGACAGCGTATATAGAGAAAAACAAAAAAGACAAGCTAGCTACTGCCAACTTGTTAAGATACTACCTAACTGAAAATAAGCGAAAGGTTAGGTAATTACAACATGATTATACCACTCTTGGATTTAAAACGCGACCTATAGCATACCCACGCGTCACAATATTCAACAATCCTGAAGTGCGTGTTTTTTCGGCGTTCGCTTGGAGTTCAACGGCATATAAGCCCTATATCCGCCTTGTTTCAAACTCTGGTACAATTTGCCGTCTGACTTCCTAAAATCGAATACAGGGCAATCTGTGAAGTCCTAGCATGATTTAAACAACAATCTAAAACCTTTTTAATAATAGCTTGCCTGCTGATGTTTTTTAGAAAGGTTTAAAACATGCAAATAACTGAAGTCAAAAAGAAAAACGGTACAATGGTATACCGAGCTAATGTATATCTAGGAGTTGACCAGGTAACAGGAAAGAAAGCCAAAACAAGTGTAACGGGTAGGACAAGAAAAGAGGTCAAGCAGAAAGCAAAGCACGCGCAAGATGATTTTATATCGAACGGTTGTACTGTGACAAAAGTAGTACCTGTAAAGAATTATCAGGAGTTAGCTGATCTATGGCTAGATAGTTATCAGCTAACAGTAAAGCCTCAGACTTTTGTAGCAACTAAGCAAATGCTCTATAATCACCTTATACCTGTCTTTGGTAGTCTGAGACTGGCCAAGTTATCTGTTAGTTATATACAAAGCTTTATTAACGATTTATCAACTCAGATAGTCCATTATGCAGTGGTTCATTCAATAAATAGGCGTGTCTTACAGTATGGGGTATCTCTCCAGCTCTTGCCATTCAATCCAGCTAGGGACATTATTCTCCCTAAAAAGCCTAAACGTGAGAATAAAGCAATCAAGTTTATAGATTCAGACGATTTAAAGGCTTTGTTGCTCCACATGGAAAAACTGGCGTTTAAGAAATACAGCTATTATCTTGACTACGTTCTGTATAGTGTCTTACTTGCTACTGGGTGCCGTTTCGGAGAAGTAGTAGCCCTGGAATGGTCTGATATTGACTTAGAGAATGGAACCATCAGTATAAGCAAGAACTACAATAGATTTTTAAAGCTAATAGGTACACCAAAAAGCAAAGCAGGAGTTAGGACAATTAGCATAGACAAGAAAACAGTCAACATGTTACGTCTATACAAGAATAGGCAGCGCCAATTATATTTGCAGTCTGGGGCGCGTGCTTCGACTGTGGTGTTTGCAACACCTACGAGAGAGTACCAGAATCTGGCAACCAGACAGGAGGCTTTAGATCGACGGTGTGCTGAGATTTCTATTCCTCGCTTTACTTTTCATGCTTTCCGCCATACTCACGCTAGTTTATTGCTAAATGCTGGTATCAGCTATAAAGAATTACAATACCGTTTAGGTCATGCTACTTTAGCTATGACCATGGATATATACAGCCACCTATCTGCGGATAAAGAAAAAGAGGCGGTTTCATATTTTGAAAAAGCCATGAATAGCTTGTAAGTCCACAAAAAGGTGAACAAATTTATATTTTAGAACTCATAGGCTGACTAAAAAGCCTATTAAATCAACGTTTATAGACAACAAAGGAGAAAAACATGACATTTGAAGAAATTTTGCCTGGACTAAAGGCAAAAAAGAAATATGTACGTACTGGATGGGGTGGAGCTGAGAACTATGTCCAGCTCTTTGATACCATTGAACAAAATGGCGTCGCCCTTGAAGTGACACCCTATTTCCTCATCAATGTATCTGGTGAAGGGGAAGGTTTTTCTATGTGGAGTCCAACTCCTTGTGATGTCTTAGCGACGGATTGGGTGGAAGTCCATGACTAAACGTGTCCTGATTACAGGTGTTAGCTCAGGGATTGGTCTGGCTCAAACTCGACTCTTTTTAGAAAAAGGTTATCAGGTTTTTGGAGTGGATCAGGGTGAAAATCCTGACTTACAAGGCGACTTTCACTTTTTACAACGTGATTTAACACTTGATTTGGAACCAATTTTTGATTGGTGTCCTCGAGTTGATATTCTGTGCAATACTGCTGGAGTTTTGGATGACTACAAGCCTTTACTAGAACAATCTGCCCAGGAAATCCAAGAGATTTTTGAAATCAACTATGTGACTCCAGTTGAGCTGACTCGTTATTATTTGATTCAAATGCTGGAGAATAAAAAAGGGATCATTATCAATATGTGCTCCATTGCTTCAAATCTAGCAGGCGGGGGTGGTCACGCCTATACCTCGTCCAAACATGCCTTGGCAGGCTTTACCAAGCAGTTGGCTTTAGACTATGCTGAAGCTGGGATTCAAGTTTTTGGCATTGCTCCTGGTGCAGTCAAGACAGGCATGACGGCAGCTGACTTTGAACCAGGTGGTTTGGCGGACTGGGTTGCTAGTGAAACACCTATCAAACGCTGGATTGAGCCAGAAGAAGTGGCAGAAGTCAGCCTCTTTTTAGCAAGTGGGAATGCATCTGCCATGCAGGGACAAATCCTGACTATTGATGGTGGTTGGTCTTTGAAGTAATATAGTTGATACTCAGTTGATATGTGGAGGTATACTATGAAAAGAGATGAGTTTGGATTTGTCTTGCCCAATCTCTACTATCAGTTTTTATCAGAGTGGGAAGAGATTGCCCCCTATGAAATTGGAGATTCAGGCATCTGTTTGTATGCCAAGAAGGATCTCCAGGAGCGTAATGAGACTTATCTGATTGGGTATCAGATTATCCGGATGTCATAGAAGACCGTGATATTTACCCTGCTGATGTAGTGGAGCAAAATCTCCAGCTAGTCTACTATGGAGAGCAGTTGCTTGATGTTCTCACGGTTGCACTTGAGGAAAAGCCAGGTGCAAGTCCCCAAGACTTGGTCGAGGCTTTGAAATATTACCATCAGCATGATAGTTTTATGCCCTTTGAAATCTAGTAAGCATACTAGATTTATGAAGTTCATTGATAATTAACAAATACAATAAGGAGTTAAGAAATGATAGATTACGAAAACATAAATGAAAAAATTGCCCCTTTTAGCCTGCTTGTATATGATGAGGATCCTAAAAATGTTCGAGGGTCGCTCATTTATTACCCTGATGGAGAATATAGACAGGAAGTGTTTGATACTCGAGAAGACGAAGGAGCCGAAGGAAATGGCTACGATTGGGAATCGCTAGCTTTGGTATTTTTGGAGGAAAAAATGCCTGAATTAAGCGATGATATCGACTTTGATCCTGAAGGAAGTATGTTTTGCGCCTATTCTTCCAAGGTGGACGCCTTGGCTAAATTCACTTTAGAATTTAAAGAATTTTGCGATGATATCGAAGCTATGAAAGACTTGTTCAGTCGAGCAGAGTTGGATTAGTTGACTAAAATCTATTTAAAATTTTAAAAAAGAATAGAAAGGATTTCAAATGAAGCTACCAGAAGTAGTTGAACAACTGGAAAATCATCCAGACTACATCTCTATTTAGATAAAATTTAAAAAAAGAATAAGAAAACCCAAGCTAGCTATCTCGAATCGCTGAATCATCTGGCCTATTTACTTTATCTAGGTGGTCAAGAGGAAATGACTAAGAAATTATTGGAGAGTGTCATACAAGTCCCATTTGAAGGAAATTATAACACTTGGACCTTTGTTGATAGCTCTCTGGTTTTATTGGCCTGGATGGAAAGAGAAACAGAAAATAAACTATCTGCCTATAAAAAACTGCTTTTATCTCCGTTGGAACAAGGGGAGGAATCCACTCGAAACATAAGAAGGAGAGTTCATCAGAGATTTTTGAATGGTGATAGCTTGGAGCACAAGCTTGCAAAAATCGAGCAAGCTTCAAGTCCTGAATCAGAAATGGAACGTCGTCTGCTATACCTGACTGATTTATTAAAAATTCACCTCTTTATTGCTGAGTCAACGTGTGAAGAGACAGATATCCAAGTAAAAATCGAAGAGAATATGGAGATACTAAAGAAGTATATCAAGGAGCATGAGATCTATAGCCTCTTTCCTTTTAAGGGATAAGGTGTTCTAGCAATCTTGGACTTTTAGAAAGAGTAGAATATGGAAATCAAAAAACACTTTGGTGTCTATGGCGTTTGCTATGAGAATGGGAAATTGCTTTGCATTGAGAAAACGAGAGGGCCTTATCAGCATCGTTTTGATTTACCTGGTGGTAGTCAGGAAATCGGTGAGGGTTTGACAGAAACCCTCAAGAGAGAAGTTTTGGAAGAGACAGGCTATACGCTTATCCGTTATTCAAATTCTAGAATTTATGATGTAATGGTTCAAGAAGAGGGGCAAGACTTCGCAGTACATCATATCATGGCCTTTTATGATATAGAACTTGATTTCGAAGGCCCTCATAAATCCCTTCCTCAAGAAGTTCTTGATGGAAGTAACGATTCAGCAAAGGCAATTTGGCTTCCTCTTGAGCAGATTACCGAAGAAAGTGCCTCGCCTTTAATATTAAAAGTGAAGGCAGAGTTACGTGGATTTCCTGAATTAGAATTGACAAGATATAGAAATTGGAAGGTAAAGATGGGGGATAATGGAACTATTTAAAACATGGAAGAAAAATATGGTTCTCTATGCTCTTAAATCTCAAATCGGAACTGTCTACCGAAACAGTGATAGGACAACAAGTTTTTATGATGTTGGGAATTTTCTATACCTAGCAGGGGAGCTAAATTCTAGATTTTGGGAAGATTTTGTTAGGAAATATGGTTTAGATTATAAGATTATTATTTCAGAAAATACCAATTGGCAAGATTTTCTGCATCAGAAAGTGGAGCTAATTTCTTTTACTCGCTATTCTTTTAAGGATAAGGCAAATTTTCAAGTTGAATTTCTAAATGATCTAGTTAGTCATATAGAGGAAGGTTACAATATTGTACCTATTGATAATCGTATTTATAACTGCCTTTCTGAGGAAGAATGGTCACAAGATTTACAGGGGGATTTTGAGTCCTACCAGGATTTTGCTTTAAAAGGTGGATTTGGCTTTGTGATTCTTAAAAATAATGAAGTGATTGCTGGGATTTCCTCAGGGTTAGTTTACCGTGGAGCAGTTGAAGTGGAAGTTGCAACTAGACCAAACGAACAAGGAAATGGCTTTGCTAAAAAGCTTGGTGCTGCAATGATTCTAGAGAGTTTAAATAGAGATATGTTTCCTCTTTGGGATGCTCATAACGAGGCTTCCAAAAAAGTAGCAGAATTTTTAGGATATGAGTTAGTTGAACCTTATGAAGCTTTTGAACTAGATGAAAGTGTCATATAATGATATCTGATATTGTATCTCTTAAGACGAGGTGAATGGACATGCAAAATCAACTGGCTCTTAGTGGCGAAAGAATTGTTGAAAAAGTTTATCCTCAACTATTTCACCATATCGGTATGATTCGTGGGGAATACTTGTTGAGAGAAATAAACCAAAATATCCTATTACCAAGTTGTCAGCAATTTGTAAAAGATTATCTAGACAGTATTTGCCATTTATACTCAGATGAAGAAGTCTGGTATCGCTTTTCAGAGTTAACAAATGCAGAAGCAAATAGTCTAGATGGGACTAAAGAGTATTTTGACGAACGCCACCCATTATTTGGATATAGAGGGACTAGGCGTTTATTGGCGTGTCCAGATGAATTTCAGGCTGAGGCACATGTCGTTACAGAAGTTTATCAAACCAATCCCAATCTGTCTGTTATTTTTCCTTTTGTCAATGATGCTGAACAGTTAAAACAAGCTATTAGAGTATTGCGCCAGCATGATTTTACTGGAAAAGTTGGAACAATGATTGAATTACCGTCAGCTTATTTTGACTTGAACAGAATACTGGAAACTGGTATTTCAAAGATTGTAGTGGGAATGAATGATTTGACTTCTTTTGTTTTTGCAACTGTGAGAAATAGTCAATGGCATGATATGGAAAGTCCCATTATGTTAGAAATGCTGAGACAGATGCAGGATAAAGCAAGGACGAAAAAGATAGATTTCGCTGTAGCAGGTTATCTGAATCCTTCTTTTATACAAAAAATGAATCAAATGGATATCAAATGCATGATCCACTACAGTTCTATTCCAGAGATTTTTGATTTAGAGATTGACCATCCAGATCATCTCAAACGTGTAAAAGAAGAAAGTAAAAAAATGCAAAGGAGCAACCTATGACACCTCAAGAAATGTGGAATGCCTACAAGCAAATCAACCCCTCTATCGGTGATGAGATAGACGCTTGGGCCTTTGGAGTGGAACCAGATCTTTTAGCGGATCTGGTGTGTACAGGCGAAAAAACAGCAACCGCCTCTGCCTACGACCTCTACGCAGTAGAGGACGAACCCCTTCCCCAAGAAGGAACCTTTGATGTTATTTTAGACAGTAAGGATCAAGCTGTTTGCATTATTAAAATTACAAAGGTTTCCGTTCAGCCTTTCCATCAAGTGTCAGCTGATCATGCCTTCAAAGAAGGGGAAGGTGACAAATCCCTCGCCTATTGGCGTCAGGTTCATGAAGACTTTTTCAAAGACTGGTTAAGAGAGGCAGGACTGACTTTTACACCTGACAGCAAGGTTGTTTTGGAAGAATTTCGCAAGGTCTACCCTTTGTAGACAACTAGAAGGAAGAAAGTTTTGGAAATTATCGTCCAAAGCTTTTTTCTGACTTAAAATATGATAAAATAGGTATGTTTGAACTAGAGCATTTGCTCAGAAATTTAGAATAGGAGAAAATGATGCAAGCAGTAGAACATTATATTGAAACATTTGTTCCTGAACATTATGATTTGTTTTTAGACTTGAGTCGTGAGACCAAGACTTTTTCAGGAAAAGTAACTATCACTGGTCAAGCTAAAAGTGACCGTATTTCCCTTCACCAAAAAGACTTGGAAATTACTTTTGTTGAAGTAGCAGGTCAAGCTCGTCCATTTACAGTTGATAATGAAAACGAAGCTCTTCATATCGAACTTGCAGAAGCAGGTCAAGTTGAATTGGTTCTTGCTTTTTCAGGTAAAATCACAGACAACATGACAGGAATCTACCCATCATACTATACAGTTGATGGTGTTAAGAAAGAAGTTTTGTCAACTCAGTTTGAAAGTCACTTTGCTCGTGAAGCCTTCCCGTGTGTGGACGAACCAGAAGCCAAAGCAACCTTTGACCTAGCTCTTCGCTTTGACCAAGCAGAAGGTGAATTGGCCTTGTCTAACATGCCAGAGATTGACGTTGAAAACCGCAAGGAAACTGGTATCTGGAAATTTGAGACAACTCCACGTATGTCTTCTTACTTGCTAGCTTTCGTTGCTGGTGATTTGCAAGGGGCAACTGCTAAGACAAAAAATGGTACTTTGGTAGGTGTATACTCAACCAAGGCGCATCCACTTTCAAACCTTGATTTCTCACTGGATATCGCTGTTCGTTCAATCGAGTTTTACGAAGATTACTACGGAGTCAAGTACCCAATTCCTCAATCTCTTCACATCGCCCTTCCTGACTTCTCAGCAGGTGCTATGGAAAACTGGGGTCTTGTAACTTATCGTGAAGTTTACTTGGTTGTGGATGAGAACTCTACTTTTGCCAGCCGTCAACAAGTAGCCCTCGTTATTGCCCATGAGCTTGCTCACCAATGGTTTGGTAACCTTGTGACGATGAAGTGGTGGGATGACCTCTGGCTCAATGAAAGTTTCGCGAATATGATGGAATACGTCTGTGTGGATGCCATCGAGCCAAGTTGGAATATCTTTGAAGATTTCCAAACAGGTGGAGTACCTCTTGCTCTTGAACGCGATGCGACGGATGGCGTTCAATCTGTTCACGTTGAAGTCAAACACCCAGATGAAATCAATACGCTCTTTGATGGAGCTATCGTCTATGCCAAAGGAAGTCGCCTCATGCACATGCTTCGTCGTTGGCTAGGAGATGCTGATTTTGCTAAAGGTTTGCATGCTTACTTTGAAAAACACCAATACGGAAATACTATTGGTCGTGACCTTTGGAATGCCCTTGGCCAAGCATCAGGCCGTGATGTAGCAGCCTTTATGGATTCTTGGTTGGAGCAACCTGGTTATCCAGTCCTTACTGCCACAGTTGAAAATGATGTTTTGAAGATCTCACAAAAACAATTCTTCATCGGTGAACACGAAGATAAGAACCGACTTTGGGTAGTGCCACTCAATAGCAACTGGAAAGGTTTGCCTGATACACTTGAAACTGAAAGTATCGAAATCCCTGGCTATGCAGCACTTCTTGCTGAAAACAAGACAGCCCTTCGTCTTAACACTGAAAATACAGCCCACTACATTACTGACTATCAAGGTCAATTACTTGATGCTGTGCTTGCAGACCTAGTAGAACTTGATAACACAAGTAAACTTCAAATCGTCCAAGAACGTCGTTTACTTGCTGAAGCAGGGCACATTTCGTACGCAGACTTGCTTCCAGTAGTGGATCAATTAGCACAAGAAGAATCTTATCTCGTTGTTTCAGCAGTTTCACAAGTTATCGGAGCGTTTGATCGCTTTATCGATGAAGGAACTGAGACAGAAAAAGCCTTTAAAGCCCTTATTGCTAAACTGGCTCGTTACAACTATGACCGTCTTGGCTTTGAAGCTAAAGAGGGTGAATCTGATGAAGATGAATTGGTTCGTCAATTGACAATTTCTATGATGATTCGTTCAAATGACGAGGAAGCCAGTCAAGTTGCTAGCCAAATTTTCGAAGCCCACAAGGATAATCTTTCAGGACTTCCAGCGGCCATTCGTTCCCAAGTTCTCATCAATGAAATGAAACACCATGAGACTAAGGAATTGGTCGCAACTTATCTCGATCTTTATACTCATGCCACAGATGCTGCCTTTAAACGCCAATTGGCAGCTGCTCTTGCCTACAGTACAGATGCGGATAATATCCAAACCTTGATTGCTTCTTGGAAGGACAAATTTGTGGTAAAACCACAAGATTTGTCTGCATGGTATTATCAGTTCTTAGGTCATAAGGAAACTCAGGAACCAGTTTGGGCTTGGGCGCGTGAAAACTGGGATTGGATTAAGGCTGCTCTTGGTGGAGATATGAGCTTTGATAGCTTTGTTATTCTGCCTGCCCATGTATTTAAGACAGAGCAACGCTTGACAGAATACAAGGCCTTCTTTGAGCCACAACTTTCTGACCTTGCCCTTAGCCGTAACATCGGTATGGGAATCAAGGAAATCGCAGCACGTGTTGAATTGATCAAGCGTGAAAAAGCAGCAGTTGAAGCAGTTGTTGCTCAATATGGAAATGCTTAAAATTCAAAGGTTATAAAAGCTATAAAAACTCAACTTTCTCTTGAAAAAACAAGGGAAGTTGAGTTTTTTTTAAGATATTTTTGCTATAATAGGTATAATAAGGAGGAATTTTTGATGATCAAGATTCTATTAGTGGAAGATGACCTAGGCCTTTCAAATTCAGTCTTTGACTTTCTGGATGATTTTGCGGATGTCATGCAGGTTTTTGATGGAGAAGAAGGTCTCTATGAGGCTGAAAGTGGCGTTTATGATTTGATTCTGCTTGATTTGATGTTGCCTGAAAAAAATGGTTTCCAAGTCTTAAAAGAATTACGTGAAAAAGGGATTTCGACTCCTGTTCTGATCATGACAGCCAAGGAAAGTCTCGATGACAAAGGTCATGGATTTGAGCTTGGGGCAGATGATTATCTAACAAAACCATTTTATCTAGAAGAACTAAAGATGCGTATTCAGGCGCTGCTCAAACGTTCTGGCAAATTCAATGAAAATACTCTTTCTTATGGTGATTTGACTGTCAATCTATCTACCAATGAGGTTAAAGTCAATGATACTGTTGTGGAATTATTGGGTAAAGAATTTGATCTTTTGGTTTATTTCCTCCAAAATCAAAATGTTATCTTACCAAAAACACAGATTTTTGACCGTTTGTGGGGATTTGACAGTGACACAACCATCTCCGTGGTAGAAGTCTATGTATCAAAAGTTCGTAAGAAATTAAAGGGCTCAGTCTTTGCTGAAAATCTCCAAACCTTGCGTAGTGTTGGGTATATTTTAAAACATGTTTAAAAAAATTAAAAAGAATTGGTATGAGGAGGATTTTAGTTACTTTATTCGTAACTTTGGAGTATTTACCCTGATTTTCTCCGCTATGACCTTGATTATCTTGCAGGTTATGCATTCGAGTCTTTATACCTCAGTTGATGAGAAGCTATTGTCACTCAGTGCTAATCCTCAGGATGTTATCCAGTTGGCTGTCAACCGTGCAACAGAAGATGTAAAAGATTTGAACAGTGAATCGGTAGGGCCGCCTTCAAATAGCAAACCTACAGTCAGTTCTAATACGGAAGTAATTTTATTGGACTCTAGTTTAAATCAACTAGTAGCTGGAAATCGCTTTTTAGGTCTTGATAGGGTTACATTTAATAAAAAGGATTTGAATCACATTAGACAGCTTCATGTCCAGAATAGCTATGGGCAGGATGAGATTTATCGAGTGATTCTGACTGAGATGAATATTGAATCTGTCTCGACCAATATTAAGTATGCAGCTGTTTTGATTAATACCAGTCAGCTAGAGCAAATCAGTCAAAACCATGAGCAATTAATCGTAGTCGTTATGGCCAGCTTCTGGATTTTATCACTCATAGCTAGTCTTTATCTTGCTCGCGTTAGTGTCAAACCCTTGCTTGAAAGTATGCAGAAGCAACAGAGTTTTGTCGAAAATGCCAGTCATGAGTTACGAACTCCACTGGCTGTTCTTCAAAATCGTCTAGAAACTCTTTTCAGAAAACCTGAGGCAACCATTATGGAGTCAAGTGAGAGTATTGCCTCCAGTCTAGAAGAAGTTCGGAATATGCGCTTTTTAACGACTAATCTACTTAATTTAGCTCGTCGTGATGACGGTATTAAACCGGAGTTAGGAGAGGTAGAGCCGGATTTCTTTAACACAACCTTTACCAACTATGAAATGATTGCGTCTGAAAATAACCGTGCTTTTCATTTTGAAAATCGCATCCATCGGACCATCATAACAGATAAGCTGCTTCTTAAGCAGCTGATGACTATATTGTTTGACAATGCTGTCAAGTACACAGAAGAAGAAGGAGATATTCATTTTGTCATTGCTACGACGGAGCGTAATCTCTATTTGTCAGTAGCTGATGATGGAATTGGTATTTCTGCAGCAGATAAAAAGAAAATTTTTGATCGCTTTTATCGAGTTGACAAAGCTCGTACTCGCCAAAAAGGTGGCTTTGGGCTAGGTTTATCCTTAGCAAAGCAGATTGTCGATGCCTTAAAAGGAACCATTAGTGTTAAGGATAACAAACCACATGGTACGATTTTTGAAGTAAAAATCGCCATCCAAACACCATCCAAGCGTAAAAATAAATAAAAAAAGGCTGTGACTTAGAAAGTGGTAGACCAAGTATCGCTTTTCTAGTCGCAGCCTTTTAGCTATCCTATAAAAAATAGGTCGGGATAAAAATCCCGACCTTTTGAATCTAATAAAATTTCTTCTTAATCATTGAACGTTGAAAGTTTGATGCCGCTAAACTCAAGGCAATTGCTAGGCTAAAAGCTAAGACTGTATTGAACTTGAGGGATAAAAAGATAAAGCTAAACAAGGCTAAAAAGACGCAAAAACAAGCAATGTTTACAAAGAAAAGAACTTCCTTCAAACTAGCAACGGAAGTTGTTTCTGGAACATAGTCTTGGTATAGCGTTGTTTGAGTTTCCTCTTCTTCAAACTCATACGATTGATATTTTCTTACGGGCATGATTCTCTCCTTAACAGTACTCTTTCATTTTACCATTTTTCAAGAAAAAAATTATTACAGTAAGGTTACAAAAATAATAAGTAAATTTATCATTTTAGGGAATAGCTGATTTTTCAGAAATGTGGTATAATTTTTCTTATGGAAAAGATTATTATTACAGCAACTGCTGAAAGCATTGAACAAGTAAAAGAATTACTAGAGGCGGGAGTTGACCGCATCTATGTTGGTGAGAAAGATTTTGGACTTCGTTTGCCAAAGACTTTTTCTTATGATGAACTGAGAACCATCGCTGGTCTGGTTCATGATGCAGGTAAGGAATTGATCGTAGCGGTCAATGCCCTTATGCATCAGGATATGATGGATCGTATCAAGCCCTTCCTTGATTTCTTGGAAGATATTAAAACAGACTACATTACTGTTGGGGATGCAGGTGTCTTTTATGTTGTCAATCGCGATGGTTATTCTTTTAAAACCATCTATGACGCCTCAACGATGGTAACTAGCAGCCGTCAGATCAATTTCTGGGGACAAAAGGCTGGCGCTTCTGAGGCAGTATTGGCTCGTGAAATTCCATCAGCTGAACTCTTTAAAATGCCTGAAATTTTGGAAATTCCTGCTGAAATTTTGGTCTATGGAGCAAGTGTTATCCACCACTCTAAGCGTCCACTCTTGCAGAATTACTATAATTTTACTCAGATTGATGATGAAAAAACACGTCAACGCGACCTCTTCTTAGCAGAGCCTAGTGATCCAGATAGCCATTACTCTATTTTTGAAGACAATCATGGAACTCACATTTTTGCCAATAACGACCTTGATTTGATGACCAAATTGCCAGAGTTGGTAGAGCATGGTTTCACTCATTGGAAACTAGAGGGACTATATACTCCAGGGCAAGATTTTGTTGAGATTGCAAAACTCTTCATCCAAGCTCGTAGCTTGATTCAAGAGGGAAGCTTTACGCATGACCAAGCCTTCTTGTTGGATGAGCAAGTCCGTAAACTCCATCCAAAAAATCGTTTCCTTGACACAGGATTTTATGACTACGATCCTGACATGGTTAAATAAGAATCAGAAACCCGAAATAAAATGTTCGGGTTTTTCTAGTGCAAGGATGAATTTAAAGCGTATTCATGTTATAATAAAAGTAGCTTTTTGTTTGGAGGTGTTTAAGTGGAAAATCTGAAAAAAATAGCAGGCATCAAGGCTGCTGAGTTCGTAACCAACGGAATGGTTGTAGGACTTGGAACAGGCTCGACTGCCTATTATTTCGTAGAGGAGATCGGACGTAGAATTAAAGAAGAAGGACTTCAAATTACAGCCGTAACGACCTCGAGTGTAACGACAAAACAGGCACAAGGATTGAATATCCCACTTAAGTCGATTGACGAGGTGGATGAGGTGGACGTGACTGTTGATGGAGCTGATGAGGTAGATCGCCAGTTTAATGGTATCAAAGGAGGCGGTGGTGCACTTCTAATGGAAAAAGTAGTTGCAACACCAACCAAACAGTATATCTGGGTGGTAGATGAGAGCAAAATGGTTGAGAAACTGGGCGCTTTCAAACTACCTGTCGAAGTTGTCCAATACGGAGCAGAACAGGTTTTCCGTCGTTTTGAAAAAGCTGGTTATAAGCCAAGTTTTCGTGAAAAAGATGGCCAACGTTTTGTGACGGATATGAAAAATTTCATCATTGATCTTGATTTAGGTGTTATTGAAGACCCGATTGCTTTTGGTCATCAACTGGATCTTCAGGTCGGTATTGTTGAGCACGGTTTATTTAATCAAATGGTTGATAAAGTGATTGTTGCAGGGCAAGCTGGCGTTCAGGTTTTAACTTCAACAAAAGGGAAATAATCAAAATAATCAAAAAAGGAGACACACTATGCCAAAATTTAATCGTATTCACTTGGTGGTACTAGATTCTGTAGGAATCGGTGCAGCACCAGATGCTAATAACTTTGTCAATGCAGGGGTTCCAGATGGAGCTTCTGATACACTTGGCCATATTTCAAAATCAGTTGGTTTGAATGTTCCTAACATGGCTAAGATTGGTCTTGGGAACATCGAGCGTGAGACAGCCCTTAAAACGGTTCCCGCAGAAGCAAATCCTAGTGGTTACTACACTAAACTTGAGGAAGTTTCACTAGGTAAAGACACCATGACAGGTCACTGGGAAATCATGGGCCTCAATATCACTGAACCTTTCGATACTTTCTGGAATGGATTCCCAGAAGAAATCCTTACAAAGATTGAAGAATTTTCAGGTCGTAAAGTAATCCGTGAAGCAAACAAACCTTACTCAGGAACTGCTGTTATCGATGATTTTGGACCACGTCAAATGGAAACAGGCGAGTTGATTATCTATACGTCAGCTGATCCAGTTCTTCAAATCGCGGCCCACGAAGACATTATTCCTTTGGATGAACTCTATCGTATTTGTGAGTACGCTCGTTCGATTACATTGGAACGTCCAGCTCTTCTAGGTCGTATCATTGCACGTCCTTATGTTGGTGAGCCTGGAAACTTCACACGTACTGCAAATCGTCGTGACTTGGCTGTATCACCATTTGCTCCAACAGTTTTGGACAAACTAAACGAAGCAGGCATTGATACCTATGCGGTTGGTAAGATCAACGATATCTTCAACGGTGCTGGGGTGAACCATGATATGGGTCACAATAAGTCAAATAGCCATGGAATTGATACGCTTTTGACAACAATGGGCCTTGCTGAGTTTGAAAAAGGATTCTCATTCACTAACTTGGTCGATTTTGATGCCCTTTACGGTCACCGCCGTGATCCACATGGTTACCGCGATTGCTTGCACGAGTTTGATGAACGTTTGCCAGAACTTATCGCTGCTATGAGAGAAGATGATCTACTTATGATTACTGCCGATCATGGTAATGACCCTACTTATGCTGGTACAGACCATACTCGTGAATACATTCCACTTTTGGCCTATAGCCCATCACTAAAAGGAAATGGACACTTACCAATCGGTCATTTTGCTGATATTTCGGCAACAATCGCTGATAACTTTGGCGTAGATAAGGCTATGATTGGTGAAAGCTTCTTAGATAAATTGGTTTAAGATGACTCGCTTGGCATTACTGGTTAGAGGGATCAATGTCGGTGGAAAACATAAGGTGGTCATGGCCCAGCTTCGTCAAGAATTGACAGAGTTGGAATTGGAAAATGTTGAAACCTACATCAATAGTGGCAATATTTTCTTTGATACTAGTATACCTAGAACTCAGTTGGTTGAGAGGCTACAGGATTTCTTTAAAGAACATTATCCATTTATCCAACGTTTTTCCTTGTTAAGTCAAGAAGACTACGAAGAGGAGCTTAGAACTCTTCCGGAATGGTGGTTCCAAGAAATGGCTCGAAAGGATGTTCTCTTTTATACTGAGGGACTGGATATCAAGCAAGTCATCGAGAAAGTCGAAAGTATGGAACTGGTAGATGAAGTGCTTCATTTCGGGAAACTGGGGATCTTCTGGGGCAAATTGTCAGAAGAAACCTATAGCAAAACAGCCTATCACAAGTACCTGCTTAAGATGCCTTTCTATCGTAATATTACTATTCGAAATGCAAAAACCTTTGACAAAATCGGTCAATTTTTAAAAGATTATGAAGGAGACAGACAATGACATTATTAGCAAAAATCAATGAAACAGCTGCTTTCTTAAAAGAAAAGGGAGTAGAAGCACCAGAGTTCGGCTTGATTCTTGGATCAGGACTTGGCGAACTTGCTGAAGAAATTGAAAATCCAGTTGTGGTAGACTATGCTGAGATTCCAAACTGGGGACGTTCTACTGTTGTTGGACACGCTGGAAAATTGGTGTACGGTGAGCTTGCAGGACGTAAAGTTTTAGCCCTTCAAGGACGTTTCCATTTCTATGAAGGAAATCCGCTGGAAGTTGTTACTTTCCCTGTTCGTGTTATGAAAGTTTTAGGCTGTGAAGGTGTGATTGTTACCAATGCTGCTGGTGGTATCGGCTTTGGTCCTGGTACTTTGATGGCTATCACTGACCACATCAATATGACAGGCCAAAACCCTCTAATCGGTGAAAACTTAGATGACTTCGGTCCACGTTTCCCAGACATGTCAAAAGCCTACACTCCAGAATACCGTGCTACAGCTCATGCAGTTGCTGAAAAGCTTGGTGTTAAACTTGATGACGGTATTTATATCGGTGTAACTGGTCCAACTTATGAAACTCCAGCTGAAATCCGTGCTTATAAGACACTTGGTGCAGACGCTGTCGGAATGTCAACCGTTCCTGAAGTTATCGTTGCAGCACACTCTGGCTTGAAGGTTCTTGGTATTTCATGTATTACCAACTTTGCTGCTGGTTTCCAAGAAGAACTCAACCACGAAGAAGTGGTAGAAGTGACCGAACGTGTCAAAGGCGACTTTAAAGGCTTGCTGAAAGCGATTCTTGCAGAATTGTAATGTTATGAGAGTACGACTCCAAAGTATTCCCTATGGACTGAGAGTGCTTCTAGCCACTTTATCATTAGGAATAGGGACGGGTCTGGTCGGAATTGCCTGTCATTATCTACTAGAAGGGGTGCAAGGGTTGGCCTTTGGCCAAGATAAGTCGGATTTACTCCAGCAATTTCAAGAAGCCGGAGGTCTCCGTAGATTTTTGGTCTTATGTGTGACTGGGTGTTTGTCAGCTGGCTTCTGGTATGTCCTGCAAAAGCGTTATAAGATTCTGTCTATTCGCCAGCAAATTGACTTAGCTGGAGACAGGGAACCAGCGCCCTTAGCCCACCTCCTTCATGCAGGTATGCAGGTTGCGATTGTCGGAGCAGGTGCATCGGTCGGAAAAGAAGGAGCACCACGTGAGGTCGGGGCTCTTCTAGCTGGTCGCTTGGCGAAAGGTTTTTCTCTAGCCCTCAAAGAGCGAAAAGTCTTGGTCGCCTGTGGTGCTGGAGCTGGTTTAGCTGCGGTCTATCAAGTTCCCTTTGCCAGTAGTTTGTTCGTCTTTGAGACCTTAGGACTCGCCTACAGTTGGCAGAACCTTCTACTGGTTTTGACCAGCACTTATCTGGCCACCTGGGTCGCTCAGTCCATCGTTGGTCAGGAGGCTATTTATCACCTGTCCGCAGTCTCATGGTCGGCTAGCAGTTTCTTACAGGCTATTGTGATTGCTTTCTTGGTCACTCCCTTGGCTCTGGTCTTTGCTTTCCTCGCCAAGCGGGCTAGTCACAAACGGCGGAAGGATGGGACGATTCTTTGGGCTCTTCCGCTAGCCTTTCTAGTGCTGGGGAGCCTAGTAGCCTTTTTCCCTATCTTTATGGGAAATGGCCAGGCACTAGCGCAAGCCCTCTTGTCTAGCCAGTCGATTCCTTATCTTCCACTGGCTCTTGCAGTGAAGGGGCTTCTGGTTTATCTCCTCTTGCGCAATGGTGCTTATGGAGGAACTTTGACACCATCATTTGCCTTAGGGATTGGCTCTGGCTACCTAGTGACCTTGCTTTTGACAGCAGTTGGGATTCATCTAGATCCTGCTCTAGGGATGTTACTAGGAGCGACCGTCTTTTTAGGGACGACCTTAAAAGCTCCTCTGACAGCCATTGCCCTTAGCCTTGGATTTACAGGCCAAACTTGGAGTTTGACAATTCCGCTTGTACTTGCGGCTGGTCTGTCTTACGTGATTCGAAAGAGATGGGAGAAGAAACGATGAAGGTACATTTTGTACTGCATGAAACCTTTGAAGTGCCGGGCGCTTATCTAAAATGGGCGCAGGAGCGTGGCCATCAAGTGACCACGACCAAAGTCTATGAGAATGAAGCATTACCAGAGACAGTGGATGAGATCGACTTTTTGATCGTAATGGGAGGACCTCAATCGCCAGATGAAGATCGGGAAGCTTTTCCATACTACGATCCTCAGGCAGAGATTGAGCTGATTCAAAAGGCTATGAAGGCAGATCGTTATATTGTTGGTGTTTGTCTTGGTGCTCAACTCCTATCTGTTGCTTATGGCGCAGAGTATGAACATAGTCCAGAGCGTGAGATTGGTGTTTTTCCAATAACGCTAACTGAAGCTGGATTAAAAGACAATCATGTCAAAGTTTTTGGACAAACTTTAAATACCGGCCACTGGCATGGAGATATGCCGGGATTAACAGAGGAAGCTGTCGTCCTTGCGACCAGTCAAGGTTGTCCACATCAAATTATTCGCTTTAGTCCTAAACACTATGCCTTCCAAGCTCATTTAGAATTTGCTCCAGAAACAGTAGAGCTCTTAATTGCTGCGGATGGTGAAGAAGTTTTGGAAGAACAAAGCAAAAAATTGACTTATGTTCAAAAGCCTGAAGTCATTCGTGCATATGATTATCAAGAAATGAATGCAAAACTCTATGCATTTTTGGATTCATTAACAAATTAAAAATAATAGAAAGGTAGAGCGTGTGTTCAAATTTGAACACGAGCAGAAAGCTTTTCTAAAAACAAAAATGAAAGGAAGGGTAGTTCGGGTTTGAAACTGAACCCGGGCTAGAGGCTGTGTAAAAAAGATAAACTGTCTAGCATTTACAATGCGTCGCCAGTTTTCTATTTTTACTTTGTTCTCTGTCGCCTGTCCTATTAATAAAAAAGAAAGGTAGAGCGTGTGTTCTAATTTGAACACGAGCGGAAAGCTCGGAAAATAGATAATCTGACTGTGAAATCAGGATTTCTCGTCAGATTCCTAATTTTCAGTCGCTTTCTGGTCGCTCTTTGTATCATAAACTATGTCTATCCATATTGCTGCTAAGCAGGGTGAAATTGCTGATAAAATTCTTCTTCCTGGGGATCCTCTTCGTGCGAAATTTATCGCTGAGAACTTTTTAGAAGATGCTGTTTGCTTTAACGAAGTCCGTAACATGTTTGGTTACACTGGGACTTACAAGGGCCATCGTGTATCTGTTATGGGAACAGGGATGGGAATGCCATCAATCTCCATCTATGCGCGTGAATTGATTGTCGATTACGGTGTGAAGAAATTGATCCGTGTCGGAACTGCTGGTTCTTTGAATGAGGATGTTCACGTCCGTGAATTGGTCTTGGCGCAAGCAGCTGCTACCAACTCAAACATCATCCGTAACGACTGGCCACTATATGATTTTCCACAAATCGCTAGCTTTGATTTACTAGATAAAGCCTACCATATCGCCAAAGATCTTGGTATGACCACTCACGTTGGTAATGTCTTGTCTTCAGATGTCTTTTACTCAAATTACTTTGAGAAGAATATCGAACTTGGTAAGTGGGGAGTGAAAGCAGTGGAGATGGAAGCAGCAGCCCTTTACTATCTTGCTGCCCAACACCATGTTGATGCTCTTGCCATTATGACGATTTCTGACAGCTTGGTTAACCCAGAAGAAGACACTACAGCTGAAGAACGCCAAAATACTTTCACAGATATGATGAAGGTTGGTCTAGAAACTTTGATTGCAGACTAAAGTTAGATTCCATTCATGTGATTACTCTTGTTCTCAAAATGATAAGCATGTTCATTGCTTCAATCCGATAAATAGATGAGAATAAGGACTTTGAAGAACGTCAAATTATGTCAAAGGACCAAAAGTAGTCAGTTTAATATCTAAATCATAATCAAATAAAGTTGAAAGCCTGCTTGATAATAGCTAAAGGTTTTCAACTTTTTTAGAACAAAAAACTAAAAGAGGGGTAAAATGGATAAGATTGAACAATTACAGAAACTGATAGATCAAAGTCAAAGAATTGTCTTTTTCGGTGGTGCAGGGGTTTCAACAGAGTCTAATATTCCTGATTTTCGAAGTTCTGATGGTGTTTATAGTCTTAAGTTGGGGCGCCATTTTACTGCCGAGCAACTGGTTTCACGCACCATGTTTGAACGCTATCCAGAGGATTTTTTTGATTTCTACAAAAAGTATCTGGTCTATCCAGATGCTAAGCCAAATTTAGCACATGATTATCTAGCGTTGTTAGAAAAAACAGGTAAATTAAAGGCGATTGTGACGCAAAATATTGATAGCTTGCATGAAATGGCGGGTTCTGAAAATGTTTTGAAACTGCATGGTAGTGCAGATCGTAATTACTGTTTGGGCTGTCATCGCTTTTATGATTTGAATGCATTTTTGGCACTTGAAGGTCCAGTTCCCCACTGCTTAGATTGTGGCAAGGTAGTCAAACCTGATGTAACCCTTTATGAGGAATCACTAGATATGGACGTATTTAGTCGAGCAGCTCGAGCCATTCAGCAAGCAGATTTATTAATCATTGGTGGAACTTCCTTAGTCGTTTATCCTGCGGCTAGCCTCATCAATTATTTTTCAGGGTCAAATCTTGTCGTTATCAACAAGTCCAGCACCCCTCAAGATAGCCAAGCTGATTTAGTTATTGAAGGTAAGATTGGAGAAGTTTTTTCTAAATTGAGACAATAAAAAACTGAAAGAAGTAGGACTATACTTCCTTCAGTTTTTTGTATCAATTTAGAAACTATGAACACGATTCTCTTCATTTCTAAGGAATCTTATATTTGATTTATAAATTGATTGAGTTCTTTTTGATTGCTGATGATTGTGACTTTATCAGCATAGTCACGACAAAGCTGCTTGTACTGTTTTTTGTGAGAAGACGTTCGTCCATCCCAAAGAATCCAACGGATAAAGTCCCAGTTGAATTGCTCGGGACATCCCGCAGCCATACTTTCTCTGACTTTTCCTCTATATTTTAAATAACGCTTAAAGGCTCTTAGCAAACAAGTCCACGCTGAAAAGTTTAAAAAGATAATCTGGTCAGCTTGCTCCATTCTTTCCTCATAGCAACACCAAGAGTAGTTGCCATCAATGATCCAATCTTTGTGTTTGGTAAGGAAAGTCTCCATTTGCTTAAGCATCCAGTCACGGTCACTGTCTACCCAGCCTGGCTGAAATTGAAGTGTGTCCATATGAAGTTTGGGGATGGAGTAGTGCTTAGATAGTTTTTCAGCAAGAGTAGATTTGCCTGATCCAGAATATCCAATGATAGCTATTTTCATAATAACCTCCAGAAAATGTGCACAAAAAAAGCTCCGAAGAGCTCATTTTGTATGCAGTTAAAGATTAACCAAGTTTAGCTGCAAGACGTGCTTTATCACGGCTAGCTTTGTTTTTGTGGATTAAACCTTTAGTTTCTGCTTTATCGATAGCTGAGCTGGCAGCACGGTAAAGTTCTTCAGATGGGTTTGCTTCAAAAGCTTTGATAGCAGTACGCATAGCTGATTTTTGAGCTGAGTTCTTTTCGTTTTGTTTAACGTTCAATTCAGCGCGTTTGATAGCTGATTTAATGTTTGCCAATGTTCTTACCTCCATTTTTACTAACTATACCATTATATCTGAAAACTTACGTTTTGACAAGGGAAAATTATTTTTTTAAGTAAATTTCATCAATTTCGTGATTTTTAGATTTATGGAGAATGACCTCGGCTCGATTTCGTGTCGGTTCAATGTAATTTTGGAGATTGGTGAGGTTGATACTGGTCCAAACTTGGTGAGCAAAATCCTTCACTTCACTAAGAGGAAGTTGAGTGAAACGGTAGTAATAGTTGCCTGGATCATCTTGAGCAAAGCTAAGGAGTTTTAAGAATCGATCCAAATACCAACTTTCAATGTCTTCGACAGCAGCATCGACATAGATTGAAAAGTCAAAGAAATCAGTAATATAGAGACGGGCATTATGTGGATTTTGGAACACATTGATTCCCTCAACAATGACAAAATCAGCAGCTTGAACTCGTTGTTTTTGACCCGGCACGATATCATAGATTTCATGGGAATAAACAGGTATATCAACATCCTGACCATTTTTGAGTTGGTCTAGAAAATTGAGCAAAGCTTCCATATCGTAGCTCTCAGGAAAACCCTTGCGGTTGAGAATGTCTTGCTCAATTAAGACACTATTTGGGTATAAAAAACCATCTGTAGTCACTAGTTCAACACTTGCTCCAGGAACGATACGAGACAGCAAAATTTGCAAGAGTCGACTAGTGGTTGATTTACCGACAGCAACACTCCCAGAAACTCCGATAATAAAGGGCTGTTTTTTGCTCTCTCTTTGAAGGAAAATACCTTTTGAAAAGGCAAGGTCTTCTTTGGAACGCTTATAAATCTGAATCAAATGTGCCAGTGGCAGATAGATATCTGTAACATCTTGTAGGCTAATCTGATCATTGAAACTCTTAATAGAATCTAACTCTTCCTCGGTCAAGGGAGGAGTTGTTTTGCGATGCAAGGATTGCCAAGTTTCGCGGCTTATCCTTTCAAAATGTAAAAATTCGTTGGTCATACTATATCCTCGTTTGATATCTTAGTATACCATATTTTAGAAAGAATAACCATCTGACCAATTGAGAAAAAGCGCGTTCTTTGTTAAAATATAAGGGGGAAAACCTATAAAGGAGGTGCTAAGATGAAAGCTGGATTAAGAGAAAATACGCTGGGTTTGTTCAGCCTATTTGTTATTTTTTTATGGTTATCACCAAACTGGGTGAATTTCTCCTTTACGATAGGAACTCAGAGCTATAACTGGACCACTTTTGTTTTGTTTATCTTATTACCCCTCATAGGTCTTGGCTACCTTGTGCTAGCTTTCTTTAAACGAAAGTGTTGGCTCTTCTTTTTTGGTCTTGCTTGCATTTTTGCTTTTCCGATTACCATGGCAGTCGGGAGCTTTTTACTAGGTCCCTAATGTTAATCCGATTTATATTATTTTTGAGAAAATACAATGTGATTAAAGGGCTTGATACCTTTGTAAACGATTTACAATTTAAGTCAAATTATGGTAAAATAGTGTCATGAGTAAAATGTATTATGCAGAAAATCCAGATGCAGCCCATGATGTTCATGAGCTTAGAGTTGAGCTACTTGGGCAAAAGATGACCTTTTTGACAGATGCTGGTGTCTTTAGTAAAAAAATGATTGACTTTGGAAGTCAGTTGTTGTTAAGATGTCTAGATATTGAAAAAGGTGAAAAAATTCTTGATGTTGGTTGTGGCTATGGTCCGATAGGTTTGTCTTTGGTTAAGGCTTATGGTGCCCAAGCAACGATGGTGGACATCAATAATCGTGCCTTGGATTTAGCCCAGCAAAATGCAGTAAAAAACAAGGTTCAAGCGACTATCTTCCAGTCTAATATTTATGAGCAGGTAGAAGGACAATTCGACCATGTCATTTCCAACCCTCCTATACGTGCAGGCAAGCAAGTAGTCCACGAAATCATCGAGAAAAGTATAGACTTTTTAGTAGATGGTGGAGATTTGACGATCGTCATCCAGAAAAAACAAGGAGCTCCTAGTGCCAAAAGTAAGATGGAAGAAGTTTTTGGCAATTGTGAGGTTGTAAAGAAAGATAAGGGATATTATATCCTTAGAAGTGTGAAAGAATGAGAGCAGTAGATCTAATCCAGAAAAAAAGAGACGGCCAAGAACTAAGCTCCAGTGAGATTCAATGGTTGATTGAAGGTTATGTATCTGGAATCGTCCCTGATTACCAGATGGCAGCTTTTGCTATGGCAGTATATTTTCAGGGAATGACTATCGATGAGATTTCTGACTTGACTATGAACATGGTTAAGACAGGTCAGGAATTTGATTTATCGCCAATTGAAGGCATTAAGGTAGACAAGCACTCTACTGGTGGAGTTGGTGATAAGGTAACTTTAATCCTAGCACCTTTGGTAGCTAGTTTTGGTGTTCCGGTTGCTAAGATGAGTGGTAGAGGTCTGGGTCATACCGGCGGTACTATCGATAAATTAGAATCCATCAAAGGTTTTCAGATTGAACGAAATCAGGATGAATTTATCAAACAAGTTCAGGATATTGGTGTCTCAGTCATTGGCCAGTCCGATCAATTGGTTAAGGCTGACAAACTTCTATACGCCCTCCGTGATGTGACGGCAACGGTTGATACTATTCCCTTGATTGCTAGTTCGGTCATGAGTAAAAAGATTGCTGCTGGAGCTGATGCTATCTTACTTGATGTAACTGTGGGTGAAGGTGCCTTCATGAAAACAGTGGACGAGGCCCGTGAATTGGCTCAAACCATGGTAAACCTTGGTAAGGCGGTAGGTCGTAAGACAGTAGCAGTCATTACGGACATGAGTCAACCCTTGGGACGTGCTATTGGAAACCGCTTGGAAATCCTAGAAGCACTAGAAATTCTTCAAGGTAAGGGACGTGAAGATATTAGTCATTTTATCTGCGAGTTAGCCCAGATTATGCTATCTTTAGCTAATGTTGAAAAAACTGTTGAGGAAGTAAGGCAACATCTTGAAAATGGTAAGGCGCTCCAGAAATTCGAAGAGATGGTTGTAGCTCAGGGTGGAGATTTAGAAGACCTCTATCGTCCAGTAAAGGTTGAGCATGTAGTTGATATTCCTGCTCAGGAGGATGGTATTATCGCAGAACTTCCAGCCATGGAGTTTGGTCTTTTTGCCATGAGATTGGGTGCTGGTCGTGCAGTGAAAACAGACGCCCTTGACTATGAGACGGGGATTGTTTTTGAGAAGAAAGTTGGAGACTTTGTCAGAAAGGGTGAAATTGTTGCAAAAGTATATACAAATGGCAAAATTTCTCCGGAACTAGTTACAGATTTCCAAAATTATGTTAAAATTAAGATAAGTGATGAAGCGATAAAAACGCGTGAAATCATTGAAATTATCTCCTAATTTAAGGAAAAAACGAAATGAAACTAAATAAATACATTGATCATACGCTTTTAAAGCAAGATGCGACAGAGGAACAAATTGATCGTTTGCTATCTGAAGCCAAAGACTATGATTTTGCCAGTGTTTGTGTCAATCCTTGCTGGGTTTCACATGCCAAAACTGCACTCGTAGATACTGATGTCAAGGTTTGTACAGTAGTAGGCTTCCCTCTTGGAGCTACAACTTCAGCTGTCAAGGCTTATGAAACCAAAGAAGCTATCCAAAATGGTGCTGACGAAATTGATATGGTTATCAATGTTGGCACACTCAAATCAGGAAATACTGCATTAGTTGAGTCAGATATTCGAGCAGTTGTTGAAGCAAGCGGAGACAAACTGGTTAAGGTTATTATCGAGGCTTGTTTGTTAACTGATGAGGAAAAAGTTTTGGCTTGCCAACTAGCCCAGAAAGCAGGAGCAGACTTTGTCAAGACGTCAACAGGCTTCTCAACAGGTGGTGCAACCCTACCGGATGTTAAGTTAATGCGTCAGACTGTTGGTCCAGACATGGGAGTCAAAGCAGCAGGAGGAGCTCGTTCTTATGCAGATGCTGTAGCTTTTGTTGAAGCTGGAGCTACTCGTATCGGAACATCTGCAGGTGTAGCAATCTTAAAAGGAGAGTTAGCAGATGGCGACTACTGAGTTGATTGACTTAGCGATTGAGACTAGTAAAAACGCCTATGTACCCTATTCACACTTTCCAATTGGTGCCGTTCTGGTTGCCAAGGACGGAAGTGTATATACAGGATGCAATATTGAAAATGCTAGCTACCCCTTGACCAACTGTGGTGAGAGAACAGCCATTTTTAAAGCTGTCTCTGAAGGACAACGTGAGTTTTCAGAATTGATTGTCTATGGTCAAACTGAGAAACCTATTTCTCCTTGCGGAGCTTGTCGCCAAGTTATGGTCGAATTTTTTGAACAAGATCTAAAGGTGACTTTAGTTGCCAAAGATAAATCGACGGTCGAGATGACGGTCGGGGAATTACTTCCATACTCATTTACAGACTTGCATTAGTTAGTCTGCGTCACTCCCTGAGTGACAAGGGTCCTTGTGGCCAATCAATCCATACTTGCAACTTCGTTGCGCATCTTATTTAGGAGGTTCAGTAATGAACAAGAAACAATGGCTAGGCCTTGGTCTAGTTGCAGTAGCAGCATTTGGACTTGCTGCATGTGGTAATCGCTCTTCTCGTAACGCAGCATCTTCATCTTCTGATTTGAAGACTAAAGCAGCTATCGTTACAGATACTGGTGGTGTTGATGATAAATCATTCAACCAATCAGCTTGGGAAGGTCTTCAAGCTTGGGGTAAAGAGCACAATCTTGCAAAAGATAAAGGCTACACATACTTCCAATCAACAAGTGAAGCTGACTACGCTAACAACTTGAACCAAGCAGCAGGAAGCTACAACTTGATTTATGGTGTTGGTTTTGCCCTTCACAATGCAGTTGAAGAAGCAGCGAAAGAACATGCAGACTTGAACTATGTTTTGATTGATGATGTGATTAAAGATCAAAAGAACGTAGCAAGTGTAACATTTGCTGATAACGAAGCAGCTTACCTTGCAGGTGTAGCAGCAGCTAAAACTACTAAAACAAAACAAGTTGGTTTTGTAGGTGGTATGGAATCTGAAGTTATTTCTCGTTTCGCAGCTGGTTTCAAAGCTGGTGTTGAGTCAGTTGACCCATCTATCAAAGTACAAGTAGACTACGCTGGTTCATTTGGTGATGCCGCTAAAGGTAAAACAATCGCTGCAGCTCAATACGCTGCAGGTGCAGACGTAATCTACCAAGCAGCTGGTGGTACTGGTGCAGGTGTCTTCTCAGAAGCTAAATCTTTGAATGAAAGCAAAAACGAAGGCGAAAAAGTTTGGGTTATCGGTGTAGACCGTGACCAAGTTGAAGAAGGTAAATACACTTCTAAAGATGGTAAAGAATCAAACTTCGTACTTGCTTCTACTTTGAAACAAGTCGGAACAACAGTTCAAGATATCGCAAACAAAACTGAAAAAGGTGAATTCCCTGGCGGTCAAGTGATCGTTTACTCATTGAAGGATAAAGGGGTTGATCTAGTAACAACTAACCTTTCTGAAGAAGGTAAAAAAGCTGTTGAAGATGCAAAAGCTAAAATCCTTGATGGAAGTGTAAAAGTTCCTGAAAAATAATGGATGAAAGTCATTTCTTAGGGGAGCGGCCTGTGGCCGCTTCTTTAAGAATTGAGACAAATTGTTTTGTCTCAATAGAGCTTGTTAAGATTTTTTAGCAGGTTTTATTGAAACAAAATAAAACTCTGAAAGGAAGAGCACATGGCACACGAAAATGTCATTGAGATGCGTGAAATTACCAAAGTTTTTGGTGAATTTGTCGCTAACGACAAGATTAACCTTGAACTTCGTAAAGGTGAAATTCATGCACTTTTAGGAGAAAATGGAGCTGGTAAGTCCACTCTTATGAACATGCTTGCAGGGCTTCTAGAACCAACTAGTGGTGAAATTGTGGTTAACGGTCAAGTTGTGAAACTAGACTCTCCATCAAAAGCCGCTAGCCTAGGGATTGGGATGGTTCACCAGCACTTTATGTTGGTAGAGGCTTTCACTGTTGCTGAAAATATCATTTTGGGAAGCGAATTAACCAAAAATGGTGTTCTAGATATTGCTCGAGCAACTCGAGAAATTAACGAACTATCAGAGCGTTATGGACTAGCTGTGGATCCTTCTGCCAAAGTAGCAGATATCTCTGTTGGTGCTCAACAACGTGTTGAAATTTTGAAGACACTTTATCGTGGTGCCGATATTCTTATCTTTGACGAACCGACTGCCGTTTTAACACCATCAGAAATCGATGAGTTGATGGCTATCATGAAGAACTTGGTCAAAGAAGGCAAATCAATTATCTTGATTACCCACAAGTTAGATGAAATTCGTGCAGTTTCTGACCGCGTTACAGTTATCCGTCGTGGGAAATCAATCGAAACAGTTGAGATTGCTGGTGCAACTAATGCTGACTTGGCAGAAATGATGGTGGGACGTTCTGTTTCCTTCAAAACTGAGAAGCAAGCACCTCAACCTAAAGAAGTCGTTCTTTCCATCAAAGACTTGCTTGTTAATGAAAACCGTGGCGTTCCTGCTGTTAAAAATCTTTCACTCGATGTTCGAGCTGGTGAGATTGTCGGAATTGCCGGAATTGATGGGAATGGTCAGTCTGAATTGATCCAAGCTATCACAGGACTTCGTAAGATTGAGTCTGGTAGTGTGGAATTGAAAGGTCAGTCCATTGTAGGATTGCATCCACGTCAAATTACTGAACTGAGCGTTGGTCACGTTCCGGAAGACCGTCACCGTGATGGCTTGGTTTTGGAAATGATGATTTCTGAAAATATCGCTCTTCAAACCTACTATAAAGAACCTCTTAGCAAGAAGGGAATTTTAAATTATACGAATATCATTGACTATGCGAAAAAATTAATGCAGGAGTTTGATGTTCGTGCTGCTAGTGAGATTGTTCCAGCTTCTGCCCTTTCTGGAGGAAATCAACAAAAAGCAATCATCGCTCGGGAGATTGATCGAAATCCGGATCTCCTCATCGTCAGCCAACCAACTCGTGGTTTGGACGTCGGTGCTATTGAGTACATTCACAAACGCTTGATTCAAGAACGTGATAATGGGAAAGCTGTCCTTGTAGTCAGCTTTGAACTAGATGAGATTCTAAATGTCTCAGATAGAATCGCTGTTATCCATGATGGTAAGATTCAAGGGATTGTAACGCCAGAAACAACCAACAAGCAAGAACTTGGTGTCTTGATGGCTGGTGGTGAATTGGAAAAAGGAGAAGAGTGATGTCTAAAAAATTACAACAAATTTCGGTTCCCTTGATTTCTGTTATTCTTGGAATCTTGCTTGGGGCCATCGTCATGTGGATTTTTGGCTATGATGCTATTTGGGGTTATGAAGAGTTGTTCTACACAGCCTTTGGTAGTGTTCGTGGTATTGGTGAAATCTTCCGTGCAATGGGGCCATTAGTCTTGATTGCTCTTGGATTTGCAGTTGCGAGTCGTGCTGGCTTCTTTAACGTTGGTCTTCCAGGACAAGCACTCGCTGGTTGGGTTATGAGTGGCTGGTTCGCTCTTTCAAATCCAGATTTGCCACGTCCATTGTTGATTCTTGCGACAGTTGTCATTGCGCTGGTGGCTGGAGGAATCGTTGGTGCCATTCCCGGTATTTTAAGAGCCTATCTTGGAACATCTGAAGTCATCGTAACCATCATGATGAACTATATTGTTCTCTATACAAGTAATGCCTTTATCCACTCTTTCCCTAAAGATATCATGCAAAGTACTGACTCATCAATTAGAGTAAGTGCAAACGCAACTTATCAAACACCTTGGCTTGCTGAGTTAACAGGTAACTCTCGTATGAATATTGGGATTTTCTTTGCCATCATTGCAGTTGCAGTAATCTGGTTCTTGCTTAAGAAGACAACTCTCGGTTTTGAAATCCGTGCAGTTGGTCTCAATCCAAATGCTTCTGAATACGCAGGTATTTCAGCTAAACGCACCATTATTCTATCAATGATTATCTCAGGGGCTCTTGCAGGTCTAGGTGGAGCTGTAGAAGGACTTGGTACCTTCCAAAACGTTTATGTCCAAGGTTCATCATTGGCGATCGGCTTTAACGGAATGGCGGTTAGTCTACTCGCTGCAAACTCACCGATTGGAATTCTATTTGCAGCCTTCTTGTTCGGAGTACTTCAAGTTGGAGCACCTGGTATGAATGCTGCTCAAGTGCCATCTGAGCTTGTAAGTATCGTTACAGCCTCAATTATCTTCTTTGTCAGTGTTCATTACATCATCGAACGCTTTGTCAAACCAAGAAAACAACTTAAAGGAGGTAAATAAGGATGTCGATTACAACAATGTTAACCCTTATGGTTTCTTCAATGTTGATTTACTCAGCACCACTTATTTTCACAAGTATCGGAGGAGTTTTCTCTGAACGTGGTGGAGTTGTTAACGTTGGTCTTGAAGGAATCATGGTCATGGGTGCCTTTTCTGGAGTTGTTTTTAACCTTGAATTTGCTCAAGATTTAGGAGCAGCGACTCCTTGGTTGGCTCTTCTAGTTGGTGGATTAGTCGGAGCTATCTTCTCGCTCATTCACGCAGTTGCTACAGTTCATTTCCGTGCTGACCATGTTGTCAGTGGTACTGTGCTAAACTTGATGGCGCCCGCCTTGGCTGTTTTCTTGGTAAAAGTCCTCTATAACAAGGGGCAAACGGACAACTTGGTTCAAACCTTTGGACGTTTTGATTTCCCAGTCTTAGCCAATATTCCATTTCTAGGAGATATCTTCTTCAAGTCAACCAGTTTACTTGGTTACCTTGCAATTGCTTTCTCATTCTTAGCATGGTTTATCCTTTTCAAAACACGCTTTGGACTTCGCCTTCGTTCAGTTGGTGAACATCCACAAGCAGCTGATACATTGGGAATCAATGTCTACAAGATGAGATATTTGGGTGTTGTGATTTCAGGTTTCCTTGGGGGAATCGGAGGAGCTATCTATGCTCAGTCAATTTCCGTCAACTTTTCAGTTACAACGATTGTAGGACCAGGATTTATCGCTCTTGCAGCTATGATCTTTGGGAAGTGGAATCCTGTAGGAGCTATGCTTTCAAGTCTCTTCTTCGGACTATCACAGAGTTTGGCAGTTATTGGTTCACAACTTCCTTTCTTACAAGGAGTTCCAACTGTTTACTTGCAGATTGCACCATACCTTTTGACCATCGTCGTCCTAGCAGCCTTCTTTGGAAAAGCTGTTGCGCCGAAGGCGGATGGTATCAACTATATCAAATCTAAATAAACACAAACGAGGCTGGGAAAAATCCCGACCTCGTTTTTTAGTGTTTGAAATGAAAATCTGGCGAAAACTTCATTTTTATATCCCATCATCTTCTCTATTTTTTAGGGTTTTGATGGGTGAGATTTAGCCCCCAAGGAACTAGGTTCTCAGTTTTGTTTTGAATACGATTGATATTATCCTTATGACGTATGATTACAATTCCTGCGAGTGCTATGATAATAAGAGTGAAGAGGAGATCGTAATTACTTAAGATAAAGCCGAAGAGTGGAAAAACTAGAGCTCCCAAAACAGCAGCAAAGGCAGCAGTAACACTAGAGAGAGAAATCATGCTTCCTAGATATAGGGTTCCAAAGAAGACTACTGCTAGATAGAGGCAAAATGCAGGAGCAAATCCGAAAATGACTCCAGCACTGGTTGCGACAGCCTTACCTCCCTTAAATCCAGCAAAAATTGGGAAAGTATGCCCAATTACGGCTAAGAGACCAAAAATTAGAGGAGAGATTCCTTGTACATGGAAGATAAGGGGAAGCAGAGTTGCCAAGGTTCCCTTAAAAAAGTCAATTACGAAGGTTGCCATACCCGCTTTTTTACCTAAAATACGGAAGGTATTGGTTGTTCCAGTATTGCCGGAACCATGTTCACGTAAATTTATCTTAAAGAAGGCTAGTCCAATCCAAAGTCCTGAAGGGATGGAACCCAACAGATAGGCAGAAATTAATAATACTATTGTCATCATGCATCTATTATACCATGAAATTGACGAGAAACGGAAGGAATCTTGTCTGGAATTGTGACATCTGAACTATTTATCTAAGAAATAAAATAAGAAGTGAAATTTTCGATAAAAATAGTGATTTTTCTACAGAATCTGACTATGAAAGATTGGAAATTCATGAAAATTTCAGAAATATCTTGTGTTTATGTTTATTTATGCTATAATAGGAACAATTATTTTTAGGAGGTGGATTATGTCTTATTTATTCGAGATATTACCAAGTTTATTGAGCGGTGCGACAATGACTTTACAGGTCTTTGTACTGGTCTTGCTCTTTTCAATCCCTCTAGGTATCATCATTGCCTTTTGTTTACAGGTTCATTGGAAACCCCTCCATTATATAATTGACATTTACATCTGGATAATGCGTGGAACCCCCTTGCTCCTACAGTTGATTTTTATCTACTATGTTCTCCCAAGTATCGGGATTCGACTAGATCGGGTGCCAGCAGCTATTATTGCTTTTACGCTTAATTATGCAGCCTACTTTGCAGAAATATTCCGTGGAGGGATTGCAACCATTCCTCAGGGACAATATGAAGCAGCTAAGGTCTTGAAATTGAAACCTTTTGATACCGTTCGCTATATCATCTTGCCTCAGGTCACTAAGATTGTCTTACCAAGTGTATTTAACGAGGTTATGAGTTTGGTTAAAGATACTTCTCTGGTCTATGCACTCGGTATTTCAGATTTAATCCTAGCCAGTCGTACTGCAGCCAATCGTGATGCGAGCTTGATTCCAATGTTTCTAGCAGGAGCTATCTATCTTCTCATGATTGGTATTGTTACGATTATAGCTAAGAAACTTGAGAAAAAGTTTAGCTACTATAGATAGGAGAATATCCATGTTAGAGTTAAAAAATATCAGCAAAAAATTTGGAAAAAAAGAAATTTTATCCAATTTCAGTTTAACAATTCCTGAAAAGCAAATTTTGGCCATCGTTGGACCTTCTGGTGGTGGGAAGACTACCTTGCTTAGAATGTTAGCTGGACTAGAAACCATTGATTCAGGAGAGATTTTTTATAATGGAGAATCCCTACCTTTGGATGAACTTGAAAAGCGCCACTTATTAGGTTTTGTGTTTCAAGATTTTCAGCTTTTTCCTCACTTATCCGTTATGGAGAACTTGATTTTGTCACCCATCAAAACTATGGGGATGTCTGAAGCAGATGCCAAGAAGAAGGCAGTCGACTTGTTAGCTCGTCTGGGTCTCGAAGCTCATGCAGATGCCTATCCTTATTCCTTATCTGGTGGTCAAAAGCAACGGGTTGCCTTAGCACGCGCTATGATGATAGATCCTGAAGTGATTGGGTATGATGAACCAACTTCAGCCCTTGACCCTGAGTTGCGTCTTGAGGTTGAAAAACTGATTCTACAAAATCGAGAATTAGGCATGACTCAGATTGTTGTGACTCACGATCTCCAGTTTGCAGAGAATATAGCTGACCAGATTCTCAAAGTAGATCCTAAGTAGGAGGTATCTATGAATCGAAAGAAAATCACACTTGTTTTGGTATTCTTACTTGCTTTTTTCCTGGTAGGATGCACACAAAAAGCTAGTGTTCCCAAAGTCGATAATTGGAACAAATACCAAAAACAAGGCACGATAACCATTGGATTTGACAATACCTTTGTTCCCATGGGCTTTGAAGAAAAGAATGGACAATATGCTGGATTTGACATTGATTTAGCCCAGGCTGTTTCTGAGAAACTTGGTTTCAAGGTACAGTTTCAACCCATTGATTGGGACATGAAGGAAACAGAACTTCAAAACGGCACTATTGATGCTATCTGGAATGGATATTCAGCGACTGATGAACGCCGTGAAAAGGTTGCTTTTACCATTCCTTATATGGAGAATCAGCAGGTTCTCGTCTCAAAAAAATCGCAAAATATCCAGTCGGTTTCGGATATGAAAGATAAGATTTTGGGAGCCCAAGCAGGTTCCTCTGGTTATATAGATTTTGAAGCTCAACCGGAACTCTTAAAAAATATTGTAAAAGATAAGAAGGCAAACCAATATCAAAGTTTTACAGAAGCCTTGATTGACCTGCAAAATGATCGGATTGATGCTCTTTTAATTGACCGTGTTTACGCTAATTATTATCTTAAAACGGAAGGGATTTTAGACCTCTATGAGATTTTCCCAGCTGGTTTTGAGAGTGAGTCTTTTGCAGTTGGAGTAAGACCAGCAGATAAGACCTTGTTAGCAAATTTGAATCAAGCTTTTGTGGAATTGTATCAAGATGGAAAATTCCAAGAAATTAGCCAAAAATGGTTTGGTGAAGATATTGCAACAAGTCAAGTTAAAGGAAAAGAAAACTGAGACTCTCGTCTTGGTTTCTTTTTTTGAAGAATAAACAATTGAGTTCAAACCTGCTCAATTAGAAAAATTTTGCAAAATCCCTAGAAAACCTGTAAAATAGTAAAGATGAACGAATAGGAGGTTCCTTGTGTCAAAAAAGGAAATCAATATTAACAATTATAATGATGACGCCATTCAGGTGCTAGAAGGGTTGGATGCGGTCCGAAAACGTCCAGGGATGTATATCGGTTCGACCGATGGTGCTGGTCTCCACCACCTAGTCTGGGAAATCGTCGATAATGCGGTCGATGAAGCCCTGTCTGGTTTTGGTGACCGCATTGATGTGACCATTAATAAAGACGGAAGTTTAACGGTTCAAGACCACGGACGTGGGATGCCGACTGGTATGCATGCTATGGGCATTCCAACAGTTGAGGTTATCTTTACCATCCTTCATGCCGGAGGAAAATTTGGACAGGGTGGTTATAAGACATCAGGAGGTCTCCACGGGGTTGGATCTTCTGTCGTCAATGCCCTCTCTAGTTGGTTAGAGGTAGAAATTACTCGTGATGGGACAGTTTATAAACAGCGTTTTGAAAATGGAGGCAAGCCAGTTACCACTCTAAAAAAGGTTGGGACTGCACCAAAATCTAAGACAGGTACTAAAGTTACCTTCATGCCAGATGCTAGTATCTTTTCCACGACAGACTTTAAGTACCATACCATTTCAGAGCGTCTCAATGAGTCAGCCTTTCTTTTGAAAAATGTAACCTTGTCATTAACGGATAAGCGAACAGACGAAGCAATTGAATTCCATTATGAGAATGGGGTACAAGACTTTGTTTCTTACCTCAATGAAGACAAGGAAACCTTGACGCCTGTCCTATATTTTGAAGGGGAAGATAATGGTTTTCAAGTAGAAGTAGCCCTCCAGTATAATGATGGATTTTCAGATAACATCTTGTCCTTTGTTAATAACGTCCGTACCAAAGACGGTGGAACGCATGAGACAGGACTCAAGTCTGCCATTACCAAAGTCATGAATGACTATGCGCGAAAAACTGGCCTTCTCAAAGAAAAAGATAAAAACCTTGAAGGATCAGATTACCGTGAAGGTTTATCAGCTGTTCTTTCTATCTTGGTTCCTGAAGAACATTTGCAATTTGAAGGACAGACCAAGGACAAACTAGGAAGTCCACTAGCTCGTCCCGTTGTAGATGGGATTGTGGCTGATAAGTTAACCTTCTTCCTCATGGAAAATGGAGAATTAGCTTCAAATCTTATTCGCAAGGCTATCAAGGCTCGCGATGCCCGTGAAGCAGCACGTAAAGCGCGTGACGAGAGCCGAAATGGCAAAAAGAATAAGAAAGACAAGGGATTACTTTCTGGTAAATTAACGCCAGCCCAGTCTAAAAATCCAGCCAAGAACGAACTCTACCTGGTCGAGGGAGATTCTGCCGGTGGTTCTGCCAAACAAGGTCGTGACCGCAAGTTTCAGGCTATTTTGCCTCTTCGTGGTAAGGTCATCAATACAGCCAAGGCCAAGATGGCAGATATCCTCAAAAACGAAGAAATCAACACCATGATTTATACCATCGGTGCTGGTGTTGGGGCAGATTTCTCCCTTGAAGATGCTAACTATGACAAGATCATTATCATGACCGATGCGGACACCGATGGTGCCCACATTCAAACCCTTCTCTTAACCTTCTTTTATCGCTACATGCGTCCACTAGTCGAGGCAGGACATGTCTATATCGCCCTTCCGCCTCTTTATAAGATGTCAAAAGGTAAAGGCAAGAAAGAAGAAGTGGCTTATGCTTGGACAGACGGAGAACTAGAGGAACTCCGTAAGCAGTTCGGTAAAGGAGCTACCCTTCAACGCTACAAGGGGCTTGGTGAAATGAATGCGGACCAGCTCTGGGAAACAACTATGAATCCAGAAACTCGAACTCTCATTCGTGTCACGATTGAAGACTTAGCACGCGCAGAACGTCGCGTCAATGTCTTAATGGGTGATAAGGTCGAACCACGTCGTAAGTGGATTGAAGATAATGTCAAGTTTACATTGGAAGAGAGTACTGTTTTCTGATGGTTAGAAAAAATTATTTTGAAATCTTAGATGGTATGAATTTTAACCCGAGCACGGAATTTGATAATCTCTGTATTTTGTTATCGAATGGATTGTTAGAGGAACTAAATCATAAATTTCTTAATTATCAAAATCGTAGAACTTTTATAGATTTTGATGAGTTCTTAAAGTTTTGCTTATCTCAAGCGGATAATGAATTAGAAAAACTTTTTATTTTTGCTGAGCTTTTAAATGATATGTTGTCGATTATAAACCCGAGTCATCCCTTTTTAAGGAATGATGTGTATGCTGTTAGAGAAAATATCAACAGAGTTCTAGAATTATCGAATCATGAGTTTCTTACTTTAGGAAGTGGTCGTCAAATCATCGTTGAAAAGAATGTTTATGCCTCAGAAGTTTCTCAGATTGTATCTGAAACGAGTATTCAAGATGCGATAAAGGTTTTAGAATATAATCATTTTGCAAATAAAGGAAATGTTCAGCGTAAGAAAGAAATACTTATTTCTTTAGCGAACTACCTTGAGCCATTAAGAAAAGAACTGAATAATTCTGAGGAATTAAAGGAGGTGTTCAAGGTTAATAATCAAAAGATTATTGCGTTTGAAAAGCTTTTTGAAATGTATAATAATTTTGGGCTAAGACATAACAATGCTAAACAATATCATCTTGATATGACTAATGAGAAACTAGAACAATGGTACGATAATATCTACACTTCATCCTTGTTTGTTATTCTGGGCTTGGATGAAGCTAGAATTTTGTCGAAATTAAAAACTTTGAGAGAAGGATAGCTAAATCTTTTATAATTGATTAACTATTTTAACTTGAGAAATAGTATGCTAATATACAGGATTATCAAATGAAAAACAGGTATCCCCATGAGAACTGAACCCCAAATGCTTGATTTAATTTTTCAAACCGCAAAAGTGCTCCAAGTCAACGCTGTCGCCATGTCTGGTTCACGGACTGACACAAAAGCCTCAAAAGATGAATTTCAAGACTATGACGTAGTCTATGTTGTAGAGAATTTGGAAGAGCTGATTACAGATTTATCTTGGCTGGACTCCTTTGGCAAACCTATCATTGAGCAACATAATGTCCTAGGCAACCGTCGACTTTATCTGATGCTTTTTGAAGATGGCAATAGGATTGATCTAACCCTTTGCCCAAAAGACCACATCCAAGAATGGGTAGATAGCGAAGCTGGTTATACAGTTTTAGTAGACGAGAAGGGCTTGTTTGAGTCCTATACTACAAGTCCAGAGCGTTTCTGGATACATCCAGCTAGTGCGATAGAGTTTGAAAAAGTCTGCAATGAATTTTGGTGGGTGTCAGCCTACGTTGTCAAAGGAATTTGTCGTAAGCAAGTCATTTATGCAACGGACCATCTCTACGGTATTTGTCAGCAAGAACTCTTGAAAATCTTAGCTTGGCAGGTAGCAAGTGATGGAGGTGCTGTCGACATTGGTAAAAATTACAAGTATCTCTTCAACTACTTGCCAATTGAGAAGGAGAAGGAATTCTCTGCTCTTCTTGATTTCTCAAGTGTAGAGAAACTTACTCAGTCATTGTTTGCTACGATGCAACTTTTCCATCAAGAAGCTCAATATCTTGCTCAAAAGATGGACTTTGATTATGATAAGGAAGTGGCTGAGAAGATGATGAGATATGCTGAGGAAAACCTTCTAAATCACTAAGAAAATAAAGAACACAATTCAAAACTTTAAACTACAGAAAGGATCGTTTGGTTATTTATAGTGACTGAACAACTTTTCCATAAAAACTACTCTACATTCTTTGAAAGGAGTTGAACACGCCCTAAATGCTGTTTGAAAAAGATAAATTCTCTTGTGAGCATCGCTCGCTGTAAGAATTTCCTATTTTCACTTTGCATTTTACGGGCTTTGTATCCTATATGAGTAATATCCAAAATATGTCCTTAGAGGACATCATGGGAGAGCGCTTTGGTCGCTACTCCAAATACATTATTCAAGATCGTGCTTTGCCAGATATTCGTGATGGCTTGAAGCCGGTTCAACGTCGTATTCTTTATTCGATGAATAAAGATGGCAATACCTTTGACAAGAGCTACCGTAAATCGGCTAAGTCTGTCGGGAACATCATGGGTAATTTCCACCCACACGGGGATTCTTCTATCTATGATGCTATGGTTCGTATGTCTCAGGACTGGAAGAACCGTGAGATTCTAGTTGAAATGCATGGTAACAACGGTTCTATGGACGGAGATCCACCTGCGGCTATGCGTTATACAGAGGCTCGTTTGTCTGAGATTGCAGGCTATCTCCTTCAGGATATCGAGAAAAAGACAGTTCCCTTTGCTTGGAACTTTGACGATACGGAGAAAGAGCCAACTGTCTTGCCAGCAGCTTTTCCGAATCTTTTGGTCAATGGTTCTACAGGTATTTCAGCTGGTTATGCCACAGATATTCCACCACATAATTTGGCTGAAGTTATTGATGCGACAGTCTACATGATTGATCACCCAACTGCCAAGGTTGATAAGTTGATGGAATTCTTGCCTGGACCAGACTTTCCTACAGGAGCGATTATCCAAGGTCGTGACGAGATCAAAAAGGCCTATGAAACTGGTAAAGGGCGCGTGGTTGTTCGTTCTAAGACAGAAATTGAGAAGCTTAAAGGTGGTAAGGAGCAAATCGTTGTCACTGAGATTCCTTATGAAATTAATAAGGCTAACTTGGTCAAGAAAATTGATGAAGTTCGTGTCAATAACAAGGTGGCAGGCATTGCTGAGGTTCGTGACGAGTCTGACCGTGATGGTCTTCGTATCGCTATCGAGCTAAAGAAAGATGCAAACACTGAGCTCGTTCTCAACTACCTTTTCAAGTATACTGACTTGCAAATCAATTACAACTTCAACATGGTGGCGATTGACAATTTCACACCTCGTCAGGTTGGAATTGTGCCAATTTTGTCTAGCTATATTGCCCACCGTCGTGAAGTGATCTTGGCGCGTTCTCGCTTTGATAAGGAAAAGGCTGAAAAACGTCTCCATATTGTGGAAGGTTTGATTCGTGTTATTTCGATTTTGGACGAAGTCATTGCTCTTATCCGTGCTTCTGAGAATAAGGCTGATGCAAAGGAAAACCTTAAGGTCAGCTATGATTTTACAGAAGAGCAGGCTGAGGCTATTGTAACCTTGCAACTTTACCGCTTGACCAATACAGACGTGGTTGTCTTGCAGGAAGAAGAAGCAGAACTTCGTGAAAAGATTGCTATGCTTGCAGCTATCATTGGTGACGAACGAACAATGTACAATCTCATGAAAAAAGAGCTTCGTGAGGTTAAGAAGAAATTTGCGACACCTCGATTGAGTACTTTAGAAAATACAGCAAAAGTCATTGAGATTGATACAGCAAGTCTTATCGCTGAAGAAGATACTTATGTCAGCGTGACTAGGGCAGGTTATATCAAGCGTACTAGCCCTCGTTCCTTTGCAGCTTCAACGCTGGAAGAAATTGGCAAGCGTGATGATGATCGTTTGATCTTTGTTCAATCTGCCAAGACAACCCAGCATCTCTTGATGTTCACGACTCTTGGAAATGTCATCTACCGTCCTATCCATGAATTGGCAGACATTCGTTGGAAGGATATCGGGGAGCATCTGAGCCAGTCTATTACAAACTTTGAAACCACTGAAGAAGTACTTTACGTCGAAGTGGTGGATCAGTTTGACGATGCGACGACCTACTTTGCAGCGACTCGCCTTGGACAAATCAAACGGGTAGAACGCAAAGAATTCTCTCCATGGAGAACCTATCGTTCTAAATCTGTCAAGTACGCTAAGTTGAAAGACGATACTGACCAGATTGTAGCAGTAGCTCCGATTAAATTGGATGATGTTCTGTTGATCAGTCGAAACGGTTATGCCCTCCGCTTTAACATCGAAGAAGTGCCAGTTATCGGTGCCAAAGCTGCAGGGGTCAAAGCCATGAATCTCAAAGCAGATGATGTGATACAAGCAGCCTTTATCTGCAATACATCTTCTTTCTATCTTTTAACGCAACGTGGAAGCTTGAAACGTGTTTCAATAGAGGAAATTCCAGCAACCAGTCGTGCCAATCGTGGTCTTCAAGTCTTGAGAGAATTAAAGAGTAAACCCCATCGCGTATTCTTGGCTGGAGCGGTCTCAGAACAAGGATTTGTTGGAGATCTCTTTAGTACAGAAGTAGAAGATGGAGAACAAACGCTTGTGATTCAATCAAATAATGGAACGATTTACGAATCAATCCTACAAGATTTGAATCTATCAGAACGTACAAGCAATGGAAGCTTTATCTCAGATAGCATTTCTGATGAAGAAGTTTTTGATGCTTATCTCAAAGAAATCTTTAAAGAAATCAAAGAAAATTAAAAATCGGTCCTAGTGACTGATTTTTTATAAGTAAAATTTTCAGAAAATTACAAATAATACTTGAATTTTTAGGAGAATAGTGTAGAATAGAACACAAAGCCTGATTAGAATAAAGGAGATTGTCATGACAGTTACGATTGATTGGGAAAATCTCGGTTTTTCCTATATGAAACTACCTTATCGTTATATCGCTTATTTTAAAGATGGACAATGGACTCAAGGAGAATTAACAGAAGATGCAACCTTGCATATCTCAGAATCATCTCCAAGCCTTCACTATGGACAACAAGCATTTGAAGGATTGAAAGCCTATCGTACAAAGGATGGCAGTATTCAACTCTTCCGTCCAGATGAAAATGCTAAACGTCTGCAACGTACCTGTGATCGTCTCTTGATGCCACAAGTTCCAACAGAAATGTTTGTAGAGGCTTGTAAAGCCGTTGTTCGTGCTAATGAGGAATATGTACCACCTTATGGAACTGGTGGAACCCTTTACCTTCGTCCACTCTTGATTGGTGTTGGAGATATCATTGGGGTAAAACCAGCTGAGGAGTATACTTTTACCATCTTTGCTATGCCAGTTGGAAATTACTTTAAGGGTGGATTGGTTCCAACAAACTTCTTGATTCAAGATGAGTATGACCGTGCTGCACCAAATGGAACAGGGGCTGCCAAGGTCGGTGGTAACTATGCAGCCAGTCTCTTGCCAGGGAAATTGGCTAAATCCCGTCATTTCTCAGATGTTATTTATCTAGACCCTTCAACTCATACAAAGATTGAAGAAGTCGGTTCAGCAAACTTCTTTGGAATTACAGCTGATAATGAGTTTGTAACCCCATTGAGTCCATCAATCTTGCCATCCATTACCAAGTACTCATTGCTTTACTTGGCAGAGCATCGTTTGGGCTTGAAACCTGTTGAGGGGGATGTACCAATTGATAGTCTTGATCGATTTGTAGAAGCAGGTGCCTGCGGTACTGCGGCAGTTATCTCACCTATTGGGGGAATCCAACACGGTGATGACTTCCACGTTTTCTACAGTGAGACAGAGGTTGGTCCAGTGACTCGTAAACTATACGATGAATTGACAGGTATCCAATTTGGTGATATTGAAGCACCAGAAGGTTGGATTGTAAAAGTAGATTAAAAAATATTAAAGGAGTTCTTTATGAAAACGAAAAAGTGGATGTTAACAGCAGGAGTGGTCCTGAGTACAGCAGTTCTTCTTGTAGCTTGTGGGAAAGCTGACAAGGAAGCAGATGCGCCTACAACTTTCTCTTATGTCTATGGAGTAGACCCATCATCTTTGGACTACAGTATCGCAACTCGTACTTCAACAACTGATATCATCGGTAATGTCGTTGACGGTTTGTTGGAAAACGATGAATATGGGAATTTGATTCCTTCCCTCGCTGAGGATTGGAGTGTCTCACAAGACGGTTTGACTTATACTTATAAACTTCGTAAAGGGGTTAAATGGTACACGTCAGAAGGTGAAGAATACGCTGAAGTAACTGCGCATGATTTTGTTACAGGGTTGAAACACGTAGCTGATGGCAAATCAGACGGTGTCACTCTTATTCAAAACTCAATTAAGGGCTTGAATGAATATATGACTGGTGAGACGAACGACTTCTCAACAGTTGGAGTTAAGGCAGTGGATGATTATACTGTTGAGTACACTCTAAACGCACCTGAAACTTTCTGGAATTCAAAAGTAACTTCAGCAACTATGTTGCCAGTAAATGAAGAATTCCTCAAAGCTTCTGGTAAAAATTATGGAACGGTCAGTCCAGCTGGTATTCTTTATAACGGTCCATATATTTTGAAGACATTGACTTCAAAATCTTTAATCGAATATGAAAAGAACCCAAATTATTGGGATAAAGAGAAGGTTAAAATCGAGAAAGTTAAATTAACTTACTATGATGGATCAGACCAAGAATCCTTGATCCGTAGCTTCTCTTCGGGTGTTTACACAACAGCTCGTCTCTTCCCAAGTAGCTCAAACTTTGCTTCTACTTTGGAACAATACGGGGATAAAATTACATATAGTCCACAGGATTCAACTAGTTACTACTTTACCTTTAACGTAAACCGTCAATCTTTCAATAAGACAGCGAAAACAAGTGAAGAACAGAAAACTTCTACAAAAGAAGCAATGTTGAACAAGGACTTCCGTCAAGCCATCAACTTTGCCTTCAACCGTCATTCTTATGCTGCCCAGCTCAATGGTGAAGATGGTGCGGACAAGATTATTCGTAACAGCTTAGTACCAGATAACTTTGTACAATCTGGTGGCAAAAACTTTGGTGATATCGCTCAAAAAGAATTGGTCAACTATGGAGACCAATGGAAAGGTGTTGAGCTCGTTGACGGAAAAGATACCATCTACAATCCTGACAAAGCCAAAGCTTCATTTGAAAAAGCTAAGAAAGAGTTGGAAGCAAAAGGTGTAACCTTCCCAATTCACTTAGATGTCCCAGTTGAACAGACAGATACCATTGCCGTTCAACAAAGCAATTCCTTTAAACAATCAATCGAGTCAACTCTTGGTTCAGAAAATGTCGTGATCGATGTCCTTCAGATGACTGATAACGAGAAAGAAAGCATTACATCTCAAGCGCGTGTTCCTGCTCAAAAAGACTATGACTTGAACAGTACTGGATGGGCTCCAAGCTATCAAGACCCAGCAAGTTATCTCAATATCATGGATCCTAAGACCGGTTCTGCTATGAAACACCTTGGTATTACTAAAGGAAAAGATAAGGAAGTAGTAGCTCAACTAGGTTTGGACGAATATAAGAAACTCTTGGATGATGCAGTTTCTGAGAAAAATGACTTAGATAAGAGATATGAAAAATATGCTAAAGCGCAAGCTTGGCTCACTGATAGTTCTCTCTTGATGCCAACAGCTTCATCAGGTGGTTCACCAGTTGTCAGCAACGTCGTTCCATTCTCTAAACCATACTCACAAGTAGGTATTAAGGGTGATCCATACATCTTCAAGGGAATGAAATTGCAAAAAGAGATTGTATCTGCTAAAGAATATCAAGCAGCTCTTGAAAAATGGCAAAAAGAAAAATTGGAATCAAACAATAAATACCAAAAAGAATTAGAAAGTCATGTCAAATAAAACAGACTAGTATTTTTGGAATAAAGGGGCCTATATGGAATGGATTAAACTAATAGGGATACTTATCATTGTGGTTGGTTTTATCTATAAGTTAGATACAATCGCAACGGTAGTCTTAGCTAGTTTAGTTACAGCTCTAGTTTCTGGAGTTTCTCTTGTTGAATTCTTGGAAATTTTGGGAAAAGAATTTAGTAATCAACGAGTTCTTACGATTTTTATGGTAACCTTGCCACTGGTAGGTTTATCTGAAACTTTTGGCCTCAAGCAACGTTCGATTGACTTGATTCAAAAGATTAAAGGTCTGACCGTAGGAAGTTTTTATACAGTGTATTTCTTTTTTCGGGAACTCGATAGCTTCTTTGCCATTCGTCTTGGAGGACATCCGCAGTTTGTAAGGCCTTTGGTTCAACCCATGGGACAAGCAGCAGCAGAGTTACAATTAGGTAGAAAATTAACGGAGCAGGAGAGCGAAGCGCTAAAAGCGCGTGCAGCAGCAAATGATAATTTTGCAAATTTCTTTGCTCAAAACACTTTCGTTGGTGCAGGCGGTGTCCTCTTGATAGGGGGCACACTGGACCAATTAGGTTACGAAAGTAATTATGCAGGAATTGCTTCAGCTTCGCTTATAGTTGCAGGAATTGCCCTATTTATAGTTGGGATTTACAATTACCTGTTTGATAGAAAACTGCTAGCAAATAAGGTTAGTAAAGGAAAAGATGAATGACCAATCTAGCAAGACAGTTATTAGAGTTGACCTATATTGTGATTGGTTGTCAATTCCTTCATACGGCTTATTGTAGCTATAAAGATAAAACAAACCCAGTTCGCTTTGGAACGGCTGGGTTTTGGGCTTTATTGGGCATCAGTTTTATTGGTGGTTCCTATCTACCTTCTGTCTGTATTGGAGTTATTGTAGTGCTATTGGCCCTGCTAACTCTCTTTAAACAGGTTCGTATCGGAACCTTACCGTCTCTGGATGAAGTCAAGGCAAACATTGAAGCTAAACGACTAAAGAATAAAATTTTTATTCCAGTCATGTTAATGGCTTTGATTGCTTTGGTATTAGCAAAAATGATCCCTGAGTTTAGTAAGATTGCTATCAGTCTTGCTGCATTTTTCGCAACCATCTCTCTTTTATTGATTACCAAGAGTTCTCCTAGAAGTTTGTTAGCAGAAAACAATCGCATGGTGCAACAAGTCTCAACTAGTGGGATTGTGCCTCAACTTTTGGGTGCTTTAGGGGCAATATTTACCGTAGCAGGAGTTGGAGACCTGATTTCTCACTTGATAAGTGGTTTAGTTCCATCGGGCAGTCGTTTTTTGGGTGTAGTGGCTTATGTCCTTGGGATGGTTTTATTCTCCATGATAATGGGTAACGCCTTTGCTGCCTTTACTGTTATTACTGCTGGAATTGGAGTTCCCTTTGTATTTGCCTTAGGAGCTGATCCAATTGTAGCCGCTGCTCTAGCAATGACGGCAGGGTGCTGTGGAACCTTATTGACTCCTATGGCAGCTAACTTCAATGCTTTACCGGCAGCTCTTCTGGATATGAAAGATCCAAATGGGGTCATCAAAGCGCAAGTAGGAGTAGCTATTATCATGATTATCATCCACGTATTTTTGATGTACTTTTTGGCGTTTTAGCAAAGGAAATAAAATGAAAATATTAGTAACAGGTTTTGATCCTTTTGGTGGTGAAAAGCTCAATCCAGCTCTGGAAGCTGTTAAATTATTACCGAAAGAGATTCATGGAGCTGAAATTCATTGGGTAGAAATCCCAACAGTCTTTTATAAAGCAGCAGAGGTATTAGAAACAGCAATCGTCCGCTTTCAGCCAGATGCGGTGCTTTGCATCGGACAAGCAGGAGGAAGAGCTAGTCTAACTCCTGAGCGTGTTGCCATCAACCAAGATGATGCTAGAATTCCTGATAACCAAGGAAATCAGCCGATAGATACACCTATTCGACTAGATGGAGAAGCTGCCTATTTTAGCACACTCCCTATCAAAGCAATGGTACAAGCCATAAAAGAGGAAGGGCTACCAGCTACAGTTTCCAATACAGCGGGAACCTTTGTTTGTAATCATCTGATGTACCAGGCTCTCTATTTAGCGGATAAGAAATTTTCCGATATGAGAGCAGGTTTTATGCATATTCCTTATATGACAGAACAGGTGATCAATAAACCTAATACAGCATCTATGAATTTAACTGATATCGTCAGAGGTATCGAAGCTGCGATTGGTGCTATCGTAGATTATAAAGATAAGGACATAAAATTAGTGGGTGGTACAACCCACTAACGATGAGTCTTCACTAGATTAAAAAATTAGATTTTGTCACAAAAACTCTTTATCAAGGTTGTCTTGATAAAGAGTTTTTTCTTGCCAGTTTTTTAAATTTCTTGTACAATAGGAAGAGTGAAAAGAGGTATCGTATGAGTAAAAAAGATAAAAAAATTGAAATTCAATTAACAGACGCAACTGTTTTAGTTGGTAAAGAAAAGTATGAAGGGTATACTTTAACGATTGGTAAAAAGGTTATTGGTGAAATTGCTGAACTAGATAATCAATTTGCGATCATAAAGAATGGAAATGTCGATAGTTTTTATAAAAAACTTGAAAAAGCTGTGGAAATTTTGATTGAAAACTATAATTTAGCAAAATAAAGCTTGTTTTTTGTAAATTTTCATGATATAATAGTTTTTGTTGAACATTGGAGAGATAGCGAAGAGGCTAAACGCGGCGGACTGTAAATCCGCTCCTTCGGGTTCGGGGGTTCGAATCCCTCTCTCTCCATTTCACTTTTGGGGTATAGCCAAGCGGTAAGGCAAGGGACTTTGACTCCCTCATGCGTTGGTTCGAATCCAGCTACCCCAGTTCTTAGGTAATAAATTCAAGGATAAAAAGAAAAATATCTTAGGGTATTTTATTTTTATAATTGAAGGACGTGAACGATATAACATGTCTTTGCGGGTGCTTAGGAAAAAATTATAAGTATGTCAAGTTTAAGAAAAACTTGATTGTTGGAGGATTTTTTAGATGAACGAATTTGAAGATTTGCTAAATAGCGTTAGCCAAGTTGAGCCAGGTGATGTTGTTAGTGCTGAAGTATTGACAGTTGATGCTACTCAAGCTAACGTTGCAATCTCTGGAACTGGTGTTGAAGGTGTCTTGACTCTTCGCGAATTGACAAACGATCGCGATGCAGATATCAATGACTTTGTAAAAGTAGGTGAAGTATTGGATGTTCTTGTACTTCGTCAAGTAGTTGGTAAAGATACTGATACAGTAACATACCTTGTATCTAAAAAACGCCTTGAAGCTCGCAAAGCATGGGACAAACTTGTAGGACGCGAAGAAGAAGTTGTTACAGTTAAAGGAACTCGCGCTGTTAAGGGTGGACTTTCAGTAGAATTTGAAGGTGTACGTGGATTTATCCCAGCTTCAATGTTGGATACTCGTTTTGTACGTAACACTGAGCGTTTTGTAGGTCAAGAGTTTGATGCTAAAATCAAAGAAGTTGATCCTAAAGAAAACCGCTTCATCCTTTCACGTCGTGAAGTTGTAGAAGCAGCAACTGCAGCAGCTCGTGCTGAAGTATTTGGTAAATTGGCTGTTGGTGATGTTGTAACTGGTAAAGTTGCACGTATCACAAGCTTCGGTGCTTTCATCGACCTTGGTGGTGTTGACGGTTTGGTTCACTTGACTGAATTGTCACACGAACGTAACGTTTCACCAAAATCAGTTGTAACTGTTGGTGAAGAAGTTGAAGTGAAAATCCTTGATCTTAACGAAGAAGAAGGACGTGTATCACTTTCACTTAAAGCTACAACACCTGGACCATGGGATGGCGTTGAGCAAAAATTGGCTAAAGGTGATGTTGTAGAAGGTACAGTTAAACGTTTGACTGACTTCGGTGCATTTGTTGAAGTATTGCCAGGTATTGATGGACTTGTTCACGTATCACAAATTTCACACAAACGTATTGAAAATCCAAAAGAAGCTCTTAAAGTTGGTCAAGAAGTTACTGTTAAAGTTCTTGAAGTTAACGCTGATGCAGAACGTGTATCTCTTTCTATCAAAGCTCTTGAAGAACGTCCAGCTCAAGAAGAAGGACAAAAAGAAGAAAAACGCGCTCCACGTCCACGTCGTCCAAGACGTCAAGAAAAACGTGATTTTGAACTTCCTGAAACTCAAACAGGATTCTCAATGGCTGACTTGTTCGGGGACATCGAACTTTAATCCATTCGAATTTGAATAAAATCCTTTGTTTTTAAAACAAGGGATTTTTCTTTTTTCTACTAGCATTTTTTGATATAATGGTTTTATGTTATATTCAGAAAAAGAATCACTTTATCAAATAATAAATGAACAGCTCTCTTATCTTTTAGAAGGAGAGCCCAATGTGTTGGCTAATCTTTCTAATGCTAGTGCTTTGCTAAAAACAAGCTTTCCCAATACTGTTTTTGCAGGTTTCTATCTATTTGATGGGAATGAACTGATCTTGGGACCCTTTCAAGGTGGAGTTTCATGTGTACGAATCGCTCTTGGAAAAGGTGTTTGTGGCGAATCGGCAGGTAGCCGTCAAACAGTTATTGTTGGTGATGTAAAAACCTATCCAAACTATATTTCTTGCGATAGTAGTGCTCGGAGTGAAATTGTTGTGCCGATGGTTAAAGAGGGACGTCTTTTGGGAGTTCTAGATTTAGATTCATCTCTTGTTGATGATTATGATGAGTTGGATCAGAAATATCTAGAAGAGTTTGTTGCTATTTTGTTAGAGAAAACCGAATGGAATTTTTCAATGTTTGAGGAGAAAGCGTAATGTATCAGGCCCTTTATCGAAAATATAGAAGTCAAACATTTTCACAGTTAGTAGGCCAAGAAATTGTTGCAAAAACTCTGAAACAAGCTGTAGAGCAGGAAAAGATCAGCCATGCTTATCTTTTTTCAGGGCCTCGTGGAACTGGAAAAACTAGCGTAGCCAAAATTTTTGCCAAGGCTATGAACTGCCCTAATCAAGAGGGAGGAGAACCTTGTAATAACTGTTATATCTGTCAGGCGGTGACAGACGGTAGCTTGGAAGACGTTATTGAAATGGACGCGGCCTCTAACAATGGGGTGGATGAAATTCGTGATATCCGTGATAAATCAACCTATGCTCCAAGTATAGCTCAGTATAAGGTCTATATCATTGATGAGGTTCATATGCTTTCAACTGGAGCCTTCAATGCCCTTTTGAAAACTCTTGAAGAACCAACTCCTAATGTTGTTTTTATCTTAGCAACGACAGAGCTACATAAGATTCCTGCAACCATTTTGTCTCGTGTTCAACGCTTCGAGTTCAAATCTATTAGAACTCAGGATATTCGAGATCATATCTTCCATATTTTAGAGAAGGAAGGGATTGCTTATGAAATTGAAGCTGTTGAGATTATCGCTCGTAGGGCCGAAGGTGGTATGCGGGATGCTTTGTCCATTTTAGACCAAGCATTGAGCTTGACTCAAGATGCTAGATTAACAACAGCTGTTTCTGAGGAAATTACGGGGACTATTAGTCTAAGTGCTTTGGATAATTATGTGGCTGCCTTGGCACAAAAAGATGTGATTCGTGCTTTGGAAAATCTTAATTTGATTTTTGATAACGGAAAAAGCATGACACGATTTGTAACGGATTTGTTGCAGTATCTTCGGGATATTTTGATTGTCCAAACTGGTGGGGAGAATACTCACCATAGTGATCTCTTTAAGGATAACCTAGGTCTTTCACAGGCTGTTTTGTTTGAAATGATTGGAATTGCGACAAGTAGTTTAGCTGATATCAAGGCTAGCTTACAGCCTAAGATTTATGCTGAAATGATGACCATTCGTTTGGCAGAGATAGATTCAAAACCAACATTATCAGATGATACAAGTGGAGAATTAGCCTCACTTAGAGAAGAAGTTGCGCGATTGAAACAGGCTCTGGCAAATGTTAATACGAGTCCTAAGCAGACTACACCAACACCGAGTCGTCCAGTTAACAGCAAGTCAATTTATCGTGTAGATCGTAATAAGGTTCAGTCTATTCTTCAAGAAGCTGTTGAAAATCCTGATTTAGCCCGTCACAATCTAATTCGTCTTCAAAATGCTTGGGGTGAAGTTATTGAAAGCTTGTCAGGTCCTGATAAGGCACTTTTAGTTGGTTCTCAACCTGTTGCGGCTAATGAGCACCATGCGATTCTTGCATTTGAGTCTAACTTCAATGCTGGTCAGACCATGAAACGTGATAATCTCAACACCATGTTTGGCAATATACTCAGTCAAGCAGCGGGATTTTCACCAGAGATTCTTGCTATTTCCATGGAAGAGTGGAAAGAAGTCAGAGCTGATTTCTCAGCGAAGGCTAAATCGTCTCAAGGTCAACCGATTAAGGAAGAAGTTGAAGAATCTGTCCTTCCTCAAGGATTTGAATTTCTAGCGGATAAAGTGACCATAGCAGAAGATTAAAAGGATTTTGTAACATAATACGATGAACAGACAACAATTTATAATTATGGGCTTGTTTACTGCTGCCGAGACTTATTTTTTTAATGAATCCATCATGGAGCAACGGTATATCGTGGCCTTGCTTTGGGCTATTTTAATCCTAAGAAATTTTAGAGTCAGCTATATTATAGGTAAAATTGTCAACGCTATAGATGATCATTTTCGTGGAAAGAAGTAACCCTCAGCTTCTAGACAAAATTAAAGCCTTTTAGGCTTTTTTTTGTTATACTATTAAAGTATATTTATTGATATTTTATCGTTTTTTACTAGAAAACTAAGGACAATTTTCTAGCGAAAATGGTAAAACGGATTGAAAAGAAAGGAACTATCATGTCAGTATTAGAGATCAAAGATCTTCACGTTGAGATTGAAGGAAAAGAAATTTTAAAAGGGGTTAATCTGACCCTGAAAACAGGAGAAATTGCCGCTATTATGGGACCGAATGGTACTGGTAAATCAACTCTTTCTGCCGCTATCATGGGAAACCCAAACTATGAAGTAACCAAAGGTGAAGTCTTGTTTGACGGTGTAAATATCCTTGAGTTGGAAGTGGATGAGCGTGCGCGTATGGGACTTTTCCTTGCTATGCAATACCCATCTGAAATTCCTGGGATTACCAATGCTGAGTTTCTTCGTGCAGCCATGAATGCTGGTAAAGAAGATGATGAGAAAATTTCAGTTCGTGAGTTTATCACTAAGCTAGACGAAAAAATGGAATTGCTTAACATGAAAGAAGAAATGGCAGAGCGTTACCTCAACGAAGGTTTCTCTGGTGGTGAGAAAAAACGTAATGAAATTCTTCAGCTTTTGATGTTGGAACCAACTTTTGCCCTTTTGGATGAGATTGACTCTGGTCTTGATATTGACGCTCTTAAAGTTGTTTCTAAAGGTGTTAATGCTATGCGTGGTGAAGGTTTTGGTGCTATGATTATCACTCACTACCAACGTCTTTTGAACTACATCACACCTGATGTGGTACACGTCATGATGGAAGGTCGTGTTGTTCTTTCTGGTGGTCCAGAATTGGCTGCACGCTTGGAACGTGAAGGATACGCGAAACTAGCTGAAGAACTTGGCTATGACTACAAGGAAGAATTGTAATTCCCTCGTATCTTTTAGGAGAAGTAAATGACTAAAGAAACTATTAAACTTTTTTCAGAAATGCACGCTGAACCAAGCTGGTTGGCTGACCTCCGTCAAAAAGCTTTTGACAAGATTGAAAGTTTGGAATTGCCAGTCATTGAGCGTGTCAAATTTCACCGTTGGAATCTGGGTGATGGAACGATTACAGAAAGTGAGCCATCAGCAAATGTTCCTGACTTCACAGCTCTAGATAATCACTTGAAGTTGGTGCAAGTAGGAACCCAAACTGTTTTTGAACAAACACCAGTTGAGTTGGCTGAACAAGGAGTGGTCTTTACAGACTTCCACTCAGCTTTAGAAGAAATTCCAGAGCTTATTGAGGAATTCTTCATGTCATCTGTTAAATACGATGATGATAAATTAGCAGCCTACCATACAGCCTACTTTAACAGTGGTGCGGTTCTCTATATCCCTGATAACGTGGAAATCACAGAACCAATTGAAGGTATTTTCTACCAAGACAGCGACAGTGATGTACCATTTAACAAGCATATTCTAATCATCGCTGGTAAAAACAGTAAGATTAGTTACCTTGAACGTTTAGAGTCACGTGGCCAAGGTAGTGCTAAAGCAACTGCTAACATCACAGTAGAAGTGATTGCTCGTTCAGGCGCGCAAGTGAAGTTTGCAGCGATTGACCGACTAGGTGAGAACGTCACTGCCTACATTAGCCGCCGTGGTAAATTGGGCAACGATGCAAATATTGACTGGGCTATCGGTGTCATGAACGAAGGAAACGTCGTTGCAGACTTTGATAGTGACTTGATTGGTAATGGTAGCCATGCAGATCTTAAGGTCGTTGCCCTATCAAGTGGTCGTCAGGTACAAGGGATTGATACACGAGTGACTAACTATGGTTGCAACTCAATCGGAAATATCCTCCAACATGGGGTTATTCTTGAAAAAGCAACTTTAACTTTCAACGGTATCGGCCACATTATCAAGGGTGCCAAGGGAGCAGATGCGCAACAAGAGAGTCGTGTTCTCATGCTTTCAGACCAAGCGCGTTCAGATGCCAACCCGATTCTTTTGATTGATGAAAATGACGTTACTGCAGGTCACGCGGCTTCTATCGGACAAGTAGATCCAGAAGACATGTACTACCTCATGAGCCGTGGCTTGGACAAGGCAACTGCAGAACGTTTGGTTGTTCGTAGTTTCCTTGGATCTGTTATTGTTGAGATTCCAGTTAAGGAAGTTCGCGATGAAATGATTGCAACCATCGAAGAAAAATTGTCAAAACGCTAAGGGGAAGCCTATGTTAGATGTAGAAGCGATTCGCAAGGATTTTCCGATTTTAGACCAGATTGTCAATGACGAACCTCTGGTTTATTTGGATAATGCTGCGACGACACAAAAACCATTAGCAGTTCTGGAAGCCATTAATCGCTACTATAAGCAGGATAATGCCAATGTTCACCGTGGGGTTCATACTTTAGCTGAACGTGCGACAGCATCCTACGAAGCTGCTCGTGAAACTGTTCGTAAGTTCATCAACGCGGGGTCGACAAAGGAAATTCTCTTTACCAGAGGTACCACAACTAGTCTCAACTGGGTGGCACGCTTCGCTGAGGAAATCTTGACTGAGGGAGACCAGGTCTTGATTTCAGTCATGGAACACCATTCCAACATCATTCCTTGGCAGGAAGCTTGCCGTAAGGCTGGGGCTGAGCTTGTTTATGTTTATCTCAAGGACGGTGCCTTGGATATGGATGACTTGCGAGCTAAATTAACAGATAAAGTTAAGTTTGTCTCGCTAGCTCATGCTTCCAATGTTCTTGGAGTAGTAAATCCTATCAAAGAAATCACGCAAATGGCTCATGAAGTTGGAGCCATCATGGTGGTGGATGGTGCTCAGTCTACACCCCATATGAATATTGATGTCCAGGACTTGGATGTGGACTTCTTTGCCTTTTCAGGTCACAAGATGGCTGGTCCGACTGGTATCGGTGTCCTTTATGGGAAAGAAAAGTATCTGGAACAAATGTCACCAGTAGAATTTGGCGGTGAGATGATTGATTTCGTCTATGAGCAAACTGCTAGTTGGAAGGAATTGCCTTGGAAATTTGAGGCTGGAACTCCTAATATGGCAGGTGCTATCGGACTGGCAGCAGCAGTGGATTATCTAGAAAACATCGGTATGGATGCCATTGAAGCCCATGAACAAGAATTGATCGCATACGTCTATCCAAAATTGCAGGCAATTGAGGAATTGACCATATACGGTTCGCAAGATTTGGCTCAACGTTCAGGTGTTATTGCCTTTAACCTAGGTGATCTTCACCCTCACGATCTCGCTACTGCTCTGGATTATGAAGGAGTAGCAGTTCGGGCCGGACACCATTGCGCTCAACCTTTGCTCCAGTATTTGGAAGTTCCAGCAACAGCTCGTGCAAGTTTTTATATCTACAATACCAAGGCAGATTGCGATAAGCTAGTAGATGCCTTACAAAAGACAAAGGAGTTTTTCAATGGCACTTTCTAAACTAGATAGCCTTTATATGGCAGTGGTAGCGGACCATTCGAAAAATCCACATCACCAAGGGAAGTTAGAAGACGCTGAACAAATCAGTCTCAACAATCCAACCTGTGGGGATGTGATCAATCTCTCCGTCAAGTTTGATGCAGATGACCGCTTGGAGGATATCGCTTTTCTAAACTCAGGTTGTACTATCTCAACTGCCTCTGCTAGCATGATGACAGATGCAGTTTTAGGAAAAACCAAACAAGAAATTTTAGAACTTGCAACTATTTTTTCTGAAATGGTTCAAGGGCAAAAAGATGACAGACAAGATAGTCTTGGTGATGCTGCTTTCTTGTCAGGTGTTGCCAAATTCCCTCAACGAATTAAGTGTGCAACCCTAGCTTGGAACGCCCTAAAGAAAACAATTGAAAATCAAGAAAATTAGTAAGACAAGTTTCTTTTGTCTTATGAATCAGTAGAAATGAAGAATGAAAGAAAGGATATTATGGCTGAAGAAAGAGTAGAACCAAAACCAATTGATCTTGGTGAATATAAATTTGGTTTCCATGATGATGTAGAGCCTGTCCTATCGACAGGAAAAGGATTGAATGAAGATGTCATTCGTGAGCTATCAGCTGCAAAGGGAGAGCCTGAGTGGATGTTAGAGTTCCGTTTGAAGTCTTATGAAACCTTCAAAAAAATGCCCATGCAAACTTGGGGAGCAGACTTGTCAGAGATTGATTTTGATGACTTGATTTACTACCAAAAACCATCTGATAAACCAGCTCGTTCTTGGGATGACGTTCCTGAAAAGATTAAAGAAACCTTTGAACGTATCGGGATTCCAGAAGCTGAGCGTGCTTATCTAGCAGGAGCCTCTGCCCAGTACGAGTCAGAAGTGGTTTACCACAACATGAAGGAAGAGTTCCAGAAATTGGGTATTATCTTTACAGATACGGATTCTGCCCTCAAGGAATACCCAGACTTGTTTAAACAATACTTTGCTAAGTTGGTACCGCCGACAGATAACAAGTTGGCTGCCCTCAACTCAGCGGTATGGTCGGGTGGAACCTTTATCTACGTGCCAAAAGGTGTCAAGGTAGATATTCCACTTCAAACCTACTTCCGTATCAACAACGAAAATACAGGTCAGTTCGAACGTACCTTGATTATCGTTGATGAAGGAGCAAGCGTCCACTACGTAGAAGGATGTACAGCACCAACTTATTCAAGCAATAGCTTGCACGCTGCCATCGTAGAAATCTTTGCCTTGGACGGAGCTTATATGCGTTATACTACTATTCAAAACTGGTCTGACAACGTTTATAACTTGGTAACAAAACGTGCCAAGGCTTTGAAAGATGCGACTGTTGAGTGGATTGATGGTAACTTGGGTGCTAAAACAACCATGAAATACCCATCTGTTTATCTAGATGGAGAAGGAGCGCGTGGTACCATGCTCTCTATCGCCTTTGCTAATGCTGGGCAACACCAAGACACGGGTGCTAAGATGATCCACAACGCTCCACATACAAGCTCGTCTATCGTTTCTAAATCCATCGCTAAAGGTGGAGGAAAGGTTGACTACCGTGGACAAGTAACCTTTAACAAGAACTCTAAGAAATCTGTTTCTCACATCGAGTGTGATACCATTATCATGGATGACTTGTCAGCATCAGATACCATTCCGTTTAATGAAATTCACAACTCGCAAGTTGCTTTGGAGCACGAAGCTAAGGTTTCTAAGATTTCAGAAGAACAACTCTATTACCTCATGAGCCGTGGTTTGTCAGAATCTGAGGCAACTGAGATGATCGTTATGGGATTTGTAGAGCCCTTCACAAAAGAACTTCCAATGGAATACGCAGTTGAGCTCAACCGCTTGATTAGCTACGAGATGGAAGGATCAGTCGGATAAACTTTATGAACAGAAACTGAGGCTGGGACAAAAGTCCTAGCCTCTCAATTGTCTTTGGATTGTCGAGCAAGACGCAGTGGTTGAGTGGGCTCTACTACGCTGATTTCATCAGCTTTTACAGCCCTACTCAACTGTGGGGAGGTGGAACGACGAAATCGTATTCTAACGAATTACCGATTTCTGTCCCACTCTCAGTTTTTTTGATGAAAGATGCTAATAAATATTCACAAAAAGTCTTTTGTATGGTAAAATAATACAATCACATAAAGTGGGAGATGAATGATGAATATTTTTAGAACCAAAGACGTTAGTCTAGGTAAGACAGAAATGCATCGCCATTTAAAATTATGGGACTTAATTCTCTTGGGGATTGGTGCCATGGTAGGAACAGGTATCTTTACCATTACAGGAACAGCTGCAGCAACACTAGCAGGACCTGCCCTTGTGGTATCGATTGTAATTTCTGCTATCTGTGTATCCTTATCTGCTCTCTTTTTTGCAGAATTTGCTTCTCGTGTTCCTGCAACGGGTGGAGCATATAGTTATTTATATGCAATTTTGGGAGAATTTCCAGCCTGGATAGCTGGTTGGTTAACCATTATGGAATTTATGACAGCAGTTTCAGGTGTTGCTTCTGGTTGGGCGGCCTATTTTAAAGGTTTGCTTAGTAACTATGGAATCTCAATGCCGCAAGCATTAAATGGGACCTTTAATCCAGAGCAAGGGACCTATCTTGACCTCCTGCCAATTCTAGTTCTCGTCCTCGTTACGGGACTGGTCTTATTGAATTCGAAGGCTGCGCTTCGATTTAATTCCATTTTAGTAGTTTTAAAATTCTCTGCTCTTGCACTATTCATCTTAGTTGGAATCTGGTACATTAAACCTGAAAATTGGGCAGACTTTGCACCATTTGGCTTTGGTCAGATTTATGGTGGAAGCACTGGGATTATGGCAGGAGCTTCACTCATGTTCTTTGGGTTTTTAGGGTTTGAATCCATTTCAATGGCAGTTGATGAAATTCAAAGCCCCCAGAAGAATGTACCGCGTGGAATTGTTTTATCCTTAACTATTGTAACTATACTTTATGCACTAGTCACTCTAGTATTGACAGGGATTGTTCATTATAGCAACCTCAATGTAGATGATGCAGTAGCCTTCGCTTTGAGAAATATCGGTATTGGTTGGGCAGCTAACTATGTTTCACTTGTTGCGATTTTTACCTTGATTACGGTATGTATTTCAATGACCTACGCCTTGTCACGAATGATCTATAGTTTAGCCCGTGATGGACTCTTGCCTCAAAGTTTTAAAGAAGTGACCAAGACTAGTCGCGTTCCAAAGAATGCAACTATCTTAACTGGTGTTGTTTCAGCAATTGCAGCTGGGATCTTCCCACTTGCAAGTATTGCAGCCTTTCTCAATATCTGCACCTTAGCCTATCTTATTCTCCTAGCCTATGGGATCATCAAATTGAGAAAAGATAAGGGTATGCCAAAAGAGGGCGAGTTCAAAACTCCCCTGGTTCCTTTTTTACCAATCTTGTCTATTCTAATCTGCCTTTCATTTATGCTTCAGTATACCCTTGAAACATGGATGGCATTTGGAATTGCCTTGTTAATTGGAATTCTTATCTACTTTACTTATGGCTATAAACATTCAACTCTAGCTGAAAATGAATAAAGAAAAAATCGCGAATTTCGCGATTTTTTTATAACTTTTCGTTTACAAATCGAACAAATCGATTCCACCAAACTTTTAAGAAAAAGGCTTTGTCAACATTTTTTTCTGCAACCATTTCAAAGTTAGGTTTGTCAGTAGTGATGTAACCTTGCCCGACTAGATCTTTATCTTCATAAGTGAGATGGCCAACAACTGTTCCTGCTTCAAGTGGTGCAGTATGTTCAGTAGTATCAGCAGTATAGGTAATAGTTGATTGAGCTCGACTGCCCAAACGTTGAACAATTTTGATATCTTCTTTTGCGACCGCTGTGACTGTGTCATCTTTTCCATCTAAAACAGGACTTTTACTATCCTCATAACTTTCACCCTGCTTGACGATGGTCTGGAGAGCAAAGGTAGAGGAAATATAATCTAAGAGAGAAGAAGTAGCTGTAAAGCGTGCATATGGATTGGTATCTTGGTTGTCAGCATTTAAAACAACAGTAATGATACGCATTCCTTTTTCGACTGTAGTACCTACAAAGGATGCTCCAGCCTTATCAGTCGTACCAGTTTTAAGTCCATCAACACCCCCACGATAGGCAGGCATTCCCTCCAACATATAGTTAGTAGAATTAATGGTCATACCAGCGAAAGTCGAAGAAGGTTTCTTGGTGATTTCTAAGACCTGAGGATACTTGAGGATGAGGTTGCGAGCAACGACAGCAACATCATAAGCGCTCAATTTATTTTCATCATCTTTCTTAGAACCAGGATAGATATTATTCCCAAGAGTTTCATTGTTAAGACCAGTTGTATTGACGAGGGTAGCATCTTGAATCCCCCATTCCAGTAGTTTGGCCTTCATCATATCAACGAAGTCTTTTTCAGAGCCAGCAATTTTTTCAGCTAGGGCAATGGCTGCACTGTTAGCACTGGATACCAGAGTAGCTTCTAGCAATTCCTCAACTGTGTAGTTACGAGCTTCCATAGGAACGTTACTCGCTTCAGAATTAGTAGTGAGCTGGTAAGGATAATCTGAGATTTCTACAGGAGTAGAAAGAGTGATTTTGCCTTGCTCTAGAGCTTCATATACTAGGTAAACGGTAAGTAGTTTACTGATAGAGGCAATTTCAACCGGTTGGGTCGCATCTTTTTCATACAAAATCTTACCACTGTTAGCCTCAACAGCGATGGCATGTTTTGCTGCGACATCAAAATCCTGAGCAAAAACAGTAGTAGCAGAACCAAATGAAATAAGCGTGATTAATGTTAAAAATAATTTCTTCATAGTAACTTTATTCTATCATAAAGACAAAAAATATTCTTGTTTTTATGATGAAGGCTATCAATCTTTTTTGAAATATGGTAAAATAGGGAAAAGAGGAGGTGGCCTATGTTTCGGAGAAACAAACTATTCTTCTGGACAACTGAAATTCTACTAATAACCTTAATTTTCTATCTATGGAAAGAAATGGGTGCTATTATTACACCCTTTGTCAGTGTTGCAAATACAATCATGATTCCTTTTTTACTGGGAGGATTTTTGTATTATCTAACCAACCCAATTGTTATCTTTTTAGAGAAGGAATGTAAAATCAATCGAATCATTGGGATTTTGTTAACCCTTTGTGCCTTAGTTTGTGCACTCGTACTTAGTTTTGTTTATCTGCTGCCGATTTTGATTAATCAGTTAAGTAGCTTAATTTACTCGAGTCAAAACATTTACGGTCGTCTTCAAGATTTAGTCATTGAGTTATCAAAACATCCAGCCCAGCAAAATCTAGATATCCAACAAACTATTCAGCAACTGAACCTCTCTTATGTTGATATTTTGCAAAATATCTTGAACAGTGTGACAAATAGTGTTGGAAGTGTTCTATCTGCACTCGTAAGCACTGTATTGATTATCATCATGACACCAGTTTTCTTGATTTACTTATTACTTGATGGGCATAAATTTTTACCCATGCTAGAAAGAACTATATTAAAACGAGATAAATTGAACATATCTGGTTTATTGACAAACCTAAATACAACTATTTCTCGTTACATTAGTGGAGTGTCTATAGATGCAGTTATTATTGGATGTTTAGCTTTTATCGGTTATAGTGTGATTGGTCTAAGATATGCCTTGGTCTTCGCCATTTTTTCTGGATTGGCTAATTTGATTCCGTATGTAGGACCAAGCATTGGCTTGATTCCAATGATCATCTCAAATCTCTTCACCGATCCTCATAAAATGATTATTGCTGTCATTTATATGTTGATTATTCAGCAAGTTGATGGAAATATTTTATATCCACGTATTGTGGGTGGGGTTATGAAGGTTCACCCGATTACTATTTTAGTCTTGCTTTTATTATCAAGTAATATTTATGGTGTGATTGGGATGATTGTTGCTGTTCCAACCTATTCCATTTTAAAAGAGATTGCTAAATTCTTAGCGCGACTGTATGAAAATCATAAGGAAGCACAAGAAGTTAAGAAACATCTATCAGAATAAAGATGTCGGGATAAAAAATCCCGACCTTTTTTTGATCATTGTATCTTTGGCGCTGTAGTTGATCAAACTTTTTATTGGTTTTAAACTCTCAAATCTCTTATGATGAAACTTTAATTTTTCAATACATATTTTTTTACAAACAACTGAATGATTGAAGTCTTTCGGGGCTGAATATAGGAAATTCAGACTTGGGTTATTGATTTATGGTCTATCGCTTTTTGTGAAAATAAGCCTATTTATAGATATTTTAAATCAATTGGTAGAGGAAGTAGAGCAAGAATAAGAATAATTCACAAAAACTTTGTAAAACACTTGCAATTTAGCTGAAATTTGATAAAATAGTAAGGAAAGTTAGACTGTATTGCCTACTGTCTATCTATAAAATATATTTTATTGGAGGCTTTTACTCAAATGGCAAAAGAAAAATACGATCGTAGTAAACCACACGTTAACATTGGTACTATCGGACACGTTGACCACGGTAAAACTACCCTAACTGCAGCTATCACAACTGTTTTGGCACGTCGCTTGCCTTCAGCAGTTAACCAACCTAAAGACTATGCGTCTATCGATGCTGCTCCAGAAGAACGCGAACGCGGTATCACAATCAACACTGCGCACGTTGAGTACGAAACTGAAAAACGTCACTACGCTCACATCGACGCTCCAGGACACGCGGACTACGTTAAAAACATGATCACTGGTGCCGCTCAAATGGACGGAGCTATCCTTGTAGTAGCTTCAACTGACGGACCAATGCCACAAACTCGTGAGCACATCCTTCTTTCACGTCAGGTTGGTGTTAAACACCTTATCGTCTTCATGAACAAGATCGACTTGGTTGACGACGAAGAATTGCTTGAATTGGTTGAAATGGAAATCCGTGACCTTCTTTCAGAATACGACTTCCCAGGTGACGATCTTCCAGTTATCCAAGGTTCAGCTCTTAAAGCTCTTGAAGGTGACTCTAAATACGAAGACATCATCATGGAATTGATGAACACTGTTGATGAGTACATTCCAGAACCAGAACGTGACACTGACAAACCATTGCTTCTTCCAGTCGAAGACGTATTCTCAATCACTGGACGTGGTACAGTTGCTTCAGGACGTATCGACCGTGGTACTGTTCGTGTCAACGACGAAATCGAAATCGTTGGTATCAAAGAAGAAACTAAAAAAGCAGTTGTTACTGGTGTTGAAATGTTCCGTAAACAACTTGACGAAGGTCTTGCAGGAGACAACGTAGGTGTCCTTCTTCGTGGTGTTCAACGTGACGAAATCGAACGTGGACAAGTTATCGCTAAACCAGGTTCAATCAACCCACACACTAAATTCAAAGGTGAAGTTTACATCCTTACTAAAGAAGAAGGTGGACGTCACACTCCATTCTTCAACAACTACCGTCCACAATTCTACTTCCGTACTACTGACGTTACAGGTTCAATCGAACTTCCAGCAGGTACTGAAATGGTAATGCCAGGTGATAACGTGACAATCGACGTTGAGTTGATCCACCCAATCGCCGTAGAACAAGGTACTACATTCTCTATCCGTGAGGGTGGACGTACTGTTGGTTCAGGTATGGTTACAGAAATCGAAGCTTAATTCGATTTAGTTCCCAGAAGAACAATTATTTAAGTCAGACACTAAAAGAATCTTGCTATGCAAGGTTCTTTTTTTGCGATCAAAAGTGAGAGAGTTACTTTTTTACAATTTCATAAAATCATGGTAAAATGGTTAAATATTAAATTTGGAGAAAAATATGAAGTATAAGCGTATCGTATTTAAAGTGGGAACTTCATCCCTGACACATAAAGATGGAAGTTTATCTCGCAGTAAAGTAAAAGCTATCACACAACAGCTTGCAATGCTGCATGAAGCAGGTCATGAGCTTATTTTGGTGTCTTCTGGGGCTGTTGCAGCAGGTTTCGGAGCCTTAGGATTTAAAAAACGACCAACAAAGATTGCGGATAAGCAAGCTTCAGCGGCGGTTGGTCAAGGATTGCTTCTGGAAGAATATACAACCAATTTGCTCTTAAGACAGATTGTTTCAGCGCAAATCTTGCTAACTCAGGATGATTTTGTCGATAAGCGACGTTATAAAAATGCCCATCAAGCTTTATCTGTTCTTCTCAATCGTGGCGCGATTCCGATTATCAATGAAAATGACAGTGTCGTTATTGATGAGCTCAAGGTCGGGGATAATGATACGCTCAGTGCTCAGGTAGCTGCAATGGTGCAGGCAGATCTTTTGGTCCTCTTAACAGATGTAGACGGTCTTTATACTGGTAATCCTAACTCGGATCCAAGAGCTAAACGTCTGGAGAGAATTGAGACCATCAATCGTGAAATTATTGATATGGCTGGTGGATCAGGATCATCTAATGGAACTGGTGGAATGCTGACTAAGATAAAGGCAGCGACCATTGCGACAGAGTCAGGAGTACCGGTTTATATTTGTTCATCCTTGAAAGCTGATGCTATGATAGAGGCGGCAGAGAAGACTTTGGATGGTTCTTACTTTGTTGCACAGGAAAAGGGACTTCGTACCCAGAAGCAGTGGCTGGCCTTTTATGCCAAAAGTCAGGGAGCAATTTGGGTTGATAAAGGGGCGGCAGAAGCCCTCTCTCAACATGGAAAGAGTCTCCTTTTATCAGGGGTTGTAGATGTTGAGAGCAACTTTTCTTATGGCGATATTGTTACTGTTTTTGATAAGGAAACTGGAAAATCACTTGGAAAAGGTAGAGTACAACTAGGTGCATCGGGGCTGAAAGATGTCCTTCGATCTCAAAAAGCCAAGGGTGTCTTGATTCACCGTGATGACTGGATTTCCATTACTCCCGAAATCCAACTACTCTTTACAGAATTTTAGAGGTAAACTATGATAAGTACACAAGAACAATTTGAACAGGTACAGGCTGTTAAAAAGTCGATTAACACAGCTAGTGAAGAGGTGAAAAACCAAGCCTTGCTAGCTATGGCCGATCACTTATTGGCAGCTACTGAGGAGATTTTATCAGCTAATGCTCGCGATATGGAAGCGGCTAAGGGGAAAATCTCAGATGTTATGCTGGATCGTCTTTATTTGGATGCAAGTCGTATCCAAGCAATGGCAACTGGCATTCGTGATGTGGTTGCTTTACCAGATCCAATTGGTGAAGTCCTAGAGACAAGTCAGCTTGAAAATGGCTTGGTTATCACCAAGAAACGTGTGGCTATGGGGGTCATCGGTATTATCTATGAAAGCCGTCCAAATGTGACGTCTGACGCAGCTGCTTTAGCTCTTAAGAGTGGAAATGCGGTTGTTCTTCGTAGTGGTAAGGATGCCTATCAAACAGCCCATGCCATTGTCACAGCCATGAAGAAGGGCTTAGAGACAACTACTATTCACCCAGATGTGATTCAACTGGTGGAAGATACTAGCCGTGAAAGTAGCTATGCTATGATGAAGGCCAAGGGATATCTAGACCTCCTTATTCCTCGTGGAGGGGCTGGCTTGATCAATGCTGTGGTTGAAAATGCTATTGTACCTGTTATCGAGACAGGGACTGGGATTGTCCATGTCTATGTGGATAAGGATGCAGACGAAGACAAGGCTCTGTCTATCATCAACAATGCTAAAACTAGTCGTCCCTCTGTTTGCAATGCCATGGAAGTGCTGCTTGTTCATCAAGACAAGGCAGCAAACTTCCTTCCTCGCTTGGAGCAAGTTCTGGTTGCCGATCGAAAAGCAGCTGGGTTGGAACCAATTCAATTCCGCTTGGATAGCAAAGCAAGCCAGTTTGTTTCAGGTCAAGCAGCTGAGGCCCAAGACTTTGACACTGAGTTTTTAGACTATGTCCTTGCTGTTAAGGTTGTGAGCAGTTTAGAAGAAGCGGTTGCCCATATTGAAGCCCACAGTACCCATCATTCGGATGCCGTTGTGACTGAAAATGCTGAGGCGGCAACTTACTTTACAGATCAAGTAGACTCTGCAGCGGTTTATGTCAATGCCTCAACTCGTTTCACAGATGGAGGCCAATTTGGTCTTGGCTGTGAAATGGGGATTTCTACTCAGAAGTTGCATGCGCGTGGTCCAATGGGCTTGAAGGAATTGACCAGCTACAAATATGTAGTTACTGGTGATGGACAGATAAGGGAGTAAGAGATGAAGATTGGATTTATCGGCTTGGGGAATATGGGTTCCAGCTTGGCTAAAGCTGTCTTGCAAGCAAAAACTGGTCATCAGATTCTCCTTGCTAATCGTAGTCAAGCCAAGGTGGAGGCTTTTATTGCTAATTATGGTGGTCTGACTTCTAGCAATGACGAAATCTTTGCAGAAGCAGATGTGATTTTTCTAGGAGTAAAGCCAGCTCAATTCTCTGAACTGCTTACTCAATATCAGACCATCCTCGAAAAACGAGAAAGTCTTCTTTTGATTTCTATGGCAGCTGGTTTGACCTTGGAAAAACTCGCTAGTCTTCTTCCAAGTCAGCACCGAATTATTCGCATCATGCCTAATACACCTGTTGCTATTGGTCAAGGAGTGATTAGCTATGCCTTGTCTGCAAATTGTCATCCAGAAGACAATGAACTTTTTTGTCAACTTTTAGCCAAGGCTGGCCAGTTAGTTGAAATAAGTGATGGTTTAATAGATGCTGCGACAGGGCTTGCAGGTTGTGGGCCTGCCTTTGTCTATCTTTTTATCGAAGCATTGGCAGATGCAGGAGTTCAGACAGGATTGCCAAGAGAAATGGCTCTGAAAATGGCGGCTCAAACAGTAGTTGGTGCAGGTCAAATGGTACTAGAAAGTCAGCAACATCCTGGAGTCTTGAAAGATCAAGTTTGTAGCCCAGGTGGTTCGACCATTGCTGGCGTAGCAAGCCTAGAAGAACATGCTTTTAGAGGAACCGTTATGGACGCTGTCAACCAAGCCTACAAAAGAACTCAAGAATTAGGCAAATAAGAGGTGAGAGTTAAAACTCAACCTCTTTTTTATTACAAAGAGCGAAATGAAAAAAGCTTTTCACAAATCCCCATTTTTTTGATAGAATAGAAGAGAGAAAAATAGAAATGAGTCAGACATGTCAAAAGGATTTTTAGTCTCTCTTGAGGGACCAGAGGGAGCGGGAAAGACAAGCGTTCTTGAAGCCCTAATCCCTATATTAGAGGATAGGGGAATAGAAGTTTTAAGCACTCGTGAACCAGGCGGGGTTTTGATTGGAGAGAAGATTCGTGAAGTGATTCTAGATCCTAGTCATACTGAAATGGATCCTAAGACGGAGCTTCTCCTCTATATTGCCAGTCGTCGACAACACTTGGTGGAAAAGGTCTTACCAGCACTTGCAGCTGGAAAACTGGTTATTATGGACCGCTTTATTGACAGTTCGGTTGCCTATCAGGGATTTGGGCGTGGTTTAGATAAAGAAGCGATTGATTGGCTTAATGAGTTTGCGACTGATGGACTGAAACCTGATTTGACTCTTTATTTTGATATTGAGGTCGAAGAGGGACTGGCACGTATTGCTGCTAACAGTGATCGGGAGATCAATCGTTTGGACATGGAAGGTCTGGATCTACATCGAAAAGTCCGTCAGGGTTATCTATCTCTTTTGGAAAAGGAAGCAGACCGCATTGTAAAAATCGATGCTAGCCTACCACTTGATCAAGTGATTGCGAACACGCAGCAGCTACTTTTGGATAGGATGGGATTAAAGAGATGAAACAAGATCAATTAAGAGCTTGTCAGCCTCTACAATTTGAACGGTTTGTTCATATCTTGGAGCAAGGGCAGCTCAATCACGCCTATCTCTTTTCAGGTAATTTTGGAAGTTTAGAGATGGCCCTTTTCTTGTCTAAATGTCTCTTTTGTAGTGAGAAAACTGGTATTTTTCCTTGTGAAAAATGTCGGAATTGTAAATTGATCGAGCAGGAAGAGCTTCCTGATGTGACTATAATTAAACCTTTGAATCAAGTCATTAAGACGGAGCGTATTCGAGAATTAGTTGGACAATTTGCCCAGTCTGGTATTGAAAATCAACGGCAGGTCTTTATTATCGAACAAGCGGAAAAAATGCATGTGAATGCTGCAAATTCACTCTTGAAGGTTATTGAAGAACCACAGAGCGAAATCTACATATTCTTTTTGACTGATGATGAGGAACAGATGTTACCAACGATTCGAAGTCGGACACAGATTTTCCAATTTAAGAAGCATGTCTCTACTTTAATGTCACAGCTTGAAGAGGCTGGTTTAGTAAAAAATAAAGCCAAGCTATTAGCTCAGTTTAGTCAATCTCAGGTAGAGGCTGATAAGCTTGTCCATCAAGCAGGATTTTGGGCACTGGTAGATGAAAGTGAACGCCTCTTTTCTTGGCTTTTAGCCCATAAAAAAGAATCCTATTTGCAGGTTGCAAAATTAACGAGTTTGGCTGATGATAAAGAAAAGCAAGATCAAGTGCTCAGGGTTTTAGAGGTATTAGCTGGCCAGGAGGTTCTCAATGTTTCTGCGCGGAATGTTTTGAAAAATCTCGTCCAAACTCGGAAAATGTGGCGGGCCAATGTTAGCTTTCAAAACGCTTTGGAATACCTGGTTTTACAAAAAAATTAAAGTGAAGATAGATTATAGAAAGGGCTGTAATGAATAAAAAAGAATTATTTGATGCTTTAGATGACTTTTCACAGCAATTGTTGGTAACCTTGGCAGACGTCGAAGCTATCAAGAAAAATCTCAAGAGTTTGGTAGAGGAAAATACAGCACTTCGATTAGAAAATGATAAACTGAGAGAACGTTTGGGAGAGGTTGAGGAGACTGCTCCAGCCAAAACGAAACATGTAAGGGAAAATGTCCGTCGCATTTATGAGGACGGTTTTCATGTTTGCCGTGACTTTTATGGTCAACGTCGAGAGCAGGACGCAGAATGTATGTTTTGTGATGAGTTGTTATTTAGGGAGTAAGTATGCAGATTCAAAAGAGTTTTAAGGGACAATCTTCCTATGGCAAGCTTTATCTAGTAGCAACACCAATCGGTAATCTAGATGATATGACTTTTCGCGCTATTCAGACCTTGAACGAGGTCGACTGGATCGCGGCAGAAGATACTCGTAACACTGGACTTTTGCTCAAGCATTTTGAAATTTCAACCAAACAAATCAGTTTTCACGAGCATAATGCTAAGGATAAAATTCCTGATTTGATTGAGTTGTTGAAGCAAGGTCAAAATCTTGCCCAAGTATCTGATGCAGGGATGCCTAGTATTTCTGACCCAGGTCATGATTTGGTTAAGGCTGCCATTGAAGAAGATATCGCAGTTGTCACAGTTCCAGGAGCTAGTGCAGGGATTTCTGCCTTGATTGCCAGTGGCTTAGCACCTCAACCTCACATTTTTTATGGTTTCTTACCACGAAAATCAGGTCAGCAAAAGCAATTTTTTGAAGCGAAAAAAGCTTATCCGGAAACTCAGATTTTCTATGAATCTCCTCACCGTGTAGCAGATACACTGGAGAATATGCTAGAAGTCTATGGTGATCGCTCGGTGGTCTTGGTTCGTGAATTGACCAAAATCTTTGAAGAATACCAACGAGGAACTATTAATGAGTTATTAGAAAGTATTTCTGAAACACCTCTTAAAGGCGAATGCCTTCTCATTGTAGAAGGTGCTAGTCAGGATGTAGAGGATAAGGATGAAGAGGATTTATTTTCTGAAATTCAAGAGCGTATCCAGCAAGGCATGAAGAAAAATCAAGCCATTAAGGAAGTTGCAAAGATTTACCAATGGAACAAAAGCCAGCTATACGCAGCTTATCACGAATGGGAAGACAATCAATCCAATGACTAAACAGGGAAGTTTGCCTTCTTCCCTTTTTTTGTTATACTAGAAGAAGAAAAAATAGAAAGATTTGTGGGTGTCAAACAGTCTAGTGACTTGTTCTGTAATGAACTTAAGTTTCACCCAAAGAGGTATTAGTGTCGTGTCTCAATCTTATATCAATGTTATCGGTGCGGGATTGGCAGGTTCTGAAGCAGCCTACCAAATCGCGGAGCGTGGTATTCCAGTTAAACTTTATGAAATGCGTGGTGTCAAGTCAACACCTCAGCATAAAACTGACAATTTTGCCGAGTTAGTTTGTTCGAACTCACTGCGTGGGGATGCTCTTACAAATGCCGTAGGTCTCCTCAAGGAGGAAATGCGTCGCCTAGGTTCTCTTATCTTAGAATCAGCAGAAGCAACCCGTGTTCCTGCTGGAGGTGCACTTGCGGTTGACCGTGATGGTTTTTCTCAAATGGTCACTGAAAAAATTGCCAATCATCCCTTGATTAAAGTGGTACGTGACGAAATCACAGAATTGCCAACGGATGCTATTACAGTTGTAGCGACTGGTCCTTTGACTAGTGATGCCCTTGCTGAGAAAATTCACGCACTTAATGGCGGTGACGGTTTTTATTTCTACGATGCTGCAGCGCCTATTGTGGATGTTAATACGATTGATATGAACAAGGTTTATCTCAAATCTCGTTATGATAAGGGAGAAGCAGCCTATCTCAACGCTCCTATGACCAAACAAGAGTTTATGGATTTTCATGAAGCCTTGGTCAATGCGGAAGAAGCTCCGTTAAATTCTTTTGAAAAAGAAAAGTACTTTGAAGGCTGTATGCCGATTGAAGTCATGGCTAAACGGGGTATCAAAACCATGCTCTATGGTCCTATGAAACCAGTTGGTTTGGAGTATCCAGACGATTACACAGGTCCTCGTGATGGAGACTTTAAAACTCCTTATGCGGTCGTTCAGCTTCGTCAGGACAATGCTGCAGGTAGTCTTTATAACATCGTTGGTTTCCAAACTCACCTTAAATGGGGAGAGCAGAAGCGTGTGTTCCAAATGATTCCAGGTCTCGAAAACGCAGAGTTTGTTCGCTATGGAGTTATGCACCGTAATTCTTACATGGATTCACCAAATCTTCTTGAGCAAACTTATCGTTCTAAGAAACAGCCAAATCTATTTTTTGCTGGTCAGATGACGGGTGTGGAAGGCTATGTTGAGTCAGCGGCATCAGGTCTAGTAGCTGGTATTAACGCAGCTCGTCTTTTCAAGGGAGAAAGTCCTGCTATTTTCCCAGAAACGACTGCAATTGGCAGTCTAGCCCATTATATCACCCATGCTGACAGTAAACACTTCCAACCAATGAACGTCAATTTCGGAATTATCAAGGAATTGGCAGGCGACCGCATTCGTGATAAGAAGGCTCGTTATGAAAAAATTGCAGAGCGTGCTCTGGCTGATTTGGAAAACTTTTTATCCGTTTAAAATTTTCCAAAGAATAACTCATGAGACTATAAAATTCTCAAAAAATGTGATAAAATAGTTTGAATAAAATAAAGGAGCGAAGTCAGGTGGAACCCAAATATAAACGTATTTTGATTAAGTTATCAGGTGAGGCCCTTGCTGGCGAACGTGGTGTCGGAATTGATATCAAAACAGTTCAAGCAATGGCTCAAGAAATTCAAGAAGTACATAACTTAGGTATTGAGATTGCCCTCGTTATTGGTGGAGGAAATCTCTGGCGTGGAGAACCTGCTGCAGAAGCTGGAATGGATCGTGTACAAGCAGACTATACAGGAATGCTTGGAACCGTTATGAATGCTCTTGTAATGGCAGATTCATTGCAACAAGTTGGTGTGGATACACGTGTTCAAACAGCCATTGCCATGCAACAAGTAGCAGAACCTTACGTTCGTGGTCGTGCCCTTCGTCATCTTGAAAAAGGACGCATTGTTATCTTTGGTGCGGGAATTGGTTCACCATACTTCTCAACAGATACAACAGCGGCTCTTCGTGCAGCTGAGATTGAAGCGGACGCTATCTTGATGGCTAAAAATGGGGTTGATGGTGTCTACAATGCTGATCCTAAAAAGGATAAGACTGCTGTTAAATTTGAAGAGTTGACTCACCGTGACGTGATCAATAAAGGTCTCCGTATCATGGACTCAACAGCTTCAACACTTTCAATGGACAATGATATTGACTTGGTAGTTTTCAACATGAACCAACCAGGAAATATTAAACGTGTTGTATTTGGTGAAAATATCGGAACTACAGTTTCAAATAATATCGAAGAAAAGGAATAAGAAATCATTATGGCAAACGCAATCGTAGAAAAAGCAAAAGAGAGAATGACCCAATCTCACCACTCACTTGCTCGTGAGTTTGGAAGTATTCGTGCTGGCCGCGCTAATGCTAGCTTGCTTGACCGTATCCACGTTGAGTACTATGGTGTTGAAACACCACTTAACCAAATTGCTTCTATCACAATCCCAGAAGCGCGTGTTTTGTTGGTAACACCATTTGACAAATCATCTTTGAAAGATATCGAACGTGCTTTGAATGCTTCAGACCTAGGTATCACACCAGCTAACGATGGTTCTGTTATTCGTTTGGTAATCCCAGCTCTCACAGAAGAAACTCGTCGTGATCTTGCTAAAGAAGTGAAAAAAGTTGGTGAGAATGCTAAAGTTGCTATCCGTAATATCCGTCGTGATGCTATGGACGAGGCTAAGAAACAAGAAAAAGCAAAAGAAATCACTGAAGACGAATTGAAGACTCTTGAAAAAGATATTCAAAAAGCAACAGACGATGCTGTTAAACACATCGACGAAATGACTGCCAACAAAGAAAAAGAAATCTTGGAAGTCTAAGAAATAAACAGAAAAACTCAGTTGGCATTGCTGGCTGAGTTTTATTCGAAAGAAGGAAATATGAATACAAATCTTGCAAGTTTTATCGTTGGACTCATCATCGATGAAAATGACCGTTTTTACTTTGTTCAAAAGGATGGTCAAACATATGCCCTAGCTAAAGAAGAAGGTCAGCATACAGTTGGTGATACGGTCAAAGGTTTTGCTTACACAGATATGAAGCAAAAATTGCGCCTCACTACTACAGAAGTGACTGCAACTCAGGAACAATTTGGTTGGGGAACCGTAACAGAGGTTCGTAAGGACCTTGGGGTTTTTGTTGATACAGGATTACCAGACAAGGAAATCGTTGTGTCACTAGATATTCTTCCTGAACTTAAAGAGCTCTGGCCTAAGAAGGGTGATCGTCTATACATCCGTCTAGAAGTGGATAAGAAGGACCGTATCTGGGGAATCTTAGCTTATCAGGAAGATTTCCAACGATTGGCACGTCCTGCCTACAATAACATGCAGAATCAAAATTGGCCTGCCATTGTTTACCGTCTCAAATTATCAGGAACTTTTGTCTATCTACCAGAGAACAACATGCTTGGATTTATCCATCCAAGTGAGCGCTATGCAGAACCACGTTTGGGGCAAGTGCTAGATGCGCGTGTCATTGGTTTCCGTGAGGTTGACCGTACTCTTAACCTTTCTCTAAAACCACGTTCTTTTGAGATGTTGGAAAATGATGCGCAGATGATCTTGACTTATTTGGAAAGCAATGGTGGCTTCATGACCTTGAATGATAAGTCATCACCAGATGATATCAAGGCCACTTTCGGTATTTCAAAAGGTCAATTTAAAAAAGCACTCGGTGGTTTGATGAAGGCTGGCAAAATCAAGCAAGATCAGTTCGGCACAGAGTTGATTTAGGAGGCTTATGAGAAAATCATTTTATACTTGGCTGATGACCGAGCGCAACCCTAAAAGCAATAGTCCCAAAGCAATTTTAGCGGATCTGGCTTTTGAGGAGTCCGCCTTTCCGAAACATACAGATGATTTCGATCAAGTGAGTCGTTTTTTAGAGGAACATGCTAGCTTTTCCTTTAATATGGGAGACTTCGATCGTATCTGGCAGGAATATTTAGAACATTAAGGCTACTAGATGGGGTTGGGGATAGTAATTTCTCAGCCTCTTTGCTATAATATAGTCATTCAGTTATCTTTTATGAGGATTTTACTTATTTTGGCAAGTATCGTTTACCATTACGAATTGTCAGAGTGATAGGATTTTTGAAAGTTATTTCATACTTAAAAGAAAACAAAATGATAAAACGAAATAAGAGATTAGAGAGGTTCTTTGTTTGAAGGAACATTCAATAGATATTCAACTGAGTCATCCAGATGACCTATTTCATCTTTTTGGGTCCAATGAGCGCCACCTTCGATTGATGGAGGATGAATTAGATGTCATCATCCATGCCCGTACAGAGATTGTACAAGTCTTGGGAGCAGAGAATGCTTGTGAGGAAGCCCGCCAAGTTATCCAAGCCTTAATGGTCTTGGTTAATCGTGGAATGACTGTTGGAACTCCGGATGTGGTGACAGCCATTACCATGGTTAAGAATAATGAAATCGATAAGTTTGTTGCCCTCTATGAAGAAGAAATTATCAAGGATAATACAGGTAAGCCTATTCGTGTTAAAACCTTGGGTCAAAAGCTTTATGTGGATAGTGTCAAGCAACACGATGTGACCTTTGGTATTGGGCCTGCAGGAACAGGTAAGACCTTCCTAGCAGTGACCTTAGCCGTGACAGCCCTCAAGCGTGGGCAAGTCAAGCGTATTATTCTGACACGTCCAGCAGTAGAAGCAGGGGAGAGCTTAGGATTTCTTCCAGGAGATCTCAAGGAAAAGGTTGATCCTTATCTTCGTCCAGTTTATGATGCTTTATATCAGATCTTAGGGAAAGACCAAACAACTCGTCTCATGGAGCGAGAAATTATTGAGATTGCACCTTTGGCCTATATGCGTGGACGTACCTTGGATGATGCCTTTGTCATTTTGGATGAAGCGCAAAATACAACCATCATGCAGATGAAGATGTTCTTGACACGTCTTGGATTCAATTCAAAAATGATTGTCAATGGGGATATTAGCCAGATTGACCTGCCGCGTAATGTTAAATCAGGTCTGATTGATGCCCAAGAAAAACTTAAGAACATTCACCAAATTGACTTTGTTCATTTCTCAGCCAAGGATGTGGTTCGCCATCCAGTTGTCGCTCAAATTATCAGAGCCTATGAACCTCGACCTGTCAAAGCTGAAGAAAACCAAGAAGAAACAGAATAAAGAAAAAGGTTGGCAAAAACTCGCTTCCAAATAAAACCACACAGTGATTCCAGTCTTGAATATAATCAAGCTGAAAGAAACACTGTGTGGTTTTTGAATAGTGGATGTTTTAGAGGCTAGATTCTTGGACAACTTGGTGAGATTCATGCTTATAAAGATGAATCCTATCTCTGTTGCGACAGCTTGTTTACCTCTGACATGCACTCTGCGCACGCCAAAAACACTCTTCAATCTACCAAAAACGGGTTCAACATCGATTTTCTGTTTTGCATAGATTCGAGAGCCTTCTTCACTATGTAATGTTTGCTTAAGGAGTTCCTTAAAGTAATTCCAAGTTGGATTATAATGGATTTGTTTCTGATTTCCACTATCTGTTTTAGCTAACTGTTCTAACTCAGGAGTATCTTGAATTATATCCGCCTCATAAATCTTGAAATCACGTTGAAAGCCATACTTATCAGGTAGTTCTTAAAGGAATAAACTAGGCCATCGTGCTTTATAAACTGGTCCGTGTCCTCAAGATATTCCCAGTTCATTGGGTTATCTGTGCTCGTTTAGTACTTTTTAGTCAATTCTGATTAGGTTGTTGGCATGTTTACTGGAGCGGAAGTTATTAATCGTTTTATAGCTAACATAGGTATCTTGGCTCAACCATTTCATGGGAATGACTTCTTCGTTCATTTGAACGATTTTACGTCCAGAGAACACTTGACGAGCATAAGTGAACACTATCATCTTCATGAGTATAGCTGGATGAAAGGCAGGGCGACTAATGTGAGAAGTTTCTTCCAGTAACACTTGACTAGGAATACTGTCCACAAAGAGGCTAATCATTCTAGCTTCGTGACTTAGTGGAATATCGTAGGTAAGATTCACCTCCAAACTTAACTGAGTTTTTGGTGGTTTTAGTAGTGGTTCAACTTCATTCCTACTATTCTTGATGGTGTGAATGTGCTTATAATGTATTCCAGTTAACCACGAAAGCTTTGGACTCTACAAAATTAACACACATTAATAAAAAAATTAACCTGTATTAATTTTTTCTTGACTTAAATTTTTTTAATTGATATACTATTTTTCAGAGAGCTAACAATTATATATAAATGTACTACTCTATTTCCTAGATAATACTTCATAAAACTTTTTATAACAAAGGCTAGCAAAGTTAAAGTTTACTATCTATTGGAAGTTAAATAAATATGTAAGGAATTAAAATGAAAAAAAGTACAGTATTGTCATTAACCACAGCTGCAGTTATTTTAGCAGCATATGTCCCTAATGAGGTAATTCTAGCAGATACACCTAGTTCTGAAGATTCTTTAAAAATATCTGATAAAGAAACAGTAGTAGTAGGTAAACAAAACGAAAACAAAGAAAAATATGAAGATATTCATAATGCTATAGAAATTTCAAAGGATACTGAAGAAAAGAAAACAACAGTTATTGAGGAAAAAGAAGTTGTTAGTAAAGAATCTGTGATAGACAATAAAACTAACAACGAAAAATCAACAATCAAAAAAGAAGATTCTAATCAATACAAAGGAGATAATGCAGACTCGTCTGCAAGTAAAAACACAGAAACTCCCCAAAAAGAAGATAAGCTTGTCTATATTGCTGAATTTAAAGATAAAGAATCTGGAGAAAAAGCAATCAAGCAACTATCAAATCTCAAGGATACAAAAGTTTTATATACTTATGATAGAATTTTTAACGGTAGTGCTATTGAAACAACTCCAGATAACTTGGACAAAATTAAACAAATAGAAGGTATTTCATCGGTTGAACGGTCACAAAAAGTCCAGCCCATGATGAACCATGCTAGAAAGGAAATTGGAGTTGAGGAAGCTATTGATTACCTAAAGTCTATCAATGCACCATTTGGGAAAAACTTTGATGGTAGAGGTATGGTCATTTCAAACATCGATACTGGGACTGATTATAGACATAAGGCTATGAGAATCGATGATGATGCCAAAAGCTCAATGAAATTTAAAAAAGAAGACTTAAAAGGTACTGATAAAAATTTCTGGTTGAGTGATAAAATCCCTCATGCTTTCAATTATTATAATGGTGGTAAAATTACTGTAGAAAAAACTGATGATGGAAGCGATTATTTTGATCCACATGGAATGCATATTGCAGGGATTCTTGCAGGAAATGATACTGAAAAAGATATTAAAAATTTTAACGGAATAGATGGAATTGCTCCTAATGCACAAATTTTCTCTTATAAAATGTACTCTGATGCAGGATCTGGGTTCGCAGGTGATGAAACAATGTTTCATGCTATTGAAGATTCGATCAAACACAATGTCGATGTTGTTTCGGTATCATCTGGCTTTACAGGAACAGGTCTTGTAGGTGAGAAATATTGGGAAGCTATTAGAGCGTTAAGAAAAGCAGGCATTCCAATGGTCGTAGCTACAGGTAACTATGCGACTTCTGCTTCAAGTTCTTCATGGGATTTAGTGGCAAATAATAATCTGAAAATGACCGACACTGGAAATGTAACACGAACTGCAGCACATGAAGATGCGATAGCAGTTGCTTCTGCTAAAAATCAAACAGTTGAGTTTGATAAAGTTAACATAGGTGGAGAAAGTTTTAAATACAGAAATATAGGGGCCTTTTTCGATAAGAATAAAATCATAACAAATGAAGATGGTTCAAAAGCTCCTAGTAGATTGAAATTTGTATATATAGGCAAAGGTCAAGACCAAGATTTGATAGGTTTGAATCTTAAGGGCAAAATTGCAGTAATGGATAGAATTTATACAAAGGATTTAAAAAATGCTTTTAAACGAGCAACGGATAAGGGCGCACGCGCCATTATGGTTGTAAATACTGTCAATTACTACAATAGAGATAATTGGACAGAGCTTCCAGCCATGGGATATGAAGCGGATGAAGGGACTAAAAGTCAAGTATTTTCAATTTCAGGAGATGATGGTGTAAAGCTATGGAACATGATTAATCCTGATAAAAAAACTGAGGTTAAAAGAAATAGTAAGGAAGATTTCAAAGATAAATTGGAGCAATACTATCCAATTGATATGGCAAGCTATAATTCTAATAAACCGAATGTAGGTGATGAAAAAGAAATTGACTTTAAGTTTGCACCTGACACAGACAAAGAATTGTATAAAGAAGATATTATAGTCCCAGCAGGATCTACATCTTGGGGGCCAAGAACAGATTTGCTTTTAAAGCCTGATGTCTCAGCACCAGGTAAAAATATTAAATCCACTCTCAATGTCATTAATGGGAAATCAACTTATGGTTATATGTCAGGGACTAGTATGGCAACTCCAATCGTGGCAGCTTCTACTGTTTTGATTAGACCAAAGTTAAAGGAAATGCTTGAAAGACCTGTGTTGAAAAATCTTGAGGGAGATGACAAAATAGATCTTACAAGTCTTACAAAAATAGCCCTACAAAATACTGCACGGCCTATGATGGATGCGACTTCTTGGAAAGAAAAAAGTCAATACTTTGCATCACCTAGACAACAGGGGGCAGGGCTAATTAATGTTGCCAATGCATTGAGAAATGAAGTCGTAGCTACTTTTAAAAACACGGATTCTAAAGGTTTGGTAAACTCTTATGGTTCTATTTCTCTTAAAGAAATAAAAGGAGATAAAAAATATTTTACAATTAAGCTTCACAATACATCAAACAGACCTTTGACCTTTAAAGTTTCAGCATCAGCGGTAACTACAGATGCTCTAACTGACAGACTCAAACTGGATGAAACATACAAAGATGAAAAATCTCCAGATGGGAAGCAAATTGTTCCAGAAATTCACCCAGAGAAAGTAAAAGATGCAAATATCACATTTGAGCATGACACTTTCACTATAGCCCCAAATTCTAGCTTTGATTTAAATGCGGTTATAAATGTTGGGGAGGCTAAAAATAAAAATAAATTTGTAGAATCATTTATTCATTTTGAGTCTGTGGAAGAAATGGAAGCTTTAAACTCCAATGGGAAGAAAACAAATTTCCAACCTTCTTTATCGATGCCTCTAATGGGATTTGCTGGGAATTGGAACCACGAACCAATCCTTGATAAATGGGCCTGGGAAGAAGGATCAAAATCAAAAACAATGGAAGGTTATGATGATGATGGTAAACCAAAAATTCCAGGAACCTTAAATAAGGGAATTGGCGGAGAACATGGTATAGATAAATTTAATCCAGCAGGAGTTATACAAAATAGAAAAGATAAAAATACAACATCCTTAGATCAAAATCCAGAATTATTTGCTTTCAATAACGAAGGGATCAACGCACTATCATCAAGTGGTTCTAATATTGCTAAAATTTATCCTTTAGATTCAAATGGAAATCCTCAAGATGCTCAACTTGAGAGAGGATTAACACCTTCTCCACTTGTATTAAGAAGTGCAGAAGAAGGATTGATTTCAATAGTAAATACAAATAAAGAGGGAGAAAATCAAATTGACTTAAAAGTCATTTCGAGAGAACACTTTATTAAAGGAATTTTAAACTCTAAAAGAAATGATGCAAAGGGAATCAAATCTTCTAAGCTAAAAGTTTGGGGTGACTTGAAGTGGGATGGACTCATCTATAACCCTAGAGGTAGAGAAGAAAATGCACCAGAAAGCAAGGATAGCAAAGATCCTGCTACTAAGATAAGAGGTCAATTTGAACCGATTGCGGAAGGTCAATATTTCTATAAATTTAAATATAGATTAACTAAAGATTATCCATGGCAAGTTTCCTATATTCCTGTAAAAATTGATAACACAGCACCTAAGATTGTTTCTGTTGATTTTTCAAATCCTGAAAAAATTAAGCTGATCACAAAGGATACTTATCACAAGGTAAAAGAGCAATACAAGAATGAAACTTTATTTGCGAGAGATCAGAAAGAACATCCTGAAAAATTTGAAGAGATTGCAAACGAAGTTTGGTATGCTGGCGCCGCTCTTGTTAATGAAGATGGAGAGGTTGAGAAAAATCTTGAAGTAACTTATGCAGGTGAGGGTCAAGGAAGAAACAGAAAACTTGACAAAGATGGAAATACCATTTATGAAATTAATGGTGCAGGAGATTTAAGAGGAAAAATCATTGAAGTCATTGCATTAGATGGATCTAGCAATTTTACAAAGATTCATAGAATTAAATTTGCTGATCATGCTGATGAAAAGGGGATGATTTCCTATTATCTAGTAGATCCTGATCAAGATTCATCTAAATACCAAAAGCTTGGCGAGATTTCCGAATCTAAATTTAAAAATTTAGAAAATAGAAAAGAGGATAGTCTTAAAAAAGATACAACTGAGGAAGAAAATCATCAAGACAATGAAGAGTCTATCGAAGAAAAATCTAGCTTGACTATTCATAAAACGATTTCAACAATTAGAGACTTTGAAAGCAAAGACTTGAAGAAACTCATTAAAAAGAAATTTAGAGAAGTTGATGACTTTACAAGTGAAACTGGTAAGAGGACAGAAGAATACGATTATAAATACGATGATAAGGGAAATATCATTGCTTATGACGATGGTAGTGCCTTAGAATATGAAACTGAAAAACTTGACGAAATCAAATCAAAAATTTATGGTGTTCTAAGCCCGTCTAAAGATGGACACTTTGAAATTCTTGGAAAGATAAGTAATGTTTCTAAAAATGCCAAGGTATATTATGGTAATAAATATAAATCGATAGAAATCAAAACGACCAAGTATGATTCCCACTCAAAAACGATGACATTTGATTTATACGCTAATATTAATGATATTGTGGATGGATTAGCTTTTGCAGGAGATATGAGATTCTTTGTTAAAGATGATGATCAGATAAAAGCTGAAACGAAGATTAGAATGCCTGAAAAAAATAAGGAAACTAAGACAGAATATCCGTATGCATCAAGTTATGGGAATGTAATAGAATTAGGAGAAGGTGATCTTTCAAAGAACAAACCAAATAATTTAACTGAAATGGAATCTGGTAAAATCTATTCTGATTCAGAAAAACAACAATATCTATTAAAGGATAATATCATTCTGAGAAAAGGCTATGCACTAAAAGTGACTACCTACAATCCTGGAAAAACGGATATGTTAGAAGGAAATGGAGTCTATAGCAAGGAAGATATAGCAAAAATACAAAAGGCCAATCCTAATCTAAGAGTCCTTTCAGAAAAAATAATTTATGCTGATAGTAGAAATGTTGAAGATGGAAGAAGTACTCAATCAGTATTAATGTCGGCTTTGGACGGCTTTAACATTGTAAGGTATCAAGTGTTTAGATTTAAAATGAACGATAAAGGGGAGGCAATCGATAAAGATGGAAATCTTGTAACAGATCCTTCTAAACTTGTATTATTTGGTAAAGATGATAAAGAGTACACTGGAGAGGATAAGTCCAATGTAGAAGCTATAAAAGAAGAAGGCTCTACGTTATTTATTGATGCAAAACCAGTAAATCTTTCAATGGACAAGAACTACTTTAATCCATCTAAATCTAATAAAATTTATGTACGAAATCCAGAATTTTATTTAAGAGGTAAGATTTCTGATAAGGGTGGTTTTAACTGGGAGTTGAGAGTTAATGAATCTGTTGTAGATAATTATTTAATCTACGGAGATTTACACATTGATAACACTAGAGATTTTAACGTTAAGCTTAATGTTAAAGACGGTGACATCATGGACTGGGGAATGAAAGACTATAAAGCAAACGGATTCCCAGATAAGGTAACAGATATGGATGGAAATGTTTATCTTAAAACTGGCTATAGCGATTTGAATGCGAAAGCGGTTGGAGTACACTATCAATTTTTATATGATAATGTCAAACCCGAAGTAAACATTGATCCTAAGGGAAATACTAGTATTGAATATGCTGACGGAAAATCTGTAGTCTTTAACATCAATGATAAAAGAAATAATGGATTCGATGGTGAGATTCAAGACAAACATATTTATGTAAATGGAAAAGAATATAAATCATTTGATGATATTAAACAACTAACAGATAAGACACTAAACATTAAGATTGTTGTAAAAGATTTTGCAAGAAATACGACCGTAAAAGAATTCATTTTAAACAAAGATACGGGAGAGGTGAGCGAATTAAAAGCTCATACGGTGACTGTGACCATTCAAAATGGAAAAGAAATGAGTTCAACGATAGTGTCGGAAGAAGATTTCATTTTACCTGTCTATAAGGGTAAATTAGAAAAAGGCTATCAATTTGATGGTTGGGAAATTTCTGGTGTCGAAGGGAAAAAAGACGTTGGCTATGTTATTAATGTGTCAAAAGATATCCTTATAAAACCTGTATTCAAGAAAATAGAGGAGAAAAAGGAGGAGGAAAATAAACCTACTTTTGATGTATCCAAAAAGAAAGAAAAAACACAATCTGATTCAACTAATGATGTCAACAGTATTGTTCCTGATAAAAATGATAAAAACTTTGAAATTAAGAAGGATGTTTATCTTAATGAACAAGACAGCATAGCTAATAAATATACCGATATCGATAGTAAATCAACTACTAACAATTCTGATAGGTTGCCAAAAACTGGAACAGTTAGCGAAGTTCTTACACCATTCATTGCGGGAATATTGTTTATAGTAGGAGCGCTTCTTGGATTGAAGAAAAAAGATCAAGATTAAGACAAAACCTATAGATAAAAAAATGGTTTATGTACTGAGATTAGCTAGTGTGATAATGAAACAGTTTTGTGAAAATAGCCATTTATAACTCAATTATTTAGTTTACTTTACTATTGATACCTTTTTTGGATTTATTGGACTTAGTTTAGATAACTAATGAATTGATTGAAAGGATTAATATTGACAAATAGTGATCACATTGATTAGAAAATAGAGTCTACCAAAATTTAAATTATAAACCATGACATGAGAAAACGAGCATCTCCAAGAACGGAAATGCTCGTTTTTAAGATTTAGAAGCTAGTTTTTACGTAGCATTCTATTTTTGTAGTTTAAATTTATAAATCATTTTAGACAAGTTCACTGATTGAAGTGAAGTCACGATCCAAGCCTTCTGCAACTGGTTGGCTAGTGAGGATACCTTGATAAGTTGTAACTCCTTCACGTAAACCAGCATCATCAGAAATAGCTTTCTTAAATCCTTTTCCTGCCAAGGCTTCGATATATGGAAGAGTCACATTTGTAAGGGCAATCGTAGATGTGCGAGCAACTGCTCCAGGAATATTAGCAACCGCATAATGAAGAACACCGTGTTTTTCATAGACTGGTTCATCGTGAGTTGTCACTCGGTCAGCTGTCGCTATAACACCACCTTGGTCAACAGCAACGTCAACGATGACAGAACCAGGACGCATTTGTTGTACCATTTCATCTGTCACCAATTTCGGAGCTTTGGCACCAGGAATCAAGACAGCACCGATCACAACGTCTGCTTCACGCACACTTGCTTCGATATTAAATGGGTTAGACATCAAAGTTTGGATTTGGTGACCAAAGACGTCTTCAAGGACTGAGAGGCGTTTAGCGCTGATATCAAGAATGGTTACTTGAGCTCCCAAACCTAGCGCAATGCGAGCTGCGTGTGTACCAACGACACCACCACCGATAATGGTTACTTTTCCTTTAGGAACACCAGGGACACCACCGAGTAGAACTCCTGAACCGCCAGCTTGTTTCGTCAAGAAGTGGGCTCCGATTTGGACTGCCATACGACCAGCTACCTCACTCATTGGAACAAGAAGTGGGAGTTGTCCTTGAGTATCACGGACTGTCTCATAAGCAACACCAGTTGTTTTAGCTGCAAGCATAGCATCAGCCAATTCTGGAGCAGCAGCCATGTGTAAGTAGGTGAAAAGAAGTAAATCCTCACGCAAGAACTGGTACTCACTAGCAAGGGGTTCTTTTACTTTGACCACTAATTCTGCTGCCCAGGCTTCAGCAGCAGTTGCGACAATTTCTGCTCCTTGCTTTTCATAGTCAGTATCAGCAAAGCCAGATCCAAGACCTGCATTTGTTTCGATGAGGACTCGGTGACCACGACCAACAAGACTCTGTACACCAGCAGGTGTCAAAGCAACACGATTTTCATTATTTTTAATTTCCTTTGGAATTCCAATTAACATAGGATAACTCACTTTCTATTAAGCTGTTTCAATTTATGTATCACATCATTCGTCAGAGTTTTTGTGATGACTTTATTGTATATGAAACCGTTTTAAAAGGCAAGGGAAATTATTGATTTGTATTGTATTTTTTGTTAAGCTTTTAGAAAATAAACTTAATTTAGTGAGGGACAAGCTGCGTGATTATTTATGAAGATGCCAATATAGATTCTTCTCTTATTCACTTTACATCCGCATTTAATATCTATGCGGGACGATGGGAGATTATTGGTGACTATAGAAGAAGGGAGGAGTATTTACAGTATTTGATTTCGCAATTATATGATTATTCAACTAAAAATAAATTCAATATATATTTAGTATTAGGAGATGATTGCTTTAATGATAATACTAGAATATCCCAATATTATAAACTTTGGAAATTGCTAAAAAAGCAACACCTGGAAGTTAGGAATGCAATTTATTCTCAAGAGATTATGATTACGAAGAATGATAAAGTGAAATTTTTTGGTGGAATTCAAGTATTAGGTAGAGAGTCTGTTTCAGATATTGTTTCAATCTTGCTAGCAAAACAAACGGCTCATTTATTATTGTTGCCAGAGGGACTTAAAGTTACAACTTTTTTACAGTCAGGTTTTTCAAAGATAATAGCTGAAAATAGTGAGTATATTGAGAATGTGGTTGGTAGTGGTGGAATAGTTTTATTTCATGAAGGTTATTTTGACGATAGGAACACAGGCTTTGTAGGTTTTGGGGGATTGTCCTTAATTACTAAAGATTTATTTGGAAAATAGGTAACAATAATTGGAAGTTTATGAGTGAAACTATGAGAGTAACATTTTTATAATTAGAAAATATTTTTGAAAGAAGTGTTTTTTCATTATTCACATGAAAAACTTGTAAACCTATTTCTTTTATGTTATTCTTTTAGCAACCTATTTTGGGAGGTGCAATCATGGAATCACTATTTATCAAACTAGCCAAGCATCAAATTATCGAAACAGAACGCTTAGTACTTAGACCTGTAACACTTGATGATGCAGAAGCCATGTTTGAGTATGCTTCAAATAAAGAAAATACGCGCTACACTTTTCCAACCAATCAAAGTTTAGAGGAAACTAAGAACAATATTGCTCAATTTTATCTAGCCAATCCATTGGGACGATGGGGAATTGAACTAAAAAGTACTGGAGAATTTATCGGAACCATTGATCTGCACAAGATGGATACTGTTCTTAAGAAGGCAGCCATTGGTTACATTATCAATCAAAAATATTGGAATCAAGGTTTGACGACAGAAGCCAACAGAGCTGTAATTGAACTGGCTTTTGAAAAGATTGGGATGAATAAGTTGACGGCCCTTCACGATAAGGATAATCCTGCGTCAGGAAAAGTCATGGAGAAATCAGGTATGCACTTCTCCCACGAAGAACCATATGCTAGAATGGACTATAAAGAACCAGGACGAATTGTAACACGTGTACATTACATTTTAACCAAGGAAGATTATTTTGCAAATAAGTAAGCAGTTGAAAAGATTTTTCAGCTGTTTTTTCTTTCTCTTACGAATAAGCTAAGAGAGGAGAAAATATGGAAGAACTTATTGAGAAAATCAAAGAATATAAAATCATTGTCATCTGTGCTGGTTTGGGTTTGGTCTTAGGTGGATTTTTCCTCCTAAAACCAGTCGCTCAAACACCTGCTAAGGAAAGTAATTTGCAGTCTGAAGTTATAGCTATTCCAAAGGATTCGACGGATGAAAAGGAAGATGGAAATCAGAAGGAAGAAGTAGTGGAGCAAGATTTGATTACTGTCGATGTCAAAGGAGCTGTTAAATCGCCAGGAATTTATGATTTGCCAGTTGGAAGTCGAATCAATGATGCTGTCCAGAAAGCTGGTGGCTTGATAGATAATGCTGATAGTAAGTCTATCAACCTTGCCCAGAAGATTAGTGATGAAGCGCTGGTCTATGTCCCTACTAAGGAAGAAGCGGCTAACCAAGAGTCTTATTCAAATGCGACTGGAAGTAAGGAAAGCAAGAAGGTTAATCTCAATAAAGCCAGTCTTGAAGAGTTAAAACAAGTCAAAGGATTAGGTGCTAAACGCGCTCAGGACATTATTGACCATCGTGAGTCGAATGGTAAGTTTAAGTCAGTAGATGAGCTCAAAAAGGTTTCTGGTATTGGTGCAAAAACGATAGAAAAGTTAAAAGAGTATGTTACAGTGGATTAGTCGTTTTCCCATTCCAAAAATCTATCTCAGTTTTCTCTTGCTATGGCTCTACTATGCTATCTTTTCAGCAAGTGTCTTAGCACTTTTGGGCTTTGCCTTTTTACTAGTCTGCCTCTTTTTCCAATTTCCATGGAAAACTGTGACCAAGGTCCTCTTGATTTGCAGCATATTTGGGAGTTGGTTTATTTTTCAAAAATGGCAGCAAGAAGAAGCCAGTCGGAATCTTGTAGACACGGTTGATACAGTGAGAATATTACCGGATACCATCAAAGTAAATGGTGATAGCTTATCTTTTCGTGGCAAGGCTGAGGGCAGACTCTTTCAGGTCTATTATAAACTCCAGTCAGAAGTTGAAAAGGAAAAATTTCAAGATTTATCTGAACTACATGAAATGGTTGTGAAAGGCAAGCTAGCTAGTCCTCAAGGAGCCAGTAATTTTGCGGGTTTTGATTATCGAAACTATCTCAAAACACAAGGAATTTATCAGACTATGACCATATCCGAAATTGTGGAATTAAAGCAAATTTCCAGTTGGCATATTGGAGAAAATCTATCAAGTTTGCGGAGAAAAGCAGTTGTCTGGATAAAAAGGAATTTTCCCGATCCCATGCGCAATTATATGACAGGTCTTTTATTGGGACATTTAGATACAGATTTTGAGGAAATGAATGAACTTTATTCCAGCCTAGGGATTATTCACCTTTTTGCTTTGTCTGGAATGCAGGTCGGATTTTTCATGGATGCTTTCAAGAAGTTACTTCTGCGTTTGGGTTTGACGCAAGAAAAGTTCAAATGGCTAGCCTATCCCTTCTCCTTAGTCTATGCAGGTTTGACAGGATTTTCAGCCTCTGTTATTCGTAGTCTCCTCCAAAAGCTATTGGCTCAGCATGGCTTCAAGTCATTGGATAATTTTGCTTTAACGATTCTTATTCTATTTCTTATCATGCCAAACTTTTTCTTAACTGCTGGGGGAGTTCTTTCCTGTGCTTATGCCTTTATCCTGACAATGACTGGTGAGGAAGTAGCAGGGATAAAAGGTTTGATTAGAGAGAGTTGTATTATTTCCTTGGGAATTCTGCCAATTCTATCTTTTTATTTTTCAGAATTTCAACCATGGTCCATTCTCTTGACATTTGTCTTTTCATTCTTGTTTGACATGTTCCTATTGCCACTTTTATCGATTCTCTTCTGTCTGTCATTTATATATCCCATCACCCAGTTCAACTTTCTATTTGAATGGCTAGAAAACATCATACGCTATATTTCTCAGCTATCTACGAGGCCTCTTGTTTTTGGTCAGCCGAGTCTTTGGATTTTAATCCTTCTTTTGATTTCTTTAGCTCTCATCTACGACTATCGAAAGAATTTGAAAAAAATATCTATGCTTGTCATAGTTGCCAGCTCACTCTTTTTAGTAACCAAGCATCCACTAGAAAATGAAATCACAGTCCTAGATATGGAACAGGGGCGAAGCATTTTCCTAAGAGACATGTCAGGGAAGACCATACTACTGGATGTTGGTGAAAAGCTAGCAGTTGAAAAGAAAGAAGTCTGGCAGGAGAAAGCTATTACCAGCAATGCCAAACGTAGTTTAATTCCTTATCTGAAAAGTCGAGGAGTGGCCAAGATTGATCAGTTGGTTCTGACGACTAGTGATACTAAGCAGTTAGATCATGTGTTAGAGATCAGTAAAGCCTTCCAGCTTAGAGAAATTCTAGTAACTGAAGAAACTCTATCACAGAGAGAATTCATGGATAAGTTGAAGGAGAGCAAAGTCAAGATAGTTGCCATCAAAACTGGACAGCAGTTACCTATTTTTGGGAGTAATTTGGAAGTAATCACTAGCCAAAATAGCGATGAAAAGGACTCAATGGTCTTGTATGGAAAGTTACTAAACCAAACCTTTCTAGTTACTGGAAATACAGAGGAAAAGTTCTTGACGAGTCATTCCTCAAAACACCAAGCAGATGTAGTAATAACTCATCAGCAAGCATCGAAGAAAAAGACAGATGGTGAGGTCTTCAAAACTGTACACCCTAAAATCACCGTTATTTCGGTAGACAAGAAAAAATCATTTAAAGTTAAAAATAGGGAGAATAACCAAGAAGATAAAGAACTTGAGAATTTGGTATTAAAAACTGACAAAAAGGGTGCTATACGTTTTAAAGGCTGGACTACTTGGAATGTTGAAACTGTTCAATAACGTTTTCAGAGAAAACTAAACATTAAAATTGTCTAAACAATCATTCAAGGCTTGATTTTGAATCCTGTTTACTATAAAATAGTTAAGATTGGTGTCAAACTTTTATATTGCAAATAGGAGAAAAAATGACAAAAACTTTGAAACGTCCTGAGGTTCTATCACCTGCAGGAACACTAGAAAAACTAAAAGTAGCTGTTCAATATGGAGCAGATGCTGTCTTTATCGGTGGTCAGGCCTATGGTCTTCGTAGTCGCGCGGGTAACTTCACTTTCGAACAAATGGAAGAAGGAGTTCAGTTTGCGGCTAAGTATGGCGCTAAAGTTTATGTGGCTGCTAATATGGTTATGCACGAAGGAAATGAAGAAGGTGCCGGAGAATGGTTCCGTAAGTTGCGTGATATCGGTATTGCAGCGGTTATCGTTTCTGACCCTGCCTTAATCATGATTGCAGCAACAGAAGCACCAGGACTTGAAATCCACCTTTCAACACAAGCTAGTGCGACCAACTATGAAACTCTTGAATTCTGGAAAGAACTTGGATTGACGCGTGTTGTTTTGGCGCGTGAGGTTTCTATGGAAGAGTTGGCAGAAATCCGCAAACGTACAGATGTAGAAATTGAAGCTTTTGTACATGGAGCTATGTGTATCTCATATTCTGGCCGTTGTACCCTTTCTAACCACATGAGTATGCGTGATGCCAACCGTGGTGGATGTTCACAATCTTGCCGTTGGAAATATGACCTTTACGATATGCCATTTGGTAAAGAGCGTAAGAGTCTCAAGGGAGAAATTCCTGAAGAGTTCTCCATGTCTGCGGTTGATATGTCTATGATTGACCATATTCCAGATATGATTGAAAATGGTGTGGACAGTCTTAAAATTGAAGGTCGTATGAAGTCTATCCACTATGTTTCAACAGTGACAAACTGCTACAAAGCTGCCGTTGATGCCTACCTTGAAAGTCCTGAAAAGTTTGAAGCTATCAAGCAAGACTTGATTGATGAAATGTGGAAGGTTGCCCAACGTGAATTGGCTACAGGTTTCTATTACGGAACACCATCTGAAAACGAACAACTATTCGGTGCTCGTCGTAAGATTCCAGAATACAAGTTTGTTGCTGAAGTAGTAGCTTATGATGATGCAACGCAAACAGCAACTATTCGCCAACGTAACGTTATCAACGAAGGAGACCAAGTTGAGTTTTATGGCCCAGGTTTCCGCCATTTTGAAACTTATATCGAAGACCTTCATGATGCCAAAGGTAACAAGATTGACCGTGCACCAAATCCAATGGAACTTTTAACTATCAAGGTTCCACAACCAGTACAAGCAGGTGATATGGTCCGTGCTTTGAAAGAAGGCTTGATCAATCTTTACAAAGAAGATGGAACCAGCGTCACAGTTCGTGCATAGATAAGGAAAGTCAATGGTTCAAGCTCATGGATTACTAGTAGATAATGAAAGCAGATGTGTTCATTACCATAGTGATAAAGATATCGTAGCGCTCCAGTGTTATGAGTGTCAGAAATACTATGCCTGTTATCAGTGTCACAATGAACTAGAGTCGCACACATTTTCTCCTTATCCTTTAAATCTAAAAGAGGATAAACCTATCTTATGTGGTTCCTGTAAGAAGAACCTAACTTATGAGGAGTATAGAGAAAAGGGGAGCTGTCCTTATTGTGCAGCACTCTTTAATCTAGCTTGCCAGAGCCACCATTCCTATTATTTTAAATAAGAAACGATAAATCCAGGTTTTGAAACTTGGATTTTTCTTTTCAGAAAAATAGGAAAGATAAGAAAAATAACCTGAAAAGACATTAAAATTTTCTATATAATTGTCTTGAAAATCATAAAAATAGAAATAAATGATTAGAAACGCTTTCAATGCTAGTAAAGAGTTGACAAAAGCAAATTTTAGGACTAAACTAGGGAAGTAAATTTAATTTAAAAAAGGAGAATTCGTCATGAATTTAACATTTTTCGGTCTATGTCTTGCCTGTATGGGTGTATCTCTTGCAGAAGGATTTTTGATGAACGGTTTGTTCAAATCTGCAGCACGCCAACCAGATATCATCCCTCAATTGCGTAGTTTGATGATCATGGGGATTGCCTTTATCGAAGGAACTTTCTTTGTAACCTTGGCGATGTCATTCGTTATCAAATAGACAACTCTATTTAGAAATGGAGGTGTCAAACCATGGAAGAAAGTTTGAATCCAACCGTTAATATTGGACCAATATCCTTTGATTTGACCCTGCTTGCCATGTCTCTTGTAACTGTTTTGATGGTTTTTGCCTTTGTCTACTGGGCAAGTCGTAAAATGGCCATCCGTCCAAAGGGCAAACAGAATGCTCTTGAGATGATTTATGACTTTGTGATTGGTTTTACAAAACCAAACATTGGAGATTCATATATCAAGGATTATTCCTTGTTCTTGTTCTCTCTATTTCTGTTTATCTTGGTTGCCAACAATATTGGCTTAATGGCAAAAGTACAAACAACAAACGGTTATAACTTGTGGACTTCCCCAACAGCCAACCTTGGATACGATTTATCCCTCTCCTTATTGATCACTTTGATCGCCCATGTAGAAGGAATTCGTCGTAGAGGCGTTAAAGAATATTTGAGAGCATTTGTTACTCCTGGCTTTATGACTCCGATGAACGTTTTAGAAGAGTTCACCAATTTTGCCTCCTTGGCGATTCGGATTTACGGAAATATTTTCGCCGGTGAGGTCTTGGCAGGATTGTTATTAGCCTTGTCACAATATGCCTTTTATTGGTATCCTTTTGCCTTTATTGCAAACATGTTATGGACAGCCTTTTCAATTTTCATTTCATGTATTCAAGCGTATGTATTTACCATGTTGTCTTCTATGTACATTGGTAAAAAGGTAAATGGTGAGGAAGAGTAAGCAGAGGAGGATTAGAAGATGGATTTAACTATTAGTACCATTATCGGTGACTTTATTCTTATCGCTGGTTCCTTCCTTTTATTAATTTTTTTAGTTAAGAAATATGCTTGGGGAAATATTACCAGTATTTTGGATCAACGTGCTGAAAAGATTTCTTCAGATATTGATGGTGCTGAGGAAGCTCGTAAAAAGGCTGAGGAACTAGCAAGTAAGCGAGAGGCTGAGCTAGCAGGTAGCCGTACCGAAGCTAAAACGATTATCGAGAATGCAAAGGAAACAGCTGAAAAGAGCAAATCAGATATTCTGGCTGAAGCTAAGCTAGAAGCTGGTCGCTTGAAAGAAAAAGCTAACCAAGAAATTGCGCAAAATAAAGCTGAGGCTTTACAAAGCGTTAAAGGTGAGGTAGCAGATTTGACAGTTAGTCTAGCTGGAAAAATCATCTCACAAAACCTTGACGGTCATGCCCATAAAGAACTCATTGATCAGTATATTGATCAGCTAGGAGAAGCTTAATGGACAAAAAGACAGTAAAGGTAATTGAAAAATACAGCATGCCTTTTGTCCAATTGGTGATTGAAAAAGGAGAAGAAGATTCTATCTTCTCAGACTTGACCCAGATTAAGCAAGTCGCTGAAGAAACAGACTTGCCTTCTTTTTTGGCTCAGGTAGATGTTGATGAGTCTGACAAGGAAAAAACAGTCAGTTATTTCCAAGATTCTGCATCGCCATTATTACAAAACTTCATTCAAGTTCTGTTGTACAATCATCGTTCAAATCTTTTTTATGATGTGATTGTAGATTGTTTAAACCGTCTTGAGAGAGAAACGAATCGTTTTGAAGTAACGATTGTGTCTGCTCATCCTCTAACGGATGAACAAAAAGAACGTTTGCTTCCAATTATAGAGAAAAAGATGTCTTTAAAAGTGCGTAGCATTAAAGAAGAAATCGACGATAGTTTAATCGGTGGTTTTGTTATTATCGCCAATCACAAGACAATTGATGTTAGTATTAAACAACAACTTAAAGTTGTTAAGGAAAATTTGAAATAGAAAGTGGTGTTCTTTTGGCAATTAACGCACAAGAAATCAGCGCTTTAATTAAGCAACAAATTGAAAATTTCAAACCCAATTTTGATGTGACTGAAACTGGTGTTGTAACCTACATCGGTGACGGAATTGCGCGTGCTCATGGCCTTGAAAATGCCATGAGTGGAGAGTTGTTGATTTTTGAAAACGGCTCTTATGGTATGGCGCAAAACTTAGAATCAACAGATGTTGGTATCATCATCCTTGGAGACTTTACAGATATCCGCGAAGGCGATACCATTCGTCGTACAGGAAAAATCATGGAAGTTCCAGTTGGTGATAGCTTGATTGGACGTGTCGTGGATCCACTTGGTCGTCCAGTAGATGGGCTTGGTCCAATCGACACAAACAAAACTCGTCCAGTTGAAGCGCCAGCACCTGGGGTAATGCAACGTAAATCAGTATCAGAACCATTGCAAACTGGTTTGAAAGCTATTGATGCCCTTGTTCCAATCGGTCGTGGTCAGCGTGAGTTGATTATCGGTGACCGTCAAACAGGGAAAACTACCATCGCTATCGATGCAATCTTGAACCAAAAAGGTCAAGATATGATCTGTATCTATGTAGCGATTGGTCAAAAAGAATCAACAGTTCGTACACAAGTAGAAACACTTCGCCAGTATGGAGCCTTGGATTACACAATCGTCGTGACAGCGTCAGCTTCACAACCTTCTCCATTGCTTTTCCTTGCACCTTATGCAGGGGTTGCTATGGCGGAAGAATTTATGTACCAAGGTAAGCATGTCTTGATCGTTTATGATGACTTATCTAAACAAGCGGTAGCTTATCGTGAACTTTCTCTCTTGCTCCGTCGTCCACCAGGTCGTGAAGCCTTCCCAGGGGATGTCTTCTATCTTCACAGTCGTCTACTTGAGCGTTCTGCTAAAGTTTCTGACGAACTTGGTGGTGGCTCTATTACAGCTCTTCCATTTATCGAAACACAAGCAGGAGATATCTCAGCCTACATCGCCACAAACGTAATCTCTATTACGGATGGACAAATCTTCCTTGGCGATGGACTCTTTAACGCGGGTATCCGTCCGGCTATTGATGCAGGTTCTTCCGTATCTCGTGTTGGTGGTTCTGCACAGATTAAGGCCATGAAGAAAGTTGCTGGTACACTCCGTATCGACCTTGCTTCATACCGTGAGTTGGAAGCCTTCACTAAATTTGGTTCTGACTTGGATGCGGCTACTCAGGCTAAATTGAACCGTGGTCGTCGTACTGTAGAAGTATTGAAACAACCTGTTCACAAACCATTACCTGTTGAGAAACAAGTTACTATTCTCTATGCTTTGACCCATGGTTTCTTGGATACAATTCCTGTAGACGATATCGTTCATTTCGAAGAAGAGTTCCATATGTTCTTTGATGCTCAACATCCTGAAATTTTGGAAACCATTCGTGAAACAAAAGACTTGCCAGATGAAGCAGTCTTGGATGCTGCGATTACTGAGTTTCTCAATCAATCAAGCTTCCAATAAGAATAGAGGTGTCAGATGGCAGTATCTCTAAATGATATTAAAACAAAAATCGCCTCAACAAAAAATACTAGTCAAATTACTAACGCTATGCAGATGGTTTCTGCAGCTAAGTTAGGTCGTTCTGAAGAAGCAGCTCGTAACTTCCAAGTGTATGCACAAAAAGTGCGTAAACTAGTTACAGACATCCTCCACGGAGATGGTGCAGGCGGATCAACTAACCCTATGTTGATCAGTCGCCCCGTCAAAAAAACAGGCTATATTGTCATTACATCTGACCGTGGTCTTGTTGGAGGATATAATTCTTCAATCTTAAAAGCTGTCATGGAAATTCAGCAAGAATACCATCCTTCAGGTGATGATTTTGAAGTCATCTGTATTGGTGGTATGGGAGCCGATTTCTTCAAATCACGTGGTATTCAACCTATCTATGAATTGCGTGGACTTGCAAGCCAACCAAGTTTTGATGAAGTCCGTAAGATTATCACAAAAACGATTGAAATGTATCAAAATGAACTTTTTGATGAGCTCTACGTTTGCTACAACCACCACGTGAATACATTGACAAGTCAAATGCGTGTAGAACAGATGCTTCCAATCGTGGACTTGGATCCAAATGAAGCAGATGATAACTATAGCTTGACCTTTGACCTTGAAACAAGTCGTGAAGAAATCTTGGATCAATTGCTACCACAGTTTGCAGAAAGTATGATTTATGGTGCTATTATTGATGCCAAGACAGCTGAAAATGCTGCAGGTATGACAGCCATGCAAACAGCGACTGATAATGCAAAAAAAGTGATTAATGATTTGACAATCCAGTATAACCGTGCCAGACAGGCGGCGATTACACAAGAAATCACAGAAATCGTGGCAGGAGCTAGCGCTTTAGAATAAAGCCATCCTGCTCATATCAATGAACTTAGGACCTAGCAAAACTAGGAACCGACAGTATCTTATATAGAATAGGAGAAGGAGATGAGTTCAGGTAAAATTGCTCAGGTTATCGGACCCGTTGTAGACGTTTTGTTTGCAGCAGGTGAAAAACTACCTGAGATTAACAATGCACTTGTCGTCTACAAAAATGACGAAAAGAAAACAAAAATCGTCCTTGAAGTAGCCTTAGAGTTGGGAGATGGTATGATTCGTACCATCGCCATGGAATCAACAGATGGTTTGACTCGTGGAATGGAAGTGTTGGACACAGGTCGTCCAATCTCTGTACCAGTAGGTAAAGAAACCTTGGGACGTGTCTTCAACGTTTTGGGAGATACCATTGACTTGGAAGCTCCTTTTGGAGAAGACGCAGAACGCCAGCCAATTCATAAAAAAGCCCCTACTTTTGATGAGTTGTCTACCTCTTCAGAAATCCTCGAAACAGGGATTAAGGTTATCGACCTTCTTGCCCCTTATCTTAAAGGTGGTAAAGTCGGACTCTTCGGTGGTGCCGGAGTCGGTAAAACTGTCTTGATCCAAGAATTGATTCATAACATTGCCCAAGAACACGGTGGTATCTCAGTATTTACAGGTGTTGGGGAACGTACTCGTGAAGGGAATGACCTCTACTGGGAAATGAAAGAATCAGGCGTTATCGAGAAAACAGCCATGGTATTTGGTCAGATGAATGAACCACCAGGAGCACGTATGCGTGTTGCCCTTACTGGTTTGACAATCGCTGAATACTTCCGTGATGTAGAAGGCCAAGACGTTCTTCTCTTCATTGACAACATCTTCCGTTTCACACAAGCTGGTTCAGAAGTATCTGCCCTTTTGGGTCGTATGCCATCAGCCGTTGGTTACCAACCAACCCTCGCAACAGAAATGGGTCAATTGCAAGAACGTATCACTTCAACTAAGAAAGGTTCTGTAACCTCTATCCAGGCTATCTACGTGCCAGCGGATGACTATACTGACCCAGCGCCAGCAACAGCCTTCGCCCACTTGGATTCAACTACCAACTTGGAACGTAAATTGGTTCAATTGGGTATCTACCCAGCCGTTGATCCACTTGCTTCAAGCTCTCGTGCTTTGGCACCTGAAATTGTTGGAGAAGAGCACTACGCAGTTGCGGCTGAGGTTAAACGTGTTCTTCAACGTTACCATGAGTTGCAAGATATCATCGCTATCCTTGGTATGGATGAACTTTCTGATGAAGAAAAGACTTTGGTTGCTCGTGCCCGTCGTATTCAGTTCTTCCTTTCACAAAACTTCAACGTTGCGGAACAATTTACTGGTCAACCAGGTTCTTATGTTCCAGTAGCGGAAACAGTTCGTGGATTTAAGGAAATTCTTGACGGAAAACACGATCATCTCCCAGAAGACGCCTTCCGTGGAGTAGGTTCAATCGAAGATGTCATTGCTAAGGCTGAAAAAATGGGATTTTAAGAGGTGATCTATGGCTCAGTTAACTGTCCAGATCGTGACACCAGATGGCCTCGTCTATGATCACCATGCCAGCTTTGTATCGGTTCGAACTCTGGATGGTGAGATGGGGATCTTGCCACGACATCAAAATATGATTGCGGTATTAGCAGTTGATGAAGTTAAAGTCAAACGTATTGATGATGATTCTCATGTCAACTGGATAGCAGTAAACGGAGGAATCATTGAGATTGCTAATGATGTCATTACCATTATTGCAGACTCAGCTGAGCGTGCTCGTGATATCGATATTAGCCGTGCAGAACGTGCCAAACTTCGTGCAGAACGTGAAATCGAAGAAGCACAAGACAAACACTTGATTGACCAAGAGCGTCGTGCTAAGATTGCATTACAACGTGCTATTAACCGAATCAATGTCGGAAATAAATTATAAAAAAATGAACTTGATTTGAGGGCTCTTTTCTACCATTTGTCAAGTATATCAAGGGGCTTAAGTAAAAAAAGAGATGAGACAGTAGCTATTCTGAGGTTACTGTCTTATTTTTACCACTTATTGATCCATAAAAGGGCATGCTAAAAAAACACCTCATCTGGTATTTTTTGAAACAAGGTGTTATAATAATACGGCATAGATAGCCTTATCGATTTTGGGTCAAAGAGTAATCGTAAAGTTTGTTATGCGTAATGAGGTAATACATTGTTCGAATGAGACGATGTATAGAGGCAATCGCATGTGGCTTGGTTGAAGCTATTGTCGATTGTCTTTTTCGTTTCTCATAAAAGTCGGCGATATGGCAGGGATTGGTATGACTAGCTGAAGCGATGTTATGAATGCACTTGAACAAGATTTTTCTGGCATAGGGATTACCTCGCTTAGTAATGTGTTCCTTGGCGAGAAAGTTCCCAGATTCATAGTGTCTCAGGTCAATGCCAATAAAAGCGTTGATTTGATTGGTAGACTGAAAGCGACGAATATCTCCCAATTCGCCAATGATAGATGTCGCTGTGGTTTCTGCGATGCCAGGAATTGATCGTAAGATGTCATACTCTGGTAAAGGCTGAGCTAGAGCTACCATGTCGTCTAAGACAATCTGTCTGTGCTCAGAAAGACGAAGCAATTCTTGAGCATAGTAACGAACCTCTTCAAGCATTGGGGAGATTTTCTTGACCGCACAAAAAGATTGTTTAGCTAGTTTTATAAGTTTATCAGTCAGGTAAGCAATACGCTTTTCAGAGATTCGTTTGGAGGTAGATTGACGGATAATCTTACACAATTCATTTTGAGATAGGTTTAATACAAACTCTTTGCATGGAAAAGCCATCACTAAATTCCAATATTGCTCTCCAGTTGGTGTGGATAAGAGATTTTCCAATTCAGGAAAGGTGACTTGTAAGACCTTGTGTAGACGGTTTTTAGCTCTAACAATGTCTTCTGTAAGATTTTGATAGAAACGGCTTAAA
>NZ_JASHAQ010000005.1:0-125477 GCF_047465035.1 Streptococcus infantis
GATAGGAAATATCCCTTTTTATTTTTCTCAAATACAGATTTTCGGATGGAATATCAGATGATGAGACAACATATTTTTGAAAAGTAAAAAAGACAAACGCCAAAAATGACATTTGTCTTCGTTCTGACCTGTATATGATACAGGTTTTACAATTCATTGACGACATAGTCGAAAAGTGTTTTATCTTTGGGGCGATTTTCAAAAAGAAATTCCGGATGCCATTGAACACCGAGGTAAGGGAAACCATCAGTCGTTGTTACAGCCTCGATAATACCATCTTTAGGATCATGAGCGACAACCTTTAGATTTGGAGCAAGGTCTTTAATGCTCTGATGGTGGAAAGAGTTGATATGAGAGATTTCTCCATAGATATCTCGAAGAATAGTATCAGGCTCAGTTACTAAACGTTGTGTTGTGTACTCGGCAGAACAATCCTGCCAGTGGTCTTCAATATCTTGATAAAGAGTTCCTCCCATAGCCACATTAAAGAGCTGGGTGCCTCGACAAACAGAAAAAATCGGTTTCTTTTGTTTGATGGCTTCTTTTATAAGAGCTAGCTCAAAAATATCTCTTTGAAGGTGGTAGTCATCGCTGTCGATTGTTTTAGGCTCACCGTAGAACTTGGGATCGACATTTTGTCCACCAGTTAAAATGAGTTTATCAATCAAGCCAATGTAGTAACTGGCCATTTCTTGATCACCAATTGGTAGGATAATGGGAATTCCCCCAGCTTCCTTGACTCCTTCAACAAAGCCCTTTGCAGCATAGCTCATCATAAGCTCATCATCAGGATGAGCTTTTTCGTTTCCTGTAATCCCAATAACTGGTTTTTTCATAAATGCTTACGCTTTCTAATCCTCTTTTCTCATGAAATAGAGGAGAGTTTGCAATTCACTAGTTAAATCCACATATTGAGCTACCACATCTTTTGGTAGTTGAAGATGAACGGGTGAAAAGCTTAAAATTCCTTTAATACCAGCATCGACAAGGAGATTGGCTACTTCTTGTGACTTGACACTCGGTACAGTTAAGATTGCAGTTTTAACATCTGCATTCTTTATTTTATCCTTGATTTGGGAAATTCCATAAATTGGGATTCCATCAGGGGTTTTCGTCCCAACTTCAGGATGATCATCCAAATCAAAAGCCATAATGATTTTCATTTTGTTTCGTTCGTGGAAACGGTAGTGAAGGAGTGCATGCCCCATATTACCAATCCCCACTAACATAACATTCGTAATAGAATTATCATTTAGAAGATCAGCAAAAAACGTCATTAGTTTTTTGACATCGTAGCCAAATCCACGGCGACCAAGTTCACCAAAGTAGGAAAAATCTCGTCTAACGGTAGCAGAATCAATACCAATGGCCTCGGCAATTTGTTTTGAGTTGGCTCTTTCAATCTTTTCTGCATGAAATCTTTTAAAGATACGATAATAAAGAGAAAGTCTCTTTGCTGTTGCTTTTGGAATAGCAGACTGTTTTTCTTTCACAAAATCACAACCTTTCTAAATACTATTTTATAGAAAGATTGTGAAAAAATCAACAAAAATAAGAAAAAACTAAGAAAATCTTAGTTTATCTTTGTAAAATCATAGTGAAATAGAAAACGATAGAGATCTCCCAGAAGACCTTGATAGATTTCTTTTCCCTTATAGGTAAGAGAAGTAATGACGGTCGTATCTGGAAGAGTCACACATCCTGAAAGTGACAACATGAGTGCTTCGTAATCTTCGTATTCTAAAATGCGATCGACTTGATAGGTATCCTTATAGGTTAATCGAAACATAGGGACCTTCTATCTTTCACTTTTAGTGAAGACACCACGCTCCACAAGACTGTCCATCAAGAAGTAGAATTTCTCTTGGTGGATATGAGTTTCTTCTGACTTAAAGATATCAACCAAACGTAGACCAAATTTATCAGTGATGTTGATTTTTGCACCAGTTAAGTCTTTGTTGATGATAATCTTAAGTTGGAAACCTTCTCCACTATTTGGAACCTTCTCAAGAAGGCGTGTTAATTCATAGTTACCAACCTTTGTTTCAAAAAAAGTGTTATCTTTTAGAGTAAACTTTTTGACAGTAGGGCTAAGTGTGTAATTATAACGGCAATTTTTAAGACTAATGGTTTTTTCGAATGCCATTGAGTTAACCTCCAATGATTTCTTTTAGAGTTTGTGCGAGAGTGATTATTTCTTGCTCTGTATTTTGAGGTGAAATGCTGACGCGAACGGATTCGTGTAAGCGAGGAGAGTCTTCACCGTAGAAAGCCTGAAGAACATGACTAACTTGAACGACACCTGCAGTACAAGCAGAGCCAGTTGAAATAGAAATACCTTCAAGATCTAGACGAAGGAGTAGTAGATCATTACGTTGACCTGGGAATCCAATATTAAGGACATAAGGTAGCTGGTCATTTCCTTGATTGAGGTAATAGTCTGTGTCAGCCATTTCCTTTAAGAATGTTTCTTTTAGTTTTTGAACCTTTTCAAAGTTTTGTGCTTGGTTTTCAAGATCATCCTTTAGAGCTGCTACCATTCCCACAATGGCAGGAAGATTTTCTGTTCCTGCTCTTTTTTTCTGCTCTTGATCGCCACCATGAAGGTAGGAGTCAAAATCTGTAGATGCAGCATAGAGAAAACCAACTCCTTTTGGACCATAAAATTTGTGTGCAGAAGCGCTAAGAAAATCAATTCCCAATTTTTCGGGAAGAATCTCTAATTTACCAACTGCCTGAACCGCATCGACATGATAGACGGCTGGATGATTTTTTAGAACTTCCCCAATTTCAGCAATAGGTAAAAGTGTACCAGTTTCATTGTTTGCAAACATAGTAGAAACAAGAATGGTATCTTCACGCAGTGCATTTTTGACCTGGTCTGCAGTAATTTCTTGATTTTCAGGCTGTAAAATAGTCACTTCAAAACCGAAATTTTCAACCAAGTATTTGATGGGTTCTAGAACAGCATGGTGCTCAATCGCAGTAGTGATAATGTGCTTTCCACGATTTTGATGGCGAAGGCAGTAGCCGATGATAGCAGTATTATTGCTTTCAGTACCACCAGTGGTAAAGAATATATGTTGTGGCTTTGTTCCTAGTAAACTTGCTAGTTCTTGACGAGCTTCTCGTAATAGTTTACCTGCTTGGCGCCCATGTCCATGAATACTAGAAGGGTTGCCATAAGTTTCTTGCATGACTTGAGTCATTGCTGAGATAGCTACTGAAGACATCGGAGTCGTTGCAGCATTATCCAAATAAATCAAAAACTCACCTAATTTCTATTTAAATAGTGGACTAACTGGTTTTCTTTCATGAATACGAACCATAGCATCACCAATCAATTCGCTAGCAGTGATATATTGTACGTTTTTAGGTTTTCTACTTTCTGTCAATACAGAATCTGTAACCAAGATTTCCTTAATATTTGTTGCATCTAATAACTCTGCAGCACCGTTAACAAATAGTCCATGACTTGAAACCGCGTAGATTTCAGTAGCACCATCGCGTTCCAAAATTTTAGCAGCTTCAGAGAAGGTACGGCCAGTGTTCAGAATGTCATCGATCAAAATTGCCTTTTTACCTTCGACATCTCCGATGATGTAACCTTGACTGCGTTCAGAATCATCTTGTGCATAATCAATGATGGCAATTGGAGCATCAAGATATTCAGCAAGACTACGAGCACGTTTTACACCAGAGTTTTTAGGACTAACAACAACCACATCGGAGCCAGTCAACCCTTTGTCACAGTAGTGTTTTGCAAAAAGTGGGATAGTATAGAGGTTATCAACTGGAATGTCAAAGAAACCTTGAACCTGAACGGCATGGAGGTCAAGAGTCAATACACGACTAACTCCTGCTTTCACCAACATATTTGCAACCAGTTTTGCAGTAAGTGGTTCGCGCGAAGAAGCGATACGGTCTTGGCGAGCGTAGCCGAAGTATGGAAGTACAACGTTAATGGTATTAGCACTAGCACGAACACAAGCATCAACCATAATCAAGAGTTCCATCAAGTGGTTATTTACTGGATAACTAGTTGATTGGATGATATAAACATCATATCCACGAACACTTTCTTCGATGTTAACTTGGATTTCACCATCTGAAAATTGGCGTGAAGATACTTTTCCAAGTGGAACACCTGCAGCATCTGCGATTCTTTGAGCAATTTCCTGGTTGGAAGATAGTGCGAAAAGTTTCATGTTTTTTGTATCTGACATCGATAAACCGTCCTCTTTAAACTATGTGAATCGCTGTAGTAAAACACTTTTAATGATAAATGCTCTCTACAAAAGATTCTATTATTTTTCATCCCTTTTATTTTATCAAAAAAAGAAGATTATTTCAGTATTTTTTCATATTTTCTATAAAACGAACCAATTTCGAAGGAGCTTTTTTGTAATGGATTTCATTGACTTGTAAAAATTCTTGGAAATCAAGGCTACCTTGCTTACCATCTTCTACTTCTAATTCAAGCTCATAGTCAACAATATCAAAGTATTCACTTTGATCAAGAGCCATGAGTCCGATAGGAGTTTGCTTTTCGTAACGAACAGTAGTTAGGCAACCTAAAACTACCCAGCCACTGGTTGAAAGTCCACGGCTAGTCAATTCGTCAAGAATCATTCCTTGTGGAAGTTTACATTCTTTGAGACAATAGTTTGCTTCCTCTAGGCTTAAATCTTGATTGTACTCCATATTTCCAACTTTTTGTGGAATTTTTATGGTCAATTCAGCGCTATTTTCAAAAGTACGAATGCGCATAGCAATTTTATGCTTACGAATGTAAAAATCAGGCGTGTCTAGGTAGTAATTTTTTTGTGTAATAGGTGTGACTCCTGAAAAGTGCTCCTGCAATCTTTGATATTCATCCTTTTCTAGAAGTGTTTTCATTTCAATTTCTAAATGTTTCATTTTTTTTACTTTTTCCTTATCTTTGAAAGCGATTGTATGGTATAATAAGCATTGTATTTATTGTATAAGATTTTTCCTAGAAAATCAAAAACTAGATAAATCGAAGTGTATAGAGAATTGGATGAAAAAGATATATGATTACAGAATGGGAAGAATTTTTAGATCCTTACATTCAGGCTGTCGGAGAGCTGAAGATAAAACTCCGAGGTATTCGAAAACAATACCGCAAACAAAATAAACATTCTCCAATTGAGTTTGTAACTGGTCGAGTCAAACCGATCGAAAGTATAAAAGAAAAAATGGCTCGTCGAGGGATTGGATACGATACGTTGGAACAGGACTTGCAAGATATTGCAGGTTTACGCGTCATGGTTCAATTTGTAGATGACGTGAGCGAGGTTGTTGCCATCCTTCGTAAGAGGCAAGACATGAGAGTGGTACAAGAACGTGACTACATTACTCATCGAAAGGCTTCAGGCTATCGTTCTTACCATTTGATTATTGAGTATACTGTGGATACGATCAATGGGGCAAGAACGATTCTGGTGGAGATTCAGATTCGTACCTTGGCTATGAATTTCTGGGCTACCATCGAGCATTCTCTTAATTATAAATATCAAGGGGATTTTCCAGAAGAAATTAAGAAACGTCTGGAAATCACAGCAAGAATCTCTCACCAATTGGATGAAGAAATGAGTAAAATTCGTGATGATATCCAGGAAGCACAGGCACTCTTTGATCCATTGCATAGAAAGTTAAATGACGGGGTAGGTAATAGTGACGATACCGATGAAGAATACAGGTAAACGAATTGATCTAATCGCTAATCGCAAACCTCAAAGTCAACGAGTCTTATATGAATTAAGAGATCGACTAAAAAAGAATAACTTTATATTAAATGATAAACATCCCGATATCGTGATTTCCATAGGTGGGGATGGGATGCTTTTGTCTGCTTTTCACAAGTATGAAGACCAGTTGGATAAGGTTCGCTTCGTTGGTGTTCACACAGGTCATTTAGGCTTCTATACGGACTACCGTGATTTTGAACTAGATCAACTGCTTACTAATCTACAGTTGGATACTGGGGCTCGTGTGTCTTACCCACTGTTAAATGTAAAGATATTTTTGGAAAATGGAGAAGTGAAAATTTTCCGAGCTTTGAATGAGGCTAGCATTCGGAGAGCTGATAGGACTATGGTTGCCGATATTATCATTAACCAAGTGCCATTTGAACGTTTTAGAGGAGATGGCCTAACGGTATCTACGCCAACTGGGAGTACAGCCTATAATAAATCTCTTGGTGGAGCTGTTTTACATCCTACTATTGAGGCCCTACAATTGACAGAAATTGCGAGTCTTAACAATCGTGTCTATAGAACCTTAGGTTCTTCTATCATTGTACCTAAGAAGGATAAGATAGAATTGATACCAACTCGTAATGACTATCATACGATTTCTGTTGACAATAGCATTTATTCTTACCGTAATATTGAAAGAATAGAATACCAGATAGACCATCATAAGATTCATTTTGTAGCAACACCAAGCCATACTAGTTTTTGGAATCGTGTCAAAGATGCCTTTATTGGTGAGGTGGATGAATGAGGTTTGAATTTATTGCTGACGAACACGTCAAGGTAAAGACATTTTTGAAAAAGCATGAAGTCTCTAAAGGTTTGCTGGCCAAAATCAAGTTTCGAGGTGGAGATATTCGCGTAAACGGTCATCCACAAAATGCAACCTATCTCTTAGATATTGGGGATGTGGTTGTCATCGACATTCCTCCTGAGGAAGGTTTTGAGACACTGGAAGCAATTGATTATCCACTGGATATTCTGTTTGAAGATGATCATTTCTTAATTCTAAACAAACCCTTTGGTGTGGCCTCGATTCCTAGTGTCAATCATTCCAATACCATTGCCAACTTTATCAAGGGCTACTATGTGAAACAGAACTATGAAAATCAGCAGGTTCACATTGTAACCAGACTAGATCGCGATACTTCGGGTCTCATGCTTTTTGCTAAACATGGTTATGCTCATGCTAGACTAGACAAGCAGTTGCAGAAGAAAGCCATTGAAAAGCGCTATTTTGCTCTGGTTAAAGGAGATGGGTTTCTGGAACCTCAAGGTGAAATCATTGCTCCAATAGCCAGAGATGAAGATTCTATCATCACTCGCAGAGTAGCAAAAGGTGGCAAGTATGCCCATACTTCCTATCGAATAGTGCAGTCTTATGGCAATATTCATCTAGTTGATATTCGACTACATACGGGAAGGACACACCAGATTCGTGTTCATTTCTCCCATATCGGTTTCCCTTTGCTTGGCGATGACCTCTATGGTGGTAGTCTTGAACATGGCATAGAGCGCCAAGCTCTACATTGCCATTACTTATCGTTTTATCATCCTTTTCTTGAAGAGCAGCTGGAGATGGAAAGTCCACTGCCGGATGATTTCAACACTCTTATAACTCAGTTATCAAATAATAATATATCTTAAAAGGAGTCAAAACTCATGGAAGTTTTTGAAAGTTTAAAAGCCAACTTAGTTGGTAAAAATGCACGTATTGTCTTGCCAGAAGGTGAAGAACCACGTATTCTTCAAGCTACAAAACGCATCGTAAAAGAAACAGAAGTTATCCCTGTCCTACTAGGAAATCCTGATAAAATTAAAATCTATCTTGAAATCGAAGGAATCATGGATGGTTATGAAGTCATCGACCCAGCCCACTACCCTCAATTTGAAGACATGGTAGCATCACTTGTAGAACGTCGTAAAGGAAAAATGACTGAAGAAGAAGCTCGCGAAATTTTGGTTAAAGACGTGAACTATTTTGGTGTTATGTTGGTTTACATGGGCTTGGTAGATGGAATGGTTTCAGGAGCTATTCACTCTACTGCGGCAACTGTTCGCCCAGCCCTTCAAATCATTAAAACTCGTCCTAATGTTAGCCGTACTTCAGGTGCCTTCCTCATGGTTCGTGGTACTGAACGTTACCTCTTTGGTGACTGTGCCATCAATATCAATCCTGACGCTGAAGCTTTGGCAGAAATTGCGATTAACTCTGCAATTACAGCTAAGATGTTTGGTATCGAACCAAAAATTGCTATGCTAAGCTATTCAACTAAAGGTTCTGGTTTTGGTGAAAGCGTTGATAAGGTCGTTGAAGCAACTAAGATTGCTCATGATCTTCGTCCTGACCTTGAAATCGATGGGGAATTGCAATTTGATGCTGCCTTCGTTCCAGAAACAGCTGCTCTCAAGGCACCAGGAAGCAAGGTTGCTGGACAAGCAAACGTCTTTATCTTCCCAGGTATCGAAGCAGGAAATATTGGCTACAAGATGGCAGAACGTCTCGGTGGCTTTGCAGCAGTTGGTCCAGTATTGCAAGGTTTGAACAAACCAGTTAATGACCTTTCTCGTGGATGTAACTCAGATGACGTCTTCAAACTTACACTAATCACAGCAGCACAAGCTGTACACCAATAAAATAAAAGATAGCTCCTTTTCTGTTAAAGGAGCTTTTCGTTGAATTTCAAATCTAAAGATGATAAAATGTATTTACAAATCATCTTTACAAAGAGGTATTAATCATGGCAAGTACTCAACCTGTTAATTTTAGAGCAGATTCGACTTTTTACCAACAAACGAAAGAAATCTTAGCTGATGAAAAGTTAACCCTATCAGATATTTTTAATGCTGCACTTCGTAAAATTGCGACAGGTGCAGTTGATCCTAAAGAGTTCGTATTTAGTGATTTACAAGAGACTCAATATCAGGTTGCTTTTGAAGACTTGAAAAAGGAAATCTTGATGGGACATCAAGAAATTGAGCAAGGTAAACTAACGTCTTTGGCAGGTGTAAGAAAGGAATTTGGACTTGACTAAGCATAAGCGTTACCATGTTTCTCTTACGGATCAAGCTAAGAAAGACTTGAGAGAAATACATGATTATATTGTACTGAATTTTTACAGCCAGCAATCTGCCGATAGTAAACTAGACCTTATTCTAACGGCACTAGAAACTTTAGAAACCTTTCCAGAAGCATGTCCTTTGGTTTCAAGTCGAGGTTATGGTGAATTAACAGATGACGGAAAACGTTATCGATATATGCCAATTGAAAATTACTTAGCTTTTTATTATATCGACAAATATGAGGTTTATGTCTCCAGAATTTTAAATTCCAAGCAGAATTGGGCTAAGTTATTCAATAAGTAGAGGTAAAATTTTTTAAATTTTTTTGAATCATTTAGTCCCACTCTTTGTCCCCTCAAGAAAGGAAGTTTTTAAAATTGAAATACAAATTTCTATTATTCGACCTAGATCACACACTGCTCGATTTTGATACTGCTGAGGATATAGCTCTGACGCAAATCTTAGAAGAAGAAGGAGTTGAGGATATCCAAGCATACAAGGATTATTATGTACCTATGAACAAATCACTTTGGAAGGATTTGGAACAGAAAAAAATTACAAAAAAAGAATTGGTCAATACACGTTTTGCAAAATTGTTTGCTCATTTTGGTATTGAAAAAGATGGGGCCTACTTAGCAGAGCGCTACCAGTTTTTCCTATCGAAACAGGGGCAGACTTTCCCAGGTGTGGAAGATTTATTAAAAAATTTGATACATCAGGGCTATGAACTCTATGCTGCTACAAATGGAATTACCTCTATTCAGACAGGTCGTTTGGAGCAATCTGGTATTGCACCATTTTTCAAGAAAATCTTCATTTCAGAGCAACTCCATACCCAAAAACCAGATGCAGCATTTTATGAGAAAATTGGAGCTCGAATCCCTAACTTTGATAAAGATCATGCCCTTATGATTGGTGATTCCTTATCAGCTGATATTCAGGGTGGAAATAATGCGGGGATTGACACGATTTGGTACAATCCTCATCATCTCGAAAATCACACACAATCCCAGCCGACTTACGAAGTCCATTCTTATCAAGGCTTGCTGGATTGCTTAGATAAACTGTAAAAAGTGGTTTCCATAGCCACTTTTTGCTATAATAGAGGCAGTATTAACGAAGGAGTCGGCTATGGAACACTCATCTTGGCATGCTTTGATCAAGGAGCAATTACCTGAGGGTTATTTTGGAAAAATCAATCACTTTATGGAGCAAGTCTATGCTCAGGGAACTGTTTATCCGCCTAAGGAAAAAGTTTTTCAGGCTCTTATAACAACTCCTCTGGAAGAGGTTAAGGTAGTGATTCTGGGACAGGATCCCTATCATGGGCCTAGTCAAGCTCAGGGCTTGAGTTTTTCAGTTCCAGATACTATTCCAGCACCTCCTTCTTTGCAAAATATTTTAAAAGAGCTTGCGGATGATATTGGGGTAAAACCGTCACATGACTTGACCTCTTGGGCAGAGCAGGGTGTTTTGCTTCTCAATGCTTGCTTGACTGTCCCTGCTGGGCAGGCTAATGGTCATGCTGGTCAGATATGGGAACCTTTTACAGATGCTGTGATCAAGGTTGTCAATAACCTAGATAAACCCGTAGTTTTTGTACTCTGGGGAGCCTATGCACGTAAGAAGAAGTCCTTGGTTAAAAATCCTCAACACTTAATTATCGAATCAGCTCATCCAAGTCCTCTTTCTGTTTACAGAGGATTTTGGGGCTCCAAGCCTTTTTCCAAGGCCAATGCATTCTTAAAAGAAACAGGACAAGAGCCAATCGATTGGCTTAGATAAGGAGAGAATATGCCTCAGTTAGCGACAATTTGCTACATTGATAATGGAAAAGAATTGCTCATGCTCCATCGCAATAAAAAGCCTAATGATGTCCATGAAGGAAAATGGATTGGTGTGGGTGGTAAGCTGGAGCGTGGTGAGACTCCACAGGAATGCGCAGCGCGTGAAATTCTCGAAGAAACAGGGCTCAAAGCCAAGCCAGTTCTAAAAGGTATCATCACTTTTCCTGAATTTACGCCAGATTTAGACTGGTACACCTATGTTTTTAAAGTGACGGAGTTCGAGGGTGACTTGATTGACTGCAATGAGGGAACGCTAGAATGGGTTCCTTATGATGAAGTTTTAAGCAAACCGACTTGGGAAGGAGACCATACCTTTGTCGAGTGGCTCTTAGAGGATAAGCCTTTCTTTTCAGCCAAGTTTGTCTATGATGGTGATAAGTTATTGGATACCCAAGTGGATTTCTACGAATAAAGGAGTAAAGCGATGTTAGTAATCAAAAACGGCCGTGTGATGGATCCAAAGTCTGGTTTGGATCAAGTTTGTGATGTTTTGGTTGATGAAGGGAAAATTGTTCAAATCTCTCCTGAAATCCAGGAAGAAGGTGCTCAAGTAATAGATGCTACTGATCTTGTGGTTGCGCCTGGATTGGTAGATATCCATGTTCATTTCCGTGAACCTGGTCAAACACATAAAGAAGACATCCATACAGGAGCACTAGCAGCAGCTGCAGGTGGTTTTACGACAGTCGTAATGATGGCTAATACCAATCCAACTATCTCAGATGTTGAGACTTTGCAGGAAGTCCTTCAATCTGCGGCCAAGGAAAAAATTAATGTAAAATCTGTCGCAACGATTACCAAAAACTTTAATGGCCAAGATTTGACAGATTTTAAGGCGCTTTTAGAAGCTGGTGCTGTTGGTTTTTCTGATGACGGAATTCCTCTTGAAAGTAGTAAAGTTGTCAAGGAAGCTATGGAAAAAGCTAAAAAACTCAACACCTTTATTAGCTTGCATGAAGAAGATCCTGGTTTAAATGGTACGCTTGGTTTTAACGAAAATATCGCAAAAGAACATTTCCATATCTGCGGTGCTACTGGGGTTGCAGAGTATGCAATGATTGCGCGTGATGTCATGATTGCCTATGCAACCAAGGCTCATGTTCATATCCAGCATTTGTCTAAGGAAGAAAGTGTTAAAGTTGTAGAGTTTGCTCAAAATATGGGAGCAAACGTAACTGCAGAAGTAGCACCACAGCATTTCTCTAAAACAGAAGCACTCCTTTTGACACAAGGTAGCAATGCTAAGATGAATCCTCCACTTCGTTTGGAATCAGATCGTCGTGCCGTGATTGAAGGTCTCAAGTCGGGTGTCATCACAGTTATTGCGACAGACCACGCGCCTCATCATGCAGATGAAAAAAATGTTGAGGATATTACCAAAGCGCCATCTGGTATGACAGGTTTGGAAACATCTCTTGCTCTCGGTTTGACTTATTTGGTCGAAGCTGGTGAGTTAAGTTTGATGGAATTGCTCGAAAAGATGACCTATAACCCAGCCAAACTTTATAACTTTGAAGCAGGTTACTTGGCTGAGAACGGTCCAGCAGATATCACTATTTTTGATGCCAAGGCTGACCGTCTTGTGGACTCCCATTTTGCTTCTAAAGCGTCTAACTCACCATTTATCGGTGAAAAGTTAAAAGGGCAGGTTAAATATACTATCTGTAAGGGCCAAATCGTTTATCAAGCAGAGTAGGAGCTTGAGGATGAATTATTTTCGTAAACTTAGAGATAGAAAAAGAAAGGCTTGTCACGGAGTGTTTTGTCCTGCTGCCAACCGTACTAAACTTCAATATGAAACCAAGGAAAAAGCTGACCACGCCGTAGACTATGATAATGGTGGCTTGGTTAGGAGCTATTATTGCGACACTTGTAATTGTTGGCACACGACATCGAAAGCTAGTAATCCACCATTAAGCTTGAAAAAATACGGCTTAAAGCTTTTTGGCTTGGATGAAAAGGAGTAGAAAGAGAAGGTATGTACTCAACTCAACATCTCAAAGATAAAATTATCTTATTTTTAAAAATATTCTTTCCGATATTGATTTACCAATTTGCTAATTATTCGGCCTCCTTTGTTGATACAACAATGACGGGTCAGTATAATACACTGGATCTGGCAGGAGTTTCCATAGCTACAAGCTTATGGAATCCTTTTTTCACCTTTCTGACAGGGATTGTCTCAGCCTTGGTCCCTATTATTGGTCACCATTTGGGACAAGGAAAAAAGAAAGAAGTTTCTTCGGATTTTTATCAATTTCTTTATTTGGCTTTAGCCTTATCTATCGTACTTTTTGGCTTGGTTTTCTTTTTAGCACCAATTGTATTACAATTCATGGGATTGGAAGTGGCTGTATCCAGCGTTGCCATACGTTATCTGTGGCTCTTAGCCATCGGTATTATTCCTCTCTTGCTTTTTAGTGTTATTCGATCGCTACTTGATACGCTAGGACTGACAAAATTGTCTATGTATCTCATGCTCCTCTTGCTACCCTTAAATAGTGGTTTCAACTATGTATTGATTTATGGAGCTTTTGGTTTTCCTGAGTTAGGAGGTGCAGGAGCAGGTCTGGGGACTTCCCTTGCCTACTGGGCTTTGTTGCTGATTTCGGTTTTGGTCTTGTTAAAGCATAAAAAGCTCAAGGAATATCAACTCCAAAGACCTATGCCTCTACAAATCAAAAAAATCAAGGAAGCTATTTATCTTGGTCTACCAATTGGTGGGACGGTATTTGCTGAAGTTGCCATTTTTTCAGTTGTTGGTTTGATTATGGCGAAATTCTCATCACTTATTATTGCCAGTCATCAGTCAGCTATGAATTTTTCAAATCTGATGTATGCTTTTCCTATGAGTATTTCAACTGCTATGGCTATTGTGATTTCTTATGAGGTAGGAGCTAAACGATTGGACGATGCTAAACAGTATATTCATATTGGGCGTTTAACAGCTATGGTGTTTGCAGTTTTAACACTTAGTTTTCTCTACATCTATCGTGAAAATGTAGCCAGATTATATGGTCAAGATCCAGAATTTATCCAACTGACAGCTTCTTTTATGACCTATAGCTTGTTCTTCCAGTTAGCTGATACCTTTGCGGCACCTTTGCAAGGGATTTTAAGAGGTTACAAGGATACGATTGTTCCTTTTTGCCTTGGTCTTCTTGGATACTGGAGTGTTGGGATTCCGCTTGGGTTATATCTTGATTATTCGACTAGTTTAGGTGCGTACTCCTATTGGATTGCTCTCATCATTAGTTTAATGGTAAGTGGAATTCTTTATCAGTGGCGTTTACAAGTTATTATGAAAAGATTCAAATAATTTGTTGAAAAATAATGAAAAAATAACTTGTGAAATTTGTATTTTATATAAAGAAAAGTCTTGGTTTTACTGACTTTTCTTTTTGTATATTGTGAAAAATTGCAGGCATATTTTTTGACACAAATTAACATATACAGTAAAATAGAACTATAAGAAATTAAACTTAGAAAGGCAAGATTATGTCAACTTTAGATAAAAATCTTTTGCTTGAGATGTTCCGTAAGATGGAAGAAATTCGTCGTATGGACTTAAAAATTGCTCAATTAGTAAAAAAAGGTAAAGTGCCCGGTATGACGCACTTTTCTGTTGGTGAGGAAGCTGCCAACGTTGGGGCTATGTTAGCTCTAAACGAAGATGACCTCATAACCTCAAACCACCGTGGTCACGGACAAGCCATTGCTAAGGGTATCGACCTCAATGGGATGATGGCTGAAATCCTTGGTAAGTATACAGGGACTTGTAAAGGTAAAGGTGGATCAATGCACATCGCCGACCTTGATGCAGGTAACCTTGGTGCCAACGGTATTGTTGGTGGTGGTATGGGAATCGCAGTAGGTGCAGCCCTTACTCAACAAATGAAAAACACTGGTAAAATCGTTGTCTGCTTCTTTGGTGATGGTGCGACTAACGAAGGTGTATTCCATGAAGCTGTTAATATGGCTTCAATTTGGAATCTTCCAGTAATTTTCTACTGTATCAATAACGGTTATGGAATCTCTGCCGATATTAAGAAAATGACAAATGTCAAGCATATCCATGAGCGTAGTGCTGCTTACGGTATTCCTGGAATGTTTATCGAAGACGGTAACAATGTTATCGATGTCTACGAAGGATTTAAGAAAGCAGTTGACCATGTTCGTTCTGGTAAAGGCCCTGTCTTAATCGAAAGTGTAACCTATCGTTGGCTTGGTCACTCATCATCAGACCCTGGTAAATATCGTACACGTGAAGAAGTCGATATGTGGAAGGAAAAAGATCCAATCGAAAACCTTCGCAAATACCTTGTTGAAAATAAGATTGCTAGTGCAGAAGAACTTGAAGAAATTCAGGCTCAAGTCAAGGAAGCAGTGGAAGCATCTGTTAAGTTTGCAGAAGAAAGCCCATTCCCTCCACTAGAATCAGCATTCGAAGATATTTACGCAGACTAAGGAGAAGTAGAGAAAATATGGAAACTAAATTAATGTCTTTCCGCGATACCATTATCCTTGCAATGTCTGAGGAAATGCGTCGTGATGAAAATGTGCTTTTGATGGGTGAAGATGTCGGAGTTTTCGGTGGAGACTTCGGTACTTCAGTAGGTATGCTTGAAGAATTTGGTCCAGAACGTGTTCGTGACTGTCCGATTTCTGAAGCTGCAATTTCTGGTGCAGCTGCTGGTGCTGCAATGACTGGACTTCGTCCAATCGTAGATATGACTTTTATGGACTTTTCTGTAATTGCCATGGATGCTATCGTTAACCAAGCCGCTAAAACTCGTTATATGTTTGGTGGAAAAGGTCAAGTACCAATGACAATCCGCTGTGCAGCTGGTAATGGTGTAGGTTCTGCAGCACAACACTCACAATCATTAGAAACATGGTTTACGCATATCCCAGGATTGAAAGTAGTAGCTCCAGGTACACCAGCTGATATGAAAGGACTTCTTAAGTCTTCTATTCGTGATAACAACCCTGTTATCATTCTTGAATACAAATCAGAATTCAACCAAAAAGGTGAAGTGCCTGTTGATCCTGACTACACCATTCCACTTGGTGTCGGAGAAATCAAACGCGAAGGTACTGATGTCACTGTTGTAACTTACGGAAAAATGCTTCGTCGTGTTATGCAAGCAGCTGAAGAGTTAGCTGAAGAAGGTATCTCTGTAGAAGTAGTAGACCCACGTACCTTGGTTCCACTTGATAAAGACATCATCATTAACTCAGTTAAGAAAACTGGAAAAGTGGTTCTTGTCAATGACGCTCATAAGACAAGTGGATTTATCGGAGAAATCTCAGCTATCATTTCTGAATCAGAAGCATTTGATTACTTGGATGCACCTATTCGCCGTTGTGCTGGTGAAGATGTACCAATGCCTTATGCACAAAATCTTGAAAATGCAATGATTCCGACAGTTGAAAGCATCAAAGATGCAATCCGTAAAACTTATAACAAACAATAACACATAATATAAATTATGTAAAAAAATTAATTAGACGAGAAGCTTTGTATCTTTTAGGTGCAGAGTTCTCTGCGTTCTTGATATCTTAGATTAGAGCACGGGCTAAAAGCTCGGAAAAAAGATAAATCTCCTTGACTTCATCGAAGTCTGCGTAGATTTCCTATTTTTCAGTCGCTTTTAAACGCCCTTAGTATCTTATAATTGAATTCGGACGGAGGTCTGCGAAAAAAAGATAGATTTCCTTGTGTTCATGGAACACATCGTCAATCTCCTATTTTTTCATTGCCCTCTTCGTCCTTAATATCTTGTAATAGAATAGGAGAGGTCATGGCTGATGATAAGCTAAGAGCGACTCCTGCAGCTAGAAAATTAGCGGATGATTTAGGAATTAATCTCTACGATATTTCTGGCTCAGGCGCAAACGGTCGTGTCCACAAAGAAGACGTGGAAACATTTAAAGACACTAATGTGGTTCGCATTTCACCACTCGCAAAACGAATTGCACTAGAGCATAATATTGCTTGGCAAGAAATCCAAGGAACTGGTCATCGTGGTAAGATTATGAAGAAAGACGTTTTAGCCTTCCTTCCTGAAAATATCGAGAACGATACCATTAAGTCTCCTGCACAAATCGAAAAAGTGGAAGAAGTTCCTGATAACGTAACACCATACGGTGAAATCGAGCGTATTCCGATGACACCGATGCGTAAAGTTATTGCTCAACGTATGGTTGAGTCTTACTTGACTGCACCAACCTTCACGCTAAATTACGATGTAGATATGTCTGAGATGCTTGCCCTTCGTAAGAAGGTCCTTGAACCAATCATGGAAGCAACTGGTAAGAAAATCACTGTTACAGATCTGCTTTCACTTGCGGTTGTTAAGACACTTATGAAACACCCATACATCAATGCTTCATTGACTGAAGACGGCAAGACAATTATCACCCACAACTACGTCAACCTTGCGATGGCTGTTGGTATGGATAATGGTCTTATGACTCCAGTCGTCTACAACGCTGAAAAGATGAGCTTGTCTGAGTTGGTAGTTGCATTCAAAGATGTCATCGGACGTACTTTGGATGGTAAACTAGCTCCTAGCGAATTGCAAAATTCAACCTTCACAATCAGTAACTTGGGGATGTTTGGTGTTCAATCATTTGGTCCTATCATCAATCAACCAAACTCAGCAATTCTCGGGGTTAGCTCAACAGTTGAGAAACCAGTTGTAGTTAATGGTGAAATCGTGATTCGTCCAATTATGAGTCTTGGATTGACAATTGACCACCGTGTCGTAGATGGTATGGCTGGTGCTAAGTTTATGAAAGACTTGAAAGCTTTAATTGAAAACCCAATCTCAATGTTGGTTTAAAATATTTGTTTTAGAAATATAGATAGAGGAAGTAAGATATGGCCTTAGAAGTAATTATGCCAAAAGCCGGCGTGGATATGACAGAAGGACAAATCGTCCAATGGAATAAAAAAGTCGGAGAATTTGTAAAAGAAGGAGAAATCCTTTTGGAAATCATGACTGACAAAGTCAGCATGGAATTGGAAGCAGAAGAAGACGGTTATTTGATCGCTATCCTAAAAGGTGACGGAGAGACTGTCCCTGTTACTGAAGTTATCGGTTATCTTGGTGAAGAAGGGGAAAATATCCCAACAGCTGGAGCATCTGCACCAGAAGCAAGTCCAGCACCTGCAGCAAGTGCTTCGAACGATGATGGTAAGAGCGATGATGCTTATGATATCGTTGTTATTGGTGGTGGACCTGCTGGTTATGTTTCTGCCATTAAAGCAGCTCAATTAGGTGGTAAGGTTGCTCTTGTTGAGAAATCTGAACTTGGTGGAACTTGTTTGAACCGTGGATGTATCCCAACTAAAACTTACCTTCACAACGCCGAAATTATCGAGAATATCGGTCACGCAGCAAATCGTGGTATCGTAATTGAAAATCCTAACTTCACTGTTGATATGGACAAACTTTTAGAAACTAAATCTAAAGTTGTTAATACTCTTGTTGGTGGTGTTGCAGGACTTCTTCGTAGCTATGGAGTTGATGTTCATAAAGGTATCGGTACTATTACTAAAGATAAGAATGTCTTGGTAAACGGTTCTGAATTACTTGAAACTAAGAAGATCATCCTTGCTGGTGGTTCAAAAGTAAGCAAAATCAACGTTCCTGGTATGGAATCATCACTTGTGATGACGAGTGACGACATCCTTGAAATGAATGAAGTGCCAGAAAGCCTTGTTATCATCGGTGGTGGGGTTGTCGGTATCGAACTTGGTCAAGCCTTCATGACATTTGGTTCAAAAGTAACTGTTATCGAAATGATGGATCGTATCGTTCCAGCTATGGATGCTGAAGTATCTAAGAACCTTCGCTTGATCCTCGAGCGCAAAGGTATGTCTATCTTGACGGGTACTAAACTCCAAGAAATCATTGAAGAAGACGGCAAACTCCGTATCAAAGTTGAAGGAAAAGATGATATCATTGCTAACAAAGCTCTTCTATCAATCGGTCGTGTTCCAGATCTTGAAGGTATCGGAGAAGTTGAGTTTGAGTTAGACCGTGGTCGTATCAAGGTTAACGAGTACATGGAAACTTCTGTTCCAGGTATCTACGCACCAGGTGATATCAATGGTACTAAGATGTTGGCTCACGCTGCCTTCCGTATGGGTGAAGTAGCGGCTGAAAATGCTCTTAAAGGAAACCACGCTGTTGCCAAATTGAACTTGACTCCTGCAGCTATCTATACACTTCCAGAAGTAGCAGCAGTTGGTTTGACTGAAGAACAAGCTCGTGAGAAATATGATGTCCAAATCGGTAAATTCAACTTTGCCGCAAACGGACGTGCAATTGCATCAGATGCTGCTCAAGGATTTGTTAAAGTCATTGCAGACAAGAAATATGGTGAAATCCTTGGTGTTCACATCATTGGTCCTGCAGCAGCTGAATTGATCAACGAAGCGTCAAGCATCATCGAAATGGAAATCACTGTTGAAGAAATGCTTAAGACAATCCACGGACACCCAACATACTCAGAAGTTATGTACGAAGCGTTTGCGGATGTTCTTGGAATGGCTATCCATTCACCTAAGAAAAAATAAATAAGTTTTTCAACTAAATTTTCTTAAAGTAGTACGGACGGCAGCGACCTCTATTAGAGTTCCATGTCTAAAAATTGAGCCTCTTGTCTCAATTTTTCCGAGAAATGTAACGTGTTATCGTTACATTTCTTTTTACCACTTTAGAAAATTGGATTGTTATGAACAGAATTTAAAAACTAGATTTTTGGAAATACTATGAAATACATTATCAATCATTCAAATGACACTGCCTTTAATATTGCTTTAGAGGAATATGCTTTTAAACATCTTTTGGACGAGGATCAAATCTTCCTTCTTTGGATCAACAAACCATCTATCATTGTAGGACGTCACCAAAATACGATTGAAGAAATTAACCGTGACTATGTTCGTGAACACGGAATTGAAGTAGTACGTCGTATCAGTGGTGGTGGAGCAGTTTATCATGATTTGAACAACCTCAACTATACAATCATTTCAAAAGAAGATGAAAACAAGGCCTTTGACTTCAAGAGCTTCTCTACTCCAGTTATCAACACTTTGGCGGAACTTGGTGTTAAAGCTGAATTTACAGGCCGCAATGATCTTGAGATCGAGGGTAAGAAATTCTGTGGAAATGCTCAAGCCTATATCAATGGACGTATCATGCACCACGGTTGCTTGCTCTTTGACGTGGATTTGTCAGTCCTAGCTAACGCACTAAAGGTATCTAAAGATAAGTTCGAATCTAAAGGGGTTAAATCAGTCCGTGCTCGAGTAACTAATATTATCGATGAGTTACCAGAAAAGATCACTGTTGAAGAGTTCCGTGACCTACTTTTGGAATACATGAAAAAAGAATACCCTGAAATGACAGAGTATGTATTCTCAGATGAAGAATTGGCTGAAATCAATCGTATTAAAGATACTAAGTTTGGAACTTGGGACTGGAACTATGGGAAATCACCTGAATACAATGTCCGTCGTGGAACTAAATTCCCAAGCGGTAAGGTTGAAATTTTTGCTAATGTTATTGAATCCAAAATCCAAGATATTAAGATTTACGGCGACTTTTTCGGTATCGAAGATGTAGCAGCAGTAGAAGATGTCCTTCGTGGTGTTAAATACGAACGCGAAGATGTACTTAAAGCACTTCAAACCATTAACCTAGGTCGTTACTTCGCAGGAATCACTGCAGAAGAAATTGCTGAGGCGGTTGTTGAATAAAATAAAAAGAAGTTGGTTAGTCCAACTTCTTTTTTTGGAAATTTGATTTACATAATTTATATTATGTATCTTTACAAACTATCTAAAGCATTTTTTTGCTCATCATTAACGATATGGGTATACAAGTCAGTAACTTGTGTGCTTGCATGTCCTAGCTGGTGACTGACCAGAACCTGTGATTTGGTTGCATCATAGAGACGAGTTGCTAGTGTATGACGCAGTTTATGGGGTGTTACGCGGACTTTGAAGTCTTCTGAATACTTGGCTACCATCTTTTCGACACTAGAAGCGTCAATACGGTTTGGAACACCTCTATATAAAGTTAGAAAGAGAGATGTATCAGTCTTTTCTGTCTTATAACGTTTGTCTCGAATAGCAAGATATTGCTCCAGATAAGGCTTAGCAAAGGCAGCGACATTAACCGAGTCTCGTTTTCCACCTTTTCGAGTAACATCAATCACCATCATCTTGAGGTTGAGATCTCGAAGGTCTAGGTTAACGGCTTCAGAGAGACGGACACCAGAAGCAAGAAGCAGTGCAATGATGGCTAAATCTCGCTCTTTATTCTTGTTAAAGGATGATAAAGCACGATTTGAGAGAGTTTTAGGGTATTCCTCATCGATATAATTCAAAAATCCCTCTGTTTCATCGCCTAAAAAGAGCTTTTGCTTGATATTTTCAGCTCGCGCCGCCAAGGTTTCTTTCTTTTTCTTGGTAGCAACCTTCTTCATAACATTGCGATAGAAATAAGGTTCACCTTGCTCATTTTCAACTTCCTCAGTCAAATACTTATAAAGACTAGAAAGCGCAGATAAAGTACGGTTAATGGTTGTTTGAGAAACCCCGTTTTTCGTCGTATTGGCATTGAGCAAAGGACGTTCACGTAAGTAAAGAATAAAAGATTCCATGTCTTTCTTTGTCATATTCTCAAGTACATCTAAAGGTATATTTGCCATGGTGTCAGCATTCGATATACCAGATTCTAAAACCCAGCTGAAAAATCGATCGTATTCCTTTAAGTATTCGTACAAGGTCGTAAAACTGTATGGAACAGCTAGTTTTGATTGATAATATTCCAAAACATACCAGGGCATGACTTGTTTAAGTTTATCAATCCGTTCTAATAAGATCTCGCGTTTCATGTTTTTTCTCCAAATCTTTCTATACTAGTAGTATAGCATAGCCAGATATATTTTTCAAGAAAATTATAGTTTTTCGGAAAGATGTTACAGGAGATATATAGGATTGTCTTAGTAAGCTATATAATGGAAAAATAGCTTAAAATTTGGTAATTCATTGCTTTATTGAACTTATAGTTTTAAAATTTCTAATCTTCTACAGTGTATTTGATTGTAATAAAAAACTCGATACCATTATTTAGGAATCGAGTTTTGATTCATATGACTCGGTCTATCTTTTTAATTACTAATTTTAGACCAACTATATACGAGACATAACATAAATTATGTAAATATGTTTTCCTACAACAACAAATCTTTCACTTTTCCAATTTCACTTTTTGGAATTACGAGATGAATCATATCACCTAGATACATCCTTGTAGATCCATTAACTGTCTTACTTTTACCGTTATGTACCTGGGTTGTGATAAGCACATTGTGTGGTAAATTGAGTTCATGTACCTGCTTACCAGCTATCTTATCAGAAACTGGGATTTCAATTAGGGTAACTTCTCCATCATCACTTGCGGTTTCTGGTAACATTTTTTCAAGCATGGCTTCATAGACAGGCGCCCCTTTGAGCAGATCCATAACAATATAGGCAACTAGGGTCACCATACCTAAAGGCATGAGATTTCGGATATCACCGACCATCTCAGTTACAAGAATCATAGCTGTCAAAGGTGCTTTTGAGATAGCCCCAAAATACCCGCTCATTCCAAGAATCACAAAGATAGGGAATTGCTGCTGTGTAACGAGGCAAAGATTGACACAAATAACACCTACCAGGGCACCAAGTAAGGATCCTAAAGCTAAAATTGGCAAGAAAATACCACCTGGCAGTCCACTACCATAACTGATCATACTCCAGATAAAGCGAATGATGAAGTAAATTAAGAGAATTTGGAAGCTAAAATCCTGTTCTGTTAAGGATAAGACAACCTGATTGCCTCCACCAAGTATCTGTGGCAGGAAAATTCCTACTGGAATGATAAGAAGAAAGGCTAGAATAGGATAATAGGCCTTATCCAGATGAATCTTTTGACCAATCCAATCATATACTTTTCCGACATTCAGAACGGCTTTTTCATAGAGAAAACCTGAGAGTCCTAGAAAAATCCCCATCACCAGATAAATCCAATATTGGCTCAAGTTCATGAGAGGGATATTGTCCGGCATATCAAGTACAGGTGTTAAGCCAAAGATGAGAAGGGAAACAAAGTTTGCTACTAGACTAGCAGCCAAGGTAGAAACCCAGAAAAATCGTGAAAAATGATGGTAGACTTCTTCTACTACAAATAGGAGTCCTGCAATAGGTGCATTAAAAGCTGCAGCAAGTCCAGCAGCAGCTCCGCTAGCAATCAAAGAACGCTCCTCAACAGGGCTAGACTTGAGCCATTTAGCAATTCCTTTTCCTCCAGCGGCACCTAGCTGAATACTGGGACCTTCACGGCCTAACATGAGTCCGCTCGCAATGGCCAAGATACCTAGAATGTATTTCTTCCAGAGGACACTCCACCAGTTGAGAGACATGAGACCTTTTAACTCTGCCTCAACTTGAGGAATACCAGAACCTTTGATATCTTTTTCTGAGCGTGTTAATTTGGCACTAAGTAAGCAAATGAGGATATAAAACAATAAAATGATCAATAGATTCCGTATCAGATTCTCTTGGTCTTGATAAAATCCTTGAACGATATGAAAGCCTTTTTCGATCAAAAATCGAAATGATCCTACAATAAGTCCTACGACTAATCCAACAATAATACCTCGCCCTACTTGAGCTAAGATCGTACTGGACGCGAAGGCAAATTCTTTCTTGGAACTAAGTATTTCCTTCTGTTCCTCCATAATTCTCTCCTTTAATTATCTTTTACTAGTTTCTGAAACGATCGTTTTAATCGGTTCAAAACTGGTGCGATGAATGGATGTAACACCGTACTTTTTAATTCCTTCTAGATGCTTAGCAGTTCCATAGCCAGCATTTTGAGAAAAATCATAACCTGGAAATTCCTGATCATAGTTTGCCATGATTTTATCTCTGGTAACCTTAGCAATGATGGATGCAGCTGCAATAGATAGGGAATTCGCATCTCCTTTGATGATGGATGTCTGAGAAATCGGCAAATCCAACTTCATAGCATCAATCAAAAGGTGTTCTGGTTGAGGGTCAAGCTGAGAGATAGCTTCTTTCATAGCTAGTTTAGTTGCTTCATAGATATTGACTTGGTCAATGACATGATTATCCATAATCCCGATACCGATTGCTAAGGCATTCTCTTTGACAGCCTGAAAAATCTCCTCATGTTTTCTCTTAGGGATCTTTTTACTGTCATTCAAGCCTTTTATTTTACAATTTTTGGGCAGAATGACTGCTGCAGCAACAACAGGACCTGCTAAAGGTCCACGTCCAACTTCATCTACACCAGCAATGAAACTAATACCTTGAGCGTAAAGCTCTTTTTCATAGCTAAGCATAGTTTCTAAGCGGAGATTTTCATCAATGTCAGCTTGAATGGCTTTCTTACGCTTTTCAATTTCCTTTTGAACACCTGAGCGAGAATCTTTCTCAAATTCCTTAAAAAGGGGACTTTTAAGATCTGTTATCTTTGTTAATGCTTCTTTTATTTCTTTAATCGTTGCCATTGAGGTCTTCCAATGTATCTAATGTGTAATTACCAAGTTTTCCATCACGAACTTCTTTAACAAAGAGATTGTAAAAACGATCATAATCATCACGGAAACCAAGTATACGAGTCATATCCATAATAATTTCAGGAGCTTCATCATCCAGATTCATTTGTTTAAAACGTTCTTGAAGCTTATCGGGATAATGGGTTTTAAAGTAGTTGAGACCGAAAATAGTCACTTCATCCATTGGAAGCAACTGATCCTTGATTGCTCCAGTAAGGGCAAGTTTAAGAGCGACCGTTTCATCTTCGAATTTTGGCCAAAGAATCCCTGGAGTATCCAAGATTTCAAGATCCTTATTTGTTTTGAGCCATTGTTGACCTTTTGTCACACCAGGCTTGTTACCAACTACAGCAATTTTCTTACCAGCCAAACGGTTCATCAGAGTCGATTTACCAGCGTTTGGAATACCGATTATCATGGTGCGTAAGGTTTCAATTTGAATACCACGTTCTCTTTGACGAGCAATCTTATCTGCCATGAGTTTCTTAGCAGCGTCTGTTACGACTTTAACTGTAATTTGCTCTTTAGAGTTGATAGCAAGTGTCTGAATGCCTTGTGATTCAAAGTGCTGACGCCATTCTTTTGTTAATACTGGGTCCGCTAGGTCTGCCTTGTTTAGAATCAATAGCCTTGGTTTGTCCCCGATGATTTTCGTCAGCATCGGATTTTGACTAGACAAGGGCAAACGTGCATCTACTAAAACTGTCACAAAATCAACAAATTTTAAATTTTCCTGGACCTGACGACGCGCCTTGGACATATGTCCAGGAAACCATTGAATAGTTGCCATTCTGTAAAATTCCTTTCTTTTATTGGATTTGTATCTATTCTTTCATATTTAAAAATTAAATAGATATCCTTTTTCTAAAAATAAATCACTATCTTTTATTATAACATGATTTCTCATATTTGACGCTTGATTCAATGCCGATTGTAAAATGTTTTCTAAGTCAATCAGTCACAAATTAAATTCCTCATTGTCTAAAACAATTGAAAAATAATAGTATTCACCATGATCTTTAACATAGTTGCTGATATATTTTTCTGTTTGAAAAATGGATTTCCTGCTATCAATAGTTGGATCTTGTTTCTCGTAATACCAATTATCATAAGTATGTGTCAGTTGGCCATTCTTGTAGCAAAACACATCTCCACCTAATATTGTCAGATTGTTTGCTTGGAAAATAGCAAGTAAGTCTGGGATTGCTGAATAATCATAAGCGTATGCATCAATCCCTAAGTCACGTAGATCAATTCCTCTTTTATTTATATTCTCAATATTCTGTTTCATAAAGTTAATTCCTCAAGTTTCTCTTGATAAGCAAAATCGATAACCACCATACAGTCGTTATCGATTTTAATGATTTTTAATCTTTTTCGCCTAGTTGACTATTGATTCTCATCATGATACTTGCAATTTTTTCTCCCCAGTATGGATCTGAAGCATAAAGAACATTCATACCTGATGATTTATTTCCTAGGTATGTTCTGCCATTATCGATGTAATTTTCGCGAATCCACTTAGCTGCACCTAAGATACCCTTGTCAACATCGTCGAAGCTTTTAGCTGAATCATATGGTGTTGTATCGTAAGCTGCGATACCGAAGAAATTATTTTTATCCTTAGCAATTTGGCTACGTCCCCATGAACTTTCAAGGGCACTATGGGCGATTAGATATAGAGCGTTGATCTGATAACGTTCTTCAGCTTCTTTAAAGATTGCCCCCTTACCTGCCAGACGACTTCCCTTGATATTCATAAGAGAATAGACTTTATCTAATTCCTCAGCCGTGTAATTGCTTGGTTTTCTTAAATCTCTAAATAAGAAAGGATTTTCAACTGTAAAGTTTTCAAAGTTAATACCATCAGCTGAATAGTATTTTTTGCCAATGGCCATTGATGAATTATGAGGTGCTACACGGATACTTGCGTATGGTGACAATTCGTGGTAGAGATAGTTACCATCAGTGGCATAGTGAGGAATAAAGTCACTATCAGAGCTGACTGCTACTAGATCACTCTTGTTCATATATCCTGAAAGGCCTGAAATTTTGACTGGAAGTCGACCGTCTTTGGCTTCTGCACCATCAATCGCTACAATACTTCCTTGCGAAATATAGCTGAGTTTCTCACCAGAAGCGCTATATACATTTGCTGTAATTGGTTTTACTTTATAGTATGCTGCTGTATCAGAAATCCATTTTCCATTGTTTTGGAATGAATAGTCTTTACCTTTGATTTTGAAAGTCCCTGTTACATATACCCCATCCTCTTTGAGGTAATACCAAGCATCATAGTTCTTATCAAAAATCCATTCATTCTTAGCCATATAGCCACCAGATTTTAGATAGTAAGCACCCTGCCATTGATTTTCAGCATAGGTGCCGTCCGACTTGAGGTAGAACCAGCTATTATATTTCTTATCAAAGATCCATTCATTCTCAGCCATGGCTCCACTATCTTTTAGATAGTATTTAGATTTCCATTGGCTACTTAGCATGTCACCATCTTTATTAAAATAGTACCATGTACCGCTGATTTTCTCCCACTTGTCACGATTGATTTTTCCTGCTTGATTACCGTAGTACCATTTATCAGCAATTTTTACCCAAGAAGATTCTGCCATAGCACCGCTATTATTCAATAGATAATCATTAAAGATAGTGCTACTAAGCATGATACCATCTTGATTGAAATAGTACCAAACACCAGCTATCTTTTTCCAAGTATTACGAGTAACTTTCCCGTCCTCAGTGGCATAATACCATTTATCAGCAATTTTTACCCAAGAATTTTCTTCCATAGCACCACTATTCTTGAGAAGATAATCATTATAAATAGTATTACTTAACATTGTGCCGGATTCATCAAATCGGTACCAGACTCCAGCTATCTTTTTCCAACTATTACGAGTAACTTTCCCATCTTCATTGGCATAGTACCATTTATCAGCAATTTTTACCCAAGAAGATTCTGCCATAGCACCGCTATTATTCAATAGATAATCATTAAAGATAGTGCTACTAAGCATGATACCATCTTGATTGAAATAGTACCAGACTCCTGCTATTTTTTTCCAATTTGAAACAGGCTGATTATTTTCATAATAACGCCATTGGTTATTTTCTTTTTGCCAACCTTCTTTGTTAACTACCTCTACTATTGCTTCTTTTGAAGATTGTTCCTGGGTATCAGGAGTTTTAGAGGTTGCTTTTTCAGCTTCGCTTTGTTTTTTTCTTCTCATTGCTTACTGTATTCGAAGAAGCTCTTTCTGATGATTGAATATTATTGGTGGCTTGAGAATCCTCGGCATAGACGGTCGTTTTTGCAAAACCTGCCATAGAGAGGGCAACCGTACTTGCCAGCAATATTTTTTTCATTCTTTTTCTCCTAACAAATACATAGATATTGTATTTGATGCTTCTATATATTGTGTAAAAAACAGTATTTATCCACTATATTATACAATATTCTGTTAAATATAAAAGTAGTATCTTTCAGAAGAAAAGAACTTGTAATATTTTTAAAATATTTTAGAAATAAAAGTCAATAAAAAGTAGTCGAACATCAGCTGTACGACTACTTTTTTATAAAATTATACCTGACTATAGACTTCTTTGCTATTCGTCTTGGTTGCTTTAGCAGAATTCTTCCAAAGGTTTGGATTTATGAAAATAGTGACGATTGCTAGTATTGCAAACCCAATCCCAACATACCAGTAGGGTGCATCCAAGGTTGTTGAGCGTCCTGAAAGATTGACAATCCCGCGGAAAAGTGTACCTGCTGTAATAATCGCTACTGCCGAATTCCATAGATTTAGACTAATACGAGAGAAATGAGGGAGAATCTTGAGAAAGATTGCTAGTAGAATCCCCCCTACAAGAGGTGCTGCAAATAAATAGTGCATATGAACAGAAATTTCTCCAAAACTAAAAGCTTCGTAGATTCTAGAAAATGCAAAGAAGAAAATAGTGATTAGTGTATAAGAAATGACCGTTTTTTTAAATCGTTTTTTTCCAAAATTAGTAACCAATGTAGACAATGTCACTCACCGCCCTTTCTGAAATTTTATTTCCACCAGTCGTTGGTTTATTGATAACCTGACCGTTGAAGTAAAGTGTAGATGATCCACCACCATCAAGGTTGTAGGCTGTTTTTGCTCCATAAGATTTCATAACCTCAGCAAGCTGATAAAGAGAGAGACCTTCACTTTCAGAGGTACGTCCATCTGAAACCACGATGATATAGTGGTTTTCATCGATAATACCAATAGCTGTACGAGGATTTGAAGCCATGGCCTGTCCTACTTCTGTATTGGTATCAACTGCAATTTCACCATTTTCGACCAAGGCTGGTCCAAAAGCCAAGAGATTGACGACACCGTCATTTACTAGTTGCTCAGCTGAGATCTGATCTTCGTAAATAACCTTGAAAGAGCCATCTTTATAAATAGCTAAGTCACCATTACTAGAATCTTCGCGAACAGTATCACGATAAACTACTCCATTACGGATGACATAACCTGTAGAGTTAGCACCATAGTAATCCCCGTTTACTGCTAAAATGGCATTGTTGTCAGCTGCAGTTACAGAGGTTTTTGCAGTTACGTTAGTTCCATAAGCATTTTGAGCGAAGGCAGTTTTCAGATAATCTGATGAGCTCAGAGTAATATCAGCAACGTAGACTTGGGTATTATTGACCGTCGTTTCAGACAAATTAACAGAAATATTGTCATCTTTATAACTAGAGTCAGTGACAGTAGCCGTTTTAGCAGCTTGACTTGCTGCTGCAGCATTGGAACTTGTGCTCGTTGTGGCAACTGTCGAGATAGTTTCAGCAAGGACAAAGGTCTTTAGCATTGAGTAACTAAAGGATCCTGTCAAGAGTAGACCAAGAACTGAGGCGTAAGCATAGCGTTTCTTTAAAAATTTCATAATACAGTTGATGTCCTTTCCTTAAAGATGAATTTCTTCTGCACTGTCCAAGAGACAGTGAAGAGAAGAATGCCGACGATAACTTTAGCAATCAGAAGGTTGATACCAAAGACTGTAAAGAAGAGACGAATCAGTAGCGTGTCTAAGACAAAGAGTCCAACTGCTAGACCAAAGTATCCCATCCCTGTTTTCACAAGGCTATCGTCATTTTTAAAGACTAGTTTCTTATTTGTAGAATAGTTGAAAATAGAGCTAGTCACACGAGCAACTCCGTTTGCTAGAAAGATTCGTAGACTCGTCGGAACTGTCGGCAAAATCAAGATTGCTAGGGCGTAAACGACATAGTCTACAACAAAGCTACTAAGAGATGATAAGGCAAATTTAAAGATATTTTTATAAATCATGAGCCCGTCTTGGATTGGACGGAAGTGTGAAGCCTCATTATCGTTGATATAGACAGTTTCAATAGGCACTTCTAGAATCTCGTATTCTTTTGTTGCTTCGAGCAACATATTCATTTCATATTCATAACGTTGACCTTCAATCTTAAGCATAAACGGTATCAAGTTTGTCGTAAATGCACGAAGTCCAGTTTGCGTATCTGTTACTCCTACTCCTGTTTGAAGTTTAAAGAGAGCTTTGGTTAAGCTGTTACCAAAACGGCTACGAAGGGGAACTTTTCCAGAAAAGGCACGTACACCCAAGATTAGCTTGTTTGGATTTTCTGAAGCTTTATTAGCCGTGCGGAAAATATCCCATACCTTGTGCTGTCCATCTGCATCTGCTGTGACAACCGTACCATAAATGTTTTGTTCTTGGATATAAGTAAAGGCTGTTTTTAGAGCCTGCCCTTTACCTTGGTTCACTTGGTGACGAATGACAGTAGCAAATTGTTTTGCTTTATCAAAGATTTTTTGGCACTCTGATGAACTGCCGTCGTCTATGACTAAGATATGAAAATCACTCTTTTCGTGAATTTTTTCGATGAGTTTTATAAGTTGCTTATCTGGTTGATAAGCTGGAATGACTATGTAGTTCATATCGATACCTCTTTCTTTGATGATGGTATAACTATACAGAACATCGCTTAAAGATACCTTATATCAGTTTTCTTTAAGAAAAAGTTTAAAAAACTTTAAGCTTTAAAAAGGGCTTATCACTTAATAAGAAATTTAGTTTGAATTTTCAGATAAAAATAAATATACAAAAACCCTCAAATAGCAAGAGTATTTGAGGATGAATCTTATCATAAAATGCGAGTACTTAATCTATTTTCCCCCTTAATCTCTCCACAAAGAGATAGGCTGCGGGACAGGTTAATGTATTTTTGATTGTGAGATTATTGATTTGGTAAATCTTCTTACGGTCAGTATGTGGAAATTCACGACAGGCTTTGGGACGGACATCGTAGATGGAACAGAGATTATCGCCACCTAAAAATGGACAGGGCATAGATTTAAAGACCTTATCTCCATCCTCGTCTACCTGCAAAAACTCAGCTTCAAAGGCTGGCAATTTCATTTTAAAATACTTGGCAATACGTGTGATATCTGCTTCTTTAAAGTCTGGACCAAGACTCTTGCAGCAGTTAGCGCAGGCTGTACAATCAATTTCATTAAAAACTTCTTGATGGATTTCAAGCGCAATTTTATCTAAATTTTTAGGAGCTTTCTTCTTTAGATTTCCTAAAAACTTACGATGCTCTTTTTGTTTTTGCAAGGCTAGTTGGTGATAATATTCGATATCGATTTCTTTTGACATAGTTTCTTTCTAATTTTTAATGTTGATACAAACATCGGTATGAGTTCTCAATTTGATACAAGCTTAATTAAAAAATTTTTTAACTTATTAATCCGTACCCACTAACTCGCAATTTATATAATCATCAATCGAAATCACTTTTAACTTGGCTCCTTTTTGGATAATGACTTCATAATAATATGTCTCTTCATCATTAAGATTTCCTACATAAAATGCGTTAGTTCCTTTAGGAATTTTAATACGTAGTTTTTTATAAGGATCTCTTAATTCGAATCCTTTGACAAGAGAAGTATGAAGGAAGCCTTTCTCTTTAAAATCAATATATTCTTCCACTTGAGCTGATTCTACCATTTTTTCTAATATTTCCATCCTAACTCCTCGATATACCACAATATCTTTTTTTGTGCTATATTTTTTTAGAGTGTGGTAAATATTTTCTATCGATTCATCAACAATACTTGACCTCAATCTACCATTTATGGTTGGCCCCGAAGAAGCAATAATATATTCGTCAGTTGGTATTTTCCCCACTAACCTTGGTGGCTCATTATTTAGATACCTTTCGACAAACTGGGGTATATCAGCTTGGGAACTCGAAAGTAAATCCCATTTCTGGCCAGTTCTAAGTATTTTCCCTTTTAGTTTATAGTAAAACTCGTTCATAAGACTTTATCCTTACCTGCTTTTTACACCCATTATATCAAAATTTCTTAGAATTACTCTACTACCTCTACACCATTCTTAAATTTTATAGCTACTGTTTGGTCACAAAAAATTTTAATTTCAGATAACATAGTTTCCCAAAGTAACCCATCAAACTCACTTATAAGCTCACTTTGCTGATTGAGTGTTTCTAAAAATTCTTTGAGATCTTTCTGATGACGTGTCGCTTCCAGTAGTTGCTTCTAGCAAGAGTTTTAGATTCTTCCATATACTGTTTTAATTGTGTTATGAATTGCTCAATTTCTCTAAGATATTCTTCATTTTTCATAAAATCACCTCATTTCAACCATAAAAATATTATGATGCATTCCTTGAGACAGCTTAGATGAGGCCTAAACCTTTTCTAAAAGATTACAAATCTCAACAAATAGCTCATAATTTTCAATCACTACTATTTCTAACTTCTCTCTTGTTCGTGTCAGGTTTTGATAAAGCATTTTATCCAAAGGGTAATATGAATCTGAAATTCCTAGCATTTTGTATGTCTTAGATTTTCCCTTCGCTTCGTCAGTAAAAGTATGCTCATAATAGTGAAAATTTGTATCCATAGGTATAATTACATTATCAAACTCTTGACCGATGACCTTATGTGAATTTTTTCCGTAGTCTCCCAATTTATCAAGTTCCTCATCAGCTCTTGGATTATCAGGAAAACGACCTGACTTAGTGTAATTCAAAACTGTCCATTCCCTCTGAGAGTCTTTTGAATTTAAATAATTATCGCCATGTTCTCTATTGTAAAAAAATTTTACTGAAATTTTTTTATTTTTATTATCAATTTTGGTAAACTGTTCTGACCTTTTAAATAAAAGTTTAATAAAGTCACTCATAGTGGGATTTGTTCTAAAACGATCTTTTAGTCCAAAAACCTCCCCACGTTCTTTAATAAAATCATATAATAAAGTAGCATTGTTCGAATTTTCATCTGGACTCAATATCTGTCGACCATCCATAGAAGCTATAAAACTTGAATTTGAGCTAATCATCGCTTTAGTGAGTTCAGTTAACTGATTATACCGCCCCCTTCTCTAAGTCTTTGAGCCTCATCAATAATTATAAAATCATACTGATTAGAATTCTCCATGACCGTTGAAAAACTTGTTATAGGAACAATATTAAAGCCGTGCTTATTTAGCTCATATTGGCCTTTATTTAAGGTAGCACCATGAATTATGATAGCTTTCTTACTTTGTTGTTTAAGTATTTTTGCTATATGATATATAAGTAAAGACTTACCTGTCCCTGGATTTCCTTTAATCCCAACAATCCTTTTGTTCTCAGCACCTTCAACTATTTCTTTCACAATATCTTGTTGGTGGCTTGTCAAAAAATATTTACTTTCTAAAAATCTATCTATATCATTAAATGGGGAGACCAAATAATTTTTTATATCAAATAAATTATCCACTTCTTCTAGATTATATTGACTAATTACTTGTTGACAAATAACTTCATTAAAATATGACTTACCCACATTTTCATTAAAATTACCAGTTACAGGGTCATATTCAATAAAACTAGAAATATCTGGTGAGTAACTAAAATACTTAGTTGGTTTAGAGAGAAAATTTAAGTAAAAATGATTTTTTATTAGTTGTTCTTTTTGCAACTCTACTGTAGTATCACTTTTTAACTCAATATTGATGTTATAATTTTCGCCGAATCTAAGTAAATCAAATTCCTTATTAATTTGAGGTATCACATACCCAAATAAGAAGTCATCCGTATGACAAATAATATCGTTAGTAGACATGTCACATGTATACAAAAAATTTAAAAATTTTACAAAGGTAACTAGCTCACGCTCATTTTTAAACTGATAACCGATTTGTCTTAATCTTTCTTCTACCACTTCATAGATATTATATAGTGATCTTTCAAAATCATCAAGATTATTTATTGAGCTATTGTTACTTGTTCTAGCCACTTGTAAAACATACCTAGTTAAAGATTCAAAGTCCATTATAGCCTCACATTTAATATTTTTACTTAATTATATCATAATTTAGGATATGATTGTATTAATTACAGAACTCTTACTTCCCTGATTGTTACATAAACAAAATTATGTAATGTAACTTTGGTAGATAATTTTAACAATGGACTTCCTGCGAAACTAAAATCCTAGTTCACGGTTGATAATGCCAGTAATCAAATTCATTCGTAATCCAAATCGTTTGCGTCGATTTCGATAGGTTGTTGAAAATATTTTAAACGTTTTTACTTTGGCAAAAATATTCTCAACCTTGGTTCTCTCTTTAGATAGCACATGGTTATAGGCTTTATCTTCAAGAGTTAGTGACTTAAGTTTGCTTGATTTCCTCGGAGTTTGCGCTTGTGAATACACCTTCATGAGTCCTTGATAACCACTGTCAGTCAAGATTTTACCAGCTTGTCCGATATTTCTGCGACTCATTTTGAACAATTTCATATCGTGGCAATAGTTCACAGCGATATCCAATGAAACAATTCTCCCTTGGCTTGTGACAATCGCTTGAGCCTTCATAGCATGATATTTCTTTTTACCAGAATAATTCGCTAGTTGATTTTTTTAGGACGATTTATTTTTACCTCTGTTGCATCCACAATCACCGTATCCTCAGCACTAAGATGAGTTTTTGAAATCGTAAAACCACTTTGAATAAGAGTTGCTTCAACCCATTGACTCCGACGAATTAAGTTGCTTTCGTGAATGCCAAAATCAGCCGCAATTTGTTCATAAGTGCGGTATTCTCGCATGTATTGAAGAGTAGCCATGAGGAGATCTTCTAAGCTTAACTTAGGGGTTCGTCCACCTTTTGCGTGTTTACGTTGATAAGCTGTTTTTAACACAGCTAACATCTCTTCAAAAGTAGTACGCTGAACACCAACAAGGCGTTTAAAGCGTGCATCAGTTAATTGTTTACTTACTTCATAATTCATAGTTTTATTGTATCATATTTTGTTTCGCAGGAAGTATAATAATAAGTCTCTCCATGCAGGACGAAAACTACCGCTATACTATCATTCTTTCTAAAAAAGGTTTGATGCAGTTGGTTAAAATGCCTTCTATCCAAGATTTTTGAGCGGATGATAGGTTTTCTGCATCTAAACATTCCTTTAGAAAATCACGTACCTGGTCGGGGGCTATTTCAAATTCAAAAGCCTTCATTCTGTAGAAAAAGTCAAACAAAGTGTTAGAGAGATAGTCAGTTGAAAATGGAATTTCTCCAGTTTTTCGATACATGATTAGAAGTCGGGAAAATCGAGCTTTTTCTTCGGGTATATCCTTAAAATACGAGTTAAGCAACCAGACTTGCTTTTGTTTTCTTTCAAGATGATCTTGACTAGCAATGCGTTGATCCTTTTCAAGTTCTCTTTGGTACTGTTTTGATTTTATAGAACGTTCTGTCCGATTTTTACCGAAGAGAATCTTTTCCCACTGGCGTTCTTCTAGAGTCAGTGTTTCGCTCAGTCCAAAGTAATCTTGATAGACACGTTCAGCTGGTCCCATTGCTAGAACTAGATTATCCGCATATTGTTTAGCAATCTTGTCTCGCTTCTTTCGTTCCTTTTCTGCTTTGATGCGAAGTTCTTGCTCATAGTCAATTTTTTCTTTTCCTAGTTTAACTAGATAGAGTTGATCGTCAGATTTTCCAAGTAGAAAGGGTTTAATAAATTTCTCAAGAACTTCTTCCATACGAGCTTTCTTCACAGGCTCTGCCTTAGTCCAACTTCCACCTTGAAAAACCTCCAAAAAGAGTTGATAATCCTTTTCTGGTGAGAATTGATTACCTCGATTTGACTTAAAAGCTCCCTTTTTCCATAGCCAGTTGATCAGTCGCTCATCAAAATCTGTTTTATTAACTCGAATGGCTTCTTTTTTCTGGGCTTTTCTGGTCAGATTTTCAAGCTTTCTGAGAAGTTTTTCCTCCTCTTCTAGCTGTTGATCTAGGCTAATTCTTTGGAAATGGCGAACACAGTCACTCCCAATGGGAAAGAGACGTTTGCCGGTAACACCGTTAAAAAGTTCATAAGCATACTTAATAGCATTGCCACAGACACAATTACTCCGACCGATTCCATTAAAAATCAAGGAAACTTCACTCCATTCTTTGGTAGCTTGTTCCCAAGTATCGGCTTTAGAGGCCTCTAAAACTGCATCATATAAGTTTTTTCTAACAGGAATGGACATGATGCCTCCTTTCTTTTTATAGTTTAACGACTTCTACTTGGTCTTTACCAAGTAGAATCAAATATTTCTCAACTGTTTCTATCTGATAAGAGCGAGATAGAGCCTCTGCATAGAGATCTAATTGTCCTCGATAGCGTTCAACAAGCTGACTAGCATGCTCATAACGGTCTGTCTTGTAGTCAAAGAGAACAATTTTATCCTCATAAACTAGATAACCATCTAAAATTCCACGGACAACAAAGTTTTCTTGGCTTTTCTCGTCTCTTTTTAACATTGAGAAAGGTTGTTCTCGATAGAGTTTATCTTGATTTGCAAGAATCTCTTGACCTAGAGCTGTATCAAAGAAAGACAAGATTTTTTCCAGATTAACTTTATCTTTAACAGCTGAAGTTGCCTGAACTTGCTCCAAGGCATCTGTCAAGGTTTCCAAAGTAGGTTTCTTAGCGAGATTGATTCGTTGCATCAATTCATGAGTAGCACTACCAATTTCAGCTCCAGTGACTTTTTCTTTCTTGGAGAAGTCTGGAAGTTCAAACTGAATCATAGTTTCTTTTGGTTTAGATTGACCAGCTACTACTACACCTTCCATATCCATGACTGGTTCATAAAACTTCTTAATCTGACTTGGGGTCTGAACACTCGGAAGATTAATCGCTGCACGGTGGATTTCATTATACACTTCCACTTCTTTCAGCATTTCTAAAGCTTCCTTAATGGTATCAGACTGACGGTTGCTTGTCTGAGAAAGATCTTGGAGCTGGCTTTTAGTTTCCAATTTACCGATAGCTTCTTCTGTCAGTTGTTCTTCACCCTCGAAACGAATACTAAAGTGTAAGTCCTCTTTAGAAAAAGCTTGATAGATGGCCCAAATCCAGTCCTGGAAATTTTGAGCGTCAAGTCTTGTTTCACGAGTCAAAAGACCTTGCCCATTTGTCGGGTATTCTTTAGACTCCAACTTTTCCCTTGATCCCTTTCCAACTAGATAGAGTTTTTTCTCAGCACGAGTCATGGCTACATAAAGTAAACGCATCAACTCAGAATAGCTTGCTAATTGGAGCTCCTCCTCATTTTGACTATAAGTCAAGCTTGGAATCGATAACTTAATCGTAGATGGAACATATTCCTCTTTGGCATTTGTAGCTACTCTAGCAACATACTTGAGCCCAAGGCCATTTTTACGACTTAGGATAACTTCAGACATGGAATCTTGCTTGTTAAATTGCTGATCAATATTGAGAATAAAGACATAAGGGAACTCAAGCCCCTTACTCTTATGAATACTCATAAGCTCCACAGCATCCTTAGGTGGAGCTACAGTGACACTGGCAAGGTCGTGCTTGGCTTCCAAGACTTGATCAATCATAGTAATGAAACGTGATAAGCCTTTAAAATTACTCTTTTCAAACTGGTCAGCTCGTAGTGCTAGGGCATAGAGGTTGGCCTGTCTAGCCTGACCATTTGGTAAAGCACCAACATAATCATAGTAGAAACGTTCGCTATAGATTTTCCAAATAAGGCCATAAAGCGAATGCGTTTTGGAATACAATCGCCAATCTTGGACGGTTTCCATGAAAAAGACTAGCTTCTTTTGTAATTCAGCTTTGATTAAATCCTTTTGAAGACCAATTTTCTCCTGAGCATTGACTAGTTTCTCATAAAAGTTTTCTTGAACCTTATCCTCGGATTTCTGAAGGGCTAATCGAGCCAATTCATCTTCATCAAAGCTAAACATCGGAGACTTCATTAAAGCAACTAAAGCGAAATCTTGAAGAGGGTTATGAATGACACGAAGGGTATCTAACATGACTTGGACTTCTAAAGACTGTAAATAGTTGCTTTGGGCACCATCTGTCTTGACTGGAATCCCATACTCAGACAAGGCAAGTAGAACCTGGTCATTGCGACTTCTGCTTGCAGTCAAAAGAGCAATGTCCTTGAAGGGCACACCTTTATCATTGTGGAGATGCAATATCTCCTTAAGAACCATTCGCATTTCACCAGTCAGTTTATTGGTTGTAATATTTTCTTCGTCATTAGTATCGCTATCTTCATCCTTATCATACAAGAGGACTTCTGCTGTATTTTCTGGATTCGGTTTTAAATCTGTATTTCCGAAAACAAGTTGATGCATGTCGTCATAAGAAATCTCTCCAACTTCCTCATCCATGAGATGCTTAAAAACGTCATTGGTAGCATTTAGTACTTCAGAACTACTACGGAAGTTTTCCTTAAGCAGTATTAATTGATCTTCTTTGCTATCCTGAGCAAAACTGTGGAATTTTTCATTGAAGATTTGGGGATCTGCCTGTCTAAAACGATAAATAGACTGCTTGATATCTCCCACCATAAAACGATTATGCCCGTTCGAGAGAAGTTCCAACATTCTTTCCTGGATATGGTTGGTATCTTGGTACTCATCGACCATGACTTCGTGGAAACGTTCCTGATACTCTTGACGCACCTGAGGAAAGTTTTCCAATATCTCAATGGTATAGTGGCTAATATCAGCAAATTCAAAGGCATTCTCTTCGCGTTTACGCTTTCGATAGGCATCAACAAAATCACTCATGAAAACTTGAAAAGTCTTTGCTAAGTCCCAAGACTCTTGATGATATTTTTCCTGGAATTTCAATAAAGTAATTTGGTCATTTAGTGCAATTAGCTTTTCAAACTTGTCTTTTCTCTCTTGGTTGTACGCTTCTTTCAGTTCTAAGAGTTCAGCCTTGCGACTAGCATTTGTGAGAGCACGGCCACCCTTATCCTTAGAAATACTCACAACTCGCTCTAGAACTTCTTGATATTGATTAAAAGTTGATTCATTGGTTAAAGCTCCAATTTCATCAAGAACGTGTTGGACAGCTTCTAAGTAGGCTGCTTTCCCAAATTCCTTGGCATCATTCTCTAGATGGTAACGGAAGAAACTTTCTAAATCCAAGAGTCTTTGCTGAATGTCTTGAGCCAGCTTTTCTTTAGAACTTGTAAAATCGGCCTTTTCGAATCCTTTTAAGAAAGATTCCTGTAACCAAGCCTGAGGATTACTTGTAGATTGCAAAAAGTCATAAATCATATAGACCTGTTTACGCAATCCACGTGCATCCTTACTTTTACCCGCAAAGTTCTTGACCAACTGACTAAACTGTTCTTGTTCCTTACCTTGGTAGTGACTTTCGAAAACTTGTCGAAACACATCATTCTTTAAGAGGAGTTGCTCACTTTCATTCTCAAGAATCCGAAAGTTTGGGGCGAGGTCAATCAGATAACCATGTTTAGCCAGGAACTTCTGAGTAAAAGAGTCCATAGTTCCAATAGCAGCGTTTGGTAAATCAGCTAATTGTCTTCCAAGATGCTTTTTTAGCTCCATATCTTGAGTCTCTTGGATTTGTTGGCTGATTTTCTTTTCCAAGCGTTCTTTTAACTCGGTTGCTGCCTTTACCGTAAAGGTTGAGATAAAGAGTTGGCGAATTTCTACTCCACGCGCTAGTTGATCAAGAATTCGTTCAGCTATGACAAAGGTTTTTCCTGAGCCAGCTGATGCTGAGACCAGAATATTTTGACCAGAACTGTAAATAGCTTGAATTTGCTCAGCAGTTTTCTTGGGTTTCTTGTCAGATTGAGCTTCTTCAATTTGCAACTTTTCAATCTCTTCTTGGGATAAAAATTTCATCGCTCCAACTCCTCTCTAATTTTATTAAACCATGTTTCTTTATCATTGCTCTTAGCAACCTTATCTAACAATCTTGCCTGACCTAAATGGTAATTAGCTTCAAAACCAGTTATCGACTGATATTGTTGGACATAAGGGGCAATACTTCTGCCGTCTTCTGTGTAAGGATTGATAGCAAATCTACCAGATAAAATCTTCTCTGCAGCTTTCTTATAGATAAGGGCGTTATAGTCCAGCAATAACTGGAATTCCTCATCAGACAACTGATAGGTCTTGTTTTTATTGTAAAGTTCCCCAAGATTCTTTATCTCTTTTTCGAGAAATAACCCTTGATATTTCATACTCTTAGTCGTTTCTGCTAAAGCCTTTGAAAGAGTTTTGACAGTTTGTAAGGACTGAACTGGCTCAGCCATCTCTAAATACATAGCACCAAAGAAGTCGGTATTTCCTTCTTTCTTAAGAGCAGCCAGATAGGTTGGTAACTGTGAATTAAGGCCGTTATAAAAGAGAGGGAAGTTAAACTGAGTTAGAGAAGATTTGTAATCAACAACACCAATAGCATCACTTGTCTTTAAGCGATCTATACGGTCAACTTTACCACGGACATAGACATTTCTGCCGTTTTCTAACTGAACAAAAGCTTGTTCCTTACCACCAAAGACTGCTTCTTCCTGAATTGTTTCAATTTCAGAATTGTGACGAAGAATGTGCCCAGTTGCACGAGCAACATCCAAAAGAACTTCCTTGGTTAATTGGGCTTCCAAACTTTCTTGATAAATGGCTTGAAACTCACGTTCTTGACTGGTTTCAGAGATTGCTTGTTCTAAACGACGATCAAAAGGTGTATCAACAGGAAGTTTCATAGCTCGTTCAAAAATACGATGCAAGAAATTTCCATGACTTCGTGCATCAGGTCGCAGTCGCAATTCTTCCTGTAAGCCTAAGACATATCGAAGGAAATAACTGTATTCGTTTCGATAAAACTCTGTCAATCCCGAAGTTGATAGATAAAAATCTTGATCTTGAGGATACAAGGCTTCCAAAGTTTCAGTAGCTAAGGTCTTACTTCGTGGACTTGTCGGTAGGACAGGATTATCAAGACCTTGATCTTCTAATTTTCTGCCCATAACACGAGCTAGAACCTTAATAAAGGTCAAGTCCTGCTCACTTGTCTCCGACTCACCTTGCTGGTGATAAGTAACAAGACTAGACAAAAGACTGTGATAAGAACCAATATCATCCTTTGATAGGTTTCTTCGATCGATTCTCTTTTCAATCTTGGTAAAACCAAAATCCTGCAATTCTTTTAGATAAATCGACTCTTTACTCTCGTTTTCATTGAGTAAACTTGGCGCTGATAAGACCAATTGCTTCTTAGCAGAGTTTACCAAAGAAAGCATGGTATAGCGATTCTTCTTAAGATTTTCTTGGCTAGCAATCAGCAATTGAGAGCCATCTTCAGTAATCTGGTTTAAAACTTCTCTTTCTTCATCGCTTAAAAGACTAGTATTTTGAGTGATTTTAGGTAGATGATCCTGCGTTAAGCCAAGTGCATAGATGTAATCAGAAGTCAAAGGCGAGATCAAATCATAACTTTGCACCAGAACCGTATCTACCGTTGCAGGGATTGTACGATAATTTGATAAGGACATTCCTGAATGAAGAAGAGCTAAGAAATCATCTAAAGCAACCTGAGTCCCCTCAAATACGGTCGCAAATTGCTCCATTACGTGGCAAAATGCTTTCCAGACCTCCTCTTGTCTTTCTTGCTCTGCCGCTTCCATCGTTTCAGATAAGGATTGTAATTGCTTGGTCACAGATGCATCCTTCAAAAAGTTATTCCATTTTGTAAGGATATTTTCAGTCTTTTGCTTACGACTGGATAATAAAGTTTCTAGTGGATTTAGGACACGGACACGCAGCTCATTTAATTTTTCTAAATCAAATTTTCCATGATGATTTTTTGTAAATTTTTGTTTAAAGTTAGAAAGTCCATCAATACCTAAATAGCGGATATATTGTTCAAAGCTATCGATTTCTTCTTGAGCAAGGTCGGTATATAAGCCAGTTCGTAAGAGATTAATCAAATCTTCCTGACGGAAATTGTATCGTTTCAAACGCCCGATGGATTCTACAAATTGAGTTAGAGGATGATGAGCCATAGACTCACTCTTGCCCAAATAAAAAGGAATTTGATATTGATTAAAAATTGTCTGCAAGGACAGTTTATAGAACTCTACGTCACCAAGTAGGATTCGAAAATTCTTATAGCTAAGTTCTGGCTCTTGGTGCAATTTCTGGCGAATACTACGAGCAACTAACTCCAGCTCTTCTTTTTGTGTCAGACAAGACCAGATTTGCAAGTCCTTTCTATCTTCGTCATTCACATCTAAACTAATTTCAGAATAATCATAAGCACTTTCCAGTAATTTTGAGGCTTTGGCAAAGGCATCAAGTTTCTCATGTTCTTGATAAGTATTTTCTGCCTTAGTCTGATATTTAAAGGCCAAATGTCTCAAAAACTCAACACTGGCTTGATAGAGGTTACCTTCACTAAATGGACTTGTATAAGCTTTTTTAGTCGCATAAGCCCCGATAACAATTTCAACACCCTTACGATAAAGTAGATCCACTAGGTGTTCTTCTTCTGCAGAAAATCGGGTAAAACCATCAATGACTAGGGCAATCTTACTAAAATCACTACTTACTTTATTTTCTTCGATAGCATTGATCAGATATGACAATTGACTCCCTTGCGAAACTTGACCTTGATTCAGATAAGCTGTTACCTTTTCAAAAATCAAGAGTAAATCAGAACGTTTATCAGCGTCAGATAGACTTTCTAAATCCAAAAAGCTCATCTTTGCAGTTGTCATTTCATGATAAATCTCAATCAGTTGTTGGATGAATTGCGGATCTTGCTTAATAGCCCCGTAAACTCGCAAATCCTTAGCGTCTATCTCAGACAAACATTTATAGAAAACCATGCCCAGACCAATATCATCGAGACTAGACTTCGCTGGTATATCGTTTAAAACCAGATAACGAGCCATTTGAGCGAAGCGCGTGACTGTGATCGCAAAAGAAGCCTGCTGACTCAAGCACTCCAGCACGGCACGTTCCTTTTCAAAAGAAAGAGAGTTAGGGGCGATATAAAAGACTCGTTTACCTTGGGCAACCAGTCCCTGAGCCTCCTTGGTTAGGATTTCTGTTAAAGAAGTCCGAATATCGGTATAAAGTAGTTTCATCTCAGCCTCGTTTGATTTTTTCATTACCTTTCATTATACCATTTTTTGACTGCTAATCCTATAAATAGAGGGCTCTTTAACATCTCAAGAAAAGAAAAATGCCAGAAATTTCCGGCATTGATTGATAAGCACTAACTTCATGAAAATACGAGAATCCATAATTCCCAAAATGCAGCAATGTTAATCATGATATGGAGCAAAATAGGATAATAGAGAGAATGAGTTTTTCGGTAGAGGAAAGCTAAAATTGCTCCTCCACTTGCATAGGTGAAAAAGGCGAGCGGTGTTATACCATCAGCAACATGCACATAGCCAAAGACACAGGCTGATAGTAAAACATCTCCATACCAAGGTGAATCTTTAAAAAATGTATTCATCAGAACTCCTCGGTAAACCAATTCTTCTGAAATTGGTCCTAGCAGACAAGTAATAAGCAAAAAATACAGCAACTCTTGTCGCCCTGTCATCTCAATCATTTCATTTAAAGCCATTTGATTGGACGTGGCTGGGGTTAAAAAGGAAAACACAATACCTGAAAGATGATTGACTCCATAAGCAAGAAGCAAATAAACTGGATATCTCCATTTCCACTTCAACTCAAGAATTTTCCTACCTTCGAATACTAGTAAATAAAGAATAGCTATAAAAGTAACGATGAGCTCTAAAAAAGCAAGAATCAAGAAATACTCTCGACTAGCAACTACAAATCTAGCTGAAAAGTGATTAAAAATCCACCAAAACCAAGTCTTCCTATAAATGATTACCAATAAGGCTAGTAAAATCTGTACTACTCTTTTTTTCATGCCAAGTCCTCTGCTTTTTTATCCATTATCAGTATATTGCAAATTTAGTATAGCATATATTTGCCAAAAAGCTTCTTCCAATCATGAATTGTAATTGAAACGTCCTAAATTGACATAGTAATCCTTCTTTCCTCCAAAATATGCTATAATATAGACAAAACACGTGAAAAGGAACTACTATGATTAAACTACTTGCCCTTGATATGGACGGAACTCTGCTCAACGAAGCCAAAGAAATTCCTCAGGCTCATATTGATGCCATTCATAAGGCTATCGAAAAAGGCGTCAAACTGGTTCTCTGTACTGGTCGTCCTCTCTTTGGGGTTCTTCCCTACTACAAGAAACTAGGACTAGATTTGCAGAATGAATACGTCATCGTCAACAATGGTTGTTCTACCCACCAAACTAGTGACTGGGGCCTTGTTGACTGGCGAGAACTTAGTAAATCAGACATTGAATACCTGAATGACCTTGCTGAAAAGAGTGAGGTTCAGTTAACTCTCTTTGACGAGGAACACTACTTCGTTCTCGGAGGCGAACCAAATCCTATCGTAAAATACGATGCGACACTTGTCTTTTCTGACCTGACTGAGATTTCACTAGAGGAAGCTACCAGTGGTAAATATCGCATGTTCCAGGGTATGTTCTTAGGTACAAAAGAACAAACAGATGATTTTGAACAACGATTTGCTGATGAACTTTGTCAGAGATTTAGTGGAGTTCGTTCTCAACCAGTTATCTATGAAGCAATGCCACTCGGTACAACTAAGGCTTCTGCACTTTCTCGTCTGGCTGAGATTTTGGATATCCAAGCTTCTGAAATCATGGCCATGGGTGATGCCAATAACGATATTGAGATGTTAGAATTTGCAGGGCTTGGGATTGCCATGGGAAATGCTAGCGACTATGTCAAATCTCTCGCGGATGCCGTAACTGCTAGCAATGAAGAAGATGGTGTTGCACGCGCTATTGAGAAATATATTTTGTAGAAAATTAAAAAGCAACTAACAGTTCATTCTGCTAATTGCTTTTTTCTGTATTAAATTAAAGCTGTCAATGCGGTAATAATCCCAAAAACAATACCTGGTGCATTGGCTGCTGCCAAAGGGATATCACGTTCTTTTTTAAAGAGTCCGTAGTATACCCAAAGACTGCAGTTAATTGCAGCTACTGCTGGTTGGATAAAGTTTCCTTTTTGACCCGCAAGGTTGTTCATAATTTGTGGAATATATGAGATATACATCATTACAGACATAAAGGTTGCAATCCAACCCAATGTTTTCATTTGTTTTTCAGTCATTTTCTTCTCCTTTCAAAAACAGTTTCAATTATACACTATTTGTTTTAATCGTGTAAGCAAAAAACTTTTTTGTTAAGAAAATGTAAATTATCACAAGATTGTGACCAGATATAACTTTTTGTTCTTATCTTTAGAAAAGGTATGGTGGCTAACAGTTTTATCATACTATTATTATTTAAAAAATCTCGGATGACCATTTACATCCAAATAAAAAACTACCTTCGCCTCCTTATCTGAAATTACTAATGTATAGTCTTCGAATAAAAAATTATTTGGCAGATACTTAACTAATATAAACCATAATGTTGAACCTTTGTAATCCATCTTTTCAAACTCATATGGATAAGAGTGCTCTAATCTTAAAAGGTTAGGATCTAAAACACATTCACCCTCAAGTTTATTATTAGAATGAAAGTTTTTACCAATTTCAATAACCTGTAAAGGTGATAAATTCGTCTTCTTTTTCATAGTCATATACCACTGATTTCCATAGAACAAATGAATCTATTATCATTAACTTCAAAAATTGAAACTATGTACTACTTCTTCTCAATCGGTGCTACACTGGCTAAAAGTTTTTTGAGGCCGACATCTGGGAAATTGATTTTCAATTCCTGTGTTGAGCCGCTACCTGATACTTCAAGAACAGTTCCTTCACCCCATTTCTTATGAAGGGCAATATCACCAATAGACCAGCTTGTCTCACTAGAAGTCGATGTAGAACCAGCTGAAAACTGTCCAAAAGGTAGTCCTTTTGATTCAATTGATCTTGGTGCTGCGTTGCGTTTACGATCTTGTAGAGCTTGAGCTAGGCTCATGCCTTGACCAAAGGCGACACCTCCGCTACTATAGGATGCTTTGAAGCTACTATTAGCAGGACGCGCCAAACCTTGATAAGTTAACAAATCTGAACTAATCTCATTGATAAAGCGTGTTGGGCGATTATAGTTCGTTCGACCAAATAGCAAGCGTGAGTTAGCATTGGTTAGATAAAGAATTTTCTCTGCGCGCGTGATACCGACATAGGCAAGACGGCGTTCTTCTTCCAATTCATCCATGTCCTCTGCTGCACGACTAAGCGGAAAGACATTTTCTTCCATTCCAATCAAGAAGACAACTGGAAACTCGAGTCCCTTGGCCGCATGGAGCGTCATCAAGGTTACTTCTGATGTTTCCTGACTGCCAGAGTCTGTATCTGCAATCAAGGCCAAGTCATTGAGGAAGCGACTGAGTTTATCCAAGCCAGTTTCCTCTTCTTGATTATCTGGATTATCATCGAAATTCTTGGTAACAGAAAGGAACTCTTCGATATTTTCAACACGAGCCTTACTTTCTAAGGTTGCTTGAGCATTGAGAATATCCACGTAGCCTGTTTTTTCCAAGACTGCTTCCACTAACTCAGTAATGCTTAATTGATCCAGTTGCTCCCGCAAATCAAGAATCATATTGGCAAAATCCCAGATTGACTGGGCTGCCTTACCTTTAATCCCTGATAACATGATGTTAGCTGAAGCATCAAGCATCGACATGTTTTGTAGGTTGGCAAAGCCACGGATTTTCTCTACTGTTCCTGGTCCAATGCCACGTTTTGGTTCATTGATAATCCGCTCAAAACTGATATTATCACTCAAATTGGCAATGAGATTCAGATAAGCGATAATATCACGAATTTCCTTTCGGCTATAGAACTTAGTTCCACCGACCATAGTATAAGGAATATTAGACTTGAGCAGAGCTTCTTCAATGGTACGAGACTGGGCATTAGTACGGTAAAGAACTGCAAAGTCCTTGTGGAGGAAGTTTTGGCTTCGACCAAGTTCATCGATGGTTTTAGCAACAAAGACAGCCTCGTCTTGTTCATCATTAGCACGATAGTAGACAATCTGTTCCCCATCCGCATTTTGAGTCCAGAGATTCTTAGGACGGCGATTTTTATTGTTTTTGATGACATCATTAGCTGCTTGGAGAATGGTTTTGGTTGAGCGGTAATTTTCCTCCAATAAAACAACCTTGGCTTGAGGGTAGTCCTTCTCAAAATCCAAGATATTCTGCATATCAGCACCACGCCAACCGTAGATAGACTGGTCAGCATCCCCAACTACGCAGATATTTTGGAAACGAGAAGCCAAGAGTTTAACTAATTGATACTGAGCATGGTTGGTATCTTGATACTCATCAACATGAATGTACTGGAACTTCTGTTGGTAATAAGTCAAAACATCAGGATTTTGATCAAAGAGACGCAAGGTCAACATGATTAAGTCATCAAAGTCCACCGACTCTGACTGACGAAGTTCTTTCTGATAGGCCGTATAACACTTAGCTACAATTTGAGTGTACATATCTCCTGCCTGGGCAGCATAAGCAACATCGTCAATCAGATCATTCTTAGCATTGGAAATGGTTCCCAAAATGGTACGTTCATTCCATTTTTTAGGATCCAAGTTCAACTGCTTAAGAATGCGTTTCATGAGCGTTCGCTGCTCTCCAGGATCTACAATCGTGAAATTGCGATTGTAGCCAATATGATCCGCATCGCGACGTAGGATACGCACGCACATAGAGTGGAAGGTCGCAATCAAACAATCCTGAGTAGCTGGGTCGAGGTTATAAGCACGCTCCTTCATTTCACGGGCAGCTTTATTGGTAAAGGTAATGGCCAAGATATTCCATGGGTTGACCATCTTTTCATCAATTAAGTAGGCAATACGGTGGGTTAAAACACGAGTCTTACCAGATCCCGCCCCCGCCATGATCAGCAAGGGTCCTTCTGTGGTTTGAACGGCCTCGGCTTGACGGTCATTCATTCCCTTTAATAATTCGTTCATTTTCTCTTCCTTATTCTTCAAGTCAATGTTTCTATTATATCAAAAAAGTTTGAAAATAACTTTTCTTAGATCTCTTCTGATTATTTTAGTTGGCAAGACAAGAAGAGGCTGGGACAAAAGTCCTAGCCTCTCAATTCTCTTTGGATTGTCGAGCAAGACGCAGTGGTTGAGTGGGCTCTACTACGCTGACTTCATCAGCTTTTACAGCCCTACTCAACTGTGCGGAGGTGGGACGACGAAATCGAATTCTAACGAATTACCGATTTCTGTCCCACTCTCAGTAATTCTTCTATTAATCCTTTATTGACTGCAAAAGTGTCATTAGGGCTTGGGCAGAACGACTTCCTGCTTCTACGATAAATTCATCGAAGGAGAGGGATGCTTCATGGTTGGCATTGTCACTCATGGCACGAACGACTAAGAAAGGAAGGTTCAAAGCCTGAGCTGCTTGAGCAATAGCTGCCCCTTCCATCTCTACAGCAAGAACTTGAGGGAAATGCTCTTTTATCGCTTTGATTTTATCTTCTCCAGCAACAAAACTGTCTCCTGTCGCAATCAAACCTAAATGCCAAGTTTGGTCCAGTTTAGACAAACTCTCTTGAATCAAACTGATAAACTTTTTGTCTGATTCAAAATAGAGAGGCTGTTGAGCCATTTGACCGTAATCATAGCCAAAGGCAGTCACATCAACATCGTGGTAGGCAAGCTTGTCTGCAATCACTACATCCCCTACTGCGATTCCACTTGCCACTGCACCAGCAGATCCAGTATTAATCACTGCATCAACTTGAAAGTGATCCGCTAAGATAGCGACACTCATCGCAGACATGACTTTACCAATACCACTCTCTACAAGTACAAGCTCAACAGAACCAATCTTACCAGTATGATAGCTATGTCCCAGAACCTTTTCTTCACTGGCTTCGTCCAAGTGTTGAATCATGTAAACTAGCTCTTCTGGCATAGCTGCAATAATTCCAATTTTCATGATAGCTCCCCTAAATAAATCTCATTGCTAGAATCAACAAAATCAAGAGAAAAATAACTGCAAAAAGAATCTTGTTTAATTTAGAATTAAAGACATTTCTCTTAGTATTTTCAATCCGACGACTTTTGTGAATAGAAGGTTCAACTTCTATGGTCAGTGTATCCTGGCTAAAACCATGATCTCTGGTTCGTGAATAGCCAAAATTTTGAGAAGAAGTCGGTAAAATCTTAGTTTCCTCATCATCTAGCAAGGGAGGACCTGAGATGTCCTCTCCTCGATTGGCACGTTCAATCATTTCATCTGTTAATAAAGGTTTACCCATGGGTTCCTCCACTATTTTTTTGTAATTCCCAGTACTGGATAGCCATGATGGTCTTTGCATCACAAATATCTCCTGACTGGATCAGTGCTTTAGCTTGGTCAAGATTGACTTCAAGCAACTCCAAAGTCTCATCTTCATCCTGAGGACGAGGATTTTCAACTTTTGTCAAATCACTTGCCAAGTAAAGTTTTAAGCGCTCGTTACAAAATCCAATCGCTGAGTAAAAATCATAGACAAGGCTTAATTTTCCAGTATAGGCTGCCTCTTCCTCTAATTCACGAAGGGCTGCTGCTTCTGGTTCTGCATTCTCCCCGATTTCAAGTTTACCTGCAGGAATTTCATAAGAGACTTTTTCAATCGCCTTGCGATATTGTTTAACAAGGACAATCTTATTTTCTGGAGTGACTGCAAGGACACAAACTGCTCCATTGTGGAAAATCAAATCACGTTGCGCTCTACCTTTGCCAGAAGGTAGTTCAACCTGGTCTTGAACCAATTGGAAGATCGCTCCTTTATAGATTTCTTTACGACTTATAGTCTTTTCTTCGAATTCCATCGTTAGCTCCTATTTATTATTAGGATGATGAGGGAGGCGAGTTGCATATTCATCCTTATTGACTTGACGACCTCGTCCAATAGCAATGGCATCAGCTGGGACATCTTTAGTAATGGTTGAACCTGCTCCAACAAGAGAATTATTTCCAAGCTCTACTGGAGCAATGATAGTTGAATTTGAACCAACGAAAACATTGTTACCAATGGTTGTTTTAAACTTGTGTTGACCATCGTAATTTACAGTGATTGTTCCAGCACCAAAGTTGACATCACTACCAACTTCACAGTTACCAATATAAGTCAAATGACCTGCCTTAGTATTCTCCCCAATGCTAGATCCTTTGACTTCAACAAAGTTTCCAATGTGCACATCTTTTGCAAGGCTTGATCCTGGACGAATATGAGCATAAGGACCAACTGTAACGCCATCAGCAACTGAGCTTTCCTCAATCATTGAATTGGTAATCACTGCTCCTGCACCGATGCTACTATTAACGATATAAGTCCCGTTTGTTAAGATTGTTTCTGGACCAATCTTACTTGCACCTTTCAGTGTTACATTTCCTTCAATTTGAACTTCTGGAGCGATTTCAACATCAATATCAATGTAAGTAGCTTCTGGATTCACAAAACTAACCCCATTGACCATATGCGCTTGGTTAATACGGCGACGCATAATGCCTTCAGCTGTCGCAAGGGCAACACGGTCATTTACACCGAGACTCTCATCAAAGTCTTTAAGAGTATAAGCGCCGACTTTTTCTCCTGCTTCACGGAAAATACCAATCACATCTGTGATATAGTATTCGCCTTGGGCATTGTTAGTGTTGATATTCTTCAAAGCTTCAAAAAGACGAGCATTATCAAAGACATAGGTTCCTGTATTGATTTCCTTGATTTGTTTTTCAAAATCAGTCGCATCCTTCTGCTCCACGATACGAAGCACTTCAGCATTCTCGTTACGAACAATACGCCCATAACCAAACGGATCATCAGCTTCTGCAGTTAGGATTGTCGCTACATTTTTGTGATTTACGTGGAAATCAATCAAGTTCTTTAGACTTTCACCAGTAATGAGTGGTGTATCACCAGCAATAACCAATGTTTGTCCAGAAAGTCCTTCAAGAATTGGCTCAGCCATCATAACCGCATGACCAGTTCCTAATTGCTCAGACTGTCTTACAAAATCAGTTTGACCAGCTAAAACTTGCTCCACAAGTTCTGCCTTATGACCCACAACCGTTACTGTTTTTTCAGGATTGATTGCCCCTACACTACGAAAAACATGATCCAGCATTGAAATTCCTGCAACCTTGTGCATGACTTTTGGTAGATCTGACTTCATACGAGTACCTTTACCCGCTGCTAAAATAACTGCATAATTTGCCATATTTTTCTCTTTTCTATAGAAATTCCTTTTAATTATATCATATTTTTGCTCTTTCAAACACAAAAGAGGGCAAATGCTTTAAAACATCGCATTCTCTAGATGATTTCGAGTATTTTTTTTTGATTTTTTTCACCATTTACGATACACTATAAAAGTATGAGAAAGAAAATAAATCCTGTTTTTATTTTTACTGTATTAGCTACTCTTGTGGGTATTTTAATCATCAATAGACCCAAGTTTGAAGACCATCCAGTCAAAACAAAGCAAAATCCAGTTCAAGTAGAAACTCAAGCTTTACATAATATCAACAAGCCGATTATTGATGTTTCTGGCTGGCAAAGACCATCAGAGATCAATTATGACACCTTAGCTCAAAATATTTCAGGTGCAATCGTTCGGGTTCATAGTGGAGCTCAAGCTTCTGTTGAAAACGATGCTTCATTTAAAAATGGGGTTGATAAGGCTTATAAAGAACACATCACAGAATTTCAAAAACGGAATATTCCAGTCGCTGTTTATGCCTATGTAGCTGGTAAAAATGTCGAAGAAATGGAAAAAGCTGCCGAAGTTTTTTATAATGCTGCTTCTCCCTATAATCCTAGCTACTATTGGTTGGATGTTGAAGACAAGACTATGTCTGACATGAACCAGGGTGTTGAGGCCTTCCGTGCTAAATTAGCTTCATTGGGTGCAAAAAATATTGGCATCTATGTTGGTGTTTACTTTATGGAGGAGCATAGTATCAGTACGGAGAATTTCTCAGCAATCTGGATACCGTCCTATGGAACCAACTCGGGTTACTACGAGAGTGCTCCAAAAACAGATCTTAACTATGAACTTCACCAATATACCTCTCATGGAAGCCTTGGAGGCTTTGAAAATCATCTGGATTTGAACCTTATTTCTTCATCAAAGAACAAGGAAGAAACCTTTAGAAAATTATTTTTAAATCCTTAATCACTATCACCATAAGCAAGTCAGACATTGCTTTCTGCTTGCTTTTCTTTATTTTTCAGTATTAAATCACTGTTTTATCTTTATAGAATATGAATCTCGGAGGACCTCTATGTTATCATGGTTATCAAAAATTATTAAGGGAATTGTTATTGCTCTCGGTTTCATTCTACCAGGGATTTCTGGTGGCGTTCTTGCCGCTATCTTGGGAATTTATGAAAGAATGATTCGTTTTCTTGCCCATCCTTTTAAGAATTTAAAAGAAGATGTGCTCTTTTTCCTTCCTGTCGGTATTGGGATGCTTCTAGGTATCGGACTTTTCTCCTATCCAATCGAGTATCTTTTAGAGAATTATCAAGTGTACGTATTGTGGAGTTTTGCTGGAGCTATCATTGGTACCATCCCAAGTCTTGTCAAAGAATCAACTCGTGACTCTGATAGAGACAAGGTTGACCACATATGGTTTTGGGCAACCTTCATCATCTCAGGTATCGCCCTCTATGCCTTGAATTTTGTAGTTGGTTCTCTATCTGCAAGCTTCCTTAACTTCACACTGGCTGGTTGTTTGTTGGCACTTGGTATTTTGGTTCCTGGGCTTAGTCCTTCCAATCTTCTCTTGATTCTTGGCCTTTATGGGCCTATGTTAACAGGGTTTAAGACTTTTGATTTATTTGGCACCTTCCTTCCAATAGGAATTGGAGCCGCTGCTACTCTTATAATTTTTTCAAAATTTATGGACTACGCTCTCCGAGTCTATCAATCTCGTGTCTACCACTTTATCATCGGAATTGTTCTTTCAAGCACAATCTTAATCCTCATTCCAAATGCTGGTAATGCTGAAAGCATCAGCTACAGTGGATTATCTCTTGTGTCTTATGTCATCATTGCCTTTTTCTTCGCTCTAGGTATTTGGTTAGGTATTTGGATGAGTCAATTGGAGGATAAATACAAATAATGGCTAAAAAAGTAAAAGTCAAAAAAACCTTGGTCCAACAAATTTTAACCAAGGCAGGAATAAACCATACAGGTATTCAAATTAATGCCTTGGAAGGTGAGATGCCTCAAGGTTATGAAAAGAGTCAGATTTTCAAGACTCTAGCACTTCTGGGAGATAAGACTGGACCCATTATCGGAATCCTTCCTATCACTGAACATCTTTCTGAAAAGAAACTGGCTAAGATTTCTGGTAATAAGAAAGTCAGCATGATTCCACAAAAAGACCTCGAAAAGACAACTGGCTATATCCATGGTGCCAATAATCCAGTTGGAATCCGTCAAAAACATAACTATCCTATCTTTATCGACCAAACTGCTCTTCGACTGAATGAAATGATTGTTTCCGCAGGGGAAGTTGGTCATAGTATCATTATCAATCCTCAAGATCTATCATCCTTTGTTAATGCTGAATTTGCAGATATCTTGGAGGCAAGTAACACATGAAATTCTATTTTATTCGTCACGGTAAAACACTTTGGAATCTTGAGGGACGTTTTCAAGGAGCAAGCGGGGACTCTCCACTCCTTGAGAAATCCATTGAGACCTTAAAACAATTGGGCCAGTATCTCCAGGAAATTCCATTTGATGTGATTTATTCTAGTGATCTTCCTCGTGCCGTAACTTCTGCTCAGATTATCCAAAGTCAACTGAAAGTTAGCTGTCCCTTACGAGAAACATCCCTTCTAAGAGAATGGCAACTTGGAAAACTTGAAGGTGCAAAATTTGCGACCTTGGAAGCCATCTATCCCGAGCAATTAAAAGCTTTTCGTACCAATCTAGCGAAATTTGATTCGACTATGTTTGGTGCTGAGTCTGTTTATCAAACAACACAACGAACTATCAATTTTGTTAAATCACTTCAAGATCAAGATTTTGAACATGTTTTAATTGTCGGTCACGGAGCCAATCTCACAGCCAGTATTCGAACTCTTCTAGGCTATGATACTCCACTACTTAGAAAAGATGGCGGTTTAGCAAATGCTAGTGTGACTATTGTCGAAACAGAAGACTTTAAAAACTTCAACCTTTTGGAATGGAACGACACTTCTTACCAAGATAATAACTGAACTTAGCAATCACTGTTAAGTTCTTTTTAGATTTTGTAGAATATCCGTGAATTTATTTGACTTTTATGATAAAATGGGAGTATCGCAAAAAGACTCATCGTATCAAGAATTGAGTAAAAACTAGGAGGAAAAAATGTCAACAGAACATATGGAAGAACTAAATGACCAGCAGATCGTTCGCCGTGAAAAAATGGCTGCGCTCCGCGAACAAGGAATCGATCCATTCGGTAAACGATTTGAACGCACTGCTAACTCACAAGAATTAAAAGATAAATATGCTGACCTCGATAAGGAACAACTACATGAATTGAACGAAACTGCTACTATTGCAGGTCGTCTTGTTACCAAACGTGGTAAGGGTAAGGTTGGATTTGCCCACCTTCAAGACCGCGAAGGTCAAATCCAAATCTATGTTCGTAAAGATGCTGTCGGTGAAGAAAACTACGAAATCTTTAAAAAGGCTGACTTAGGAGACTTCCTTGGTGTCGAAGGTGAAGTTATGCGTACAGATATGGGAGAACTCTCTATCAAGGCTACACATATTACTCACTTGTCCAAAGCCCTTCGTCCGCTTCCAGAGAAATTCCACGGTTTGACTGACGTTGAAACCATCTACCGCAAACGTTACCTTGATTTAATTTCAAACCGTGAAAGCTTTGAACGCTTTGTTACTCGTTCAAAAATCATCTCTGAAATCCGTCGTTACCTTGACCAAAAAGGCTTCCTTGAAGTGGAAACACCTGTTCTTCACAATGAGGCTGGTGGAGCATCTGCGCGTCCATTTATCACTCACCACAATGCTCAAAATATTGATATGGTGCTTCGTATCGCGACTGAGCTTCACTTAAAACGTCTTATCGTCGGTGGTATGGAACGTGTTTATGAGATTGGCCGCATCTTCCGTAACGAAGGAATGGATGCTACCCACAACCCTGAGTTCACTTCTATCGAAGTTTACCAAGCTTATGCAGACTTCCAAGACATTATGGACTTAACTGAAGGCATTATCCAACACGCTGCTAAATCAGTTAAAGGTGATGGTCCAGTCAACTATCAAGGAACTGAGATCAAGATCAATGAACCATTTAAACGTGTACACATGGTTGATGCAATCAAGGAAATTACAGGTGTTGATTTCTGGAAAGATATGACTTTAGAAGAAGCTAAGGCAATCGCTGCTGAGAAGAAAGTTCCAGTTGAAAAACACTACACTGAAGTTGGTCATATCATCAATGCTTTCTTTGAAGAATTTGTTGAAGAAACTTTGATTCAACCTACCTTTGTCTATGGTCATCCAGTAGCTGTATCTCCACTTGCTAAGAAAAATCCTGAAGATGAGCGCTTTACCGACCGTTTTGAACTCTTCATTATGACTAAAGAATACGGAAATGCCTTTACTGAGTTGAACGACCCAATCGACCAGCTTAGCCGTTTTGAAGCTCAAGCCAAAGCCAAAGAACTTGGTGACGATGAAGCGACAGGAATCGACTATGACTACATTGAAGCTCTTGAATACGGTATGCCACCAACAGGTGGTTTGGGAATCGGTATCGACCGTCTCTGCATGCTCCTCACTGATACAACTACTATCCGTGATGTGCTTCTTTTCCCAACTATGAAATAAAATACAAATCTCCTAGTCACATTCTAGGAGATTTTTTAGTATTAATATAAAAGACAAACTCGATTTTGAGCTTGTCTTTTTGTTGTTTAATTAGAATAATCCAAGAACAGTTCCATCACTTTCAACATCCATGTTGAGAGCTGCTGGTCGTTTTGGAAGTCCTGGCATGGTCATGACATCACCAGTAAGGGCAACGATAAAGCCTGCACCAAGTTTTGGTACCAATTCACGAATGGTAATTTCAAAGTTTTCAGGTGCTCCAAGTGCGTTTGGATTATCTGAGAAACTGTACTGAGTCTTAGCCATACAGATTGGTAGTTTATCCCAACCATTTTGAACGATTTGAGCGATTTGGGTTTTAGCTTTCTTCTCAAAGTTTACTTTGCTTCCGCGATAGATTTCAGTGACAATCTTTTCAATCTTTTCTTGAACAGAAAGGTCGTTGTCATAGAGACGTGTGTAGTTTGCCGGATTTTCAGCGATAGTATTGACAACCGTTTCAGCAAGCGCTACTCCACCTTCAGCTCCATCAGCCCATACGCTAGCTAATTCAACTGGAACATCAATTGAAGCACATAGTTCTTTCAAAGCTGCAATTTCAGCTTCTGTATCAGAAACAAATTCATTGATAGCAACAACCGCTGGAATACCGAATTTACGAATATTTTCAACGTGGCGTTTCAAGTTAGCAAAACCTGCACGAACTGCTTCTACGTTTTCTTCTGTTAGAGCATCCTTAGCTACTCCACCGTTCATCTTAAGAGCACGAAGTGTTGCGACAATGACTACTGCGCTTGGAGCTGTTGGTAGGTTTGGAGTCTTGATATCCAGGAACTTCTCTGCACCAAGGTCTGCACCAAAGCCAGCTTCTGTCACTGTGTAATCTGCTAAACGTAGAGCAGTTTTTGTTGCCAAAACTGAGTTGCAGCCATGGGCGATATTAGCAAATGGGCCACCGTGTACGAATGCAGGTGTACCATAGATTGTTTGAACCAAGTTGGGTTTAATAGCATCTTTCAAAATCAATGCCAAGGCACCCTCAACCTGTAAATCACCAACTGAAACTGGTGTGCGGTCATAACGGTAGCCGATGACGATATTGGCTAAACGACGTTTCAAATCTTCAATATCAGTTGCCAAACAAAGGATAGCCATGATTTCTGAAGCAACAGTGATATCAAATCCATCTTCGCGAGGAATTCCATTAAGAGGACCACCGAGTCCAACAGTTACATGACGAAGAGCACGGTCGTTTAAGTCAACAACACGTTTCCAAAGAATACGACGTTGGTCAATTCCTAGCTCATTTCCTTGGTGCAAGTGATTGTCAATCAAGGCAGAAAGAGCATTGTTGGCAGTTGTGATAGCATGCATATCACCAGTAAAGTGAAGGTTGATATCTTCCATTGGTAGTACTTGAGCATAACCACCACCAGCTGCACCACCTTTAATCCCCATTACAGGACCAAGAGAAGGTTCGCGAATAGCAATCATGGTTTTCTTGCCAATCTTATTCAAAGCATCAGCAAGTCCGATGGTAATGGTTGACTTTCCTTCACCAGCAGGTGTTGGATTGATAGCTGTAACCAGGATCAATTTACCGACTGGATTTGCCTCAACTTCACGAATTTTATCAAAGCTAAGTTTAGCCTTGTACTTTCCATACAACTCCAAATCGTCTGCAGAAATCCCAAATTGATCAACGACCTCAACGATTGGTTTTAGATCAATACTCTGTGCAATTTCAATATCTGTTTTCATAACAAACTCCTCTACCTCAAATGTGTTAATTCATTATAACACAAAACAAGATTTTTAACAGACATAAAGCTTTATAACGTTCGTAAATATAGCGCCCTCAAAGGATTTATTGGCTACTATTTAAATTTTTATATGCCTTTATAAGTTTTAACTATAGTTTAAAGTTAGGATTTCACATAATATTTTATCGCTTTCATTTTACTTACTGCTCATTTTTTTGTACAATAGTTCTATGAAAATTTTAGTTACATCTGGTGGTACAAGCGAAGCCATTGATAGAGTTCGCTCCATTACCAACCACTCTACTGGTAGACTTGGTAAAGTTATAACTGAGACTTTACTGAAGGCTGGGCATCAGGTTTGTCTGATTACTACGCAACAAGCACTAAAACCAGCACCACACTCAAATTTATCCATCATTGAAATCAAAAACACTTCCGATTTACTTCGAAAGATGAAACGGATTGTTCCTGATTATCAAGTTTTGATTCATTCCATGGCAGTCTCTGACTATAGTCCTGTTTACATGACTGGTCTTGACCAAGTCCAAGCAAGCCAAGATTTAAGTGAGTTTTTGCATAAGAAAAATATGGAAACAAAGATCTCCTCTAAGGCTGAGGTGCAAGTCCTATTTCTCAAGAAAAATCCAAAAATTATTGCTCTTGTCAAAGAATGGAACCCCAATATTCATCTCATTGGCTTTAAACTGCTTGTCGATGTTACCAAGGAGCATCTGATTCAAATCGCTAGAGAAAGTCTTGAAAAGAATCAAGCTGACTTGATTGTCGCTAATGACCTCACTCAGATTAATGAAAATCAGCACCTGGCTTATCTAGTAGAAGAAAAAGATTATCAGCTTTCTACTAGCAAGCAAGAAATTGCTGACTTGTTAACCAAGAGAATTCAAGAACTTGATCGTTAGAAAGGAAAATTATGGCTCGTATTACACTCGCTGTTACAGGCTCTATCGCTTCTTACAAGGCTGCTGATTTGGTTAGTAACTTGAAGAAACAGGGGCATTCTGTAACTGTACTTATGACCCAGGCTGCGACTGCCTTTATCCAACCTTTAACCCTTCAAGTCCTATCTCAAAATACGGTACATCTAGATGTTATGCAGGAACCTTATCCTGACAAAGTCAATCATATCGAACTTGGCAAAGAAACAGATTTGTTTATCCTTGCCCCTGCTACTGCTAATACGATTGCAAAACTAGCACACGGTTTCGCAGATAATATGGTAACCTCTACTGCTCTTGCCTTGCCCCACTATGTTCCAAAACTAGTGGCGCCTGCTATGAATACCAAAATGTATGACCATCCAGCAACTCAAACAAACTTAAAAACTTTAGAAACTTATGGTTATACAATTATTGCTCCAAAAGAGTCCCTACTGGCCTGTGGCGATGTAGGACGTGGTGCTCTTGCTGATCTTGATACTATTTTACAACAGATAAAGGAAAAACTTCATGAACAAACGCTCTAATATTGCTCCTATTGCTATCTTTTTTGCCAGCATGATTGTCATTCATTTGCTGAGCTCTATTGTCTTTAATGTCTTGCCATTTCCAATTAAACCAACCATTGTCCATATCCCAGTCATCATTGCTAGTATCATCTACGGACCACGGATTGGGGCTATCTTAGGTTTCTTGATGGGAATGATTAGCTTGACTGTCAATACGATCACTATTCTCCCAACTAGCTACCTCTTCTCTCCATTTGTACCAAACGGTAACATCTACTCCCTAGTTATTGCGATTGTACCACGCATCCTTATTGGTTTAACTCCATACTTTGTCTACAAACTCCTCAAAAACAAGGCAGGGCTTATCTTCGCGGGAGCACTTGGTTCCCTCACAAATACTGTATTTGTACTAGGCGGAATCTTCTTCCTCTTTGGAAATGTTTTTGATGGAAATATCCAAAAACTATTAGCTACTGTTATCTCAACAAATTCTATCGCAGAACTCATAATCTCAGCAATACTTACCCTAGTTATTGTTCCGAGACTTGAAAAAATCAAAAAATAAGAGGTCGGGAAAATCCCGGCCTCGATTTTTATTTGCCCTAAGTAACTGACTTTGTATTTAATTAAGATTACAGACTTCTAAAAGTCCCTTTGACGAGACTATCTAAAAGCATGATTGTAAAGATTCACGGATATGAGAAAAAGGTTCAATCTTGATAAAATCTTTACTTTCCCACAGCCTTTTATCTGCTTATTATTGGGCAAGACGTGCTTCTTCTAAAATCTTTTCAATCTTTGTTGTCAGCAAATCAATAGCTACTGTATTGGTCACTCCTTCTGGAATAACGATATCTGCATAACGCTTTGTTGGCTCGATAAATTGATGATACATGGGTTTCACCACACCAAGGTATTGGTCAATAACGCTATCCAGGCTACGACCACGCTCTTCCATATCACGTTTAATACGGCGAATGATACGGACATCATCATCTGTATCTACGAAAATCTTGATATCCATCAAATCACGAAGTCGTTTGTCCTCCAAAACCAAGATTCCTTCTACGATAAAGACATCCTGAGGTTCTTGACGATAAGTTTTAGAACTTCTGGTATGGGCAGCATAATCATAGGTAGGAATATCAACTGGACGACCTGCCAACAACTCTTTGATTTGCTCAATCATCAAATCAGTATCAAAAGCAAAAGGATGGTCATAGTTGGTCTTAATACGCTCTTCAAAGGTTAGATGAGATTGATCTTTATAGTAGGAATCATGCTCAATCATAGAGATTTTTTCATTTGGAAAATGCGACAAGATTGCTTTAGATACGCTTGTCTTTCCTCCTCCAGATCCACCTGTTACTCCGATAATGATTGGTCTATTTTGCATTGTAGCCTCCTTGTTTTTTCCCTTGTCTATTTTACCATATTTTTGATAAATTTTACAGAAGGAGTTTTCTACAAAATAGAAGAAAAAATCCTCATAGCTAGAAGCTACAAGGATTTGTAATTGATTAATCGAAGTTAACGTATTCTTTAGAAAGTTCAAGAACTTCTTCCATTGTTGAACATTCAGTAAGAGCACGGTTAGCGTATTCTTGCATTTTAGCAGTGTCGAGTTTCTTCATCAAGCTACGTGTACGAAGTACAGATGTTGCTGACATAGAGAACTCATCCAAGCCCATTCCGACAAGAAGTGGAACAGCTGTTTGGTCACCAGCCATTTCACCACACATACCAGCCCATTTACCTTCAGCGTGAGCTGCTTTGATAACGTTATTGATCAAACGAAGGATTGATGGGTTGTATGGTTGGTAAAGGTATGAAACTTGTTCGTTCATACGGTCTGCCGCCATTGTGTATTGGATCAAATCGTTTGTACCAATTGAGAAGAAATCAACTTCTTTTGCAAATTGGTCTGCAAGCATAGCTGCTGCAGGAATTTCGATCATGATACCAACTTGGATGTCATCCGCAACTGCAACACCTTCAGCAAGAAGGTTAGCTTTTTCTTCATCGAAGACTGCTTTAGCTGCACGGAATTCTTTCAAAAGCGCAACCATCGGGAACATGATACGCAATTGACCGTGTACAGAAGCACGAAGAAGAGCACGGATTTGAGTGCGGAACATTGCATCTCCTGTTTCAGAGATAGAGATACGAAGAGCACGGAATCCAAGGAATGGGTTCATTTCATGTGGCATATCGAAGTAAGGAAGTTCCTTGTCACCACCGATATCCATTGTACGGACAACAACTGGTTTACCGTTCATTCCTTCAAGAACAGCCTTGTATGCTTCGTACTGCTCGTCTTCAGTTGGGAAGTCTTGAGAATCCATGTACAAGAACTCTGTACGGTAAAGACCTACAGCTTCTGCACCGTTGTCATTAACACCTTCAACGTCTTTTGGAGTACCAATGTTTGCTGCCAATTCGAAGTGTTTACCGTCAGCAGTAACTGTTTGAGCATCCTTCAAGAGTGCCCACTCAGCTTTTTGTTGAGCGTAAGCTTCACCAGCTGCTTTAAATTCAGCTGCTTGTTCTTCAGTAGGGTTGATAATCACTTCACCTGTAATACCATTAACGGCAAGTAGGTCACCATCTTTAACGATTTCAGTGATATTGTTTGTACCCAAAACTGCAGCGATTTCAAGTGTACGAGCCATGATAGCTGAGTGACTTGTACGACCACCAATGTTTGTTACAAAAGCTTTAACAAAGTTTTTGTCCAATTGAGCTGTATCAGATGGAGTCAAGTCGTGAGCAATCACGATCACTTCTTCATTGATAGAAGCTGGGTTTGGCAATTTTTTACCAAGGAGGTTAGCTAATACACGTTTTGTTACGTCGCGGATATCCGCTGCACGTTCTTGCATGTATGGGTTGTCTTCCATGCCTTCAAAGATTGTGATAAACATGTCTGTAACTTCTTTCAGACCTGCTTCTGCATTCACTTTCTTAGCACGGATAGTTTCTTTGATTTGACCGATCAATTCAGGGTCAGCAAGAACCATCAAGTGAGCGTCAAATACTTGTGCCGCTTCTTCACCAAGCGTACCTACAGCCTTCTCGCGGATAAGAGAAAGCTCGTTTTGAGAAGCTTCAAGAGCAACATCCAAACGAGCCTCTTCTGCATTTGTATCTTCGACTGTAACAGTCTCGAATGATAAATCCGGTTGAACGAGTAGATATGCTTTTGCAACTGCAACACCGTCAGATGCTGCGATTCCTTTAAGCATTTCTGTCATTTCCTTATGCCAATCCTTCTTTTTCCATTGTTTCTGAGATTGCAGCGATAGCGTCATCAGCGTCTGCACCTTCAGCAGTGATTGTAACGTCAGCACCTTGACCAACACCAAGGCTCATTACACCCATGATAGATTTAAGGTTAACTGATTTACCTTTGTACTCAAGAGTAATATCTGAAGCAAATTTGCTAGCTGTTTGTACCAACAATGTTGCTGGACGTGCGTGAATACCTGTTTCTGCCACTACGTGGAAATCTTTAGAAGCCATAGTTTGACTCTCCTTTAATAGTTTTCTTGTTGAGTTACATATCTGATAACCCTTACAATTTAGTATTATATCACCTTCATTGATATTTTTCAAGTATTTTATGGACTTTCTTCAATTTCCTTTCAGATAACTTGCTGAAAATCTTCTATTAAATTTAGCAAAACACAGTATGTAGTTTTTGTCGAGACACCTATAATGAAATCATTGCTTTTTCTGTAATTATTTTTCAATGTTACACTATATATTGTGTTTGTTGGTAAAATCAGTAAAATAAGTACACAAGATTTAGTTTTAGAAAGTTGACAAAGTTTTTTTTTCTGATATACTAAGAAAGTAATAATTTTTTAAAGAGGAGTTACAGAAATGGTAACCGTATATTCTAAAAACAACTGTGTCCAATGTAAAATGACGAAACGTTTTTTAGACAGTAATAATGTTGAATATAAAGAAATCAATCTTGATGAACAACCTGAATACATTGATCAAGTAAAAGAGCTTGGCTTTAGTGCTGCTCCTATTATTCAGACACCAACAGAAGTTTTCTCTGGTTTCCAACCAGGTAAACTTAAACAACTTGCTTAAGTATCAGGACAAAAGCTTCTATGTCTACCTTAGAAGCCTTTCTTTTGTAATTAGATAAAGGATTTTTTATGGGATTAAAACAACTTGAAGATGTGACTTACTTCCGTCTTAATAATGAAATTAACCGTCCTGTTAATGGACAAATTATGCTTCACAAAGACAAGGAAGCTTTAGAAGCCTTCTTTAAAGAAAATGTTGTACCTAACACAATGGTTTTTGACTCAATAACGGATAAAATTAATTTCCTCATTGAGCATAACTACATTGAGACAGCATTTATCAAGAAATACCGTCCAGAATTTTTGGAAGAACTGCATCAATTTATCAAGGATCAAAACTTCCAGTTTAAGTCTTTCATGGCTGCCTATAAATTCTATAATCAGTATGCTCTGAAAACTAATGACGGAGAATACTACCTTGAAAGCATGGAAGACCGTGTCTTCTTTAATGCCCTTTACTTCGCGGATGGTGATGAAGCGATTGCTATTGATATCGCTAATGAAATCATCCACCAACGTTATCAACCTGCTACTCCTTCTTTCTTGAATGCAGGTCGTGCTCGTCGTGGTGAGTTGGTATCTTGCTTCTTGATTCAGGTAACAGATGATATGAACTCTATCGGACGTTCTATCAACTCTGCTCTTCAACTTTCACGTATCGGTGGTGGTGTAGGAATTTCCCTCAGCAACCTTCGTGAAGCTGGAGCTCCTATTAAAGGCTATGAGGGTGCTGCTTCTGGTGTCGTACCAGTTATGAAGCTTTTCGAAGACAGCTTCTCTTACTCTAACCAACTCGGTCAACGTCAAGGTGCTGGGGTTGTTTACCTCAATGTCTTCCACCCAGATATCATCGCCTTCCTTTCAACTAAGAAGGAAAATGCCGATGAAAAAGTTCGTGTCAAGACTCTCTCACTTGGTGTTGTGGTACCAGATAAATTCTACGAATTAGCACGTAAAAATGAAGAAATGTACCTCTTCAGTCCTTACTCTGTAGAGCTTGAATACGGCGTGCCATTTAACTACATCGATATCACTGAAAAATACGATGAACTAGTAGCAAATCCAAATATCCGTAAGACAAAAATCAAGGCACGTGATTTGGAAACTGAAATTTCTAAGTTGCAACAAGAATCTGGCTATCCTTATGTGGTCAACATTGATACAGCTAACCGTGCAAATCCTGTCGATGGTAAGATCATCATGAGTAACTTGTGTTCAGAGATTCTTCAAGTCCAAGAACCAAGTCTTATCAATGATGCTCAGGAATTCCTAAAAATGGGTACTGATATCTCATGTAACCTTGGTTCAACAAACGTGGTCAACATGATGACGTCACCGGACTTTGGTCGCTCTATCCGTGCAATGGTACGTGCCTTGACCTTCGTTACAGATAGTTCACACATCGTCGCTGTTCCTACTATCAACCACGGAAACAGCCAAGCTCATACATTTGGACTTGGAGCTATGGGACTTCACAGCTATCTTGCTCAACAATTGATCGAATACGGATCACCTGAGTCTGTTGAATTCACAAGCATCTACTTCATGCTTATGAACTACTGGACCTTGGTTGAGTCAAACAATATCGCACGTGAACGTGGTGTTACCTTCCACAACTTTGACAAATCAGACTATGCTAACGGAAGCTATTTTGATAAGTATTTGACTGACGAATTTCTTCCGAAATCAGAACATGTTAAAGAACTCTTCAAAGATATCTTTATCCCTACTGCTGTTGACTGGGCTGAACTTCGTGATAAAGTTAAAGCAGATGGGCTTTACCACCAAAACCGCCTTGCTGTAGCGCCAAATGGTTCTATCAGCTACATCAACGATGTTTCTGCTTCTATTCACCCAATTACGCAACGTATCGAAGAACGCCAAGAGAAGAAAATTGGTAAGATCTACTATCCCGCTGCTGGTTTGTCAACAGAAACAATTCCTTACTACACTTCTGCTTATGACATGGATATGCGTAAGGTAATTGATGTTTATGCTGCTGCGACTGAGCACGTGGACCAAGGACTTTCACTCACACTCTTCATGCGTAGTGATATTCCAACAGGCCTTTACGAATGGAAGAAAGAAAACAAACAAACAACACGTGACTTGTCTATCCTTCGTAACTATGCCTTCAACAAAGGTATCAAGTCTATCTACTACGTCCGTACCTTTACCGATGATGGTGGAGAAGTCGGTGCTAACCAATGCGAGAGCTGTGTGATTTAAGTCATCTCTCAAAAGTATTACATTCACTCAATCCATTAAACGTATTTTGCTGATAAAATCATGTAAGAACATAAAAGTCGGGCATCCGACTTTTTGTTCGATTATAGCATAGAATTATGATAAAATAAGAATGATTATGTTATCGCATTACTACACACAGAAAGAGATTTCAAATGAAAACTTACTACAAAGCCATTAACTGGAATGCCATCGAAGATGTCATCGATAAATCAACCTGGGAAAAACTGACTGAGCAGTTCTGGCTCGATACGCGCATCCCTTTGTCAAACGACTTAGATGACTGGAGAAAGCTTTCTAACAAGGAAAAAGACCTTGTCGGTAAAGTTTTTGGAGGTTTGACCCTTCTTGATACCATGCAATCAGAAACTGGTGTCCAGGCTCTTCGTGCTGATATTCGTACACCTCACGAGGAAGCTGTTTTTAACAATATCCAGTTTATGGAATCTGTCCATGCTAAGTCTTACTCTTCTATCTTCTCAACCTTAAATACCAAGTCTGAAATTGAAGAAATTTTTGAATGGACTAATACTAATCCATATCTTCAGAAAAAAGCTGAAATTATCAATGAAATCTACCTAAACGGAACTCCTCTTGAAAAGAAAGTAGCGAGTGTTTTCCTTGAAACCTTCCTTTTCTACTCTGGTTTCTTCACACCACTCTACTATCTTGGAAACAACAAGTTGGCCAACGTGGCAGAAATTATCAAATTGATTATTCGTGACGAGTCTGTACACGGAACCTACATCGGCTACAAGTTCCAGCTTGGTTTCAATGAATTACCAGAAGATGAGCAAGAAAAACTCAAAGAATGGATGTACGACCTTCTCTATACTCTTTATGAGAATGAAGAAGGCTACACAGAGAGCCTCTATGACGAAGTCGGATGGACTGAAGAGGTTAAAACCTTCCTTCGCTACAATGCTAACAAGGCACTCATGAACCTGGGACAAGATCCACTTTTCCCAGACTCAGCAGATGATGTCAACCCAATCGTTATGAACGGGATTTCAACTGGTACATCAAACCACGACTTCTTCTCTCAAGTTGGTAATGGTTATCTACTTGGTGAAGTTGAAGCTATGCAGGATGATGATTATAACTATGGACTAAATTAATACCTAACCTAAAAAACATCAAAGTTTATTTAAAAACTAGATGTTTTTTTTTGTTTATTTTTGTTTTCTTTAAGTTGCTTAGCTGTTTAAAATATGATAAAATAATATTAGATTTGGGGGTGGTTCAATGCTGAAGCAAGAAAAATTAGATACTATTTTAGACATTGTTAATACAAAAGGAACTATCACTGTTAAAGAGATTATGAATCGCCTTGATATTTCCGATATGACAGCTAGACGATATTTACAAGAGTTAGCGGATAAGGATTTGCTGGTTCGAGTTCATGGCGGTGCTGAAAAACTTCGAACAGGTTCCTTATTAAATAATGAGCGTTCTAACGTTGAAAAACAAGGACTACAAACAGCAGAAAAACAAGAAATTGCTCGCTTTGCAGGTCACTTAGTTGAAGAAAGAGAAACTATTTTCATTGGTCCAGGTACCACATTAGAATTCTTTGCGCGTGAACTTCCTATCGATAACATTCGTGTTGTTACCAATAGTTTGCCTGTATTTCTCATTCTAAACGAGCGTAAGCTAACTGATCTCATTCTAATCGGTGGTAATTATCGTTCAATTACAGGAGCTTTTGTCGGAACTCTCACTCTTCAAGATATCGCTAGTTTGCAATTTTCAAAAGCTTTCGTTAGTTGTAATGGTATCAAGGATCATGCTATTGCTACTTTTAGTGAAGATGAAGGTGAAGCACAGAAATTAGCACTAGAAAACGCCAATAAAAAATATCTCCTAGCTGACCATAGCAAATTTGATAAATTTGATTTCTTTACATTTTACAATATCTCAGATATTGACACTATTATCACTGATTCAAAATTAAGTGACCAAACACTCCAATCACTATCTAAACAAACTAAAATTATCAAGTCAAAACCTTAAACTCTACAACTAGTCATAGAATTTAGTAGCTACTACTAATTACATGGCTAGTTTTTTATTTTATATTAAGCGTGCAATCTAAAATATTTCAATTATTTTTCAAATCTATGATTTCTGTATTTTTAATTTAATAGATTCCTCGAATCTGTCTTTTTATATTCCATTTCACGAAGTCATCCTTTTTAGTTTATTATAACAGTTACTTGTATTTTCTATCATTTTCCCTACTTTTTTGATATAATAAATTTAATGATTCTTCAAAGGAGGCATCTATGCGTTTTAATCAATTCAGTTACTATCCTGTAAGCCAGCAAGAAGCTTTACAGGAATTATCCAGCCTTGGATTCAAGCTTGACCAATCAAATTCTGATAAAGAACTGTTTGAAGCTTTTGTTAGAACTTGTTTTTTCAATTACAAAAATACAGATTATCCCCTCTCAACTTTAGCGGTTGATAAAGAAACTGATCTGCTCACTTTCTTCAACTCTGATCGTGAATTAACTGCAGAAATCTTCTACACTATCGTCTTTCAGTTGCTAGGTTTCAGTTATCTTATAGACTTTGAAGATGGTCTAGCTTTTCATAAAGAAACGGCATTCCCTATTGTATACGGAGATTTGATTGACAATCTCTATCAACTCCTTAACACGCGCACTAAAAAGGGAAATACCTTGATCGATCAATTGGTTAGCGATGGTCTTATCCCTGAGGACAATGATTACCACTACTTCAATGGTAAGAGCTTGGCAACCTTCTCTGCAAACAATGCTATTCTGGAAGTTGTTTATGTGGAAAGTCGTATTGATTCTGATAATGATGGACTGCCAGATCTTATCAAGGTAAACATTATTCGTCCATCTTACCACGGCAAAATTCCAGCTGTTATGACGGCAAGTCCTTACCATCAAGGAACCAATGATAAAGCAAGCGATAAAGCTCTTTACAAAATGGAAGTTGAGCTAGAAGTCAAGGAACCGCATGAAATTTCTCTAGAAAAACCAACATTAGACTTGGTTGAACCAGTTGGCCAAGCAGAACTCGTTCCAGAAGCTGAAGAAAAACTGACTCATATCAATAGCAGCTACACACTTAACGACTACTTCCTTCCAAGAGGATTTGCAAATATCTACGTATCTGGTCTTGGAACCAAGGATTCTCAAGGTCAAATGACCAACGGAGATTACCGACAAGTTGAAGCCTATAAAAATGTCATTGATTGGCTCAATGGTCGTTGTCGTGCCTTCACAGACCACAGTCGTAAACGTCAGGTCAAGGCTGATTGGTCAAATGGAAAAGTTGCAACTACTGGTATTTCTTATCTAGGAACAATGTCTAATGGTCTTGCCACTACAGGAGTTGATGGTTTAGAAGTCATTATTGCTGAAGCCGGTATTTCTTCTTGGTACAACTATTACCGTGAAAATGGTCTGGTAACAAGCCCTGGTGGCTATCCAGGGGAGGACTTCGATTCATTAGATGAATTAACTTATTCTCGTAATCTCTTAGCTGGTGACTATATTCGTGGAAATGACGCTCATAAAGCTTCCATAGAAGAACTCAAGAAAAATCTAGACCGTAAAACTGGGGATTATAACCAATTCTGGCATGACAGAAACTACCTACTTAATGCCCACAAGGTCAAAGCTGAGGTTGTTTTTACACACGGTTCACAAGACTGGAATGTAAAACCACTTCATGTCTATCAAATGTTCAATGCTCTTCCAAGCAATATTAAGAAACATCTCTTTTATCATAACGGTGCCCATGTTTATATGAACAACTGGCAGTCTATTGATTTCCGTGAATCCATGAATGCCCTGTTGACTCAAAAATTATTGGGGCATGAAACTGATTACCGACTTCCAAGAGTCGTTTGGCAAGACAATACTGCTCCTCAAACCTGGATGACTCTTGAAGATTTTGGAAATCAAACTGACCACAAAACTTTCACATTAGGTACTGAAGAAGCTGTCATTCAAAACCACTATCAAGACTCAGACTTTGAACGATTTGGAAAAACTTACCAAACCTTTAACAATGAACTCTATCAAGGTAAGGTGAATCAGGTTACTATTGACCTACCACTGACAGAAGAACTTCATCTCAATGGGCGTGTTAAACTAAACCTCCGTCTCAAATCAAGTACAAACAAAGGCTTACTATCTGCCCAACTTCTCGAACTTGGTCAAAAGAAATACCTACAACCGTATCCAGGAGTCTTGTCTGCTCGTACGATTGATAATGGTCGTTACCACATGCTGGAAAATCTTTGCGAGCTACCGTTTAGCCCAAATGCACAGCGCGTTATCACCAAAGGCTATCTCAATCTTCAAAATCGTCATGATTTACTGAAAATTGAGGAAGTTAAGCCTGATGAATGGATGGAATTTCAATTTGAACTCCAACCAACTATTTACAAACTAAAAGAAGGCGATACAGTACGTCTCGTTCTTTACACAACAGACTTTGAGATTACTGTACGTGACAATACAGACTATCACTTGACTGTCGACCTTGAACAGTCCAATCTTGAGATACCTTTTCAAAGGGAGGTAACTGTAGATGAACAAAGCCGAGCAAAGACACCAGCTCATCCGAGCCTTAATCACTAAACAAAAAATTCATACCCAAACTGAATTACAAGAACTACTGATTGAAAACGGAGTACAGGTCACACAAGCAACACTTTCAAGAGACATTAACCTGATGAATCTTTCTAAGATTCGTGAAGGTGAACACTCCTATTATTCAATCAACACTGACTCTACATCCAAGTGGGAAAAACGGCTAGAAGTCTATATGGAGGAAGCACTCTACATGATGCAACCCGTCCAACACCAGGTTGTTATCAAAACCTATCCAGGTTTGGCACAATCCTTCGGATCTATCTTGGACGCCCTAAACTTCCCTGAAATAGTGGCTACTATCTGTGGAAATGATGTCTGTTTGGTTATCTGCGAGGATAAGGAACAAGCTCAATCTTGCTTTGAACGCCTCAAACAATTTGCACCACCTCTATTTTTTGATCGGTAACAAAAACCCGTGATGGCTATCATCACGGGTTAATTTTATGATTTGCTACTGTCTGCTTGCTTTTTAGTTCTTGCTAGTCTCAAAGCACGATTTGGATTGAGGCGATTAAAGAGTTCTTCTAACTTTTTCTCATTCCAGACGTCTGCTGCAGAAACAAAATTTCCATCAGCATCTCGGAAAGATATCGGTTTATCTCCCATAGCTATCTCCTAGTCTACAAACTCAAACTCAAACTTACCGATACGAACCAAATCTCCATCCTTGGCGCCACGAGCACGGAGAGCTTCATCAACTCCCATACCACGCAACTGACGAGCAAACTTCATGACAGACTCATCACGATCAAAGTTAGTCATGTTAAAGAGTTTGATGAGTTTTTCACCTGAAAGTACCCAAGTTGCATCGTCATCACGACTAATTTCAAATGGTTTTTCTTCTTCGTCAAAGCCATAATAAACTTCTTCTTCCATTTCTGACTCATCATAAAGAAGGAATTCTGGAGTCTTATCAAGGAGCTCTGCTGTTGCATCTAGTAAAGGTGCTAAACCTTGTTTAGTCAAACCTGATATTGGGAAGATTGCTGGTAATTCCTCGAACTCATCAAAGTTAGTTGCCAATTTTTTCTTGAATTCTTCAAGGTTTTCCTGACTTTCTGGCATATCCATCTTATTAGCAACAATGATTTGGGGACGCTCCATTAGACGAAGGTTGTAAGATTCCAACTCTTTGTTAATAGCTAGATAATCTTCGTAAGGATCGCGACCTTCACTGGCTGACATATCGATGATGTGAAGGATAACGCGAGTACGCTCAATATGGCGAAGGAATTGAGTTCCCAAGCCCACACCTTGACTTGCTCCTTCAATCAAACCAGGAAGGTCTGCCACTGCAAAGGACTCACCTGATTGGGTACGGACCATACCAAGATTTGGAACGATTGTTGTAAAGTGATAGGCACCAATTTTAGGTTTTGCAGAGGTAATTACGCTGAGCAAAGTTGATTTTCCAACTGAAGGGAATCCAACCAAACCAACATCAGCAAGAATTTTAAGTTCTAACTGTAATTCGCGCTCCTGACCAGGTTCTCCATTCTCAGAGATCTCTGGCGCAGGATTTTTGGGTGTCGCAAAACGGATATTTCCACGGCCACCTCGACCACCGTGAGCAACGATAAACTCTTGGCCGTGCTCAATCAAGTCAGTGATAACTTTTCCAGTTTCTGCATCACGTACAGTTGTACCTTGAGGCACTCGAACAATCAAGTCCTCTGCTCCTCTACCATGCATTCCTTTGGTCATCCCTTTTTCACCCGATTGGGCTTTGAAATGACGATTGTAACGGAAGTCCATCAGGGTACGTAAACCTTCATCTACAACAAAGACAACGTTACCACCACGACCTCCATCACCCCCCCAGGGTCCACCGTTAGGGACGTATTTTTCACGGCGAAAGGCAACCATCCCATCGCCACCATTTCCAGCCTTGACCTTGATCTTGGCTGTATCTAAAAACATACTCATATTCTTTTCTCACTCTAAAAAGGGCTGGGAAATCCCAGTCACCAACTATTACTACTTGCTAGAAAAACTAGCATTTTAAAATCTGCTAAATACACCGATGGCTGTAGCAAAGATACCTGCTAGGGTTACAAATAACATAATCAAAACGACAAACATTGTTAGTTTTTCAAAGAAAGTTTTTTTACGTTTCCCATTATCACCAAATGCCATTTTTTCTCCTTTACTATAATACTCTAATCTTAAAATTCATCTGATACAGGAGCGATTGCCCACAAAATCAAGTAAGCAATAAGTCCAGCACCATAACAGAAAGCTAGAACTCCCCAAATCACACGTACAATTGTAGGGTCAATATCAAAATAATGAGCTAAACCAGCGCATACACCACCGATTTTTTGATCTCTACCACTTCTCATAAATTTCTTTTTCATTTTTTTATTTCCTTTCTTTGATTCGATTAATCGTTCAAATATTTTCTTAAATGACTCAACTGTTTTCTAGAAGCTTTCAACATACGTCTTGAACCCTTGACCGGCATAGACACTGCTTGTTGTGGTATATAAAATACTGTCTTTAAAATGCGTTTCGTAACAGGTTCATCTGCAGTCAATTCTTTTTCAAAATTATTTGAAATAATAACATCTAGATAGAATTCATGCACTCTCTTAGCAAAATTCTCAGCTGAAATTTCATACAATTTTTCAGCCAAAAGTTTCTCATCCATCTTTGGAGTTGCAATTAAAGCTTCTAAAATAGCCCCTGCTAGATCTCTCTCTTCATAATAAAGCGTTCCAAACATTTTATGATTGATGAGGTTATCAAGATAGGGATTTCCATGAGCTATTACCGGAGTCTTACTTGCAAGACTTTCAAGATAGGTCAAGCCTTGCGTCTCACTAGTTGAAGCTGAGATAAAGAAGTCAGCCGCCTTATAATAGAGCGCTGTCTCACTCGGGGCAACCATACCAGTAAAGATAACAGAATTTTGAATCTTTAAATCTGATGCTTGCTCCTTGAGATTTTCCAGATAAGGACCATCTCCAGCTACGACTAATTTAACATTTTGCTCTTCTTTTAGAACATCTGGAAATGCTGCCAGAACAGCTTGAATGTTCTTCTCGTAAGAAACACGTGAAAGGCTAAGAAGCATCTTTTCATCTTTCTTAATGCCTAATTTATCACGTAAGTCTACGATATGTTCTGGTCCAATCTCAGGTCGTTCAAACTTGGCTAGCTCAATCCCTGTAGGAATAACTCGTTTTTCTACTTTAACCTTATAATCTGATAGAAGGTCTCGCACAATTTCACTTGGACAAATCACTCCATCAACATCATGAAGGAAGCCTCTCACAAGATACTTAACCATACCTGGACGAATCAACATCCCCTTAGCGATATAGTGGACATAATCTTCGTACTGGGTATGATAGGTATGAATAACAGGGATTTTCAACTCACGCGCTATCCAAATCCCTAATAAACCAAGAGAAAATTCAGTCTGCGTATGAATAATATCCAGCTTGTATTGCTTGGCAATCTCAAGAGCTTTTGTAAATCCACGATAGGCGAAACGTCGATCCTTAAAGGCAAAGAAAGGAACACTAGGGATACGGATAATCTGCCAGTCTTCATAACGATTGACATCCTTATCGGTTGTCGTGAAGATAAAGACGGCATGGCCTTGCTTTTCAAGTTCTGTTTTTAAGGTTCGAATACTGGTCGCAACACCCGAGACCTGCGGGAAATAAGTATCTGTAAATAATCCAATTCGCATATACTACCTCATTTTTTTCCTAAAGCTGCTTGCTCCCGATAGAATTTTAGCCAGATTTCAAGAAGATGCTCTTCTGAATATTCTCTTGAAATGGCCTTAGCCTTTTCTTTTAATTCTTTTAGTGCTTCTGGATACTCTTGATATTCCAAGATAGCCGCTTTCATCTCTTCTACATCACTTGTTGGTCTGTAATTTCCTTCAAGAATGACCTTGTAAAGATCTAGATCACGAAGCATAATGGGTGCTTCACAACTTGCAGCCTCTAAAATAGTCATTGGAAAGAGCTCGTTATAACTTGGAAGCAAGAAAAGATCAGCCAAGGCATAGAATTCTCTCATCCTTTCTGGGTCAACAATCCCTGGGAAAATTAAATTTTCAGGAGGATTATCCATAATCTTTTTATAGCGCTCATAACCGTCGGTTATTCCCCCAAAAGAGAAGCCACCAGCCCAAATAAAAGTGATATCAGGTAATTCCTCAGCTAGAGTGATAAAGTCATCTATTCCTTTACGCTTCTGAACCTGACCTGCACCAACGACTACAAACTGATTCTCATCAATTCCCATATCTTTACGAAGTTGTTCGACTTGCTCTATAGGAAGTGGATGCCATTTTTCTTTGTTGACAAAGTTAGGAATATAGGTCACTTTTTCACGTGGAATTCCAGCAGCAACCAAATCCTCAATGAAGCTAGGATTGACAACAACCAGATGCTCCATACGGTCATAAAAAGAAAATACATAGCGTTTGACAATCCCCTTTAAGAAGAATGGAATCTTCAAACTACCTTCCAAGGTATCTGGTAAGAAGTGAACATAGCCAATCTTACGTCCAGAACGTTTTTTCTGAAAGGTCGAGAGATAATAAGGAAAATCAATCGTATGAAAATGAGTAACATCCGCTTCGATTGGGAGATTTTCTGTTACGATCAGTTGGTCTTTCGCATCTCGTTTTAAAAGCTGTACCAGTTCACGGTAAGCCCCAGACACACCTTGGCCAGCTACCTTTTCACTTGAACTTAGCATATTGATGCGTAATTTCTCTTTTTCCATAGTAACCATTATACCATTTTCTTCAAATAAAATCAGCAAATAAAAAGAGAGATAGCATAAAAGCTGGGAATTCCTGGCGTCTACACTATTTCTCTTTTCATAATATACTTACTTGATACCTAAAGCGATACGAGCGTAACGACTCATTTTTTCAACTGTCCAAGCTGGATACCAAACTAATTTGACTTCAACGTTAGTAACTTCTGGAACATCTGTCATAGCATCATAGATTTGGTCAGTTAAAAGATCTGCCAAGGGACAACCCATGGTTGTCAAGGTCATATCAATTTCAGTCTCACCTGTATCGCCATCAAAACGAATCTCGTAGATCAAGCCTAGATTGACAATATCAATCCCCAATTCAGGGTCAATCACTTCTTCTAGGGCTGTCAAAATACGTGTTTTGATATTTTCAATTTGCTCTTCTGTATAAGCCATCTTCACTCTCCCTCAACTTAATCTTCAATGAAATCACGAAGTGGTTTGCTTCGACTTGGCTGGCGAAGTTTTCTCAAAGCTTTTGCCTCAATCTGACGGATACGCTCACGAGTCACGTTGAAGACTTTACCAACATCTTCCAAGGTACGCATTTTCCCATCATCAAGACCAAAACGGAGACGCAAGACATTTTCTTCACGATCTGTAAGAGTATCCAAGACTTCATCCAACTGCTCACGCAAAACGATACGAGTTGTGTAGTCAACTGGATTTTCAATCACTTCATCTTCGATAAAGTCACCAAGATGGCTATCGTCCTCTTCACCGATTGGTGTTTCAAGAGAAACCGGCTCTTGGGCAATCTTGAGGATTTCACGAACCTTGTCAGGTGTCATATCCATGCGTTCAGCGATTTGTTCAGGAGTTGGATCTTGTCCCAACTCTTGAAGAAGATTACGTTGTTCACGAACAAGCTTGTTAATGGTTTCCACCATGTGTACTGGAATACGGATGGTACGAGCTTGGTCAGCAATTGCACGAGTAATGGCCTGACGAATCCACCAAGTCGCATAAGTTGAGAATTTGAACCCTTTAGAGTAGTCAAATTTATCAACGGCCTTCATCAAGCCCATGTTTCCTTCTTGGATCAAGTCAAGGAACTGCATTCCACGTCCAACATAACGTTTAGCGATAGATACTACCAAACGAAGGTTCGCTTCTGCAAGGCGTTGTTTAGCTTCGATATCACCCGCTTCAACAGCAAGGGCCAACTCTTTTTCCTCTTCATTTGTAAGCAGAGGAACAACCCCGATTTCCTTCAAGTACATACGGACAGGGTCATTGACCTTAGCAGAGGTTGAACCGATCAAATCTTCATCCGTCAACTCTGGTTCTTCCTCAGTGCTTAAAACACGCGCACTTGGATTTCCTTCGTTGTCCGTAATTGAGATACCAGCATCTTGAATACGTTGCAAAAGATTCTCAATACCTTCCACGTCTAAAGTGAAGGGAATTACTAGGGCGTTATTGATTTCGTCATCTGTTGCTGTACCAGTTTTTTTATGATTGCGAATAAATTCCGCTACTTGGACGTCAAAGGTTGTTACTTCTTTTTGTTTTGTTGCCATTCTTACTCCATTCTTCTTTTTTGGGCAATTAAGCGTTCTAGCTCTTCTAAAGCGGTGTCTGTATCACCGACATGGCTAGCTTCCTGAACTTTCTTTTTAATTTGCAGATTTTCCTGATTCAACAGAGCTCTTTTTCGAGACTCTTCCACTTCGGCTAACTCGTGAGGGGACATCTCAGGTGGCAAATCTAAGGCTAGGACTTGATACCACGCACTCTCCACTTCTCTGGTCTGATGAGCCAAATCTTCAGATGAGATACTTCCATTATCAATCAAGAGTCCATACAAGGTCTGAAACTCTGGAGTTTCAAAGATAAAATCCTCTCTTAAGCGATAGTCATTAAGCACCAAGGGATGTTCCATCATTCGGTAGATGATATGGGCTTCCGCTCTCATCACTGCTGTCAGCTGCTTGGTAACAGACATAGTGACAGGACTCGGACTATAGGTCTCCTTGACCTTCTCCTTTCTCTGTCTGACACGACTTTCATTGACAATATGTTCGACCTGCTGATAGTCAAAAGATGGCAAGTGATCCGTCAAAATGTGAATGTAGGAATTCTGAGCTGTGATAGAGGGTTCCTTTGCGATTAAGGGGGCAATTTTCTCTATAAATTCAATCTGGGCTTGTAGATTTTCACTGTTTTCCGGTCTGAAATGATGGATGTAAAACTCAACTGGACTAATGCGTGTATTGGTTAAGAGATAAGCCAAGTCTTGAGGAGAGTTTTTCTGCAAATATTCATCCGGATCCATTGCGTCAGGAATCTGAACGACTTGGACAGGTATATCTTTAAGCTCGTCCAAGGCTTTAGCCGTCGCAGCTTGCCCAGCCTTATCTCCGTCATAGGTGACGATCACTTTTTTGGTAAAGCGTTTCAGATGCTCCACATGTTCACTCGTCAGTGCGGTCCCCATAGAAGCAACTGCATTTTCAATACCAGCACGATAAGCCGCAATGACATCCATAAATCCTTCCATCAGGTAGATTTCAGGTGCCTTGCCCGAGCCTTTTTTTAACCTCTCCAAATGATATAATTCGTAACTTTTATTAAAAATTGCCGTCGCTCGACTATTTTTATACTTTCCAGTTTGAGAATCAGTCTCTTGCCATATTCGACCAGAGAAGGCAATCACCTTTCCTTGATCATTTGAAAGAGGAAACATAATGCGATTATGAAAGGTATCAAAGAATTGGTTACTCTCAGATAGATAAAACAAACCCGAATCCAGCAAGTCCTTCTCACTAAAATCATCTGCTAAACGCTGATATAGATAAGAGCGTTCTGCTGGAGCCAAACCAATCATAAAATGCTTTAGAACATCATCTGTTAAGCCACGTTTATAGAGATAGTTTCTCGCCTCCTCACCCATCTTAGTCGTCATGAGGATGGCATGATAAAAACGAGCAGCTTTCTCATGCATATCGTAGAGATTTTGATGGGGCGACCTAGGCTGTACAGAACCTTGAACAGGCGCTGCCATCTGAATCCCAAGTCTCTCAGCTAATATCCTCACTGCATCCGCAAAGGTTACCTGCTGATACTCCTCGATAAACTTAAAAACATCTCCAGAACGACCACATCCAAAACAGTGGTAAAACTGCTTATCTTCAACCACGTTAAAGGAAGGGGTCTTTTCACCATGAAAAGGACAGAGCCCTAAAAAGTTCCGTCCAGATTTTTGTAAAGAAATCACTTCTCCTATGATTTCGACAATATTGGTATTGTTTTTGATCTCTTCGATGAGTCTCTTGTCAACCATAGACAATACCTCCATTTTATCACAGTTTACTCTAACTAGTATAGCTTATTTCTGAAAAAAAGTAAACCATTTCATACACTTTACATGAGACTATTTCATAAAACTAGCTAGTCACTTTCTCCACTTTTACATCATTTTCAGATACAATATCCACTAAAAAATGCGTCGACATTAATTTGTAGTGATGGAGCTTTTTATTAACTATATTTGCAGAAGCGACCAAGTCCCCAAAATCTGTATTTTCGACCTCATAGATATAGTTGGTCAGATAAAGTGGTCTGTTCTCTGCTAATCCTTGCTCCCAATATTTATCTCTTAATTCTAAACTTTCCTGAACTGTTCGGAAAGCCCAAATTTTTGTAAATGTAAATTTAAATTTTTCTGAATCTTCCAAGTAGGCAATTAGAGTATCCCCATCTATATTTATCTCGATGCCATAGTCACCAAAAGGGATGAATCCCGGTTTAATTTCCGTCCATTTTTCCATATCATTTCTCCAAGTTCTATTTTCTGATAATTGTACTACAGCGGTGTACATATTTATTTAGCAAATTTTTTAGTATTGACTGATATTTAATTTCAAATTTGCAGAAACAAGAATATCTAGTACACTATCTTGAGTTATGATGATATAATGCCGTGAATGCAACGTTCCTGGGTCATAATATGATGTGTATTCCAGTTTCTTCACTAATTGACTATTCTTGACTTCGTAAATGACATTTTGGAAATTATTTTTTTCAAATTTTTTAAACATCTCTTTATCCAGAACTGCAGATAAATACAATTCCCTGCTAAAAAATCGTGCTTCATCATAACAAAAACATGATAATTTAAAACGATTCTTTTCTCCAATCAACCGAATTTCTTGACCATCTGACAAGTTTGTCAACAAGACTTTTAACTTATACTTATCTACAGGAATCAAACCTTTAAAGACTTCTACCCATTCTTCATTTTTAGTTTCTAGCTCTGATGTCATAAATACCTCCATTATTCCATTTTACGTTTTAAACCTCTAATTTTCATATATTTCATTTGATACTTCAATCAGTAAATCTTGAAGTTCCTCTAAATCAAGATACAGATTTCTAACTCCTACAAGTAACTGAGAAAAGGCTTGTCTATCTAATTGGCGATTCTCACTTAATGACTTAACAATCCAAGAATTTCCCTTCTCAATCCATTTTAAATGAAGGGGTAAATAATCATTTAAAATATCATCTATATTTTCTAAATTAGTAGAAGATATCTTGTTAGAGGTTTGACTATTATTTATTAAAGATAAACTTTTACTAATTTTTTTCAACTCTGTTTCTATCGTCACTTTAATCTACTCCCTTGTGCGCCAATATCTAAGCCTCCAAATCATCCAAAGACTGCATGCTATAGTCTAAATGAAGGCCTTATTCCCCAGCAAACTCCCTTGTAAAATAGTCCATCTTAAATCCAATTTAAAAAATCCATTCTTGAAAATCTTCTTGTGTGTATGCCATGTTTTTATCTCCTACTATTTGTATTTTCGGAAAAACAGTGCTTTATCTTCATTTATCTTTTATACTTTTAGCTACTTGGCTTAACCATTCATTTGTTTTTTTAAAATATACCATAGTCATTCAGAAAAGATTATTGCAAAATCTCTGTAATAGTAACTTCTCTTTCTGACTTTAAATCATAAAATCCTATATGTACATTGTCCTTGTATAGCCAAAACAAATCTGTTCCATATTTTGCAGGAAAAATTTCTAGTAGAACCGGAGCAATTTGCAGTATACTTGTCGCACCTAGAATTGTAAAATTATCAGGATCAGAAATATATTCTTCATCATCAATAGAAGATAATATTGTCCAGCCATTTAACTGAGAAATTGAAGATTTCTCTCTATAAGTGTACTGAATCGGATAGCCATTCAATACATTATTTGAAACCATAAATCCACCAAAATCACTATTATTCATCAGCAAGTAACCCTCCATTTTCAGATAATAAATCTTGTCTCCAACTGAATTCTCTCGCATAATCTATAGCTGACTTCCCTTGAAAATCTTTATGGTGAATATCAGAACCACTAGCAATCAACATCTCATATAAAGGCAAGGCTTCCTTGGTTGTTAATTTCAAGACTGTAATCGCAGTAATCAATGGAATTGCCCCATATTTATCAACTTGGTTAACATTTATCCCTGCTTTCAACAACATTGACATGACCTTAGTTGCATACTCAACATCTACTCTCCAATTCGCTTTAAATTGAAACAAATTATGTAAGGCATTTCTATTATACGAGTCTAAACAATTAACATCAATTTTTTCATCAATAAGAAACTGAATAATCTTTAGTTTTTCATCTAGCAAAGTATTGCTAGTTAAAACCATGTTTAACAAATTCAACTTCTCATGTGTAATTTGATTCACATCGCCCTTGTAGAGCGAATGAAACTCTTCAAACGTTCCTTCTTGAGCTGCATCAAATATATCTCGTAATATCATTTCTTTCTCCTATTCATATTTATGACTTCTATTTGATTTTGATACTTCAATTTGAAAATTAGCAGGATTTGACTGGTTTGATTCTAATCAATCTAGTATTTGAATCTATTGCTTGCTAAACTATCAACTTCCCAAATCTTAATCATATGTCACTTTTACTTTAAACTCAACTGTCTGGTCAGATATATTCTTTATTTTGATCTCAAATCCTTTCTTTGAAGCAAACGAAAAAAGTGTCTTTTGAGGTGGATCCATAATAATACCTTCGCGATCGACACCAATGCCATTATGAGGATTCTCTAATATCGTTACATCCCAACTTTTTGTTTTTTCATTGTAATGATATGTTTCAATCCGAGAATCCTTAACATTATATCCAATTCCTTTTTCAGGTTCGAACCAATCATCACCTCGAGAAAGCTTTATCTTCCCATCTGTAGTAACTGGAATTACCTCTACATGGATTATGGAGTCCAAACTCTCGGAGTGTCCGTTCACTCGCACCTTTGTCTCTTCATTTGGACCTAAAGTAATGATTCCCCATTTTATATTACAGATCACAAGAGTTAGGATGGATACAGTAAACAGTAAGATGGCTAAAAGAACAAAATCTAATTTTTTCAATTTAACTAACATCCTTATTTCATATTAAACTTATACTCACAAAATTTATCGTATAAATCTTACTTTCAATTAACTTTTCAATTTTAGATTTATACTCTTCGAAAATCGAATTCAAACCACGTTAGCTTCACCTTGCCGTACTCAAGTACAGCCTGCGGCTAGCTTCCTAGTTTGCTCTTTGATTTTCATTGAGTATTATATTCAGAACTACAATAATTTAATAAAAGCAAGTTAGTCTACAACTTGCTTCCTTGAGTAAAGATAAGTCGAATCTTAAAAATCCCCCCATATTATTTATCTTTTATTTCATTGGTTTTCTGCATTTACGAATCTCTTCTCCTAATTCAGAATCCAATTGTAAGGCTTTATCATCTGACAAGAGTAATGGAATCATTTTGAAATATTCATCTACATAACTATGATGTAATGTTTCAGCATTTGCAACCTCAAAATAAGGTAAAGTACCAAACTTAATATAACTGAAAGCTTTTCTTAAAAGTTGAGCTGGCGAACATACACAATAAATTTGTTTAAATTTCATTTCTTCAAAAATCTGAGTTGCAACATAACACTCATCAGTAGAATTATAAACTCCCTGATCTCCTTTATATTTTACATTCATCTCATCACTATATATTACTGCACTACTTATCCCTTTTTCTACTAAATAATTTTTTCCGGCACCGCTAAGAGAAAGTTCATCTACTACTTCATTATTTTTATGAATACTTCCTGGAACATAAATATATACACTTTCTCCCGATTGATTTAATCTGTTATATAACTCTATAGCCTTATCCAAGCGTTTTGAAAACTCTTCATTAGGATATTTTCCTTCATCTAATGGGTGCTGGGCTGCAACTTCAATTAATAAACCTTTGCCAGTTTGTCTTGACTTTATCATCCGTTCTGATGAAGATTTTAATAACTCTTCCCAATTTTTGTACTGAGATTCTTTTTTTATTTCATTTTCACCTAATGTTAGAGAAGCCTTATTCCAGATACTTTCAAAGTGTTCTTCCATCATTTCAATAAAGTTAAAATCCCCCTCATCTTTGTTAATATCATCAACCCTCTCACCAGTTAACATAAAATTTTCAACAGACTTATATGGAGGAAGAGTGATATTCAACCATACTTTCGTTGTTATTTTACCCTTTGAAGGTTTACTTTGAGATAAAATAAACGGTAAACGATACTCAGTTGAGTAATAGCGAATTTCCATCTTTTTTTCACGTTTATAATACTCAAGTTGTTTACATAACTTTTCAATTTCCTTTTTTATATCTTTGCCATTTTCTAAATAGCCTTGTTCAATGTCTAGTTGTTCTAGTTGCTTAATCTTATTTAAATATTGCTCTACCACGTTAATATCTAAAATGTATGATTCATACTCGTTGACTATTTCACGAATCTCTTCACTAATCTTTGTTCCAGATTTACGATTTTTTTGCTCTACTTCTAAATTTTCAATATCAGTTAAGAAATGATTATCTACTTGCGCGCATAAAAATCGAATGTGCATACCTTTATCCATAGCTTTTTTTAGAGGCGTCTTGTTAGCACTAAAAAAACCATAACCCGATACAAAGATAATATCTAATCTCTCAGTATCTTTACACATCTTCTTTATATCAGTTTTAGAAAACCCCTTCTTTGAAGCCGTCCCCTTAAAACCATAGGATTCCATTTTTTTTGAAATACGGATATAGCTTGTCATTTTATCAATTACAAATAATGCAAATCCTCCTGCTATAATTGTTGGAATTAAATTAGTCAGACTCCCCTCGATGATAGCTTTATAATCAAGTTCAGAAAAAATATTCAATAAATTCATAAAAATCACCTCAAGTTCATTTTCTATATTATAACATACATTTACTATTTATAAAGCTCTCTCTATTCATACTTAGTTCTATTCTTTCATAGATTTCAATGGCACAATCTCTACATCCCCAAGATTATCAACGGAGTAACGTTGACTACCATTTTTAAACCAGCGTTCTAGAACAACATCATAGAGCATAAAGTGGGATTTTTCTTTAATCCAAGCTTTATCAATCCCATAAGGCTTTAAATACTCTAGTACTTCGTTGGGATTTGTTAGCTGAAAACTTGGTAAACCTTTAGTCGAGCTAAAACTATAGGAACTTTTTAAATGTAGCTCTAAATCAGATTCTTTCCCCCTCTTCACTTCTATATTATAACCAATTAACCCGTAGGCTAATGATTGGTCAGATTCCGAAATTTCAATAGTTTGTTTGAGCATCTTATCTCTATAATCATAATCAATAAAAAGGTATCTACCATCAGGTAACGCCCGCCTATACTCAATTAGAAATGTTTTTTCAATACCTACATACACTAATATAGTTTCACTCTCAGATAAGCCTGCTTCAGGACTCAGACCAACTATAATATCCTTATCGCGATATGATGCACCTCCGTCAACGGCTTTACTAAAATCAGCAAGTCCAGGTAAAATACCACTATGGGTTTCTGCATAGTTCATCTCTAAAAAGACATTACTTAAAGATTCATACACTCCTTTATAATAATTCTTTTGATAGGCACGATATAGACCAAACAAAGTTAGAAAAACTAATACCGTTGTGAGTACGATTTTTAAAATTTTTTTCATTGACTTTTTTCCTTACTTAAATCTTGGAGAAACTGATAAACAACATTATTCTTCTCTTTTAACATCTCCATTGCTTGGGTATCATCCTATTCAGAAAAACTTAGTGACACAATCTCTACATCCCCAAGATTATCAACTGAGTAGCGTTGACTACCATTTTTGAACCAGCGTTCTAGAACAACATCATAGAGCATAAAGTGGAATTTTTCTTTAATCCAAGCTTCATCAATCCTATGAGGTTTTAAATACTCTAGTACTTCGTTGGGATTTGTTAGGTAAAAATTGGGTATCGAGTCCCCTGTTTTTGACTGACGTGATAATTCTTTATATGCCTCTAAATCTAGTTTTCCCCCATCCTTGTGTAGTATATTGTAACTAGCTAAGTCATATGCTACCGACCATTTAGAATCTGAGATTTCGACTGATTGGCTGAGTTTCTTATCATTGTAGTCATATTTTATATAAAGATATCTCCCATCAGATAATAGTTGCTGATATTCAATAATAAAAGTTTCTTCAAAACCTACAATCACTTCTAAACTTTCATTTTCAGACAAGCCTGCATCAAGTCCTATGGAAATTATCCTGTCTGGATCTCTAAACGATTGACTCCCGTCAACGGCTTTACTAAAATCAGCGAGGCCAGGTAAGATACCACTATGGGTTTCTGCATAGTTCATCTCTAGAAAAACATTACTTAAAGATTCATACACTCCTTTATAATAATTCTTTTGATAGACACGATATAGACCAAACAAAGTTAGAAAAACTAATAAAATTATGAGTACGATTTTTAAAATTTTTTTCATCTACCTTTTTCCTTACTTAAATCTTGGATAAACTGATAAGCAACATTATTCTTCTCCTTTAACATTTCCATTGCTTGGGCATCATCCTATTCAGAAAAACTTAGTGGCACAATCTCTACATCCCCAAGATTGTCAACTGAGTAGCGTTGACTACCATTTTTGAACCAACGTGCCAGAACAACATCATAAAGCATGAAGTGAGATTTTTCTTTAATCCAAGCTTCATCAATCCCATAAGGTTTTAAATACTCTAGTGCTTCGTTGGGATTTGTTAGGTAAAAATTGGGTATCGAGTCCCCTGTTTTTGACTGACGTGATAATTCTTTATATGCCTCTAAATCTAGTTTTCCCCCATCCTTGTGTAGTATATTGTAACTAGCTAAGTCATATGCTACCGACCATTTAGAATCTGAGATTTCGACTGATTGGCTGAGTTTCTTATCATTGTAGTCATATTTTATATAAAGATATCTCCCATCAGATAATAGTTGCTGGTATTCAATAATAAAAGTTTCTTCAAAACCTACAATCACTTTTAAACTTTCATTTTTAGATAAGCCTGCATCAAGTCCTATGGGAATTATCCAATCTGGATCTCTAAACGACTGACTTCCGTCAACGGCTTTGCTAAAATCAGCAAGTCCAGGTAAAATACCACTATGGGTTTCTGCATAGTTCATCTCTAAAAAGACATTACTTAAAGATTCATACAATCCTTTATAATAATTCTTTTGATAGACACGATATAGCCCTAACAAAGTTAGAAAACCTAATACAGTTATGAGTACAATTTTTAAAATTTTTTTCATTGACTTTTTCCTTATCTAGAACTTATATACTTTACAAAGTAAAAATACATTTTAAATACCTTATTTTAGAGACAAGATAAAATTTAGACGCAAAACACTTTTTTATAATTTTTTTATCTTTAGCAACATTTTCCTTATAATCATTATACTATAAAATCTTAGACGGTGGAATCCAGACCATTTTTAGATAATCTCCCTTTAATACAAAAAACTTAGAAGCAAAAGCCTACTTCTAAGTTTTTTATCTCAATTATTTAAAATCAATTACTCAAACAGTTGATAGTAATCGGAAATTTTCATCTTGGCTTTTTCATCCTTGTTTAAATCTTGGATGATTCGCCCTTCTTTCATGACAATGAGGCGATTTCCATACTTGAGAGCATCTTCCATATGGTGGGTAATCATCAAAGCAGTCAGATGGTCCTTGTTGATAAAGTCATTTGTCAATTCCATCAAGGCGACACTTGTTTTAGGGTCAAGGGCTGCTGTGTGTTCATCCAGTAAAAGGAGCTCTGGACGTTTCAAAGTTGCCATCAAGAGGCTCAAGGCCTGTCTTTGTCCACCTGACAAGAATTCAATCGGTGTATCCAAATGCTTCTCTAGACCATTGCCAACCTTCTCAATGGTCGCTTGAAATTCTTCCTTATAGGATGACAATTTTCTTGGGAAAAGTCCACGTTTTTCTCCACGGAACTTTGCAATCAAGAGGTTTTCTGCAACTGTCATACGAGGGGCAGTTCCCATTTTTGGATCTTGGAAGACACGAGAGAGATACTTAGCACGTTTCTCTGGGCTGAAATGAGTCACATCCTCACCCATGATACGAATGCTACCACTAGTCAAGGGTAGCGTTCCTGCAATGCTATTAAAGAGTGTTGATTTTCCTGCACCATTTCCACCCAAGATTGTGATGAAGTCGTGTTCATAGATATCAAGTGAAACATCGTTTAAAATAATCTTTTCCTCATCGAAGCCATTTGTCACAATTTTTGTGGCATTTCTTAATTCTACAATTGCTGTCATTTGCTTAACTTGACTCCTTTCAAGTATTTATCCTTAAGAGTTGGAATGACTAGACATGTTGCTAGGATAAGGGCACTGTATAGACGGAGATAGCTAGTGTTAAAGCCGAGAGCAATGACTCCCCATACCAAGAATTGATAGCTGATGGAACCAACTACAATGGTAACCAAACGTTCTGCTAGGGTAAGACTCTTGAACAGAACTTCACCGATAATCAAACTTGCAAGACCAACAACGATAACACCGATACCACGAGAAACATCCGCGTAACCTTCTTGTTGGGCAATTAAGGCACCAGCAAGGGCGATAACACCATTTGACAAGACCAAGCCCATGAGCTCCATACGGCCTGTATTGATACCAAAACTACGAGCCATATCCGGATTATCTCCTGTTGCGATATAAGCTTGTCCCAATTTAGTATCTAGGAAGAAAAGCATGATAAGGATAACTAAAGTCACAAAAATCAAACCTGTAAATAATTGATTAACCTCAGATGAGAAGGGAAGAACGTCCTGGATTTGTTTAGTTCCTAAGAGCCCAAGGTTTGCCCGTCCCATAATCATGAGCATAATAGAATGACAAGAAGTCATGACTAGAATTCCAGATAAGAGAGTTGGTATTTTACCTTTAGTATAGAGTAGACCAGTCGCTAAACCTGCAAGACAACCGGCCCCAACAGCTACCAAGGTAGCAAGAAAAGGATTAACGCCTTGAGTAATCAGTGTTACTGCTACAGCTCCCCCTAGTGGGAAGGAGCCCTCAGTTGTCATATCTGGGAAGTTTAGAATTCTAAAGGTCATAAAGATTCCTAAACCAAGGATAGCCCAGACAAATCCTTGTGAAATAATCGATATTATCATGTTACATTCATTTCCTTCTTTTAAAAATTGGAGGAGATGTATCCAACTCCTCCCGTTTTCTTATTCGATCACTTGACCAGCTTCTTTTAAGACTGATTCAGGGATAGTGATTCCAAGTTCTTGAGCCACTTTTTTATTGATAACTGATTTACCAGTTGAGAAGACATTGACTGGAGTGTCAGCTGGCTTTTCACCCTTCAAGACTTTGGCAATCATTTTACCAGTAGCAACACCAAGATCGTGTTGGTCAACAACGACTGATGCCAAACCACCTGCTTCTACCATGGCAGTCGCACTTGGGTAGATTGGTTTTTTAGCTGTTTGGTTGCTTGATACGACAGTTGAGAACGCAGATGCGATTGTGTTGTCAATTGGAACCCAGATTGCATCCACTTTTCCAGTCATGACATTTACTGTAGAAGCAATTTCGTTAGTAGACGGAACTGCAAAAGTTTCTACCTTCAAACCAGCTTTTTCAGCGTAAGCCTTGAACTCTTCAACTTGTGATTTAGAGTTATCTTCGCTACTTGAGTAAAGAGCTCCAACCGTCTTGACATCAGGAGTCAATGTTTTAATCAATTCAACCTGTTGTTGAGCAGGGTTATGGTCAGATACCCCTGTGATGTTTCCACCTGGTTTTTCCAAGTTTTGTACAAGGTTAGCTCCAACTGGGTCTGTAATAGCTGCCATGATAACAGGAAGGTCTTTTGTGGCGCTTGCTAGACCCTGAGCTGCAGGTGTTGCGAGTCCAACAACTACATCGTTTCCGTTTGCGACTAATTGCTTACTCATTGTAGCAACCTTACTTTGGTCACCTTCTGAGTTCATAAAGTCAATTTTAACTTGGTCACCTTTATAACCTTCTTCGGCAAGTCCATCTTGAATTCCTTGGTAAATCAAGTCGAGTGATGGATGGCTGACAAACTGAAGAACACCAACCTTGGCTGTTTTATTAGCTGTCTCAGTTTTAGTTTCTTGTTTCGTTAAGCTAGAATACACCAAGCTTCCACCAACTAAAACTGCTAATGCTGCGATAATTCCCATTAATCGTTTATTCATTTTATTTCTCCTTATTTTTCAATGCTTACTTCTAATTTTACCTTTTAAATCGCTTAACCAAGCGTCGCCATCGTTTGAATTCCATTATTTATCCTCCCCATAGAAAAAGTCCTCACACAAAAAAATTGTGTGAGGACGTCGATGCGCGGTGCCACCTCAATTATAGGGAATATCCCTATCGCTCTTACTCGCTTCACGAGTTGCACTGTAAGGTGTGCGCACCGAATTCTTATGATTTCAAATTCTTTATAACATTCAGCCCAATTTTCATCACTTTCATCTATCTGTTTCCACCAACCACAGACTCTCTAAAAAATTTCAATGATTACTTTCTGAATGGTTAAATTATATCATTTTACTAAAACTTGTCAAGTAATTTTATGAATTATTTTTTAAAAATAGTAAAATTCCTACGGATTTTTCGAAAAAGACGATGGAAATTAGCCCGAATTACGCAATCCAGTAGCAATTCCGTTAATGGTCGTATGAATCAATCTTTCTTCATGTGTAGATAGCTCTCCACGGCGTTGGCGCTTGATTAACTCAAGCTGGATGTAGTTTAGAATATTGAAGTAAGGCATGCGATATTTTAGACTGGCTTTCAAATATGGGTTTTCAGCCAAGAGGTCGTCTTGCCCTTCGATAGCCAAAATGACATCCTTGGTCAACTGCCATTCATCCAAGATAGTATAGTAGATTGCTTGGACTTCCTCACTTTCACAAAGTTGTGCGTACTCAAAAGCAATATTCATATTTGACTTAGACAAGACCATGTCTACGTTAGATAAAAGCGACTGGAAGAAAGGCCAGTTTTTATACATGTCACGAAGGATTTCGATATTTTTAGGATCTTGGTCAATAAATTCCTTGAAGCTTGAACCAACACCATACCAACCTGGGAACATGACACGACTTTGTGACCATGAGAATACCCAAGGAATAGCGCGCAGACCACCGATTTCAGTGATGGTTTTACGAGCGGCCGGTCGAGAACCAATATTGAAACTTGAAATCGCCTTGATTGGACTAGACTCAAAGAAATAATCATAGAAATGTTCATTTCCGAATACTAGTTCACGGTAAATATCATAGCTGCGACCGACAACCTGATCCATAATTGCTTCATAGCGATTTGAAGTATTAGTGTCACTCTTCTTTTGAGTAATCATACGGTTGATTGCTGCTGAAACTAACATTTCAAGGTTATAGTAGGCTGCATCCTTGTTTCCGTATTTATTTCCAATCACTTCCCCTTGCTCGGTCAAACGGATACGATCTTTGATAGACTTAAGTGGCTGTGAGGCAATAGCGTCATAAGTAGGGCCACCACCACGACCAACTGTACCACCACGACCGTGGAAGAAGGTTACCTTAACACCAAACTCATCACCGATAGCTGTTAATTGTTGTTGAGCCTTGTAGAGTGTCCAACAAGAGGATAGATAACCGCCATCCTTGTTACTATCAGAGTAGCCAAGCATGATTTCTTGGTAATTGTTTTTAGAAGCAACCCATTTCTTAGCAAGTGGTAGAGAGAAATACTTTCTCATTGTTTCTTCGGAATGATCCAAGTCCTCAATTGTTTCAAAGAGAGGCACGATTTGAACACGTGCTTTTTCAGCATCCACAAGACCAACTTCTTTGAGCATAATCGCCAATTCTAACATATCTGATACGCTGGTTGCGTGAGAGATAATCGTTTGACGAATGACATCTTCTCCCAAACGGTCTTTTAATTCACGGGCAGTTTGGAAAATAGCTAACTCTTTTTCGAGTAGTTCAGACTTCTCAGCATGGGTTGCAGACAAGATTCGAGGATCTTCTAATAACTCATGTAAGAGCAAGTCACATTTTTCATCTTCTGATAGATCACTATAGTGGTCATTGATTCCAGCAGATGCCAACAATTCTGCCACACAGGCTTCATGGACGCTTGAGTCCTGGCGCATGTCGATGGAAGCCAAGAAGAAACCAAAGACTTCTACAGCTTCTAAAAGCTCGGCGAACTCACCAGTAAGCAAGGCCTCTGCCTTATTTTCAAGCAATGAATCTTTAATAATAGCGAGGTCTTGTTTAAATTCTTCGACCGTTTCATAGTAAGGTGGACGATCTTCAGCCAGCTCTTGAATTGCTCCTGAAAGGCGATTACCAATGTAATCTGTAACCGCTCCTTGCTGATGGCTATTGGCACCGAGCAAACGTTCAACAGGATGGCGTTCATCAGCTGACGAGCCAACCACAGACCATTCTTTTAAATTCAAGAGAGTTTGAATCAATTTGGACTGAATCAAGTGAAAGGCACGGCGATAGGGTTCTTTTTCACGAAAGACGGATGTATCCCCTGAACGAGTTGCCATTTCTTCAACAGCTTTGCTAGTTTTTGATAAATTCGTTGAAAGAGAGAAGGTACGATAAAGACTAGAAATCTTACTGATATAATAGTTCAAAACCACCTCACTTTGAATGGTAGCAGAACGCATAAGTGTCTCAGCTGTCACGAATGGATTCCCATCACGGTCTCCACCGATCCACATTCCCATAGTAATTGGTTTGGCTTGTTTAAGATCAATTCCTTGCTCTTTTGCTAGACGTTTGTACTCTAGCATCAAGTTAGGGACAGCCTGAAGGAAGGAACTATTGTAGTACTCCATCACGTTAGTGATTTCATTAGTTACTTTCAGTTTCTTCTCACGAATCATGTCTGTTTGCATGATAATCTCAATATAGCGACGAAGATCATTGTGCCATTTTTCTTTGTTAATGAGGCCCATTCTCACGTCACGATATTTACGTAAAAGGGTATGGATATGATTGGTCAAGTCCAACATACTCTTACGTTGTACCTGAGTAGGATGGGCCGTCAAAACTGGCACCACATTCAAGTGTTCAAGAATCTCAGCAGCGTTTTCTTTTTCAGCCACCATTTTAATAGTTGTTGACAATTTACCCAAATAGTCTTGATCAACATTATTTAGATGGTTAATCTCATAAGCCAAGTCAACATCTTCTGAGATGTTAATTAAGAGTGGTAAGATAGAGAAATATCTTGAAATGTAGACCATTTCGTCGTTTGATAGACTAGTTACTACTTTATCAAGTCCTTGATAGTCTGCTGCAGTCGAAAGTTCTTTTAACTGCATGATTTTATCAAAGGTCTCTGGTGCAAGCATGTTTCTTGTAATATCTTCGAGCATTTCTGTCAAGATTTGCACTTCTTCTTGTACGACAGCTTTGTTACTAAAATTTTCTAACTTTTGAAGAGACATTTTTTTCTCCTTGTCATATTATGTCTTAGAGTTGCGCTTCTAATTCGCGATAGAGTTTGGCACGTTTTTCGCTGGCATCAATATTCAACACAAAGGCGATAGCTACCGATAGGACCAAGAGACTGTTTCCACCTTGCGATAGGAAGGGGAAAGTCACCCCTGTTGAAGGGATCAAGCCTGATATACCGCCAATGTTAACAAATACCTGTATCAGAATCATTCCACCAATACCGATTGCCACCATTGAGTTGAAAGGATCTCTCGCTCGAATACCAACCAAAATAATACGAAGAATTAAGAAGAATAGAAGAGCCAAAATAAGACTAGCTCCTACAAATCCAAACTCCTCTATCACAATCGAAAAGACAAAGTCTGTATGAGCTTCTGGTAGATAACCTCGTTTTTCAATGGAATTTCCTAATCCAAGACCAAACCAGCCACCGTTAACCATTGCATAGTAAGAATTAGCCAACTGATGCCCAGAACCTGCTAGGTCATTAAAGGGGTTGAAAAAAGCACTGAAACGCTTGGCAACATAACCAAATACAGGAATTTTTGAGAATTTTTCAACACCGATAAACCGAATGGCAGTCAAGGAAAGAATGGATGTTCCGGCCAGCAGTCCCAGTATAGTTGAGAACCAGCGATAGGCAATCCCACTAATGGTATACATGAGTAAGGATACTAAAATCAAAATGGTTGCATTTCCAAGGTCAGGGAAGATTGCCAAACTACCAATCATGACCAAGAGGACAAAACGCCAATCATTAAAGGCTCTTGGCAACCACTGATTAAGGGTTAAAACTTGGAAGTCATAAACCGCAATCTCATCTTGTTGTTTTGAAAAACGCTGAGCCAAGTACCAAATGATAATAATTTTTAGATACTCTGCTGGTTGAATCGTGACCGGTCCAACCTTGATCCAGCCATAGGCTCCATTGATGGGAGTACCGATTAAACGTGCTAGAGCTAGAAGAATCAGCTCGGCAAACATGACAATAAAGATCAATCGCTCATTACGGAGAAATCCTAGTTTTAATTTATAGATTAAGGCTATTAAGAATAAACTGACTATCCAGAAAATCCCCTGATTTCGCACTAGATATAATGCACTCTTTCCTTCCTGGATGAGGGACGCACTAGTTGTCGAATAAACTACAATCAATCCTAAAACGGATAAAAGTAGATAAGGAATCAAAATGGAATAATTCAGCAGGTGCCTTTTACTTATTTTCATATGTCACCTATCTTTCGGAAAAATATTTTTATTTTCCCTTATTATTTCTAGTTTTACATGCTATTATACCATTTTTTAGGCTAGAAAAAAACTCTTACAGTGAAAACATTCGAATTTTACCCAAGACAGCATAAAAAGGGCAGTAACGCCCTTTCTATTTTATCTATATTTTCGTTTTCCCGCTAAAGCAAGTAGTCCAACACTTGCTCCAAGCAATGCTAAAAGTCCTGACTCTTTCGTTCCTGTATTTGGAAGCTGTTTCTTAGGTTCTGCTTTTGCATTTGTAGCTTGTGCAGGCGCTTGATAGGTTTTATCATTTTTAGTTCCTACAGTCACTTTATCTACCGTATAATCAACAATATTACCTTTTTCATCCAAAACAGGGACTAGTTTGTAACCTGCTTTTTCAAGCTCTTTACGTTTTGTTTCTGCTTCTTCAAGCTGTATTTTGGCAGTTTCATAAGCAATCTTCGCTTGACCTGCTGCAAGGCTTTTAACTTCATAGTCTACTTTAGCTTGATTTTGTGCTTTGTAAGCATCTTTAAGCTCTGCTTCTGCTTTCTCAAGCTCTGCTTTCAACTCAGCCAAGCGAGTATGAGCACCTTTAAGATCTGCTAGCTCTTTTTCGGCTTGTTTAACTTCTTCTTGTGCATCTTGAAGAGCTTTCTTAGCATTTGATACCGCTTGAGCTTTCGCACTTACATCAGCTTGCAACTTAGTAAGTTCAGCCTCTTCCTGTTGTAACTTATCTTTCCCAAGTTTTAATGCATTCTCTTTATCAACTAGCTCTTGTTTTGCTTTATCTAAATTCTCTTGTTTAAACTTGATATCAGTCATAACTTCATCTTGTGATTTTTGAGCCAATACAAGTCGTTTTTGAGCATCAATCTGACGTTTTTGAGCTTTAGCAAGTTCAGCCTTTACTACAGATGTTTTAAATGGTGTTGAATTTAGAAGTTCTAGCCTATTCTGAACATCTTTTTGAATTGATAAATATTCCTTATATTCTGATTCCGCCTTTTCCAACTCTGCCTTCGCTTTAGTATAGTTTGCTTCTGCTGTCTTAACAGCAGTCAATGCAGATTCATTGCTTGCTGTATTAGATTGAGTTGAGTTTAAAGGTTTAATTACAGTTTTATCAAATTTTTCATTACCCTTGATTTCTTCATTGACAGTCAAATAATAAAACTCTGTTTTCCCATCTCTCTCAATAAGAGTAAAACCAAAATAGTCTTTTCCTGTTTTAAACGAATGTTTCCCAAACATCCAATCAGATGAAATAATTTGAGAACCAATGTTTTCTGGATAATCAAACAATAACTCAGTAAAACTATCATATATAGATTTTTTTGCTTCATCTATACTAGTGATTTTATTATCACTAGTTAACACACTATAAGTAATAGGGTTTAATTCATCAGCTTGAGGAAATCTGTATTCCCAAGCAGCCATAATGGTACTTTTGTCTTTAGCAACTATATCTGCAACTCCTAACATTCCTTGAGTAGCTACTGTGTCAGGCTTCGCAAACAATCTACGAGCTTGATTGAAAAGATCGTTTGCGAAGAGTGTCAATTCCTCTCTCTGCTCCAATGTCAAATGAGAAGAGTCAAATGGTCTGTGTTTATCCTTTTCAACTGAATGGTATTGATTGAGAGATTTATTTTCTGTAGCAATTTTCTTCAGTTTTTCTCTATACTCTTTACTATGTTTAATGAATAGTTCTGGTTGTTTATCATAATCGTATGGATTTAATACAAAAGACTTAAAAGTTTCAACAAAACTATCAGTTAACTTAATTGTATTTTTAGGATTTTGATTTGCCAAATTTTCCTGTGCTTTGATTAACTCAGACTGAGTTTGCTTTAATTTTTCACTCGCAGCAGAAATTGATTTCTTAGATGTTGAAACTTCTGATGTGGCTTTAGTTAGGTCATTTTTTACATTTTTTATATTTTGACTATGTTTTTCATCTTCAATCTCTGCTTTTGCTAATTCATCACTTAGTCTTTTAACATTAGCTGTTTCTTGTTCTAGAGCTTGCTCAGCTGATTTTTTCTCTTCAGATATTTTAGTCCCGTCTAAAATATCTTGTTTCACTTGTACATTATTTTTAGCTACTATAACATCTGATTTAAGTTTTTCAACTTCTTCTTTCTTACCTTCAACTATTTTTTCTTGATTAGATACAGCCTCATCAGATTCTGATTTCGAAGACTGAGCAGAATTTAAAGCTTCTTCTTTTACTTGAACTTCTGCTTTAGCAGTTTCCACTTTCTTCTCAGCACCTTGAATAACTTCAGGTGTTGCTTTGTCAGCAATCTTTTGAGCATCTGCTTGAGCTTGTTTCAAGTCTGCGACTTTCTTTTCTGCTTTACCAGAAGTTTCATTAGCTTGATCCAAAACCTCTTTTGCCTTGCTTTCATCTTCCTGTGCTTTGGTAGCACTTACACCAAGTTCAGCAACTTCTTCCTTAGTAGGAGTTTTCACTTCCACTTTCTTAGGCGCTTCTTTTTCAACCAAAGCTGGTTCGTTTTTAGCATCAGTAATGTTAAACGCTGGCTCAGTTTGAGCAGTACGCACACCACCAGCATTATCGACATTCAGTTCAGTTACCTCATTTGCACTTACAGTCGTTGCAAGTCCAGTTGCTGCTATTGCAGTCAAAGTAATCAATTCTTTTTTCATAGGTTTCCCCTCATTATTTTTTTATAACTTCATTATATCATATTTTGCAACTTTTTAAAGTTATTTTATCAAAATGTAACTATTTAAAGTCTAAAAAATACAGTCGTTTGTCTGTATTATGTAAGTAGCGAGGTACTACATGGTAAACAAAAAAAGTAATTTGCAAGACTACATTTCTAAACGCATCCGTTTACTCAGACTAGAAAGAGGATATACTCAAGAACAATTAGAGGAGATGGCTGACTTAGGAACAAATTATGTTTATAAACTAGAAAATCTGTCAACAAACTTAAAAATTCAAACACTAGAAAAAGTAATGGAAGCATTAGATGTAGACTTAGATACCTTCTTTGACATTCAACTTAAAGAAGAAGATCCAAAAATATCACGGCTTATTGATGAATTAAAGATACTTCCATTAGAACAACGTTCTCGAGTAGTAGATGCACTCCTACTAATTTTAAATGAAATTCAATAACAAAAAAACTATCTACCTTCTAAAATAAGAAAGGCAGATAGTTTTTTTCTTAGTTTGATGAACTACTGCTACTGTCAGTAGTTGCTTCACCCTTGATGTACTGAGTAAAGATGTTTTGGAAAGTTTGGTCTTTGACTTTGATGTTGGCATCTGTCAATTCTTTACCGATAACACCTTGAACAAAGGTAGCATCATTTTGTTTTTGAGTCAAAATAATTGTTTTGAGTTTTTCTTTATAATCTTCTATATTTGAAGATTTTTCTGATTTCTTAGTTAGTTTTACAATGTAAAAACTACTTGTGTAGGCTTGTGTTCCTGGTGCAGTGATGACATCTGAAACACCATTGACATCAAGTGCAAAGGCTGCTTTCTTAACGGCATCTGGCAATTCTGTTGATGCAGAGTCAAAAGAGATTTCTCCACCATTTGCTTTTGTCTTTTCGTCAGTTGAATTATCTTTAGCCAATTGTGCAAAGTCAGCTCCAGACTCTTTTGCTTTGGCAAGAACTTCCTTAGCCTTGTCTTCACTGTCAAGTTTAATTATTTGAGCCGTTACTTCTGGAGTATACTCTTCAAAAGCTTTTTTGTAGTTTTCATCTGTTAATTCAGCTTCAGCGGCTTTCTTCACTGCAAACTCAACCAATTTACTTGTTCGGATTTGAGCCTTACGGCTTTCTGCAGTCATACCTGAACGAGCTAGAACTGTTTGATAGCTATCACCATATTTCTTTTGTTCTTCTGCAACGGCATCATCTACTTCTTTATCACTAACTTCTGAACCGTATTGTTTTTCAAAAACTTTTTGAATGGTCATGTTAAGCAAGACTTGTTGAGCAGTTGGATTATTTTTAACTTCATCGTAGAATTGATGTTCTGTAATTACATCACCCTTCATACTGATCAAGTCTGCTCCTTCAGAGCTATTGGAACAAGCAGCCAAAGTAGCTACTGACAACAAGGTGATGGCTCCTGCCATTAGTTTTTTCTTCATGTTTACTCCTTTTTCTAAAAACGGTCGAAAATTTCTTTAGACCGACTCAATCATTATACCATATTTTAAAGCAGATAACTTAAATAAGGCTAAAAATACTAGCTTTTAAATTTTTTACGATTCCAGTTTTTCTTATTCCAAAAAGAACCTGAACAATGGTTCAAGTTCTTGTTTATCGTATGTTAATTTTTTAGTGACGTCCTTTGTAAGTCAGACCTGCTAAACCAAGACTTGCTAGGAGAAGGCCTACTAGAGAAAGTGAAGAACTTTGTTCACCCGTGTTTGGCAGAGCTGGAGTTTCTTTTTTCGAAGTAGGTTTATCAGCTTTAGAGTTTGAAGTTTGCCCAACAGGTTTCACAGGAGCTTTTGGAGCAGTATTCGAATTAGTTTGTGGTTTAAGCTCTGGCTTAACTTCTGATTTTGAAGTATCAGAAGGTTTAGGTTCTGGCTTAACCTCTGGTTTCGGTGTCTCTGAAGGCTTAGGTTCTGACTTAACCTCTGGTTTCGGAGTCTCTGAAGGCTTAGGTGCCGGTTTTACTTCTGGTTTTGAAGTATCAGAAGGTTTAAGCTCTGGCTTAACTTCTGGTTTCGGAGTCTCTGAAGGCTTAGGTACCGGTTTTACTTCTGGTTTTGAAGTATCAGAAGGTTTAGGTTCGGGCTTAACTTCTGGTTTCGGAGTCTCTGAAGGCTTAGGTGCCGGTTTTACTTCTGGTTTTGAAGTATCAGAAGGTTTAGGTGCTGGCTTAACTTCTGGTTTTGAAGTATCAGAAGGTTTAGGTGCCGGTTTTACTTCTGGTTTTGGTGTATCAGATGGCTTAGTTTCCGGTTTTACTTCTGGTTTCGGAGTCTCTGATGGTTTAGTTTCCGGTTTTACTTCTGGTTTTGGAGTTTCTGAAGGCTTAGGTTCCGGTTTCACTTCTGGTTTCGGAGTCTCTGAAGGCTTAGTTTCTGGCTTAACCTCTGGTTTTGGTGTATCAGATGGTTTGGCATCCGCATCTAATTTCCTATATTCTATGTATCCCTCCCTATACCCATCAGCAGCACCGTAAAAGTATGTGCTTACTATATCATGCGTCAAGTTATAGTCTGGCATCCAGGAATAGTTTGATACCGCTTGATATCCTTCAAGATTCTTACGGATATTTATTGATTCACCAGGGTTTAGGACCCCGGTCTCCATAGGCGCAATCTCCTTATTACTACCCTCGAGTAAATGCCTAATACGGTATTTGAGGGACTCCTGCTTTTCTTCATCTTTTGGTGCTGGTTCTGGCTTAACTTCTGGTTTCGGTGTCTCTGAAGGCTTAGGTTCCGGTTTTACTTCTGGTTTTGGTGTCTCTGAAGGTTTAGTTTCCGGTTTCACCTCTGATTTTGGAGTCTCTGAAGGTTTAGTTTCCGGTTTTACTTCTTCTGAAGGCTTGGCATCCGCATTTACCTTCTTATAGTCTAGAGACATAAATAAACGCCCTCTCGAAAACCCAAAGTATTTACTCATTATGCGATAGCTTGCATTGAAACCGGGCATCCACTCATCAAAATTCGAGACCACCTGATAGCCATCAATATCTTTATAAATATTGACAATTTCACCAGGATTTATAGTTCCAATTTTTGGTGGAGCTATTTCCTCCCCCGTATCTTTATCATAATATACGATACGGTATTCTAACGGCTTTGTTTCTTCAGCTTTTACGACAGCAGACCCAAAAATAGGTGTATCAATCAAAGCTGGAGCAACAACCCCAAGAGCAGCAACGGAAAGCAAAGAAACACCAAGTTTGGTTACTTTATTTGTTTTCATAATTTCCTCCTTAGGAATGTAGATTACTTTTGAAGGTGTGTAAATACTACAAAAATCCTATTTTTTTGATTTTAGTGTTTCGAAAAAACCTCAACCACTTGAGCGACAAGGGTTTTGGTGTATCGTGTAACGACCGTTAAACGATACACTTAAAAAACAAAAAAATACCAATCCAACACAGGCTCAAAACCTTGTTAAATTCGTATTTTCTGAAATATTCACATTGTTATTTTGAATGTTTCGCCAAACGGTCGTTAATCGAAACATATTTACGCCTTCATTGTAGCATTTTATCTTGTTTTTAGCAAGAAATTCGCGAAACTTTTTTGCGATTGTTGGCCACCTTGTTTCGTTCCAAGACTTTATAGATGGTTGAGGTCGAAATTCGTTCTGTTTTTGCTATTGTTCTGATGCTTGTCCCCCCTGCCAAATACTGATCAATGATTCTCTCCTCCTTCTCTTTCGAAATTCGCTTGGCACCTAGTTTGATGCCTTTTTCCTTGGCTTTACGAAGTCCTTCACGGGTACGAAATCGTAAATTTTCCAGTTCACTTTCTGCCACAAATCCTAAAATGACGCAAAGTAACCTACCAATGAGTGAGTCAGTTTCCAGTTTTTCATGTAAACTGACTAGCTGAATATCCGAAGCATTAAATTGTTCAATCAGTTCTAGTAATTTGAACATGGAGCGAGTCAGGCGATCTAACTTATAGATAGTAAAAGTGACCTGTTTGCCTTCCTTTGAAAGGTCACAAGCCAATTTTAAGGCTTTTTCGAGTTCTGGGCGTGCATTGTTTGAACCAGATTCACGTTCGATAAAGAGCTGGTCGCAGTGCTTAAGAGCCTCGATTTGCACCTCCAAGCCCAAATCTTGCTTTTGGGTAGAAACGCGAGCATAGCCTATATTGATGGTGGTTTGAAACATAAAAATCCTCCTGTTTTTGATACAGAAGGATTATACGATTTTTTAAAATTATTCCATTTCAGGTAAACTTACATTTTTCACATTTTTTCTCAGCATGAGAATCCCGTCCCCAAGAGGAACCAAAGTAGCGGTTAATCCTGGATTGTCCAAAGTCGCATCAAAGAGTCGTTGCAAGCCTCGATAGATGGTTCGTTGGCCTCGACGTACTTCCATGATATCCTTGGCCACATCACCACCCTGAAAAATATCATCCAAGACTACCACTCCTCCAACTTCCAAACGTTTGAGGATTTCTGGTAGAAAAATGATGTATTTGGACTTGGCAGAATCCATAAATACAAAGTCGTAGGACTCTGTTAAGGTCGAAAGGACATCCACAGCATCACCTTCTAAAAGGGTAATCTGCTTGCGACTATCAAAGCGAGCAAAATTCTCCTTGGCAAAACCAATCATCTCAGGATTACGGTCGATTGTCGTAATCTTTGACTCTGGTGAATGCTCTGCCATCAGAAGAGCAGAAAAGCCAATTGCTGTGCCAATCTCCAAGATGTTTTTCGGTTGTATGGTTTCCATGAGAAAGCGGAAATAAGCAACCGTTTCATGAGGAATGATGGGAATATTTTCCTTGCGAGCGAACTTCTCTAATTCCTTGAGTGAGCCAGTCACCTGCTTTTGTCTGTGGCGCATAAACTCAACAATCTCATGCTTGACAACAGGACGACGCATATTGTGATTGGCATTTTTGCTATAAGACTTTACCATCTGCCTTATGCCAATCCTAATTTTTCAACAAGAGCTTCAAACTCATCTAAACGACGTTCAAAGACAGCAAAGGCATCGTTGAGGTAGTCTTCCTTCTCCATATCAACGCCTGCTTTTCTCATGACATTAAGTGGATAGTCTGACTTCCCTGCTTTGAGGTAATCGATATAGCGATCACGATCTTCTTGGCTACCATGAACAATCTTTTCAGCCAAGGCTGAAGCTGCTGCAAAGCCTGTTGAATATTGATACACATAGTAGTTGTAGTAGAAATGTGGAATACGGGCCCATTCATATTGAATTTCAGGATTGTCTTCTTTACTCAAACCATAGTAAGCTTCATTCAAGTCGGCATAAAGCTCATTTAAGAATTCACTAGTCAAAACTTCTCCATTTTGGTCAGCTTGGTGGATAGCGTGCTCAAATTCAGCAAACTGAGTTTGGCGGAATACTGTTCCACGGAAACCATCCAAGAAGTTATTTAAGATTGCAAAGCGAGTTGCATCATCTTGAACTTCTTGCAATAATTTTTCTGTTAGGATGTTTTCATTAGTAGTTGAAGCAATTTCTGCTAAGAAAATTGAATAGTCTCCATAAACGTATGGCTGGGTTTCACGAGTATAGCTAGAGTGCATACTGTGACCAGTTTCATGGACAAGAGTAAAGAGATTATCTAGATTGTCCTGCCAGTTAAGAAGCATGAAGGCATTTGTATCGTAGGAACCACCAGAGTATGCACCTGAACGCTTGCCTTGGTTTTCATAAACATCAATCCAACGTTCGCTGAAGGCACGTTTAACTCGGCTCAAGTAATCCTCACCAAGAACTGCCAAAGCTTCTTCTGCCTTCTTCAAGGCCTCCTCATAAGTAAAGCTGTACTCCACTGAAGACAATGGTGTATAGACATCGTACATTTTGAGGTCAGGAATTCCCAAGATTTTTGAACGTAGTGCAAGATAACGATGCAAAAGTGGCAAGTGTTTGCGAACTGCTGACACTAGATTGTCATAGACACTTTCTGGTACAAAGTTAGCCGCAAGAGCTGCTTCACGTGCACTCTTGTAATTACGAACCTTAGCACGATAGTTTTGCACTTTAACATTGGTCTGCAAGGTTTTAGCGTAGGTGTGTTGGAACTGCTCGTAAGTTGCATAAAGTGCTTCATAGGCACAACGACGTACCTCACGATTTTTTGATTCCATCAAACGTATGTAAGTTCCGTGAGAGAGTTGCACTTCATTGTCTTCGTCATCCAAAACGTAAGGGAAAGTAAGGTCAGCATTGTCTAGGATAGCAAAGGTTTCACTTGCCGACCCAAAGATTTCACTGGCTCCTGCAAGCAATTCTTCTTCACGCTGTGAAAGAACATGATCTTTCTTTTGTAAGAGCTGATCAAAAAAGTGTTTATAGAGCTCAAGTTTAGGTTCAGCAGACAAGAAAGCAGTCATTTGTTCCTCAGTAATCTCCATAAACTCTGGCTCGTAGAAAGAAAGTGCCTGATCAAGCTGGCTATAAAGCGTCATAGCCTTAGCATAGTATTCTTGATACTTAGCTTCGCGGGTGTCTTGGTCATTTTTCATATGCGCATAGACATAAAGCTTCTCCAACTGGCGCTCTAACTCTAGAGAACGTTCAGTAATTTCAAGCAAGCTCTGAGCACTGTCTAAAAGATGACCTACATATTGGTCAACTGTTTCCACTTCCTCTGACAGTTGGTTGAGGGCATCTTCCCAAGCCTGATCAGTAGCAAAGATCGTTGATAGATCCCATTTGTCTTTTTCATTTATTTCATTTCGTTGTAATACCATAAGATTCCTCCATCCTTTCTATTTTACCACATTTTTTAAGAAATATTGCTGATAAAAGGCAGGTGGATAGAGCTTTTGTAACTCTGTTTGAGGATTTTTTTGATAATAAATTCTAAAGTTGCGATAATAATCACTAATATCCTGTTTAATTTGACAAAAAGATCCGTTTTCTATCGGCCTTACTTGAGGATACCAGTCCTGATTCTTCCGATTCAAAAGGTTCTCCCCTCTCAAGTAGGCCTGAGCTTGTTGCTTCATCCAATAGGGATTTTGATAATAGAGTTGTTTTTGAATGTAACGACAAATGTTCTTATCTTGTTCGACCGAAAAAGTGATAAGATTTTGTTGCTGATAAGGAGTCCGTAATATTTCTAGAAGATTTCCTTTGTCATAAGAAAATTCCTTGACTTGATAATGGAGTTTCCCTTTCAAATCTTGGTGGAGTAGGTACTTGAGTCTCAAAACCTGTTGTTTATGGTCTAACTCCCAAATATGAAAGCCCATGTTATTACTAAAGTAAAGAAAATCTCTCTGAAGTTTAGTTAGACGCTCTCTTAGCCAGAGCTTTTCTCCTAGTAGCCAAAGAACTTGAAGACTCAAACTTCGATAACCATTGCTTCTCTCCCGTAAAAGTTCACAAGAAATGGGACTACACTGAATTTCTAAAACTATTTTCTTATTGATAAAGATATCTGCGATTTGCTTCAGTTCAGGTATGGGATATTCCATCTCAACTTCATCATTCTTCTTAACCCAATAAAATAAACGTTTCTTGTTTTCCAGATGCTCTGGTCCTTCATTTTCATGGAAAAAATCACATTTTTTAAGACTTTCATGGGCAAAATGTGCACGCACGTTTTTTCCTTTCCTCAAGCGGACACTCGTTCCACAAGCCGGACAATAATAAGCTTGTTTGACTAGTTCATCCTCTAAGGCATTGACTAGGTGCCCATTTTCATCTCTAGCTAAAAACATAAAACCTCCTTTTCTACTTTATTCGAAAAGGATAAGAAAAAGGCTGAGAAAAACAGCCTTTTCATAGATTATTTAACGACTTAAGAGAGAGTTTTTATCTGCTTTTTCTTTTGAGTTTCTTTTCCAACATCGGAATGATGTTAGAAATCTGATCATTTTTTATGACCAAGACTCCGTATTCATGGCAACGATTGATGTATACTGGATTTATTTTCCCAGAACAAACAATTAGTTTTAGACAACTTTCCCCGGCAAAATGGGTGGCATAAAGTTTTAATTCATTTATAGCCTCTACTGATAAGTCTGTCATTTTACAGGAAATAAAAACAATGGACCTACCTTTACGAAGGACAACATCAATCTCATTTTGTACATTATCAGCCTCAGGGAAAATACCATTCCAATCAATTTCAGCCCCAATCATACATTCATCAAAATACTCTGACTCTAGCGCTAGAAGGTAAAGATAGAGTTCTAAAATATGGCCTTTGCTCCGACAAAGCAGTTGGGCCTCGGGGGTAGAAAAAGTATAACTAACGTGTTTAGAAGTTTCCTCTTCAATATGGAGCAAGCCAGCATCTGTTAATAAGGAAATGATAGATTTAGGGTAATAATAACGTTTCCCATTATTCTCTAGCACTTTTCCTGTTTCAGAATGAATATTACTCGTCTTTGCCAGCGCAAAAAATTGTGTTACTTTTAACCACTCTTCAGGATTTGTAAGGGCAAAATTTGCCAGTTTTTTGATAGCAGCAATCTGTTTAGGCGTATGGAAAGGTTGCTTGGACTTTAGTAGTTTACCACCACGTAGGGCAATCAACTGCTGGATGGTTAGAGTTGGGACCACCAGGTTCTTTTTCTCCAATTTCCCAAGCTTCCAGTCATACTGTAGACCATGGTCAACATCCATTGCAAGAAGTGGTATATTTCTCTCCAAAGCATACTGATAAAGAACCATTGCTAATAGATTATCTCCGCCAAAAACATCGATGGTCACTGAATCATAGTTAGTCAAGAAAAGATTCAAATCATCCGTAATCTTATCTAGACTTATTTGCCTAAAATGCACTTGCTTTACATGGGAAACTTGATCCAACAAAAAATGTTTCAAGGCCAATCTTTCATCTTCTGTAATTTTTTTCAGGGAGAGAAATAAAACCTCATCACAATCACAAATAAAAGTCTGATAAACATTTTTCTCGATAGTGTGATGATCAAAAAGTTCGACTAAAAGACTAGGCATGGCGCTACCTCCCTATTAAAAATTTGCTAGTTGTATGGAAAATTTAAAATTTCTTATTATAAACTTCATAGAAATATGGGTTAAGAGATTGTCTTAAGCATTTTCTACACATCTAGTATAGCATAATTCAGTTGATTGGCCCTCAAGTCTTTATATGAAAAAACGAATAGAAATGGATAGCTATTCGTTTTAAGATTTTTATTTTACTTTTTTAGCCAACATTGTTGCAAAGCGTAATTGGATACGATTGCCATTTTCGTCACGACGATGTAAATGACCTGGATTTTCATTGTACTTCACTAACTCCCAATCCTTGTAGTAATTGGCCAATTCCCCTTCTTTAAAGGTGAATGGGAAGTTCACTGAGCAAGGATAATCCTCCGTGTCCATGGCACAAACGATAAGATTGAAACCACCGATAGAGGTTTGTTCCTGCATGTTTTGAATGATAGCTGGAATACGATCTGCTTGTAAAAACATAAGAACAACCGTTGATACGATAAAATCATAAGTTTGTCCAATGCTAGCTGAATTGATATCGTAGAGACCTACAGGCATTTCTAAATCTTCTTGCTCCACAATACTTTGCAAGATTTCAAGAGATAGCTCATTTTGATCTACTGCTGTGACATCGAATCCATGTTGAGCGAGAAAGAGGGCGTTTCTTCCTTGACCACATCCTAGGTCCAGTGCCTTACATGGCTTGACCGTCTGCATAGCTTCTAAAACCTCCGAATGAACTGGATTGGTATTGTATTTCTTTGGGAAATAATCCTCTGGTTTACAATAAAATTCCAAATACCACTCCACATCATCTGTGGCAGCTTCTACTCTATGCCAAGCTTGAGGTTGTGCCATAGGATTATCAGCACATGCTTCAAAGAGGTGCTCAGCTATAACTTCTCCCTCTTCAGTCAATTCAATAAACTTTAGAGTCCCTTTTAAAACGGTAATCTTCCCCCAGGTTCCGACCTTAGTATTGTGTTTTCTTTGAACAGCCTCTGGCATGGTGTCTTTATTCCAGACAGGCATGCGTTTGTAGGCAACTAGTTTTTCCATATTCTTCACTCTTTCTATCGGTGGTTAACAGCTTTCATAACACGCGCAATATCACGATCTTGCTCACGACGTTTGATAGACTCACGTTTATCGTAATCGTGTTTCCCTTTTGCAAGTCCTAAAAGGAGCTTGGCATAGCCATCTTTGATATAAGCTTTAAGAGGAACCAAGGTCATACCTGTCCCTTTGGTTTCTTGCTCCAATTTCTGGATTTGTTTTTTATGAAGGAGAAGTTTACGACGACGTTCTGGCTCCTGATTCCAGATATTGCCTTCCTCATAGGGTGCAATATGAACATTGCTCAACCAAACTTCCCCATTTTTCACTTGGGCAAACCCATCTTTCAGATTGATGCGGGCTGCTCGTACACTCTTAATTTCAGTTCCCGTCAGGACCATTCCTGCTTCTAGCGTATCTACGATTGTATAGTCGTGGTGCGCTTTTTTATTTTGCGCGACGACCTTTCCCTCGCCCTTTGCCATGCTTGGCTCCTTTCTTTGCTACTTCCTTATAAAAAGGTTTCTTGCTCTTTTTCTTCTTGTCTTTTGATGAATGCTTGCGCTTATCACTTGAGCGACCAGCTTTTCTCTTGTCTTCTTTCTTATCCGAACGACGACCTCTATCCTTACGGCCAGAGTCTTTCAAACCTTTCTCAATGACATCAAATTCACTTGGAATGTAAGAGAAATCAATTTCCCCCGTCATCTTGTCAGCTCTTTCAACCCGAATGCGAATCTGCTGTCCTACACGGAAGGTTGTCCCTGATTTCTCCCCACGAAGAGTCAAATCACGTTCGTTAAAATGATAGAACTCAGGTAAATTAGTAATGTGAATCAAGCCTTCGACTGTATTTGGCAATTCAACAAAAAGACCAAACTTGACGATACTTGAAACGACTGCATCATACTCTTCGCCCACAAATGCTTCCATATATTCAGCTTTTTTCATGGCTTCAACTTCACGCTCTGCCTCAATAGCTCTGCGCTCACGATTTGAAGACTGGGTGGCAATCTCTGGAATGACCTGTTCAAAATGTTCTGCTATTTCCTTGGAACGTCCATAGTCACGAATCATTCGGTGAACCAAGAGGTCCGGATAACGGCGAATCGGACTGGTAAAGTGAGTGTAATAGTCCGCAGCTAGTCCATAATGACCGTGATTATGCTCAGAATAACGAGCCTGCTGCATGGAACGTAGAAGCATCATGGACAACACATCCGAATATGGCTCACCTTCAACAGCACTCATGATGTCTTGAAGGGCTTCCTGGCTAATCTCACTGGCAGTCCCATAGATTCGCAAGCCAAAACTAGAGGCGTAATCAATAAACTTCTGAACTTTTTCAGCTTTAGGTTCCTCATGGATACGATAGATAAAAGGTAAATCAAGCTTGCTAAAATGCTCAGCAACTGTTTCATTTGCAATCAGCATAAAGGACTCAATCATACGTTCTGCAGTACCACGATGACGAAGAACAATATCTACTGGTTTCCCTTGCTTGTCAACCAAGATTTTAGCTTCATTGGTATCAAAATTGAGAGCTCCACGCTTAATCCGCATACTTTCAAGAATTTCATGGAGCTTAGCCATGAGTTCAATGCTAGGAACAATTTTCTTATACTCTTGTCTCTTCTCCTCGTCACCAGCTAAAATGTCATTTACATCACTATAGGTCATACGGAAACTTGTCTTGATAACTGTCTGCGTAATGGTGTAATTACGAACCCGACCATTTTTGTCAATTTCCATGATAGCTGATTGGGTCAAACGATCTACTTGAGGATTAAGAGAACAGATGCCATTTGAAAGGCGTTCTGGTAGCATTGGAACTACACGATCTGTCACATAGACAGAAGTCGCACGATTAAGGGCTTCCTTATCAAGAGCAGAACCTTCCTTTACATAATAAGAAACATCCGCGATATGAACTCCAAGTTCAAAATTTCCATTCTTCAAGGGCTTGATGTGAACTGCGTCGTCCAAGTCCTTAGCATCTGCTCCATCTATGGTAAATGTAATTTCATCTCTCAGGTCCAGACGGCCTTCCAGGTCTTTTTGGGATGGAGCATCAGGTACACTTTCCGCTTCTTTAAGAACAGCCTCTGGAAATTCTGAGACAATATCCATAGACTCTAGGACTTCAAGAACATCAATCCCTGCATCTGTTGAATGTCCCACAACATCTAAAACACTCGCCACAAAGAAATCGTGTTTCTTACTTGGGTACTTATCGATAAAGACCTTGAGAACTTCTGTGCCTTCCAATTGAATAGCTGGTTTTTTAACGTAGATCGGTTGACTAATTTTTTGATTTTTTGAACGGATATAGCCCGCATACTTGGGCTTTTCCTCATCAAGAACGATTTGCCCAACAACTGTCGTTAGACTGTGCTCTAGGATGTCGATAATCTTTGCTTCTGCAGCAGTTCCTTTGTTACGGTCAGCAACTTTCTTGATGACAACTTCAACAGTATCACCATCAATGGCATAATTAACATCACTTTTTCCAACAAAAAGATCGTCTTCTTCGCCTTCAAGACTTACAAAACCGAACCCATTTTTATGGGCATGGAAAATTCCTTTTAGGGTAATCTCATGTTTTTTCTTCTGTTCTAGGGTTAAACTACCATCTTCTTCAAAGCGAATCTGGTGCTTACGTTCCATCAAGGAAAGAGTTTTGATTAACTCACGGAAATCCTTTGAACCATCCTTCCCGAGAGCACTGGCCAAGTCATTAACTGTGACACTCTCCTTCTCTTGTAAATATTCTTTTATTTTATCTTTCATGTTTACTTTCTAGATTTATAATATTTTCTTTTTGGTGTAAAACCTTCTCAAACATCAATTAATACTCAATAAAAATCAAAGAGCAAACTAGAAAGCTAGGCGAAGGCAGTACTTGAGTACGACAAGCCGACGCTGACGTGGTTTGAATTTGATTTTTGAAGAGTATAAAAATAAAAATAGGCAAAGACCCAGTCCCGCCCATTATTTTCTTATCTACTTGATAATACCGTCAATGCTAAGGCAATGGCTAGCCAGAAAAAGACTAAAATTCCTGTCAAACGTTGCATCACAGCTTCAAAACCGCGCGCTTTGCTACGTTCAAACAAATCACCTGCACTGGCATCAAATACATTGCTAGATTGGTTTTTAGTTGGTTGCATGAAAATTGCAATCACAATCACAACAGATAATACTAATAGAATGGTTAATAATAGGTTATACATATCAAACTCCTTAAAATCCCTATTATTCTACCATAATTTCTACTTAGATTCAAGATGTAGAGTCACTTTTCTTTCTTTAGGGCAATACTTTAAGACCTCAATCTTGTCTGGATGGGTTTTGGAGTTCTTACTGGTTAGATAATTGATGCTGCCACAAGAGGAGCATTTGAGATTGATTTTTACTCGCACTAGATTTCCTTCACTTTTAATAATGTTTTAAATTGGATAAGGTTAAATAAACAACTGAGAGCTACACAAAGAGCTGTTGCATAAAATACTGAGTGATAGCCAAATTGTCCCGCTACTGCTGATCCTGCTAAGGGACCTATCACTCCTCCTAGATAAAAGAAGACTTGATTAAAGGCAAATACCCTTGAAATGCCAACTTTAGGAGTCATTTTACTTAGGAGAGCATTGACACCAGGGATCAGAGCTCCTGTCCCCAGACCAAATAGAAAACGATAGAAGCCTAATTGGAATGGGCTAGTCGCATTTGCACATAATAGATATATGAAAACTGAATATACCTGAGCTACGACAAGGAGTCGATGATTCCCCACTTTATCACCTAGTTTCCCCATGACTCCTGCACTCATCATACTTGAAAATCCCATGCTGGATACAATCAAACCAGAGACAAAGAGGAGATTCTCTTTCTGTCCCAGATCTCGTACATACAGGGCAAGGATAGGACCGATAGATTGGGCAGCAAATTGAATCACAAAGCTAGTTAGAAATAAATTTATCAGGAGAAAAGGATATTTAACAGAAGCAAAGAGCTCTTTTGTAGGGAGTGCTTTTTCTTTCGGCACAGGTTGAAAGTCCTCTTTGATAAAAAGAATGGTTAAGATAGCTGCCAAAAACAAGAAACCGCCAACCAATAAAAAGACATTCCGAATGCCAAAAATTTCGGCAATGAAACCACCGACAAAGGGACCAGTCAAAGTTCCAGCGACAACACCAGTTGATAAAGTCCCTAGAGCGTATCCCGACCTATCTTTGGGGACTTGACTTGCAATTAAAGCTGTCGCATTGGGTACAAATCCTGTAAAAACACCATTAAGAAAGCGTAAGAACAAGAGCCAGAAAACGTTTGGAACAAAGGCCAGACCACCCATAGTAATAGTCATGGCTAGCCCTGCACGAATCATCATGGGTTTTCGACCATACTTGTCTGCTAAGATACCCCAAATTGGTGATACAACGGCTGCAGAAATGGCTGAGACTGATATAGCTAACCCTGAATAAAAGGCAACTTGATCTCCTTCAATTCCTAACTGTTCGACAAAAATAGGCATGAAAGGAACAACGAGAGAAATGCTGGCTCCTGTTAAAAAGCAACCAAACCAAGCAATACGAAGATTATCCTTCCAACTAATCTTTTGCATGGGCATCGCCTCCTTCAAGCAAGGTCACTACTTGACTCAAAAGCTGCTCTCGACTGTCATTATTGTCTAATATATAAGTAGCAAATTTCTTCTTTTCTTCTAAAGGCCACTGTGAAGCTAAACGAGTTTCAGCTGACTCTTTGGATAACTGATCACGGTTCATTAAGCGATCTAGTTGGATATCTCGACTTACATAAACTAGCCAAGTTTCATCAAACCAAGGAGCATAGTCCTGCTCAAAAAGCAGGGGAATATCCATGAAAAATACATTCTCAGTCTGAGCTAGCTTGTCTCTCAAAGAGCCCAATTCTTCACGAATAATTTGTCCTTGAGTCTGTTTAGACCATTCTCTCTCCTCAGAATTCGAAAAAATAAGACTGGCAAGTAATGGTCGATTCAATTCCCCATCTTCTAGAAGGACTTTTTCACCGAAATGCTCTACTAAAATCTGAAAAAGTCGTCCACCAGGTTTTTGAAGTTGGTGAACAAGAGCATCCGCATCTACCACTTCAAACCCTTTTTGTCTTAGAAAATTTGTGACAGTGGATTTCCCAGATGCAATACCACCAGTGATTCCAATAATTTTTCCCATCACTTTCTCCTTTGACATTTTGGGCAAAAATGGGTTCCACGACCACCGAGTTGAATTTTTTCGATAATGGATCCACAACGTGAACAAGCTTGTCCAGCTTTATCATAGACTTGATGAAAGTCTTGCATGGTCCCATCTTCGCCAAATGCATTGGTATAGGTGCGAATGGTTGAACCGCCTTTCTCAACAGCCTGCCCCAAAACTTCAATGGTTTGATCATGGACTTTTCTAGCCTCTTGGGCGCTTAAACTTTTAGAAGTTCTAGAAGGATGAACTTTCGCTCTCCAGAGAACTTCATCCACGTAGATATTTCCCAATCCAGCAACCAAAGTCTGATCGAGAAGATGCGATTTGATAGGTTTTTTAGATTTCTTCAAGGCACCTATAAAAATCTCTAAGTCAAAATCCTCTTCAGTAGGTTCTGGTCCAAGCTTTTTAGATATAAAGTAAGCATCTAAGAGTTCAGGAACAAGCAATTCCATGGTGCCAAACTTGCGGACATCCTCGTAGACTAGAGTGCCTCCATCTTCAAAATGAATCAAAACATGGGCATGCTTACGTTCAGGGACTTGACCTGGATAATAAAAATACTTGCCTTCCATCCTTAGATGAGAAATCAAGACCTTGTCTGTCAGGAAGAAAAGTAAATACTTGCCACGGCGCCCCATCGATTGAATTTCTTGACCAGGCACTTCCTTTTGAAACTCGTCCAAATCTGTCTTGATCATCTTAGGATAAGCAATCTCTATATTAGAAATCTTCTTTCCCAAAATCAATTTTTCTAAGCCACGACGAACCGTTTCAACCTCAGGTAATTCAGGCATAAGGCCTCCTTCTGTAAAAACAAGAAGCAGGCATGAGCCCACCTCTTCTTAATATTCTTTTTCGTTATAGCCAAAGTCAGCCAAATCTAGCTTTTTATCGCGCCAGTTTTTCTTAACTTTGACCCATGTTTCTAGGAAGACCTTGTCTCCTAGCATGAGCTCAATATCACGACGAGCCATAGTCCCAATTTTCTTGAGCATGGCACCACCTTTACCGATGACAATCCCTTTTTGGCTGTCACGTTCGACCATGATAGTTGCTCGGATATGAACCTTGTCTGTATCCTCGTCTCGTTTCATAGAGTCCACCACTACTGCAACTGAGTGTGGGATTTCTTCACGAGTTAAGTGTAAGACCTTTTCACGAATCATCTCAGAAACCAAGAATCGTTCTGGATGGTCAGTAATTTGATCCGCAGGGAAATATTGGAAACCTTCCTCAAGATTTTCACTTAGAATATCGACTAGACGAGACACGTTATTTCCCTGAAGAGCTGAAATAGGAACAATTTCCTTAAAGTCCATCTGATTACGGAAATCATCAATTTGAGCCAAAAGTTGATCTGGGTGAACCTTGTCAATCTTATTGACCACCAAAATTACAGGAACTTTAGCAGCTTTAAGACGCTCGATAATCATATCATCACCCTTACCTCGAGCCTCATCTGCTGGCACCATAAAAAGTACGGTGTCCACTTCACGAAGGGTGCTATAGGCAGACTCTACCATAAAATCTCCGAGTGCTGTCTTAGGCTTGTGAATACCTGGTGTATCGATAAAGACAATTTGTTCCTTATCAGTGGTGTAAATCCCCATGATTTTATTGCGCGTTGTCTGTGCCTTATCACTCATGATGGCGATTTTTTGCCCCATAACGTGATTCAAAAAAGTTGACTTCCCTACATTTGGACGTCCTAAAATGGCTACAAAGCCTGATTTAAATGTCATAATTTCCTCTTACTATTTAAAATAATAAATCCCAAATTCGTGGGAGAAAGATAAGTGCACCTGTCAAAGCGGCAAAAAGTGAGACCACAAGCACGGCACCAGCCGCCATGTCTTTAGCTTTTTTTGCCAACATAGAAAAGTGATAGTGACTAGCCAAATCTACTACATTTTCAATAGCTGAATTAATAATCTCAAAAGCTACTACCATGAAAATGCTCAAGAGTAGAAATAACCATTCGATTCGTGACACCTGAAAAACAAAACCTGCAAGAACAACTATTAGAGCTGTCACTGCATGCTTTCTCATATTACGTTCTTCCTTAATCGCAGTAAAAATTCCTGTAATGGCAAATTCTAAACTGGAGATTAGGTCACGATTTTTCCATTTTCGTTTATTGTCTTGTGAGTCCATAGGCTGTCAAAATTTCTTCTTGTAAACCGAACATCTCCGCTTCTTCCTCGGGAGTGTAGTGATCATAGCCGTTAATGTGTAAAAAGCCGTGCACTGCCAAGAAGCCCATTTCACGCTCAAAACTATGACCGTACTCCTCAGCTTGCTCATGTGCCTTATCAATGGAAATGAAAAGTTCACCGATATAGGCATCAAATTCTGACATCATATCTGCCAAGTCAGGATCATTTTCCAGATCTTCCTCATCAAAGGCAATCTCTAACTCCGGCTTATATTCAAGACTGATGACATCTGTCGGACGATCGGTATCACGAAACTCTAGATTGAGTTCATGGCTTCGTTCGTTGGTCACAAATGTGACCGCCATTTCCTTGTCTTCTTTTCCAATTTTTTTTGCAGCAAATTCTAAAATTTCCTGTGTTTGTTCTAAAATTTCTTTTGAAACTTGTCCAGTTTCATCTACCATTTCAATATACATGTGCTTCTCGATTCTCTTTACTTGGCTTTATTATATCACATTTCTATGATTTTATTCTACCTTTTTGATATAATACTATGGAATACATTCACGAGGAGAGAACCATGTCATTTGATGGATTTTTTTTACACCACATGGTTGAGGAATTGCGGACTGAACTACTTAACGGACGCATTCAAAAAATTAATCAACCCTTTGACCAAGAATTGGTCCTGCAAATCCGTAGCAATCGTAAAAGTCATCGTTTGCTCCTGTCTGCCCATCCAGTTTTTGGACGCATCCAGTTAACAGAGTCCACCTTTGAAAACCCTGCTCAGCCATCTACTTTTATTATGGTATTGAGAAAGTACCTTCAAGGAGCAGTTATCGAGTCAATCGAACAAATTGAAAACGATCGTATCGTGGAAATCACGGTTTCCAATAAAAACGAGATTGGGGACCATATCCAGGCCACGCTTATTATCGAGATTATGGGCAAACATAGCAATATTCTCCTTGTAGATAAGTCTAGTCACAAAATCCTTGAAGTTATCAAGCATATCGGTTTCTCTCAAAATAGCTACCGTACCTTATTACCAGGTGCTACTTATATCGCTCCTCCAACTACAGAGGCGCTCAATCCTTTTATGGTCAAGGACGAAAAACTCTTTGAGATTCTACAAACCCAAGAATTAACTGCTAAAAACCTTCAAAACCTCTTTCAAGGTTTGGGAAGAGATACAGCAACCGAGTTAGAAAGACAACTGCTTAATGATAAACTAGCCACTTTCCGGAACTTCTTTGGACAAGAAACCAACCCTTGCTTAACAGACAAGTCTTTCTCTTGTGTGCCTTTTTCTAGCAAAACAACGGAGTATTTTGACAACCTTTCTCAATTACTTGATGTCTATTACAAGGATAAGGCAGAGCGTGATCGAGTTAAGCAGCAAGCTAGCGAACTCATTCGCCGAGTTGAAAATGAGCTACAAAAAAATCGTCAAAAGCTTAAGAAGCAAGAAAAAGAACTCCTTGCTACCGAAAATGCTGAGGAATTCCGACAAAAAGGCGAGTTACTAACTACTTTTCTTCATCAAGTTCCCAATGACCAAGATCAGGTCATTTTGGAAAACTACTACACCAATCAACCTATCACGATTGCACTTGATAAAGCTTTAACACCAAACCAAAATGCTCAACGTTACTTCAAGCGTTATCAGAAATTAAAAGAAGCTGTTAAATACCTGACTGAACTAATCGAAGAAACCAAGGCTACTATTCGTTACCTAGAAAGTGTAGAGACAGTTCTCAACCAGGCTGGACTAGATGAAATTGCTGAAATTCGTGAGGAATTGATTCAAACAGGATTTATCCGCAGAAGACAAAGGGAAAAAATCCAGAAACGACAGAAACCTGAAAAATATCTTGCAAGCGACGGAAAAACCATTATCCTAGTTGGTCGTAACAACCTTCAAAACGACGAGTTAACCTTTAAAATGGCTCGTAAAGAAGAACTCTGGTTCCATGCTAAGGACATCCCTGGAAGTCACGTTGTTATCACTGCCAATCTCAATCCGACTGATGAGGTTAAAACAGACGCTGCAGAACTTGCAGCCTACTTCTCTAAGGGGCGTCTCTCAAATCTCGTTCAGGTAGATATGATTGAAGTTAAAAAACTCAACAAACCAACTGGTGGAAAACCTGGTTTTGTCACCTATACTGGGCAAAAGACCCTCCGTGTCACACCAGACCCTGAAAAGATTCAGTCCATGAAAATCAAATAAAGTCTTGTATACTGGTGGGCTGTTACTGCTATAGACTCAAATAAAAATGGGAGGTGTGTTCAATGCTACGGCATATCAAATCTATTTTAACTATTATATTCGGAGCTGCCATTTATGCCTTCGGACTCACGTATTTTGTTGTGCCCCACCACTTATTCGAGGGTGGAGCAACAGGAATCACCTTGATTACCTATTATCTCTTTAACATCCCTATCTCCGTGATGAACCTCATCATCAATATCCCATTATTCATTCTAGCCTGGAAAATATTTGGTGCGAAGACCCTGTACAGCAGCCTACTCGGAACCATTTCCTTATCCATTTGGTTAGCAATCTTTGAAAAGATTCCTCTCAGCTTTAATCTTGAGGGAGATCTGGTCATCGTTGCTTTAGTTGCGGGTGTTCTTTTAGGACTTGGTCTAGGTATTATCTTCAATGCTGGTGGTACCACTGGAGGGACAGATATCGTTGCTCGAATCCTGAACAAGTACACCAATATCTCCGTAGGGAAATTACTCTTTGCACTAGACTTCCTCATCTTAATGCTCATTTTAATTATCTTCCAAGACCTTCGTCTCGTTACTTATACACTTCTATTTGACTTCATCGTTTCAAGAGTTATTGACTTGATTGGTGAAGGCGGATATGCTGGAAAAGGTTTTATGATTATCACTCAAAAGCCTATGGAAGTGGCAGATAAAATCAATGAAGAGTTAAGTCGAGGTGTCACCTTCATATCTGGACAAGGTTACTACAGTCAAAAAGATTTAAAAATTATCTACTGTATCGTAGCAAGAAATGAAATGATTAAGATGAAAGAATTGATTCATACGATTGATCCTAAAGCCTTTATCACCATCACTGAAGCTCACGAAATTCTTGGAGAAGGCTTCACCTTTGTAAAAGAAGAAACTTCATAACACATAGACAATCATAACCACCCGTCAAACGGGTGGTTTGCACCAGGGCTATAAGCCCAAATTACCAGCCAGCGCCTAAAGACGCTGGCTTTCACGTTGTTCAAGCCTCATTGCTCTTGACTCGTCACTTGCCTCTTGAAGAGGCGTGAGTATTACTTACCACTATCCCTAAAGGGACCCTCATATTCTTTTACACTTAATTTATCTAGTGCTATATCATGCTTTTCCTGATCTTGTATGTATTTCCTTATCGTGGCTTCATTAAGCCCTACTGTACTCACATAATAACCTTCTGCCCAGAAATGCCGATTCCCAAACTTGTACTTGAGGTTGGCGTGTTTGTCAAACATCATGAGTGCACTTTTACCTTTTAAATAACCCATGAAACTAGAAACACTTATCCTTGGTGGAATACTGACTAACATATGTACATGGTCTGGCATTAAGTGACCCTCGATAATTTCAACTTCTTTATAACTACACAAGCGATGAAATATTTCACCTAAACTACTCCGATATTGATTATAGATTACTTTTCGTCTATACTTAGGGGTGAACACAATGTGATATTTACACATCCACTTTGTGTGTGATAAACTATGTGCTTTTTGTGCCATATTTTTCTCCTCTCGCTTTACAATTGGCTTGAACACCTTTATTGTATCGCGTTTGGAGTTTTTTTGGTATAACCTTCGACGCGCACCCGCATAGCGGGTGGTTTATTTGTCTCGCACCTAACGGAGCGAGACGGACTGAAAGTCACATAAAACAAAAATAGTAACTTCGAATTTGAAGTTACTATTTTTTTGATGATAGAAATGGAAGAAACAAATCTTCCGTTTTACAAATCATTATTTTTCAGCTGTAAGTGCAGCCATTGTGATGTAGTTGTATGGTTTGTTGAAGTGTGGCAAGAAGAATAGGTCTGTCAATGCCAATTTTTCAATTGTAACATGTTCTTGGATAGCAAGTGAGAACATGTGAATTCCCATAGCAATTCCAGGATCACGTGATACCATTTGAGCACCAAGGATTTCACGGCTATCTTTGTCGAAGACAATCTTGATAGCTACTTCATGGTTGTCATGTTTCATAAATTCTGGTTTTTGAAGATCGTTGAAGCCAGTTTCAGTTGCATTGTAGCCTGCAGCTTTTGCTTTTTCAAGAGTCAAACCAGTTGAAACCATGTGAAGACCGTAGATAGAGATACCGTTTGATCCTTGAACACCGATTCCTTCAAGCTCATGTCCACAAGCATTGTAAGCACCAACGATACCAGTACGTACAGCGTTTGATGCAAGAGCGATGTAGCTAGTGTCTTTACGAGCGTTGTCATAAACAGTTGCACAGTCACCCACAGCGAACACACCTGGAAGTGAAGTTTCTTGTTTCTTGTTAACAAGGAAAGCACCGTTGCGGAAGAGTTCAATCTTACCATCAGCAAGAGCTGTGTTAGGACGGAAACCAACTGCAAGGATAACCATATCAACGTCAAAGCTTTCTTTGTCAGTGATCAAGCGTTCAACTTTACCGTCACCTTCGATAGCTTTAACAGTTTGTCCAAGTGCCAAGCGGATGTTGTGGTCTTCCAAGTTCTTAGCCATCAATTGCGTGAAGTCTTTATCGTAGTAACCGTTTAAGACTGTGTCTACGATATCAACAAGGACAACTTCTTTTCCAAGACGTTCGAATGCTTCAGCAAGCTCAACACCGATGTATCCACCACCGACAACAGCGATACGTTCAAGATGTTTGCTCTTGTCAGCAAGTTTGTTGATCACTTCTTCAGCATTTTGGTACAATTTAACGAATTGAACATTTTCAAGAGTTGCTTTGAATTCGCGGTTACCTTTAACAATTTCAACACCTTCGATTGGTGGCAAGATTGGTGTAGAACCAGTTGCAAAGATCAATTTTTCGTATGATTCTTTGTGTTCTTTTCCGTCAACTTCTGCAGTAACAACTTTGTTGTCATAGTCGATTGAAAGAACTGGTGAGTTCATGTAAACTTTAGCACCCTTTGCTTCCAATTTTTCTTTATCTGAGTAGAAGAGACCTTCTGGACCATCGATTTGCTCACCAATCCATAGAGCCATTCCACATCCTAGGAATGAAATGTTTGAGTTTTGGTCAAAAACAACGATTTCATTTTCACTTCCAAAATTGTCCAACATAGTGTTGATACAAGCTGTTCCAGCGTGGTTAGCACCCACGACTACGATTTTACTCATAAGATAATTCCTACCTTTAATTTTTTTTACCTTTCCAGTATATCATTTTCTGTGAGCGTTTACAAGCTTTTTACTTGTTTTCCCTTATTTTCGAAAAGATTGAAAACATATATCAACTTATTTTCAGCGTTTTCAAATTTTATTTTAAGGGAATTTAGTTTTTTTGAGCATATTTCTTGACTTTTTGTAAAAAATGATTTGTGAAAACGCTGACTTTATGATATTCTATTTACATGGGAATAAAATATAAATCTTTACATCACTTTCATGATAGGATTTACAACTATTTCCAATTGACTTGAAAGGAGTTGGTTTTTTGCCTCTTAGTTCATCTTCTCAACGACTAATGGGAACTACGATTACCATTTCCTTAGTACATGATCAGGCTGATAGTCTGCTCAGGCAAGCTTTTGATTTGCTTAGGGAGCTTGAATTTCGCTTCAATGCCAACAGTTCTGAATCGGAATTGATGGAAATCAACCATCGAGCTGGAATTGCTCCAGTCAAGGTTCATCCTGATTTATTTGAACTGATTTCCTTAGGTTTAGACCATAGTCTAGCACCTGGAAGTCATCTCAATATTAGTATCGGCCCCTTGGTTCAAACCTGGCGTATTGGTTTTTCCGATGCGAAAGTTGCTAGTCCTGAAGAAATTTCTTCCGTTTTACCATTGATAGATCCCAGTTTTATCAAGCTTGATTCAATTGATTCTACTGTTTTTTTAGAAAAAAAAGGGATGAAAATTGACTTAGGTTGTTTAGCAAAGGGGTACAGTGCAGATAAGGTTGCTACTTTCTTAAAAGAAAATGGTGTCACTTCTGCTCTTATCAATCTTGGAGGAAATATCCTTACCATTGGTAATAACCAAGCCAGAAATGGACAACCTTGGCAAATTGGTATTCAAGACCCTAATCATCCACGTGGTAATCATCTGATGACCTTGTCAATTACTGGAAAGTCAGTTGTTACATCTGGAATTTATGAACGGCATCTTGAAATCGATGGAAAGGATTATCATCACATTTTCGATAGTGAAACTGGCTATCCTATTGAAACGGATTTGGCTAGTTTAACCATTATATCTGACCGCTCAGTTGATGGTGAGATATGGACCACACGATTGTTTGGTGAACGTAGCGCTTCTATCATGTGGCAAATCGAAAATATCGATGGAATCGAAGCCATCCTTATTGATAAAGATGGACATATCGCTTGTTCATCCGGTATCTAAAGATAAATAATAAATAATGCAAAAAGAGAAAGGAAAGCTCATGCTAAAACTTATTGCTATTGTAGGAACTAACTCTAAACGTTCCACAAACCGCCAACTGCTTCAATATATGCAAAAACACTTTGCTGATAAAGCAGAAATCGAATTGGTAGAAATTAAAGACCTACCAGTCTTCAACAAACCTGCAGATAAACTTATTCCTGCAGAAGCCTTGGAAATCGCTGCAAAAATCGAAGCAGCTGATGGTGTGATTATCGGTACTCCTGAATATGATCACTCAATTCCTGCCGTTCTTATGAGCGCTCTTGCTTGGATTTCTTATGGAGTATTTCCACTCCTTAACAAACCAGTGATGATCACAGGTGCTTCATACGGTACACTCGGTTCTTCACGTGCTCAATTGCAACTCCGTCAAATCTTGAATGCACCAGAAATTAAAGCAAATGTTCTCCCAGATGAGTTCTTGCTCTCTCATTCTCTTCAAGCATTCGATAAGAATGGTGACTTGGTAGATCTTGATGTCATCAAGAAATTAGATGCCATCTTTGATGACTTCCGTATCTTTGTTAAAGTGACTGAAAAATTGCGTAATGCACAAGAACTTCTTCGTAAAGATGCAGAAGAATTTGACTGGGAAAATTTGTAAGATAGGAGATCGAAAGAATGAAATTTGTTGGACTTGTTGGATCAAACTACGACCAATCATATAACCGCAAACTCTTGGAATTCATCCGTCGTAACTTCAAACTGAAATTTGAATTAGAAGTTCTTGAAATCGATGAAGTTCCAATGTTTAACCAAGACGAAAAATGGGACGAAAGCTTCCAATTGCGCCTTCTTTACAATAAAATTACTCGTGCTGATGGTGTGATTATTGCTACTCCTGAGCACAACCATACAATTTCTGCTTCACTCAAGTCAGTTCTTGAATGGCTTTCATATGAAGTACATCCATTCGAAAACAAACCAGTCATGATCGTGGGTGCTTCTTACTACGACCAAGGAACTTCTCGTGCGCAAGTTCACCTTCGTAAAATCCTTGACGCACCAGGGGTGAATGCCTACACATTACCAGGTAATGAATTCCTTCTTGGAAAAGCTAAAGAAGCTTTTGATGCTAACGGAAATATTATCAACGAAGGAACTGTTAAATTCCTTGAAACTTGCTTAGATAACTTTGTCAAATACGTAGGAGTCGTTTCTAAATTGAAAAAACCAAAACCAATTGAACCAGAAGACTTGGATTGTGGAAAACCAATCGCTACAACTATTACAGAAGTTGATCCTGACGATCCAAACTGGGTAGAAAAAGTCGCTGAAATCACAGGTGCTGTTTCAGGTGATACATATGTTAAACTTGACCATGGTATCTTGACTGTTAACCAAATTGATATGTTCTTGAAAGCTATGCCTTTTGAATTGACATACGCTGACGATAACAACCAATTCCTCTACTACAACAACGCTCACCAAGACCCTGATACAATGTTTGCAAAACGTGTACCATCTCAATCTGGTAGCCGTATGTCAACCGTTCACGGTTCTCTTCCACCAGCACGTATGAAAAATGTTGAGTGGGTTATCGGAACACTTCGCAATGGTAACCAAGAATACGTACGTACAATCGTTCCTGGTTCACCTGCAGGTGTTATTAACACTCACAACTACCAAGCAATGTACTATCCTGACGGATCATATGCTGGTATCAATGAAATTGTCTTTAACTTCCAACCATGGCTTGACTGGTACTTGAAAGAAACTGGTCAACGTTTGGTAGGTGGTAGCGGACCTTTTGCTCCTGCTGGCGGTCACGGTGACGCAGATGCTACTTCAGGCGCATCTGATGCCGGAGGTCACGGTGATGGAGGTCATGGAGACGCGGATGCTACATCTGGGGCAAGTAACTAGAATCTAATACTAAAGGAACCTCTCTTGGTTCCTTTTTTTAAAACAAAAACTCGGTTAGATTTCCCTAACCGAGTTTTCTATATCTCAAAATTATGAATTTGGATCATCAAGACTACGACCATGCAAGCCTTTTTCACGTTGTACCTGACGAAGTTTCTCAGGAGTCACATCATTTCCATCTTCATCTACGATTTTGATTCCTTCAATGTGATGACGAACAGAACGACGATAGCCTTCGATATATTCCTCACGAAGTTTAGCTTGTTCTACTTTTTCTTCTGCAGTCAAGCCTTCAGTTTTTTTCTTTTTCGCAAGCTCATTAATACGAGCGATTTTTTCTGGTGTCATATTTGAACCTCCAATCTACTTTTTAATTTCTATTTTGTATTAAGAAGATTAAAAGCAGCGACTGTTTTTGCTTTATTCACAAGTTCAGTTAGAATAGCTAGACGATTATTCTTAACATCAACATCCTCTGCCATAACCATAGTATTGTCAAAGAAAGCATCAATTACTGGACTAAGAGCAAATAGTTGCGTTAATTTATCGTTAGCTGAGCCCTTCAATTCTAGATTTTCTACTGCTTGAGCTAGTTCTTTTTCTTGTTCATTTTCAAAGAGGCTAGTATCAACTTTGACTAAACCTTCTGCTTTTTCCGCTAAGTTAAAGGCACGAGATAATGATTCAACTGATGATTTGTAGTTTTCAGTTTTTGCAACTTCAGTTAAGGCTTCTGCTGCTTCAATCATATCTGCAACAACAAAGTTTGAACTTGCAAGAACAGCCTCTTTAATATCTTTTGCAGTAGAACCCATCATCTTATCAACACGAGCTTTGATGAAGTTAAGCACTTCTTCTTGATTATCGTAAGTTAGGCTATCAAATGATAAAGCATAAAGGCTAGCAATCAATTCGTCCATTGGAATATTCCAGCCAAAGTCTTCCAAGATACGGACAATCCCTTGTGTTGCACGACGAAGAGCATAAGGGTCATTTGAACCAGATGGAATCAAGCCAACAGAGAAGAAGGACAAGAGAGTATCCAATTTATCAGCTAGTGCAAGGATAGCTCCGACTTTAGACTCAGGAAGAGCACCATCTGCAGAATCTGGAAGGTAGTGTTCACGAATAGCTTGTGCTACTGCTACATTCTCACCAGCGAGAAGAGCATATTTCTCACCCATGATCCCTTGAAGCTCATCAAATTCACCAACCATACCAGTCAAGAGGTCAAACTTATAAATGGTTGCAGCACGAGCAAGGTCAACAGTTTCATCTACCGATAAACCTGCTTTTTCTGCCAAAAGGATAGCAATTTGCCCTGTACGAATCATGTGCTCACGAAGTGAACCAATCTTTTCATGGAAGGTTACGTGTGATAATTTAGCTACAAGATCTTCAATCTTGAGTTTTTGGTCTTCACGCCAGAAGAATTCACCATCTTCAAGACGTGCCACCAAGACTTTCTCATTTCCTTGGATGACATTATCCAAATACTCTGCATTTCCGTTACGAACAGAAATAAAGTTTGGTTTTAGATTTCCATCAAGATCACGAACTACAAAGTAACGTTGATGAGTTTCCATTGAAGTGACTAAAACTTCTTCTGGAACCTCTAGGTACTTAGGATCAAAATTCCCCATGAAGGCAGTTGGGTATTCAACCAAATTCAAAACTTCATTCAAAAGTCCTTCATCAATTTGTACCTGTACACCTTCTGCAGCTTCAATAGCCTTAATTTGCTCACGAATCATATTTTCGCGTTCAGTGCTATCTGCAATAACATAAACTTTGCGCAGGTCTTCTTCATAGCTGTCAGCATGCTGAATTTCTACTTCGTGACCAAGGAAACGATGTCCACGACTGACTCTTCCTGAATGAATATCTAGGAAATCCATATCGAGTGCCACATCATCCAAAAGAACTGTCAATGTATGGACTGGACGGATATATTCAAAGGTATTGTTTGCCCAGTGCATACTTACTGGGAAGCTTAAACTAGCCAACACTTCTGGAATTCCAGTCAAAACTTCCTCAGCTGGTTTTCCAGCTTCATGCTTAGTTACGTAGACATATTCTTCACCTTTGATTTCACGGAATTCGATATCATCTACAGTCAATCCTTTACCACGGACAAACCCTTGCGCTGCTTTAGAGAAATTTCCTTCTGCATCCAAAGCAATTTTTTTAGAAGGTCCTTTAAAATCTTCAGTCAAATCCGTTTGTTGGTCTGCCAAGCCAAGTACGCGAACAGCCAAACGACGTGGAGTTGAAAAAGTTTGAATTCCTTCGTATGAAAGGCGGTTTTCATTCAAGAAGGCTGCCATTTTTTCACCTAGTTGTTTTTCACTTGGTGTGACAACGTAGGCTGGTAACTCTTCGAGTCCTAGTTCTACTAATAAATTTTTTGCCATGTTTTTTCCTTTACAAAATTTCTTCTTTTTGATAGGCACCTTAGGTACTGGGGACGTTGCTAACTAACTTTGTGAGTCTGTGGGGAAATCTTCTGTCTTCTTGACAAAGATTTCCAACAGTCTCATCAAAGTGGATTTAGCCAACTGATTTTTGAACCTAAAGTTTCAAAAATCCCCAGATATCAGTACGGCGGTGCCTATCCCTTTAGCAAGTCTTCGACTTGCCTCTGGATGCCATACGGGCTCACTTTGTTCGCCCTTTTTCTATTCTTGTAACTGTTTTTATTATTCCTCTTCTGCTAGGAGTTTGGCGCGTGTGGCTTCGTCAAGAAGTGGGAAACCAAGTTTCTTGCGTTCAGCTACGAATGTTTTAGCTACGACACGGGCTAAGTTACGGATACGAGCGATATAACCAGCACGTTCTGTAACGGATACTGCTCCACGAGCATCAAGTAAGTTAAAGGTATGTGAACATTTCAAAACGTAGTCATAGGCCGGGTGAACAAGCCCCAATTCCAAGGCACGCCCAGCTTCTTTTTCAAATTTTTCGAAATTTTCAAGAAGCATATCTTGGTCAGAAACTTCAAAGCTGTATTTTGAATGCTCATATTCTGGTTGAAGGAAGATTTCTCCGTATTTAACACCTGGAGCCCACTCGATATCATAAACTGAGTCTACTTCTTGGATATAGGAAGCCAAACGCTCCAAACCATAAGTGACCTCAGCTGTGACAGGACCTGTTGCCAAACCACCTACTTGTTGGAAGTAAGTGAACTGAGTGATTTCCATACCATCAAGCCACACTTCCCAACCAAGACCTGCAGATCCAGTTGATGGGTTTTCCCAGTTATCTTCAACGAAGCGAATATCATGTTCCAAAGGATTGATTCCCAATTTTTCCAATGACTCAAGATAGAGCTCTTGAATGTTCGATGGTGATGGTTTCATAACCACTTGGAATTGGTGGTGTTGGTAAAGACGGTTTGGATTTTCCCCGTAACGACCGTCTGCTGGACGACGTGATGGCTCTACATAAGCCGCATTCCATGGCTCAGGACCGATAGCACGAAGGAAAGTGTAAGGACTCATAGTTCCCGCACCTTTTTCATTATCATAAGCCTGCATGAGCATACAACCCTGGTCATTCCAGTATTGTTGCAAAGTCAAGATAATCTCTTGGAAGGTTAGTTTTTTAGACATTATTAACTCCTTTTTCTATAATTTCTTGCGACCTAGAATACAAAAAGAACCGTGTCTTTGCTCCTAAGTCAAGTGACCTAGGGGCGTCAGAAACGCGGTTCCACCCTAATTTATTACTTCATTATTTTTTAAAATTTACCAAAAGCGCCACACTCATCTCTCAATCACCTGACTCTCACTATCACAGGCTCGCTTGGGATTTACTGATAAGATATTCTTTCTTGTTGTCTATTATATCAAAAAGGAATGAAAAAGTAAAATTATTTTATCATCACTCTTGTATTTTTCTCAGTATGGAAACTTCTCAAAGTAACTTCCACTTATCTGACCAAAGTGGAAATTAGTCTAAAACGGATTTTTATGGTGGAATTAAGTGTGAGACGTTTGTGGTAGAAATGAGGCCTACTATGACCAAACATAAA